>SOJX01000075.1 GCA_004376375.1 Planctomycetota bacterium
CTCAACCGCCTCCGCCCGGGATGGTACCAGTAGATGTTCCCGTCGGGCCCAGGAATACGATTTTATCTGGAGCTTTTTTCTGGCCGCAGCCGAACTGGGCTGTAAACAGGATTGCCAGGGCAAGAAATACGAGGAGTGGAACAATGGGGTGTCGCTTCATCTCGTGTTCCGTATTGAAGTTAGGCCTTTGAAAGGTTGCGGTTTCCCTGCGTTTCTATAAAGATAGTCGGTCAAATGACCCATGCATCACATATAATAGTCGGTCAAATAACCCAAACGTCACAAGAAAAATCAGGAAAAAAGCGTATAAGTAGTGGAAAAGGATGGCGGGCAGGACTGCCCGCCATCCGAATGAAAAAATGTAGGGGCAAGGCATGCCTTGCCCCTACTGTTAATCCTTGAAAAGCTTTTCGATCCGGTCGGCAAGGCCTTTTACGCGCCTGGCGATGCCGTCTGCAGCAAGTTTTTCGTAGCTGAAACTGCTCTGCTTTTCTTTTTCCAGCATATATGCGATGCGTCCTGCAAGCCGGGCGAGCCTGTCGGCCTCGGAGCTTACGTCCCGGGCCAGTCTTGCCGCGTCGCTTCCGTCGTCTTTCAGGTCGCGTCCGGCTTTGTCGAGCGTGCGGCGGTCGCCGTCCAGCTTGCGCCGTTCGCGGGCTATTTCGTCGCGGTCTTTGCTTATCCGGTCTTTTTCACGCTCGAGTCTCTTGCGCTCGTTGCGGGCTTCCTCGTAGAGGCGCTCGGCGTCACGGCGGTCGCGCCCGGCTTCACGCTTCTCACGGGCGAAAGCGGAGCGTTCTTTTGATACGTCTTTCTGAAGCGTTTCAAGGGCTTTCTTCTTTTTATCGATTTCTTCAAGTTGAACAAGCAGGTCTTTTGCTTCCGGCTTTATCCACTGTCCGTGGAAATAAACATATCCCCGGGCGCGCATCTTTTCCGCGTGTTCTTCGCGCAGGATTCTGTTGATTTCAGTGACTGCGGTCCATTTACCGCGGAACTTTTTTTCACCGCGCTCCTTCCTCGCTACCTCGTGTTGGGGGTCGAGTGAGACAACCGTGTCAAGCAGCGTTATGAACAGTTTCCGCTCGACACCGTTGTTCTTTGCCCAGCGGTAAAGTTTCATATAACCGTCGACATCGTTTTTTGCGACCGCGGCGAGCTTTAGTTTATAAGCCTTTTGAAGGAGAGGCAGATAGAGTCGTTCATCGAACCTGTTCTGTTTCGCCCAGCGGTAAAGCGCGTAGTGGCCGTTTGCGTCGTCGTTCGCAAGCTCAGCAAGCCTGTTTTCGAAAATTTCCTCAAGGGTCGGTTTTTTCTCGATGCGGAGAACCTCGCTGTTCGGAACGGAAATACAGCCGTATTTTTGCCGGATTTTTACCAGGTTGCCTTCTCTCGTCACCCTGCCTTCGATTTTCCGGCCGTCCTTGAGATGGACGATATCGGCCCGCGCAGGCGGTGGCGAAATCAGGAAATTGAGAGCTATAAAGAAAGTAACCAGAGTTTTGTGAGAAGCCTTCATTGCTTCCTCCCCGTCATTCGGCTTTTCGGCCGGTATTTTGACGGAGAGGGTTGCCGTGTATTCAATAAAAAATCAGACTGATTCTGAGAATAACAGGCGGGGAATTATTAAGGTATTAATGCTGAAACGTACAGGTTACGTCTTCGCCCTGGGCAACGTAAACCCTCTGTTCGTATGGATTATATCCCGGCACCTTAAGGGTAATCCGGTAAAGACCTTTCGGGACGTTATGAAAGGTACGGCTGTTTCCTCCTGCACAAATTCTGGATGAGCTGGAGTACTTTGATCCATTTGCTGCATTTTCATCGTCGATAGAGCGGACGTGGACACGGCACCTTCCCAGAGAATTGGTGCCAGACCGTTTTAAGAAAACTTCGATGCTTCCGAAGCTCTGGAGAAGGACTTCCCGGCTTTCACCGGGGCCGTCTGCGACATGGACAATCCCTACGATTTTTCTCTGGTAGTATGTCCGCTCGACTTCCAGCTGGTAGGTCCCGGGCATCAGGCCACTGTAAGTGGCAAGACCCGAGACGTCAGTACGTTTATGGTTGTTATAGCAGATGTTCCAGGGCAGTTTCTGCCTTTCTTCCTGGCTTGCCGCATAAGGCCTGAAATAGACTCCCGCTCCGTGAATAGGCTGAAAGCTGTCTGCGTCGAGCACTTTAACCGTTTGAGAGCAGCCGGATAATACCGGGATTGTAATAAAAGTATTTCTCCCGGCTTCGATTTCTATGCCTTTCACTCTGTTTGCTATAAACCCTTTGCCGGTTACCTTGACGGTATACTTTCCGGGGTGAAGCTGTAGAACAAAACTCCCGTCCGCGTTACTGCATGAAGAGGAACTGGAACCGGAGCCTTCCGGGGATACGGAAATGCAAGTTTCGCTGAAAGTATCCAGCCCTGTTACCTTCCCTGTCAGCGTGCCGCCCAGAATAAGATTGAAACACACGCCCTGATGCCCCGCTTTAACCCTGCGGTTGGGGTTGCCGATATAGCCGTTGGCCGATGCGTATAAACGGACGTAACCTTCTTTCAGCGTTGTGAAGCGGAAATGTCCGTTTTCATTCGTTACGGTTTGCTGATGATGACCATTGTCGGGGTAAACTTGAATCGTTGCGCTTTCTATTGGCCGGTTGAAATCGTCCAATACGACCCCGGCAACGCTCATGCCCGGGTCGAGCTCGAGATTGGCATTTTTTCTGAGTTCTTCTTCGCCGAGCTCGAGGCCTGTCCATTTGTAATCGTGATAGCCGCCGGCGGTTACTTTGAATGTGCAGGTTCCGGGTGGCAGCTTTTCGAATTTGTAGAAGCCGTTTGCGTCAGACTTGACGTTGAATTCATGCAATTCGTAAGAGACACATCCGGTGTTGTCCGTTATCGCCTCGGCTACAGTAAGCTTTATCTTTGCTTTTTCTACCGGATTCCCGATGAATGAGATAACTCTTCCGGATATTTCCGAGCGGTTGAACATGACAATGTTATTTATTGCCGTTTTTCCTGCGCTGACCCATACTTTCCGCTTCCGGGATATCCGGCCTTCGCTTCCACCAACGAAAATGATGTGAGATGCAACCGGGTCGAGGGTTTCGAAGGTGTAGTTACCGCTTTTGTCGGTTGTTGTGTGGCTTACGGAGCTCTTATTGGGCCATTTGGATTTGTTTATAACCGTTATTCCGGCCAGGGGTTTACCGTCCCGGCCGGTAACGGTACCGGTGATTTTTCCGGCGCGCCTGAGTTCGACGTTGAGCGTTCTGCAATCGGATGAATAACCCCGGCAATAACTGTTATTTGAATACGCAAGAAAACCATCATACGAAAACAGGATATTTTCTATTTTTCCTTCGAGGATGGCATACATATTGAAGTTGTATTTTCCGTTCGTTCCAGTCCTGGTTGTTATTTCGCGTTTCTTACCATCGGTCGTTCCGGATAATGTTACCTTTACGCCTTCGAGAGCTTGTTTCGTATCCGCGGCTGTGACTTTCCCGACAATATACTTGCGGGGTTTCATCCTGATGTCGTAAGTGAAACAGTTTCCAATTTTTTCAGGAAGCACAATCTTCCGATCACTTATAGATTCGTAAGTAGCGCTGCCGACGTTTATGTAAAGATAGCTGAGGCCGCGGGGCATTTTCAAGGAGTAGGAAGAGTCGGTACTTTGGCTCATCGAATGACCGTTGGCGAATTTTGCATCCGGAAGGTTTATCCATATTGATGCTCTACCTGTCTTTGCCGGTCCGCCGGTTTCTTCATCAATTAATGTCCCGTTCATTATGATCGTTTCCGGCAGCCTGACGATAAGGCCTTTCGTGCCGGACGGTACGCCCTTTACAGTAAACCCGAAACTGTTTTCCGCGTCGGCGGTAATATTATAAACTCCCGGGCGAAAGCTGTTGTATGCCGTGAATCGTCCGTTGTTGTCGCAGAAAAATACCGATCTATCATAACTGCCTTCGGTTCTGAATATCACTTTTGCCGGAACGACCGGGTTTCCTTCGTGGTCGACTACGATGCCGGAAATGTCTTCGCCGGGGATGAGCGAAAAATTTACGGTCAGTTCATATTTGCCGACTTTTACGCCCTCCTTTTTCTTCGGTTCATATTGCAGGTGGTTTGTGAAGAAGCCATATTCACCGGGTTTCAGCCGTAAAGTAATGGAGCCGTCGAGGTTTTGTTTTGCAAACTTTCCATCGATTGAGCAACAGGCCTCGTGATTTCTTATCAATAATCCCTCTCCCGGCAGCAACTTGCCGGTGGTAGTATCCGTAATCCTGAATGTAACATTTGTTCCTTTGGAAAGCTTTATCCTGCCGAGTTCTGCTTCGTAATTCTTGCCGCCAATCCAAATACTGTTTGCGTAAACTGAATAAGATTCTGCATCAACCTGATATCTAATCTCCGCGTCCAAATTGATTTTCTCAATGCGGAACAATCCATTTTCATCGGTAACGGCTTGCAGAGGTTCAGCACCCGAAGATTTATTTCGCTCAGCGAAGATATAAATTACATGAACCAACGCCCCAGCGATCGGGTCCCCGGTCTTTTCCGAATAGACATATCCAAATATGGTATTGTTCTGGAGATCTGTTGAAGCAGACTCATCCGTTTTTTCTTCGAATTTCAGTTCGGATGCATTGTCAGGCGGAGGAGTGTGCTGAATTAAGCCTGCTTCACGGGTTACACCTTCAACAGGTGTGTTGCTTTCATGAGTCGGTAGCTTGTTCCATAATTCCAGAAAACAGACAGAAGCAGTTATAAGCGCGGCCGCGGTCATAAAAATAAGCAGAAACCTGCCAAAACGTTTCATTGGTGGTGACCTTATTTTGTTTCGGCATGCGGCTGCTTCTGGCAAGTATTATAGCACTGAAAGGGTGCCTGTCAAACGATACATGCTACATAATTGCGATATTGGCAACATAATGCTATTTAGTCGATACAGGCGCGGTGTTAGCCATAGGGCGGCTTATCCACGATTATTACCTTTTCCATTCTGAGCGGCTTTTTTTACACCGTGGGAGCGGAGGAGGTCGATTGACTTGTTACAGAAGCGGTTCACAGTCCACTTCTCGGAATCGGCGGGAACCTCGATACTTCTAAAACTATTATATCACGCCCTGCGGAGTTGTCAGAAAAAAATGCATACTTTTTGAAAATCCGGGAAAGAGTGACGTATTTAATATTAATTCACATTATCCAACATACTTCTTAACAATCGTACAGACGAGCCTGGTAATACTTTCAACGTCGTCGGCGTGGACCATCTCGACTGCCGAGTGCGTGTAGCGGAGCGGGAACGCAAGCGGTATGACTCGCGGGCCTTCGGTCTGGATGGGGGCGACGTCTGTGCCGCCGCCGGTGAAAACGATCTGGCAGGGTATGTCGGCTTCCTGGGCCACGGCGTAGATTTCCTTGGTAAACGCGGGCGGGATTATGACCCTGTTGTCGAGGACGCGGAGGGCGGCGCCTTTTCCAAGCTTGGCAGGCCCGAGGTCGATTCTCGCCTGCGGGATGTCGCCGGACGATGCGCTGTCGATGGCGAACGCCATGTCGAGCTTGTGTGTGCGCCCGATAAGGGTGGCGCCCCTTAATCCTACTTCTTCCTGAACGGTAAATGCAAAATGAGCTTTGCCTGAGAGTTTCTCTTTCTGCAGGCGTTTTATCGCTTCGATCTGGATAAAGCAGCCGAGCCGGTCGTCAAGCGCGCGGGCGCAGAGAAATTTTTCGTTCAGTATATGGAAGGGCTTCTCAATCACGGCGAAATCGAGTATTCCTACGCCGAGCTTTTCGGCTTCAGCCTTATCAGTCGCGCCGATGTCGACAACCATATCGGTAATCTTGACGATTTCGTTCATGTCCTTGTCGCGCTCCGTCATCAGGTGCGGCGGTTTTACGCCGATGGCGCCCTTGATTTCGCCGGTCTCGGTTATGATGCGCAGAACGCGCCCGAAAACCGTGCGCGGGTCGGTACCGCCGAGCGGTTTGATTTTGAGAAAACCGTCGTCGCGGACCTCTGTTATCACAAAACCGAGCTCGTCCATGTGGGCGGCGAAAAGAATTGCATTGTCGCCATTACCGATAGTGGCGATAAGGTTGCCCATGTTGTCGGTCGCGGTTTCGACGCCTTCGGGAAGGCTCTGGGCGATCAGTTCGCGCACCTTGTGCTCATAGCCGGGTATTCCAGGCACATGGATAAGTTTTTCAAGTAGTTCGTACATGATTATTGCCTTTCGTTTTCTTCTAACCGGGTTCGTAACTCCGTCAAGAATAAAAAGTAATGGCAGAAAAGTCAAGGATATTGAAATAATTATGTAACCTAAGTTAAGTCAACTTGTTGTAAAAGGAACTTGACATCACAAGTGAAAATTGTTATATTAATAACAATATTGTTGGGACTGTAAGCCCTGCAATCCTGACAGAGAATAAAAGTAATAATTGTCCGAAGCGCCACAACTCCGAAACTGACTCACTTACGGCGTTCCTTCTGGCTCGGCCGAGGCTACGGGAATGAACCTCTATCCTGCATCGGAGGTATTTATGCATCGGTGGATTTCCCTGATCAGCATATCTGTGGTTATTATTTCCGTGGCTTTTTTCACATCAGGCGGTTGCGAGGTTTTGCTCGGGCCGGCACAAAAAGCCTATCCCACGCCAAGCGCGTTTGTAGATACGCCCATAGGGGAGCAGTCGGGCAATATCGAGATCTCGTACCGGATTGTCGATATTGAAGGTGATCCGGTAAGCATTACGGTGGGATACTCAACCGACTCCGGCAAGACGTGGTTTCCTGCGACTGAAGGCCCCGGCAGCGAGGGCACAACCGGTCTTTCGTCAAGCGTTTTCCCCGGCTCCCATCACGTATTTGTGTGGGACAGCGTAACCGACGAGATAGGCTATTCGACAAGCGTACGTATTCGCATAACACCGGACGATGGTTCTTCAACGAGTCTCGAGGGCGAGACTGCGAATTTCACGGTAGTGAACGCGATCAGCGGCGCCCAGGCTCCTGTTATAGGGTGGTTTGCCGCTCCCCAGGGTACGGTTCAGCAGGTACCTCTGACGTTTGCCTGGAAGAATCTCACGCCCGAAGTTCCCATCTACAGGTACTATTACGGCCTTGACGAAGATCCACCGACGCATAAGACGACGAAGACATCAGTGAAGATACTGCCGCCTTCGCATGGTTCTCACACGTTCCGCGTGTTCGCCATGGGTGCGAGCGGTCTGAACTCTGCGGTAATTACCCGCTCGTTCAATGTATCCGAGGGTTCGCAGAACGAAGCGCCTTCGGTGGAAATCCTTACGGGTCCGTCCGGCACAATTGCCGAAACATCAGTCTCTTTCACCTGGCGCGGAGTAGACCCGGACGGAGATGTTTACTGTTATTATTATAATCTTGACGACCAGGGCTGGGTGAACGTAGGCCTGTGGAAGAGCGCGAGTTTTACCGAGCTTGTTCCCGGCGACCACACGTTCGCGCTTTACTGCAAGGACTGGTATGGAGCGGATTCGGTCACGGTTTACCGGAATTTCACGATAGATCCGTCTTACACGAACTTCTTACCGACGGTTGCCATCACGGGCGGTCCGTCGGGCGGAACGGCTGACAACACCCCCACGTTCACCTGGAGCGGGAGCGATCCCGACGGTCAGGTTGTAGGCTATTACTGGCGCCTTGATGCGGGGAATGAGACGTTCACGTCGATGACTCAGGTAACCCTTTCACCTCTTGCCGATGGCTCGTACAGGTTCTACGTGAAGTCGGTGGACGACTACGGGGCGAATTCATCCGAAGCCTGGCAGGATTTTACAGTAATATCCGGCCCCGGCAACCTTCCGCCTTCGGTGAGTATTACTTCCGGTCCCACCGGAGATACGACTGACACAACGCCGAGCTTCACCTGGATGGGATCAGACCCTGACGGAGTGGTTGCGGGCTACTTCTGGCACGTGGACAGTGGCGCCGAGACGTATACGACTTCGACGTTTGTAACGGTTCCGGCGCTGCCGGAGGGATTCCATACGTTTTATGTAAAAGCGATAGATGATGTGGGAGACAATTCGACAACGGATTCGAGGAGTTTCACGGTAGTTCCTCCAGGCAGCAACGATCCTCCAACGGTAACGATAACGGGCGGCCCGACAGGTAACACGAGCGACAACACGCCGACGTTCACGTACAGCGGCAGCGATACCGACGGTACGGTAACGGGTTATTACTGGCACGTAGATGCGGGCCCCGAGACTTACACGACATCCACCTCAGCCACGACCTCTGCGTTGGCGGATGGTCCTCATACGTTTTTCGTGACGGCGGTAGACAACGACGGTGACAATTCGACCGAGGATTCGCGTGCGTTTACGGTAGCCACAGGCGGCGGCCCGGCGGTGGATTTCCTCGAGACGTTCGACGACGGGACGGTTGACCCTGACCTTGTATACATTTTGAACGGCTCTGCTTCGCAGAGTGTGACGGGCGGAGCTTGGTTTTTCGATCAGGGCACTTCTACTTCAGATGCACACCTATGGTACTACAACAAGCCACTGGACCTTTCCAAGCCGTTCGTGGCGAGAATCAGAACCAAAACAGCGAACCATATTGCGTCAGCATCTCAGGCAGCCAACGTTTTTTGTTTATTTGCTGAAGGAACATCGAAACCCGCGTTTATTTCTGGAGGGGAGGAACTGGCAGATCTTAACATGAGTTTTTCAAGTCTTACTCCGCCGGGCCTGACATGGGCATATTGCGGTGGTTCTTCACCATCAGTTTGGTGGAATTTTTTATTGAACCAATGGGACGATACGCCAACTTCTTCAGAATGCGAGTATCCGATAACAATTGGCGAATTCATGACGCTTGAGATTTGGAGTACGCCGACCAGTTTTTATTGCCGTTGGCTGGACCAGAACGGGGCGATGGTTTATGAAACAACGACAAAGAACTGGGCGGATTTTCCGGATATTGTCGCAGGCGATGATGTATATCTTTGCGGTGGAGAAGGATTCACAAGCTGGCTCTCCAACGACGAATGGATCGATATGATCCAGGTCGATTACGAGCCCGACCCGCCGGTAACCGGCGGTGATTTCCTCGAGACGTTTGACGACGGGACAGTTGACCCGGACCTCAGCTATATTCTGAACGGCGCTGCCACGCAGAGCGTTACGGGCGGTACCTGGTTCTTCGACCAGGGCACTTCTGCCTCAGACGCGCACCAGTGGCACTACAACGTACCTTTGGACCTGTCGAGGCCGTTTGTCGCGCGCGTACGCGTAAAAACAGACAATTATATAGCCTCAGCGTCTCAGGGTTGTCATGTAATGTTTATATGGGCAACGCCCGACGCGACATTTGAGTTCTACACTGGTGGTATGTGTCCTGAAAACGTGGTAGCAGCCACTTGGGTGGGCGGAACTGCAATAGCCAATTTTACTCATCAGTGCCCGCCCATCTATGGCTGGAATTTTGTTGATAACATATGGGAGACGGAATCCGTTCCCGCCCTGCCATATAATCTGGCAACTTTTATTACTACGGAACTCTGGAGCACGCCAACCAGTTTTTATCTATGTATATACGATGAGAGTGGCGTCTTGATGGCTCAAACAACCCCCGTAAACTGGGCTGACAGCCCGAAGGTTGCCGCAGGTGATGATGTTTACCTCTGCGGCGGCGAAGACTACACGAGCTGGTGGTCGAACGACGCGTGGGTCGACTACATCCAGGTCGATTACGAGCCCGACCCGCCAAGCAGCAACAATCCTCCAACGGTAACTATAACAGGCGGTCCAACAGGTGATACAAGTGACAATATGCCGACGTTTACGTACAGCGGCAGTGATACCGATGGTACGGTAATGGGTTATTACTGGCACGTTGATGCGGGCCCTGAGACTTACACGGTATCCATGTCCACGACGACTTCAACTCTGGCGGACGGGCCTCACACGTTCTACGTGAAAGCGGTAGACGACGATGGAGACAATTCAAGCGAGGATTCACGTGCGTTTACGGTAGTCACAGGCGGCGGACCCGCAGCGGATTTCCTTGAGACTTTCGACGACGGGACCGTCGACCCCGATCTCAGCTATATTCTGAATGGCGCTGCCACGCAGAGCGTTACGGGCGGTACCTGGTTCTTCGATCAGGGCACTTCTGCCTCAGACGCGCACCAGTGGCACTACAACGTACCTTTGGACCTGTCGAGGCCGTTTGTCGCGCGCGTACGCGTAAAAACAGACAATTATATAGCCTCAGCGTCTCAGGGTTGTCATGTAATGTTTATATGGGCAACGCCCGACGCGACATTTGAGTTCTACACTGGTGGTATGTGTCCTGAAAACGTGGTAGCAGCCACTTGGGTGGGCGGAACTGCAATAGCCAATTTTACTCATCAGTGCCCGCCCATCTATGGCTGGAATTTTGTTGATAACATATGGGAGACGGAATCCGTTCCCGCCCTGCCATATAATCTGGCAACTTTTATTACTACGGAACTCTGGAGCACGCCAACCAGTTTTTATCTATGTATATACGATGAGAGTGGCGTCTTGATGGCTCAAACAACCCCCGTAAACTGGGCTGACAGCCCGAAGGTTGCCGCAGGTGATGATGTTTACCTCTGCGGCGGCGAAGATTACACGAGCTGGTGGTCGAACGACGCGTGGGTCGACTACATCCAGATCGATTACGAGCCGTAATTATTTGCTTTTTGGAACCGCGTAGTTGTGGTAAATTGTGCAAATGCATATGCATTTGCGCGACAATCAGGAGTTTCGATAAAGAATTGCCCGGCATATTCGCCGGGCATGTCTGCAAACAGGGGAAAGAACGAATGAAGCTCGCATTCCACAACGTTGTGATATCTGATGCAGGGCGACGCAGCGTTGCTTTCGTGGTAATGCTGTTTGGGTTCGCAGTATTCTGCCTGGGCTGCGTTACGGCATCTGCCGGCCGCATCGCGCCGATAAACGATCCGGAGGCCGATAAGTATAATAAGGCCATTCTCGCGCACAACACGGGTGTAGACGCACTTGCAAAGGGCGAGTATGCCGATGCGGTGAAGCATTTCCAGAGCGCGCTGAAAATCCATCCCGGGCTCCTGGAATCGTTGCTTGACCTCGGCATTATTCACGAGCTGTTTCTAAATAAGCCGGAAGATGCAAAAAAGGTCTACGAAAAACTCAGGAAGCTTTACCCGGACGATTTCCGCCTGAAGCGGCTTCTTGAGGAAAAGAAGGCCGGCCCGAAAAAAACTGCCGGACCGCCCGCTGAAAGAGTGGAGCCGACTACCGAAAAGGAAGAGCTTGCGGGAAAACCTGCTGCAAAGCCGAAAAAGGCTGAACCGAAAAATCCGGCCCTTGTCCGCGCCCGCACGGCGATGGGCAAGGCCGAGTACCGCGTGGCCCTGAGGGAGTTTCTTGACGCTCGTGGTGAAGAGCTTACCACCGAAGAGGAAGAGGAAGTCCTTCTCAGCATCGGTGTCTGCTATGCGGCGATGGAGAAGGATGCCCCCGCCCGCGAGAACTTTTCCATCGCGTTGAAAAAGAACCCGAGGCAGACGCTGCCGGCGGAAAAATATCCGGACCGCGTATACAAGGTCTTCGGCGAAATGCAGTTAAAATATCCCGCGCCCCGGGAGTTGAAGATAAAGGAAAAGAACCTGCTCGTCTTCCAGGAGCCGATTATATTTGAATACGCGGTAACGGCCCCCTGCAAATTTACGATATTGATTCAGCCGCTGGGCGAAAGGGACGTGCTGCTGAAGAGGACGATACAGGTCGATGCAAAGTCGCTTTCCGGCACGATTGCCTGGAAGGCGGGGGAGAGTCACGGCTTTGAGCTTCGTCCCAGAACCTACAGGATCGAAATTACGACTGAAGGCCCGGAGAAATGGATATGGAAGCGCATATACGAAATGCCGCTTAACGGAAACTTCGACGCCAGGGTTGTCCGCGAAGTCGCCTGGAAAGAGGATCGCATCCGCTCGCTCTCGGGACAACTGCACGTCACCCACATCCCGGGCAAGAAGCGCTGGGAACTCGTTGAAAAGCCGACAAAGGTTTCTTTCGGAGGATACTTTACTTATCCCTATTACTGCACCGTCGGGGCGCTTCGCGACGGCTTTGATTTCCCCATAAAGTTTCTCTATTCGATGCCCGGGCTCGGCCATGCCCTTACCATAGCGCATCCCGTAACCGCCTACACGATGGTAAAGGGAAGCTACGGCGTTGACAAGGACGATTACTACGACCCTTTCTGGGGCTTTGACGATACCGCGTACAACAAGGACAAGTCGCGGGTACGCGTTACCGCCATTGGCGTTGCGTTGAGCACATTTCTGGTGTTACCCGCCGTCGCCGCGGTAGTCTCGTGGGCCGGAACCGATGACGGCCTGGCCGAAGGTTTCCTGAGCTACTACAGGTCGAACGCTTTCTCCGAAGGATACAAGGATGAATACTTCTTCCCCAACTGGCGGTCGATGAATTTCAATATTGTGAGAGTAGACTCTGTGCGGGAAAAGGCGTTATTGAAGCAGGCTGCCAAAAAGAACGAGGCCCTGAACCGTCAAATCGGGAAGCGAAACGAAACTATAAACAAATTCAATATGGAATCCTTCTCGAGATTCAAGTCCGGGCTCTATTCGGTCGAGCGTAAAAACCTGGAAAACATCCTGATGGTGGACGTCAAGCTCGAAAAGGGTCGGGACGTGAAATGAGTCGGGCGTCATATTGGGAATTGAGAATTGTAAATTGAGAATTTAGAATTGAAATTTTCAATACTCAATACTTCCTTATTCCCTTGTCAACTTGTTGCCTTGTTTCTTTTCTGTAAAAGACGCGCGCAGCAGACCACACCGGCCACGCTGCGCCGCTAAACGAAGAAACTTCCCTTATTCCCCTCTTCCCTTGTTTCCTTATTTCCTTATTCCCTTGTTGCCTTGTCCCTTATCTTCTCTTTAGATTAGTATTGGGCTTGAGTTTCTTTATATAGGCCTGATAGGCGGGTTCGATTTCGGACAGCTTCCCGACGAGTTTTTCAAACGTACTCACGTCCGCCGGTTTCCCCGAGCAGATTGCTGCAAGATAGTTATGAAGGCCTTCCTTGTATTTCCCTTTTTTACCGTGCTGCAGGAAATGGAAAAAACTCCACGCCTGAACGTGGCTTGTGATTCTTGCAAGCTGCGGCTGCGACATGCTGATGAGCTTTTTTAGCGGCAGGACCTTGCCTTCTTTCCGCATAGTCTTCAGGTAGCCGGTCATCTGAGACTTCTTGGTCTGGTGTATCTCGCCCAGCTTGATCGTTTTTTTCTTCCAGTTCGCGGAAAGCGCCACGTAGTGGGTTATCCCCTCAACGGTCCAGCAACCGGAACCGTAGAACGATTTCATCAGGCTGAGCGACAGGCCGTGAACGACCTCGTGCACCGTGGTCTGGTGGAGGTACTCCTTGCTGTTTCCCTGCCTGAAGACGCACGCCGCGCCCGAGTACGGGCTGTAGTGGGGGACCAGTTCCGTCCCCTGGCTGATCTTGCTGCCGCTTTTTTTCAGGAAAGCAGCGTACTCGCTCTTCTTGTCGAACAGGTATATTTTCATTTTTCCGGTGATGAGCATGCCGGTGTCGGTGAACTCGGCGCAGAACGTTTCGTAGGTTTTTTCAGAGAGGTCGAGCAGGGGTTGGGCCGTTTTTTTGTCCGAGGTCGTAAAGAGCGCGAAATGCTCCGAGTCGAGCCTCAGCGTGTATTTCCATTTTGCCGTGAGTTTCCTGTGCTGCTGCGATTCCTGGTACTTCGCCGTTTTCAGCCTCGACAGGATATATTTCTTCAGGTCTGTGTCGAACTTCTTCAGGTCGCCGTAACCGTACATCTTTTCAAGCATCTTCCTGACAGGTTTTTCCAGGAAGTCGACGTTTCGGACGTTGACGCTTTTCCCCTGCTGCTTTGCGTAGGCATTTGCGTCCTTTACCATCAGCTCGCGAACGCGCTTTGCGAATTTATGGAATTTTTTCATCCCGCCTTTGGCGAATATGATGAACTCCACCGCCATTCGCGACTCAAAATAGAACGAGTTGGCCGACATCCTCATCTTGTCCATCGTGCGGATTTTCAGAAACTCGTCGAACGGGAGAAACCTGCCCGCGTCCAGGCACTTTTTGGCGATTCCGTAGCCTTCGGCCTTCGCGCGCTGGTAGCCGCCGGTGGCGAGGCCCTCGTGTATCCATACCGGCATGGAGGGGAGTATCTCGTGGGTCATGCAGTGGGTTATCTCGTGCTTGAAAGTATTTATTATAACTCCCTGCGAGGCAGCGATCTCGGTCTTGGAAGTCGTAAGCGCGGGGAAAAGCCTCCCGATATCACCAACGGCGTCGACGAATTCCTTATGGTTACGGTAAATCCGAACGATGAATTTCTTTTTAAACTTGGGTCTCGGGCAACCTTCATAACGTAATGCGTTGTAGAGAAACTCGAAGTGCTTTTCCGCATCCTCGGCGACAATGCTGCCGATATACGGCTGGTGGTGATGTATCTCGAAATGTTTGGACGTGAAGACGATGAAGTCGCCCGGAAGGCTTCCCTTTTCCGCGATAATCTTGTCGTAGCCCGCGATTTCTTCCAGTATCTCCTTTGCCGCTGCGTTTTCGGGCTCGAGTTCGAGAACTTTGTTTGCGGCCTCTTTTGCTTCTTTCAGCCGCAATTTTTTCAGCCCGTTTTCTGCGGCATTAATCGAGTCGCAGAACGTCAACATGCGGTCCAGCTCTTCGGACTGGATATTTTTCTGCTTTGCCCGCCGCAGTAGCTTCGCGGCCTCGCGGTATTCGCCTGCCTTGAATTTCTCTTTGCCCCGTTCGAAAAAGTCTGCCTTTTTGTCAACCGATGTGTCTTTCGGCTCGGTCTTGCCGCGCTCGATTCGGTTGATTTCCGCGCGCGTGATTGTCACCTCGATCGTGCCGATCTTGATGGTGACCTCTTCGGAGTTTTCAGAAATTATTTCGCCTTTCAGCGTGCGGCCGTTGCGAAGGTGTATTGTGTCGCCCAGCACCTGGAGGGGAAAAAGCAGAAACGACAGGAAAAGGACCAACACGGCTAAAATGCCGCGAAAGAGTGTAAAAAGGCTTATCTTATGGTTAAAAGCCATTTACATATTCCGGTGAATTGAACTAACCCGCTTCTACTGCTTATTATAGGATAAAAAGTGTCACAGGTCTGTCATAACTCATGATAATTTTCCGGGGAAAACATGATGATAAAATCTAGCACTCCGCCGGTTCTTGCGTATAATATATTGATTACATGAGGTGCCCGTCTGGAGACAACGTCAAACTATTAGGAGTCGATGATGAAGCGGACAAGCCTGCACAGACCTGCCCGTTGCATTTTAATCCTGCTGGCTGCCCTGGGGTTTCTTCTCTTTACGTTCAGCCCGGCCGTCGCCGATTCTCTTAAACTCAAATCCGGGGAAACCGTCACCGGCGAGATAGAGGGTGAGACCGGCACGGATATCAAAATAAAGACCAAGGGGAATACGCTCGTAATTCCCAAAAGTACAGTAGAGGAAATCAAGCGCGAGCTGGTGGAGTTGAGACTTCACGACGGCAGGATATTTAAAGGCAAGATTGTTAAAGAATCAAAGGAATCTCTCGTAATCCGTCATATAAGAAAGTCCGCATGGGCCGACATACCCGTTGACAAGCTGGATATCGATACCCGCGAGGAAAAGGTCGAAATTGGCCCGCCGGACATATGGAAGCGGCAGGCGCGCAAGCTGACCAAGTTTGAAAAAGGAGTCGAATTTCCCGAGGCGACCGAGAACCTTTCGCAGCAGGAAATCATGCAGCTGCGCAGGCAGGCGGGGCAGGCGCTTCGCCAGAAAGATTACAAAACCGCTGAGAAACATTATCACAAGATACTCAAGACCAATCCCAAGGACGTAAACTCCCTGTACAATCTCGCCTGTATCTATTCGCTTACGAAGAAATTCAAACAGGCCGAGAAATACCTCAAGATGTCGATACTTGCGGGCTGGATCGACTTCGGCCATATGGAGAGGGACCCCGACCTCGACCCGCTCAGAAAGCGCAAGTTCTACAAGAATATTCTAAAGCAGCGCGACCAGCTCCAGCGGTTGGGCGCCGACCGAGTCCTCGAACGCCTCCGAAAAGAGTATGGCGAAGACTACACCTACGAGATAGACGAAAAGCGGAAGCTTATCTTCGCCACCAACCGGTCGATGGAAATGCTCGCGAGGATGAAGGACCACCTTGCGCGCTTCGCCGACGCCCAATGGAGAGACAACTTCAAGCACAAGCCGACATATTACATCACCATTGTCTGCCCGTCACAGCAGGATTTCGTAAAAATCAGGCAGAGAAACCGTTTGCCGGCGAACGCCGGCGGCTGGTACAACAACGGGCAGAAGATTCTCATCTGCGGCAACATCGGCGGCACACTCGACCACGAATTCACCCATGCGCTCCACTACGCGGACATGGAGGGCCACAGACCGCGCCAGCAACACCCGATATGGATTCTGGAAGGCCTTGCTACATGCTTTGAGGCCGCCGGTGTTGCGGCCGGGCACCTTGTTCCGCATAAAGTGAGCGGCCGCCTGCGCGGAATCCAGTCGGCGCTTCAGAGGGGAAGTCACATTCCCCTGGCGACTTTCGCAAGATATACCCATCGGCAGTACATGCAGAACGCGGGCCTCTGTTATGCGCAGGGCCGCTACATTATGGTTTATCTTTATTATCAGAAAAAACTGAGAGCCTTTTACGAAGAGTACTGTAAAACGTTCAACCAGGACCGGACCGGTGTAAAGGCCCTCGCGAAGGTTATGGGAAAAAGCATCCAGCAGATCGAGGCGAACTGGAAACCGTGGGTGCTCGCCCTCAAGCAGGAGCGGAGCGCGTCCGTCGGCGCCGGCGGCGCGTATGTCGGCGTGCAGACTATTGACGTGCCGGAGGGCGTTGCATTCTCCAGGGGTGTAGCGGGCGGGCCGGCGGAAAAGGCCGGCCTCGAGGAGGGCGACCTGCTTCTGGAGTTCGGCGGCAAAAAGGTCAAGTCTCACGACGCGTTCATTGCAGAGTTGAAAAAATACAAGCCTGGCGACAAGGTCAAGGTCAGGGTGCAGCGGGGGAAGAAAAAGAAAACGCTCACGCTCGAGCTTGGCAAACGCCCGGGCCGCAGGCGGTAAAGCGTCAAGCGTCATATTAATCTGTAGGGGCGGGTCTCGGCCCCGCCCTTTTTTATGTAGGGGCGCAGCATCGCTTCGCCAGATAATCTGCAGGGGTACAGCGTGCTGTGTCCCCAAATAAGCGCGAAGCTCATTGAAATTGGTGGAACAGACATTCCTGCCTGTTCATTTAATCGACAGGCAAAAAAGTCTGTCGTGCCGAATGCATAGGCGAGCCGTCGGCTCGCCCTGATTACTGGTTGGCTTTCGGCGCAGTGTTATTAATCGTAATTTTGGTTTCGGGCGGGTACAGGATTTCTTCTTCGGAAAAGTTGAAAGCTTCGGCCAGAAGTGGGCTGCGTTTGCCGTATCTGGCAACGAGGCACTCCTGACAGCCGGGTGCGTTTCCAAGGCATCCTTTTGGGTGATTCAAGGAATTGCACCAGCCCCTGTCATGTTTGAGCGCCATTACGCAGTTCTCGCAAAAAACTCTGGATCTTGGTGTAACGCCGTAAATGCTCGTATCATATTCGTCAGCCAGGCCCAGATTGAAGTGTCCGAATTCATGCAGTATGCAGCCGACGAACCAGTTGGCTGGCCCGTGGCTGAAGTTGTTGCGGCTGCCGGGAACTTCCTTGCGGCTTTGGTTTGGATTGTAGAGCATATTGCCCGTCCGGCAGTTATCTGTGAAAACAACTTCGCTGATAAACATTATACCGCCGGTGATCCTGGCCAAACGGTGGGAGACTTTCTTGATCATCTCGGCCAGTTTTTCCATTTCCTCCTTGCTCATATCCGTTACAACGCCGACATTCAGGGTCAAGCGGATCAATGATTTCTTGTGTTCGCTCGACCAGGCCTTTTCAACCTGTTTCAGGGCCTTTTCAGCCTTCTTGTGCTCGCTGTCAAACACCAATACTTTCTTCAGGTGAAATTTCGCCTTATGCCAGATTTTTTTCTTCTTGCACCACAGGCCCAACTTGTATTGGGCTTCCGCATCTGTTTCCTTATTTTTGTCTTTCAATTTTTTAAGTTCTGCCTGGTACAGCTCGTAGGGGCTTTTTTTCCTGTCGATTTTGCGGATAAGCGGCACGGGAATCTTAACCTCGCCGTTGAAGGTTTCGAGTTTGATTTCCTCCTTTGTTTTTTCAACGACACTGCCTTTGAAAACCAGACCCCCTTTGAGAAAGACGGTACCCGCGAGACCTGTGCTGGTCAGAATAAGAACCAATGCTAGCGTATATAAGTATCTCATAACTTGCATTCTCAAATTTGCCTTCCTGGCCATGTCGTTCACTTTGAGGCCGAGAGCTGCGCCTTGGCCGTTGTCGCCTGGCCGACGCGGGGGGAGTGGGCGCCGCAGGAATCGGTCTGGTCCACTTCGGTCGAGTCGGCGGGGTAGAAGCCCATTTCCTGGAGCACCTTCAGTTTCGGAAAAACGTTTTCCTCCAGGTTGTAGTGGAAGAACCCGGGGAAGATATCGGGATGCTTTTCGATGAAGTCGAAAAACTGCGCGTGCTTCGGGTCGATTTCCACCCGCGCCGTTTTGCAGATTTCATGGCCGGTCAGCATGTATTCGGGGAAAAGCTCGCGGCAGAACTCGAGCGCCTTCCCGTTGTCGCCGTACTCGATAAAAATATCCGTCTGCGGCAGAAAGCACAGGAGGCTCGGCAGGATGCGTGAGCCCATCATCCTGAACGAAATCATCTGGAAAACGCTCTTGTTGAAGTCATCCATCGTCTCGAACGGGAAGCCCCAGACGTAGAACGCGTCCACTCGGTCGAAAATCTTCACCCCTTCCGAGACGATTGCGACCGCTTCCTCCGACGTGAATCCTTTCCTGCATTTCTCGAGCACCGCGTCCGAGCCCGATTCGATGCCGAAGCGGAGTTCGATACAGCCGGTCTCGGCCATGCGCTTCATCATCTCGGTCGTGGAAAGGTTGATCCGTCCGAACGCTTTCCAGTCCACGCCGAGGCCGGAACTTTCCAGTGAGTTGCAGAATTCGGTCACGCCCTCGGGCGAGAAAAGGAAGAACTCGTCCTGGAAAAGGAACAGGTCTACGCCTGCGCGTTTTTTCAGTTCCGCCATCTCGGCGATGATGTTATCGTTCGAGCGGTGGTACGCCTTGTGCCCCCAGATGGGCGCGACCGAGCAGAACGTGCACGGGTACGGGCACCCGCGCGAGGTCATCACGCCGTAACCGTCGTATTTTTTCAGGTCGATCCTGTGCCACGCCGGGAACGGGATCGTATCGAGGTCGGTGATTCGCGGCGCAGGTTCGTTTTCGATTATTGTGCCGTCGTCTGTGCGCCAGAACATGTTGGGCACGTTTTTCCAGCCCTCTTTCTTTTTAAAGGCGTTTACCATGGGCACTATCATATGCTCACCTTCGCCCATGGCGATGGCGTCTATCCACGGGAAGCGCTCGAGTATCATCTTCTCGACCGATTTCGGCCCGACGCCGCCGAGGACGATTGTCTTATTGGGATTTTTTTCCTTGAAGACCTTGAGCGCGTAAAGCGCGAACGGCATCAGGTTCGCCATGACCGAGACGCCGACGAGGTCCGAGCTGTCCGAGAGGAAGTCGCAGACGTTTTCCACGCTGAACGGGTCGTCGTAGGTGTTGAGCTGGTAATCGCGGAAGTCGACCTTCACGCCCGCGTCCTCGAGGATGCGCGTAAGGTACAGCGTCCCGAGCGGTACGTGCAGTTCTTTCTCCACGGAGTCATAGTACCGTACGTACAGCATGTTCATGTTTACGAGTGTTATGTCTGCCATTTTTTTACCTCATTATTTTCGTCTGTTAGCGGCGCCGCTTGCGGCGCGTTGATTGTTCTGTCGGCGATCAATTATTAGTACCGAGTACCAAGTACCGAGTACCGTTTTGCGGGGGGCCTGCCCCTGCATTGTTTTTTCATCACCTATCAGAGCTATGCCCTAAACTGGCCGACATAGGACTTGGTCTTGGCGGCGAACCATCTGTCGTAAACCTGAGTACGCCGGTATGGTCGACGGAAAATCCCCTGACACCGCTCTCTTTGAAGTCGTCTGGAATTGCGGTTAAATTCCAAATATTCATTGTGGCTTCCATAACGAATGTGTATCCGTGTTTCTTTCCTGATCCCAGTTCTTCGTCAATGAGATCAGCATCAGCCAGCTGTTTCAGTGTTGCATATGTTCCGTACCTTGCCCGGTACTGTTCCTGCGTGCTGCTGAGAGTACGTAGGTTAGCGATTACCGCAGACTCGTTTCCCGATATCCTGTCCGTGCATGACGAAAGCAGAACGCCTGCTCCGAATGTGGTAATTGCAAGCGCGGCAACCACAGCTGCGCTTGCGCCCTTGAGAAAGGCTCTGCGTGCATATTCCGGCACCTTTGTGGATTTGATCGCACTTTGAAGCTGTTCTTCCGGAATGCTCATAAGTATTGAGCGTTCGGAGTCGGTTAATTCCAGTCCGCATTCGTCCAAAGCAGCCGCGCGGTCGGAAAAGAGATTTTCCCTAAACTTCTCGTCCAGCGCGGCGAGTGCAAGGACCTTTTCAATGCCTTGTGAAAACCTTTTCGGAGTCATAAGATTTTTCTCCGGTATTTTCTCCGGGTCTCCCCGTCGCCGTGTCGCCGGGTCTACTTCTTCTCCGGCCGCTCGGCTCTGTGGCCGCCTCTCGAGCGGCTGCTGTCGGGTTCCTTCTTCTCCGGCCGGTCGGCGCGGATGCCGCCCGGGGCGCGCGGGGCAGGCTCGTATTCCTTATCGGGCTCGGGTTCCACGAGCTTGTCGGACGCTTCCTTGATTTTCCCAAGCTTCTTTATGAGGCTTTTCGTTTTCTTCGGAATCGACGTTATCGTGTGGACTTTCTTGCCTTGACAGTCGAAAATGACAATGCCCGGCGTCTTGACGTTGAACTTCTTGATTGTTTTCTTGTTAAGGCCGGAGGCGTCGCAGACGTAGCGGCCGAAATCCATGGCCGCCTTTCTGACGTCGGACGCGTCATCGAGCGCCTTTTCGAAGTCCGCGCATTTTTTTACTTCCTTGTTGCTTTCGTTCCTGCCGGGTTTGTAGAAATAAATCAGGAAAGGCGCGGCGTTCTTATTCACATCGATACGGTCGAAACAGTCGAACACGTCCGACTTCTTCAACTCTTTATCATCTTTCGGCGCAGTGCTTTTTACTTCAGTCCACGTGGGGACGCTGGGCCTGCTGCGTACGGGTTCTTCTCTGGGAGGAGCGGGTCTGTCCGGACGTATGCCCTTTGTCGCAGGTTTATCAGGTCGCGCGCCCCTGTCTGCGCGCACGCCGCCCGCCGCTTCCTGGGCCGCTTCCGCGAGGGACGCGGTGGTGAGGAAACCGCCGCCGACAAGCGCAAGGAGGGCGGCCGCGGACTTCTTCAGAAACGCACGCCGCTCTCTGACAGGTATCCGCCCGCGGACGTTTTCAATCATCTGGCGAAGCGCCGCGTTGTCGATTACCGTAAGGATTCCTTTTTCCGTCGCCGTGACTTCGACGCCGCTTGCCTTCATGGCGGCTTCGCGGTTCTCGAGCAGTGCGGCCGCGAACTTGTCGTCCACCGCGGCCATGGCGAGAATCTGCTCGATGCCGATGGGGATTTGCTGAAGCGGCCGCTCATTACCCGGCGGCTGACCGCCGACGATGGTGGTTCTTACAGCCTGTTTTCTCGCTGTTTCTTCCCTGCCCGAGAGTGGAAGGATGGATTTCTTTTCACCGTCACGCTTTGTCATTTTAAAGGCCTCCAATAGAGTTTCTGTCGGCTAAATTTCTTATCCGTCCTGTAGACGCGCAAAGTTGCAGAAAAGTTCCTTCCGGCGTATTTAATTACAAAACCTTTACAATCCATGAAATCCGCTACGGGTACGTGAACCCGCTTATCCAGTCCCATGCGGCTGTTGGATCGTAGGTTCCGATATTGTGCCCGCCGGGGAACGAAGAAAAATTTGTTGGGAAACCGATTCCGTCAAGCTGTGTTTTCAGCGCCTGAACATCTGCGACAGTGACTTCAGTATCGGCATCGCCCGCGGCCAGATAGACTGCCGTGTCTGTCTGCGGCGCAGCGGCGGGATCAACTCCGCCCGGCAACAGCCCGGCCCACGACACGATCCCCGCCCAGTCCTTTCCGGGTACGCCGTAATCCGTGTCGGTCATGACAGTCGCGAGCGCTACCTGTGCGCCGGTGTCGAATCCCCCGACATAGAGCTGGCTATCCTTGAGGTTGGGTATCGCGCTGTTTACAAGGTCGTTCAGCAGTAGTACGGCAAATTCTTCTTCGCCGATAACGCTGCCTTCGCTCATAACCTGTCCGGCGGTCCCGGCCCACGAGGGGCAGATCAGGATAAAGCCTTCGCTCTCGGAAAGTGCTTTCCAGATTTCGTGTATGTCCGTGGCGTCCTGTGATTCTCCGTGGTAGAAGACCAGCGCGGGAGCGCCTACACTTCTGTCGTAGCTTTCGGGGATATTCACGTAGCACTGGCGGTAACCGAAACTCATCCAGCGCGAGCCGGGGTCGTCAGTCCTTGCCGGATTTATGCCCGTTGTACCTGTACCTGTTCCAGTACTCGTCGGGCTTATTCCCGCCGTACCTGTTAAAGCAATACCCAGTATAGGGTCTTTCTTGTCCCTGCATCCACCCGGGAGGAAGAAGAAACTTCCCAGGATCGCAAGCGCAGCCGATGCGGCTCCTCTGAGAAACGCCCGGCGGGCGGGGAGGGGAACGTCCGTTTTTGCAATAGAGCTGCGCATCTGCTCGTCCGATATGCTGAGCAGTATCGCATGTTCCGCGTCCGTGAGCTCCACACCGCTGGAAGCGAGAGCCACTTGTCTGTCGGCAAACAGCCGCTTTCGGAAATCCTCATCAAGTGCCGCGAGGAAGAGGATTTTTTCAATACCTTGAGAAAACCTGGGCGGTGACATTATGCTCCCCCATAAGATTTATGGTTTGGAGGGTTGTGCTCTGAATCGGTGAGTGGAGTTTCGGAATTCTTCAGCGCGTTTGCGCGGTCGGTAAGAAGCAGCTTCCTGAAATCCTCATCCAGCACCGCGGGCAGAAACATTCTCTCCATGCCCTGCAAAAATCCTGCAGTAGCCATAAAGAACCTCGATTGGCTTGCGGCGCCGGACAAGTACCATTATATTTCATTTGAGTCGCAAGTCAAGAAAATAGCGGTTTTAATGGATATAACACCATAGATTCCGCCAAGAACCAGTGTTTGACATGACCCAAAAAAATGCTAACATACAGGCATGTGCGGCGTATAAAATATAGATATGGAGATGATTCCGGATTAACAGCGGGTTTGAAAGGGAATATCCATGAACGGTCGCATACTTCCTCAGCTTGTTATCCTGTTTATCCTTGCCGTCGGTGCAAGCATCGGCGCCATGATCCTTATCATGAATTCACGGGACGTCGCGGGTAATTCCGGTGATGTCAGCGACATGAATGCGGAGCTTGCCAGGATCAAGGCTGACCTGACCCAGACCAGGTCGGAGGTGGATACATTAAGTGCTGACCTGTCGGTTTATCAGCGGCGGGTCGCTTCGCTCGAGGAGAGGAACGCCAACCTGGCCAGACTGAATGTAAAAGAACCCGGCAAGGCTGGGGAAGAGCTTTCGAAAGCCGATGCTGAAAAACTGGCCAACCTCAGCGCTGATGAGAAGGCTCTCCGTGAGGCCGTGGACGACGTCCTGAAAGAGCGCCGCGCCGCGGAGGAGCGCAAGCGCCGTGAGAATCGCGAGGAACAGCGCCAGCAATGGGCGAGCAGGACCCAGGAATGGCTTAATGAAACTTACACTGAACACCTGAAGACGCTTATCAAGGAACTGGATCTTACTGGAACCCAGGAAGCGGATATAAAAGTCGCCCTGGACACGCGCCGGGAAGGGATTACGAAGATGTATGCCCAGCATGGCTCGGACGTTGAAGAAGGCGAGCGCGTGAACTGGGAAGATATCAACAAAAAATACCAGGAGCAGCTGGAGAATATCCTCACTCAGGAACAGATGAAAGTTTATAAAGAAAAGAATCTTAATCGCGCTTTCAGCCGCGGAGGCATGGGCCGCGGGCGCGGCTGGCGCGGACGTGGCGGCCAGAACAGGGGCAATCGCGACTCCGGACGTGGACGTTAGAACAATTACCAACATCACCCGGCGGCAATACCTCAACGCCTTCTGAAACTGCCGGAAGGCACAATCTGAATGAAACTGCCCGCAACAATCCTTGTCACTGACATCGGGAGCACAACGACCAAGGCGCTCTTGCTTCGGCTGGACGGCGACTGTTATTCTCTAATGGGGAGCGCGCAGGCGCCGACGACCGTTGAGGCGCCCACCGAAAACGTAACCGAGGGCGTGCTCGAGGCCGCGAGAAGGCTTGGCGAACAGGTCGGCAAGAAACTGGTAGATAATGGCAAACTCTCGACAGGAAAAGAATTCGATGCCTTCTACTCCACTTCAAGCGCGGGCGGCGGCCTGCAGATTCTCGTTTCCGGCCTGGCCCAATCCGTAACAGCCAAGAGTGCATACCGTGCTGCATGCGCCGCCGGCGGCGTTATCCTCGACGTGCTGGCCGTGGACGACGGCAGAATGCCGCACGAGAAAGTCGAGGCCATAGAGGACCTCCGGCCCGACATGATCCTGATCGCGGGCGGCATCGACGGCGGTGACGTGGTTAACGTGGTGCGAATGACCGCGGTCCTGATGGAGGCGAAACTCAAGCCGAAATACCTTTCCGAAGGAAAGATGCCGATAGTTTTCGCGGGCAACATTGACGTACGCCGCTCGATGGAGGTCCTGCTCGGCGGAAAGTCTGAACTGATGTGCGTTGACAACCTACGCCCCGAGATGGACCGCGAAAACCTCGGCCCGACCCGCCGCGCGATTCACGAGCTTTTCACAAAATACGTCATGGCGCGCGCGCCCGGTTACCCGGCAGTGGTGGAGTGGACGTCGCTTCCCATCGAGCCCACCCCGGCCGCGGTCGAGCGGATGATCGAAGTCGTTTCCGCACATAAAGGCGGCAACACCATCATGGTCGATATCGGCGGCGCGACGACGGACGTGTTCTCCTACTACGGCCGCACCTACAGCAGGACGGTGAGCGCAAACCTCGGCATGTCGTATTCGGCGAGCCACGTGCTGCTCGAGGCGGGGGCGCGGAATATCATGCGCTGGCTCACGTCCGATGTTTCCGAGCGCGAAGCCAGGAACATGATTGCCAACAAGGCGGTTTATCCCACCCGGCTTCCGGAAAACGACGTTGAACTCGAAGTGGAGCAGGCGGTGGCGCGGGAGGCGCTTCGCCTTGCACTTAAAATGCACCGCGAGCTTTCCGTGCGGGTGCATCCGGCATCGCTCATGTCGAAGATGAAAGATCTCTATTTCCACGAGCGCGAATTTGCCGAGGACGAGTACATTGAGATGGATAAGGTATTGCTCCTATTCGGCTCGGGCGGTGTGCTCTCGCACGCTCCCGAGAGGTGGCAGGCGGCGCAGATGATGGTTGACGGCTTCGAGCCGGAAGGCGTAACGGAGCTTGCGCTGGATTCGATTTTCATGACGCCGCATCTGGGCACGGTCGCGCGTCTGTCCGAAGATGCCGCGGCGCGGACGTTTTACAGACAATGCTACGTGCCGCTGGGCACATGTATAGCGTTTAGCGGAAAAATCCAGCTTGACAGGCCCGTGGCCGAGGTCGTTGTAAGGCGGGGCGACAAGAAAACAGTTCTTGCATTCAAGGGCGGCGACATGGAAGTGGTTCCGGGAGGACATAACGAAATATTCGAGGTTGAAATAATTCCCGCCCGGAAAATTGACGCGGGCGCGGGACCGGGCATGCCGGTGAAACTTCAGTGCAGCGGCGGCGAAGTCGGTATCATTATCGACGCCCGCGGCAGACCCATTATTTTCGCAGGCGACGAAAATGAACGGAGAGAAGACGTGACCGCGTGGCGGAGCGCGTTCCTGGAGGCGGCGCGATGAAAATAGAAAAGGAAACAATCGTCCGCAGACGGCGGCTCGCGTTCAACTCCGAGGTGCTGGTCAGGGTTGGAGACGGGGTCAGGCCTGACACGGTGGTGGGCAGGACCATGCTGCCGCTTCCGCGGCTGTTTTTTCTTACCGCTTTTCGCATACTGCCGGAAAGCAACCCTGAAAGCTTCGATGCGGAATGGCTGAAGGGGCGGGGCGACAGCGTAGACCAGCTTGATGCGATCGCACGCTTTACACCGAAGTGTTCCGTTCCTGAATCCGACCTGGAGTTCAAGGGTTTTGATGATGCTCCGAGTATGCCAATCCTGGAGTTCAAAAGCCCTTTTCCCGGGATTATCGAGGATGTAAGGGAAGAGACCGGAAGCGTGCTTCTGCGGGAGTTAATAGACTACAGCGAGCGCAGAGCGGTCGTGAACGTCGGACAGGCGATAGGTGTCTATGGTCGAAAGCTCAGGAAGTATCTCAGAAAAGGCGAGGGCGAGTTTGTAGAGAAAGGCGCACTTCTTGCCTTGCGCGTCGGCAGGGAGGTGGATGAGAACGCTGCGATTGTTGGACGCGTGCGCTCGCCTATTGCGGGAGTGATAAAGGATGTTGATTTCGATAAGGGCCGCGTCCGTATCGAGCGCAAGATTGTGGAGATCGAACTCTGCGCCGGCTTTTTCGGCAACGTAAGCGCGATTGATAACGAAGGCATCGAGATAACGGCAACCGGCATGCGCGTCTTCGGTACATGCGGGGTTGGCGGCGAATCATACGGGTTGCTGCGCGCGGCCGTGGCGGGGAGGGGGGAAACGCTTACCGAGAATCATATTCGGGATGAAGATGTCGGCTACGTGCTCGTCGGAGGTGCCCGCGTAACGTCTGAGGCGCTCAGAAGGGCGGCCGAGGGCGGCGTCAGCGGTATTATTACCGGCGGCGCAGACCATCTCGACCTTTCCGGTTTCATAGGAAAAGATTTTGCCGTTTCGATTACGGGCAAGGAAAAGGCTCCGTTTCCGGTGATAATAACCGAAAAATTCGGTGAAGAACCGATGGACGGCGACCTGTTCGAATTTCTGAAAAGCTGCAACGATTCATGGGTCTTTATTGACGCTACAACGCATGTCCGCGCGGGCGTAGTCAGGCCGGAAATTATAATCATGTCCGTGTAGGAAGTGTCGGGTATTTCTGTAGAGATGTAAAAGCAATGTAAAGGATGAATAACCCGTTTGACGTGACTGCAAATTGCATATAGGATATACCATATTCGTGGGAATGGATAATCCTGCCGGCAAATGCAGAATCAGATACACAAGGGAGCATGGGGAATGAAAGGCAAAACCTGGTTCTGGTTGACCGCCTTGTTCGTCCTTGTTGCGCTGGCAACCGGTGGACAGATTCTCGCCGAGGACGAAAAGAACGGGAAAAAGTCGACAGCCCTTGATATCCCGCCGTTTGACGGGCACGAAGGCGACGCCCTTACCGAAGCCGTTGCCGATTACACGGGCGGTAAAATCGCGAGCGCGGTTGAGAAGGCGGGAGTAGTCAGAGATGATTCCGATTCCAGTAAGGACGAGGTAAGTGGGGCGAAGAAGCTTCTCGCCCTGGTTGAAAAACTCGGCGGGAAAAGGCTGAAGGCGGCTGAAGCTGCTTACAAACGGAAAGCCTATTTCGAGGCGCAGGAGATATGGAGTCTGACGCTCGAGCAGTTCGGCGCATCCCTCTCAGCCGGGGCCGAGGCGAAGAAATGTCTGAAATCAAAATTCAAGGATTCTGATATAAAGAAAAGCCTCAAGGCCCAGAGGATGCTGTCAAGGGCCAAAGAGCTCGAGTCGGCCGGCAAGAAGGCGTCGGCAAAGCTTATGCTCAAGAACATTATCCGGAGCTGTGCCGGTACCGACGAAGCAGGCGAAGCCGGGGAAATGCTGAAACGGTTGGGAGGCAGCGCCTCAAAATCGGGCGTGAAGACAAGCTCGAAAAGTAAGAGTAATAAGTCCTGTCCGTTCGGTACGGTTACGAAGGAAGAGCGCATCCCCGGCGACATGGACTGCAAGGGGAGCGCGAAGAGACTTGTCCAGGGCGGTTACATGAAGTTCGACCTGAGTTCTTATCCGAAGGGCAAGGTTATCCGCGGCGCGACCCTGAAAGTATACGTGGAAACGGTCAGCAAGAATCCCTGGCTCTGGGTATGCAATATTTCAATGGACCCGACGACGGCTCCCGTCGAAGATATTTTCAAAGCCATCCAGGCCCATCGTGTCATTATCTCGGGCCCGCTGAAAATCCGGGCCGGACAGTGGAAAAGTACTAATCTGAACCGCAAGGCGGTCAACGAGATTCAGGCCGCGCTTAAAAGTACGAAGACAAGCGAACGATGGTATGCGTTATCTCTCACGTTCGAGTGAGTGTACGGCGAGTTCCTCCTTGCTGGAGGAAAAGAAGATTCTGAAAAGAAACCGCAATTGATTCTGCGGTAAGCTTGTTTTCAATAATATTTAGCGGCGCCGCTTGCGGCGCGTTGATACGTAGGGGCAAGGCATGCCTTGCCCCTACATAATAAGATATTTCCTCTACGCGCTTTCCAAAGTTCTTCTTGCCTTGATTTATCCAATCGTGTAGCCTTGGAATTTCGAAATTACCGGGAACCGGGCGGAGATAATTGCGTCTAATGCTGAAACGGTTTGAAATCGGCGTCCGGGTATGCCTGAAAATATTTTGAAAAAATTGATGTCGTGTAAATCTTTTTCCCCCACCACCGCGTCATGGAGGTAGGATCGGAAGTGGTTGATCCCGATCTCATAACCCGCATAGCACGTAAGGATGAGAACGCGTTTGCGGAACTTTTCGACGCAACCAGAGAGCGAATATGGGCTTACCTTGTCAACATGGCCGGTCGCGAGCAGGCGGAGGACCTCTTGCAGGAAGTGTTCGTCAAGATCTGGCGATTCGCGGGCTCCCTCAAGGACCCGGACGATGCG
>SOJX01000040.1 GCA_004376375.1 Planctomycetota bacterium
GCAACGGCTGGGAGGGCATAGACCACGCGTTCACCCGCGGCTACGAAAAGGACGACGCGCTCAGGCTCGGCGTAAACGCCATCGTATACGCGCAGACGCACTAGAAGTCCCGAGCTCCGAGTCCCGGGGTCAAGAGTCATATTGATTTCGGATTTCAGATTGCGGATTGCGGATTAATAATTGCGCGAAGCTCATTATAAACCGACCAACCGAATAATCGAACAACCGATACACCTGTTTGCACTCTCCGCATGTAGGGCCTTGCCTAACAACAAAAAAGGCCCGCATTTGCGAGCCCTTGATCTTTGGCGGGAGTGCATGGGAATCGAACCCACCCGGAGCGCTGTTTACGCACCGCACTGGATTTGAAGTCCAGGAGGCCCACCAGGTACCTCTCCACTCCCGGGTTCGCCTATTATACATTTTCGCATTCTCTTGTCAATTACTCTTTTGTCATGCCAGCGGCGGCGGCGCCCGTAATTATTTGGAAACTCAACAGCTTGCCCCTGAATTCTTTATGCGAAAAAGTACATGTTTCCTTGACTTTGGAACCATCGCGTGGTAGACTTTCAAGCCGTTTAATGTCGTAATACCTGTTCAGTAAAGGGGATTAAAAATGGCACAGAAACCGGATAAGAAGGGTGAGTATGATCCCAAGGGGAAGAAGAAGAAAAAAGGCGGCAAAGGTATCGTGCTCATTATCTGGCTGGTTACGCTGATCGTAGCGTTCGTCGCCGGCTGGCAGTACGGCCCGTCCATAAGCAGTGGGGTAGGTTCAGGCGCAGGTGCGGCCGCAGAAAAAGCCATCCAGACTCAAATCCTGATGGCGCTTGATTCTTCCAATCTGGAAGATGAAAAGAAAACCGCCGGCAAGACAGCTATCGAAAATGCCTTTAGCAAAGAGGACGTGGGGTCCAAGAAAAAAAGAGCGAAAGGAAAATTTGAGTTCGAAAATGCCAACCTGGACGAAAAAATTACGAACGAAGAGTGGAAAGATATCATAAAAGCCTTCGGCGGCTAACTCTATCTGACCCGCTCAAAGAAGTGATTACAATTAAATTATTAAACCCTCCATGCCTTGCGCGTGGAGGGTTTTCTTTATGCTATTCTTCTTCTTCGTTTCCGTCCGGGAGTTCGATGGTCGGGCCGGCGTTGCCTTCGGCGTCTTTCCATGACGGCACGTCGCCCATGGCCTCGAGCGCGTCAAGCGGGTCGTCCGCCGGCGGCGCATCATCCTCCCCGCCTTCATCCGGACTATCGGGTATGATATCTATCATCGAATCCGAAGCCGGCGGCCGTTTACCGCCGGAGGCTGCCACTCCCCGTACTGCATCCGAAATGTCTCCAAGGTTCTGACTGGATTTGGAAATCGAGGAGCGCACACCGCTGACTTCGCTTCCGAGTTTCATCTTCTGAAGTTTCTGAATCGAGCCGAGGACATCGCTTTTTTCGCCACCGGGCGTGCCCGGTTTTTCGCCGGGAGTGACTATCACCGGCTGCGGCGTCGACGGCTCGGCCTGTGCGGTTGTCAGGGTCGGTTGCTGCGACTTTCCGTCGGGCAGGATTACATGCCCGCTTCTGCGGCGCGCTTCGGTAAGAAGGCTGCGCGCACGCACGTGTCCCGGCTGGAGCGCAAGCACGCGCTGCGCCGTCTCGATTGCCAGCCCCAGGTTCTGCATCTCGAGGTGCTTGGACGCGGACTGCACGAGCAGGTCGATTGCCTCGCGGATGTTTCCGCGCTGGATATGAATCTCGGCGAGCTCGCTGAGCGCGGCAAGGTTTTCCGGATCAACGGAAAGGATGTCAGCGTATGCGGCGCGCGCTTCGGGGTACATGCCGGCAGCCGCGGCCATCCTGGCGATAGCCGTCAGCCGTTCCACCTGCGAAACAACGTCGTCCTCCCTGGCCGCGATTTCCGCAAACTCCCTGAGCGCAGTAAGGTCAAACGGGTTTATCTCGAGCGAGCGGGTAAGCGCGCGCTTGGCGAGTGCAAAGTCGCCTTGCGACATCGCGTGCTTGGCCAGCCGGTGGTATTCAACGAGCGCCCGCTCAGTGTCGCGCTCGCGAAGGTAAAGCTCGGCAAGCCGGAGCCGGCCCTCCACGTCGCCCGCGTCAAGCTCGATGATTTTCCGAAGCGGCGGAATAGCCTCCGAGAACAATTCCCTCGAGATAAGAGTTTCAACGATTCCCCGCAGGTGCGAGAGCGCCTTTTCGCGGTTGTCTTTTTCCTGGTACGCCGTTGCAAGCCAGCGCCGTGCGAGAAGGTTGTCGGGAGTCAGGTTTATAATCTTCTCGTAAATGTTTATCAGAAACTCCCAGTTGGTCGTATCTCTGATAACGCCGGAGGCCGACAGGTTTTCGGCAAGGGCGTTGTATTCGCGGACCGCTTCCTCGGTCGCGCCGGTCGAGGCGAGCGTCTCGGCAAGGCCGACCCTCGCCTGCACGCATTCGCGGTCAAGCCCCAGCATCTCGCGGTAAACGTCGATCGCCTCTTTCGTCTTTTTGCGCGCGAGGAGAATGGATGCCAGGCTTTCAAGCTCGATAATCGCCTGAACGGGGTCGTCGGCCGCGCGGTAAAGGTCTGCGAGCCTGCGGAGCGCAATCGTACTTTCCGGCGCGAAGTCGACGACGCGCCGCCAGAGATTAATCGCGTCCTCGTGGTTTGCGCGTGCGACCCACTTTTCAGCGAGCTTCATCGACTCGTTAATAACGTCGTCGGCCAGCCTGAGCCGCATGAGAATCTCGATAAGCCGCTCATGCATGTCAAGGCGTTCCGACTCGAGCCCGAGCACGGCGCGGTAGGCCTCGACCGCCTCCTTCAGCCGTCCCGCGCTTTCGCATCGCTTGCCGTATGAAAGGTATCGCTGTACGGCTTCGTCGATGTTGCCCTGCGCCTCGTGCATCTTCGCAAGCTTGTAGGAGAGGTCGAACTCGTCAACGCCGAGCTCGAGGGCACGCTCGTAGAGGCGTATGGCTTTCTGCGAGTTATCCTTTTCGGCCTCTTCGTTGCCGAGCCTGACAAGGTCCTTTGCGGTAAGCGGCGCGATTTCCTTTTTAAGCGCAAGCGAGTGCAGTATCTTAATCGCCTCGAATTTCCCGCGGTAGGCGGCCTCGGCGATTTCCTCGACGTCGCGCTTGCCGTCAAGTATCTGGAGTATTTCGCGCTCGCCTTCGGTGTTCGCCTCGCGGAAGTAATGGGCCGCGGTCGGCGTCATGATGTAGACGTCCAGAAGCGAAATCGACTGCGAGAGCAGTCGCCACTCATCGGTCCTTCGCGCGGCCTCCATGACGAGCATGTCCACGGGCAGGTTGAGCCGTATCTTTGCCTCGTGGTGTACGTCGAGCTCCTTCGGGGGCGGGCCTTCCGAGAATTCGCAGTGGATCGACTCCCAGGTGAATACATCGCAGATTTCCTCGGTAACCTGGAAGACCAGCGCCTCGAACAGGTCTTCCTCGGTGATGAACTTCATCTTTATGCAGACTCGGCCGAGGTTTTTCTTGTATCGCCCCTGTTTTGCAAGCGCCTTGTCGAGCTGCTTTTTCTTTATCTTTCCGGACTTCAGCAGGGCCTCGCCGATGCGCAGCTTATGCGCGAGCGAGTAGACACCCGCGACCTGGCCCTCGTAGAGATAAATCATGGTTTCTCGGCGGGGCGAGGTAACGCGGAGCGTCCCCGTGCGCAGGTTCGCACCGAGCGCCTGGAAGATCGTGGAGAAATCGAGTATGTTTATATCTTTGCGTTTTTCCATGGCTTTTCGCTGTAACTCTTTATTTTACTGAAATAACGGCTTTTCTTCAAGAGAAATTGGGGGAGTAGTTATTCGGCCGTTCAGTTGTCCGGTTCACCGTTACATGTTTAGAAAGTTTCAGCCAATCACGGATAACTGCATTGCATTGAGAAGGAAATTTGAATATAATTCAGGGCCGCACGGGACGTCAGATGACTGAAGAACCACCGACATACGAAAGCGTGATAAACGAAGCGTTCGAGGACCACGAGGGGAACTTCGTAGGTTTTTTCCGCGAGCTCCTGGACGTCGTAAAGATCGGCCTCCCCGAACAGCTTCTCGTCGCGGCGAGAAAGAAGCTGAAGGAAGAGCCGGACCCGATAAGAGCCGTCTGGCTCCGTTTGCTCATCGCCGACCTGCATTTCATCAAACGCGACCTGGATTCGATCCCCGCCGCGGTAGAGGGGATCGCCGAAGACGAATCGCTCCCGATACTTCTTCGCTCACACGCCTATTACGTTAAAACCAGGCTGCTTCACGAGACGGCGCAATCCGAAAAAGCGATAAAATGCAGCGAAAAGGCGCTGGAGTTGTACGCCGGCGACGAAGATATCAGCGCCGTTCTACACATAAACCTTCTGGGCAACTGCAGCCGGCAGATGGACAGGCACCACGAGGCCCTGGAATACTTCGGCAGAGCGCTCAAGCTGATGGAAAAACTCGAGCCGAGAAACATCCACAGCGGCATTTACAACAACATCGCGATAACGCACATGGACCTGGGCAACTTCGATAAGGCTATGACTGCATATAGAAATGCGCTCCTAATCGAGAAGCGAAAACGCAACCCGGCCAACATTGCGCTCGAGATGTCTAACATCGCCGCCCTCCTCCTTTCCCAGGACCAGCCCGGGCAAGCCCTCCAGTATGCAAACTGGGCGTTCGACAAGCTGCGGGAGGTCGAAGACAATATCGCGCGGACGTTCAATCTCGTTAACCTGGCGGAAGTACACTATGCGCTGGGCAACTTTGACCAGGCGCTTGAATACATAAAGCAGTGCCTGGTCTTTGCGGAAAGCACCCGGGAGATTATGCTGCTCCAGGAATCAAAGCTGCTGCACGGAGCCATCCTGGCCGAGCTGAAAGATGAAGATGCCGAGGAACGTTTGAAAGAAGCCCTCGCGTTCAATGAAGAAGTCGAGTCCGGAAAACCGGCGGCGAACCTGGAACGCGCCCTCGTCGCGTATGGGAAAATACTCTGCGAAAAAATGGACCCCGAAGGTTACGACCTGATACTCAAGGCTGAAAGGGGCCTCGAGGCACGCCCCCAGACTCCGCAGATTCAGAGCATGCTGAAAAAAGTAAGAACAATTATAACAGACCTGCCCCTGGACCTGAAACGCCGCTGACTCCGACACACCGGGAATAATTCGCGGAAGATAATTACATCGAGCGCAGGCGCGCGACGCGGTCGTCTATAGGCGGATGGGTGGCGAAAAGGGCGCTGAAGTTTTTCGTCGGCGCGAGCGGGTTGATTATGTAAAGGTGCTGCATCGCCCTGCTCGCTTTCTTGAGCCGCAGGCCGGAATGGGCGATTTTTTCGAGCGCGCGCGCAAGGCCTTCGGGATACCTGGTAAGCCTTGCCCCGGTCGCATCCGCGAGGTATTCGCGCCTGCGGGAAATCGCGAAACGGATGAGCTGGGCGAAAATCGGCGCAAGAATGAGCAGAGCGATTGCAAGCAGAATTATTATTGCCGTTCCCGCGGCCGCTCCCTTGCCTCTCGATCTGCTTCTGAATCTTCCATACCTGATAGTCCGCCACGCCACCTCGGCGATTATGATTACCGTCCCGACCATCACGCCGACCATCATGGCGTAGAGGATGTCGTGGTTTCCGATGTGGGCCATCTCGTGAGCGATTACGCCCTGCAACTCGTCGCGGTCGAGCCTTTCGAGAAGCCCGGTCGTAACGGCAACGGCCGATTTCTCCGGCTTCCGCCCGGTAGCATACGCGTTCCGGGACGGGTCGTCGATAACGAACACGCGCGGCATGGGGAGGCCGGAGGCTATCGACATCTCCTGCACGACGTTATGGAGCTGCTGGTGGCTCTCCCAGGTCGCCTCCTTCGCGCCGCTCATGGCGAGCATTATCATGTCGCCGGAGTAAAAGGAAACAAGGCTCATGATAAGCATCACGGCGAAGGCGATCAGGAGCCCGATAAGGCCGGAAAGCGGTGTCCGGCCGAAAAAGGCGTAGGATATCAGGAACCCGGCACCCATCACCAGCAGTCCGAGCCCGATAACGAGCAGAAGCGACTTCCACCTGTTGCTTCTGATAGACTGGAACAGTTCTGTTCTTTGCATTCCGGACCGACCGAAAAAACTCTGTTATTAATTAATACCTGTTATTTCGACATGAGATTGCCGCATTGTAAAAACAAGGGATTAGTCAACAAGTTGACAAGGAATGGAGTCCTGAGTCCTGAGTTTTGAGTCCTGAGGTACTTGGTACTTGGTACTTGGTACTCGGTACTCGGTACTCGGTACTCGTTTCTTGTTACTCGTTTCTCGTTCTTTCTTATCCCTTATCCCGTACCCCTTACCCCTTATCCCGTATCCCCTATCCCTAGAACTGGACCTTGGGAACTTCCTTCTCCGCGGGGCTTTCAATCTCGAAGAATTCCGCCGGCTTGAAACCGAACATACCCGCAACCATGTTCGAGGGAAACATCTCGATCGCGTTGTTGAGCACCATTGACGCGTCGTTGTAGTGCTGCCTCGCGTATGAAATCTTGTTCTCGGTCGAGGTCAGCTCCTCCTGGAACTTGAGCATGTTCTCGTTGGCCTTCAGCTCGGGATAGTTCTCGACGACTGCGAACAGCGACTTGAGCGCGCCCGTAAGCATGTTCTCGGCCTGACCCTGCGCCGCGGGTCCCTGGGCGCCTATCGCGGCGCCGCGGGCCTTGGTCACGTTTTCGAGCACTTCCTTTTCGTGCTTCATGTAGCCCTTGCACGTCTCGACGAGGTTCGGAATGAGGTCGTGGCGCCGCTTGAGCTGGACGTCGATCTGCGACCACCCGTTCCTCACGACGTTGCGCTTGCGCACAAGCCCGTTGTAAAGGGCCGCGACCACGATCAGGATTAGAAAAACGATCGCGCCGACGACGATGCAGACAATTACGAATGGGTCCATTTAATTTCCTCCCCGTATTTGGGCCGCCGGCCCGCATGGCCGGGAGGCCTGTACTGAAAAAGAAGAATAGCGAACCGGCAGGAATTAATCAACACGAATTATCTTTCTGAAGTGTAGGGGCGGGTCTGAGACCCGCCCCTACGGTAAACGCCAAGGCATACGTTGTTTACAACTCCAGTCCCGCAAACAGCCAGTGCCCGCTCTTCTCGAGCGCGTCTTTCATCTGCAAAACATATCCAGGCGGTTTCGCATCTTTCCAGCGCGGCATGCCGCCGAGCCAGACGTACTTAATCAATTCCTGAAACCACTCCAGCGTGAACGTGTAATCGCCGATTGAGATTTCCTTCTTTACCTCGTCGACCGTAAGCGGAATCTTTTTCTCCTGCGCATATTTCGAAATCATTTCTTTGAATTCAGCCTGCGTTTTGTATCCATTGGGATTCTGCTTGAAATCTTTTTCTTTTTGCGGGAACGGGTATTTCTCATATGTATCGCCGATAAAGCCAGTAAAAATCTTTCCAGCAATCGCGCCCATCAGGTCGCCGACGTCTTCCGTGCTTTCGATAAAACAACCTTTAATCGTAACCGCGCTCTTCCCGTTGGAGCCTTTCTCACCCAGGCTGCCCATGACTTTGCAGAACTCGTCTGCAAAGAAAAAGTTCCGCTCCAGCAACAGCATATCGGATTCGATATTAAAAAACCCGAACGCGATCATGCCATGGCTTTTCGATTCAAACCCGACCGGCATCAGCGGTCCTCCTTTTCAGCTTTCAGTTCCTCGCCCGTCTTCGCGCCGTGCGCGCAGAGGATATCTACTACTCCTTTACCGCACCTTCCCAGGCTGATTGCCTTATCCAGCGGCGTCATGCCATCCGGGAATGGAGCATTCACATCAGCGCCAACTTTTATAAAATGAGTAACCTGATTATAATACTCGTAGTCGCATACGGCATGATGAAATGGCGTCATTCCATTCTTTGCTTTTGCATTTAAGTCAGCGTCATTTTCAACAAGGAGACGAATAGTTTCATCCTTAGCCTTGTGAAGTGGGGTTTGCCCATCCTTTTTCTTAGCATTTACATTAGCTCCTTTGGCCAGCAGGAGAATAGTAATCTCTTTGCGGCCAGACCATGTTGCCCAGTGCAGCGGTGTTGCACCGTCCTCATCTCTTGCATTTAAGTCAGCACCTTTTCCAATTAGAAGGGCGGCAACGCCTTTTTGGCCAACCCTTGCGGCAACATGAAGCGGAGTAAAATCGTATTTATCTTTTATATTTATATCAGCGCCCTTTTTCAGTTCCGACCGCACTTTACCTGTATCGCCTCGTATGGCAGCACAATGTAATAGTATACCCAACCTCCGATGTATTTTATCGTTAGGGTGAGTTACAAGATAGGTGTGATTAATAAAGTCTGCACAAAGATATGTGCCGACAATTAAAGGTAGCAGCAACAACCCCCGCCAGCCGACTAACCCCTTGCCGTAACGGGCCATCCATGAAAGCGGTACCTGTTTATCATTTCGTCGCGAATATGCGACAAGCATGAAGCGGTTAAGTGGATATGAAAAGACAAGTCCTGCAACAATACCAAAGAAACTGAATATAATATAGCTGCCATTGAAGTATCCTGCGTGTTCCCCACAGTAACAGACTGCTAATCCCTGCCCATACATGGGTACGAAACCGCCTATCAGCATTGCAACAAACAGCCACGCCGCCAACGAAAACACCAGCACGTAGAAGTAGTGCCGTCTGCGGGAGATTAATGAGGTAGAATTCATTTCCCTGCCATAACACCGGCGAGTAAATTCGCCGGCTAATTATTTTTTTATTCCTTGTTTCCTTGTTTTCTTGTTCCCTTTTTTTCTTATTCACTTTCTGCTGAAGACACGCGCAGCAAGCTGCGCCGCTAAACATATTATTAATATGTTTCATCCTTCATACTTCATACTTTATCCTTTCTGTAAATCTTCCCCGTCGTGCCGTCGATGGTGATTTCCTCGCCGTCGTTTAATATATGCGTCACGTGCGGCACGTTCACGACGGCGGGGATGTTGTACTCCCGCGCGACGACGGCCGAGTGCGAAAGCATGCCGCCGACCTCCGCTACCACGCCGCCTGCGCCGACAAAAAGCGGCGTCCAGCCCGGGTCGGTCTGCGGCGCGACGAGGATGTCCCCCGGCTCGAATTTCACGTCGCCGTACGGGTCGTGGATGATGCGCGCTTTCCCCGTCGCCACACCCGCCGATACGCCCTCCCCCCGAAGCTCGGCCTCGCCGACGCCTTCGGGCTCGAGGTAGACGCACTCGCCGTCGGAGACGATAATTATCGGCGGTGTGATTCCCTGGTACCTGTTGTAATCGGCGCGGCGGACGCGGACAGTATCCTGCAGCGTTTTCACGTCGATCGCGTGTTTTTTATGAAGCGAAAGCAGCTCGTCAAAAGTCAGGAAGAAGACGTCGCTCTGCTCGCTGAAAATCCCTTCGGCGACCAGGCCCTTAGCAGCCCTGAGCGCAAGCCGCTTGGAGGCGATAAAAAACTTGAACAAAATATGCTTGCCGTTTTCGCGGTACTGGATTACAGGCCCGAGCATTTTCCTGAAAAAGCTCCATTCAAAATACTTTCTGGGCCCCCACCGCTGTTTGAGCAAGAATTCTTTTACCCGCCTGATATCACGCTCGCGTTTCCCGGGGTCGACGACTCCCAGCGGCGGGGTCTCTGGCCCGTTCATCATGTTGCGCACGACCATGAGCGCAAGCTCTGGCTCGTCGCAGTAGTGCGGCTGGATAACGTCCTGCTCGGACGGCCCGCGGTGGCCGAAACGGTAGATGAAATTATCGAGCTGCTGCATGAAATCAGTTGCGGCGGGTTCGTCTTTCAAACGTTCAAGCCATTTATCCCTGGGTGCGTCATTCAGAATCACTTTAATGCTCGAGCTATTGCGGGCCGTAATCGAGAGAACGCGCAGCGCGTTGCCGCAGACGACCGTCATGTCGGGCTCGTCGCCGAGAAGGCTGAACATGTTTATATCAAGCTCGGTCCCGATCCACTTGCGCCAGCGCTTGAGGTACTCGCCGAAAAACATCACGGCGGTGAAAAACAGGGGCATGTACAAATCTCTCGAGTTGCGGGTAAGGTCAAACGCTACTTTCTCCAGCACTTCGAGAGTTTTCCGCCAGTCGTCCTCGAACTCCGCGGCTTCGTGGACCAGTTTTTCGAGCCTGAGGTCCCACCGCCTGATGCGTTTCTCATACCGCTTGATGCCCATCCGCGCGCTGATAATGCCGAGCACGGTTTTTATAACGAATCCCGCGGCCCTGGTATAGAAGCGGACGCGGGTCCACGGCTTGAACATGCGTCTGACCTTGAACTCGCGCTCCGAGCCTATCCGCGCCAGCTCTTTCGACACGCGCGAATCAAGCATGCTGACGAGGAAAACGAGTATCTTCTGCAGGAGTTTCGAGCGGAACATAAACGTGAGTTCCCAGTACGGCCGCGCGTAAATCATCTCGAACATCTTGAACGGCGTATAGCCGGTCATGGGAAGGTTGTAGATCATTATCTTGCGCGCGCCGTGCTCCATAAGCGACCAGCCGAGCGGGCTTACCGGGTACGGCATCGTCTCCGCGAAGTTGATGTTCGTCCATACGTAATAATTCGAATACGGCACCGGGCGCGCCGGAAGTTTCACAAGCGTCGTTATCGGCCGCGACTGGAGGAGCCAGAGTTTCCCGCCGGCGTACGCCCACTCGATATCCTGCGGCGAGCCGAAAGCCTCCTCCGCCTTCTCACCCGCGTCGAGAAGCTCACCGGCAAGCTCTTCGCTGAAAAATATTTCTTCGGCATCACCGTCAAGCGCTTTTGAATGAACGGTTTTCGCCTTTATGCCGCGCGACTTGCGGTCGAGAATGTAAACGTCCGGCGTCACGGTCCCGGCGACGAGCTTTTCGCCGAGCCCGCTTACGACGTTGACGACCATCTCGCCCAGCTTGCCGCTTTTCGGGTTCGCGGTGAAAAGCACGCCCGAGGATTCGGCGTCTATCTGCGACTGCACGACGACCGCGATCGTCATCGCGTCGCCGACGCCGTGCGAGGCCGCGTAGGCGCGTACTCTCGCGTTTACCGTCGACGCCCAGCACGCCTTGACCGAATCGAGAAGGTTGTCGGAATCAACGCCGAGGAAGGTCTCGAACTGGCCCGCGAAGCTTGCGTCGGCGCTGTCCTCGGCAACGGCCGACGACCGCACCGCGACCGCGCCCCTGACTTTTTCCATCAACTCCCCATGCGCGGAAGTAACAGCTTCGGCTACGTCTTCCGGGACACCGGCCGAAGTCACATCTTTTGCTAATGGCTCGGTTGGATTAATGGAGTTTGCGGTAATGTGTTTCTTGAACGCTTCGGGAAGAATCACAAACCCCGGCGGCACGGGCAGCCCTGCACCGGCAAGGCCCGCAAGGCCGACTGCCTTGCCGCCGCATGCCGCACGGTCTTCCGCGCAGAGCGAATCCAGCGGTCGAACGTATTCCTGGCTGATAGCTGACTCTCCGTACGCAGAGAAGTTGGACGGAAAAAGATTCTAACTGCCTTTATCGATAACATCAAATGAAATAAAAAACGCGGCGAGTAAACTCGCCGGCTAATTATTTCTCTTATCACTTATCACTTATCACTTATCACTTTTTTTACTAACACCCTTCATCTGCTACGTATATAATGTTAAGCCCGAAACGCAATCAAAACCCGTTGCCAGGAGGCGTAATATGAGCCGCGCCAGGATTCTCTTTCTCGGGGCCATCCTTGCCGTACTTTCCTTCATCATCCTGAACGCGCCCGCCGGGGCGGAAGACGAACAGGCCGGGGAAGCCGTGAAAATGTATTTCGCGGCAAAGGACGACGACCAGAGAGCATATATCTTGAAGGTCATCAAAAAGTCGGGCGCGTCCCTCGACGACCTTGCCGCCGCACTGCCGGGCCGCAGGGAATTCGAAAAGCCCGAGACGGAAAACAACGTTTGCAGCCACAAGTTCGAGAACAACGACGAAGCCGTCTTCTACGTGCCGGACACCTACGACGGCAAGAAACCGTTCGGCCTTATCATCCACCTCTTCGGCGCAGGCGGTAACGGAGACGTCGGCGCGTACCGCTGGGCTAAAACCGCGGGCCAGGAGGATTACATCATCCTCACCCCGTACCGGCCCGCCGGCAACATGCGGGGAAGAGAAATAGGCGAATCCAGATGGTGGCAGGACGACGTCGCAAAATTTGTGAAAGAAAAGCCTCGACTACGCGCTGGAAGTCTTCAACATCGACCCCGACCGCGTTTACGTTTCAGGTTTTTCCAACGGCGCGCACGGCGTCTGGAGCATCGCCGGATTCTGGCCCGACCGGATCACGGCCGCCACGGCCCAGTGCGGCACCCCCGCGATCCATTATAACTACGGGTGTCCGATGTATATCGTAAACATGCGCCACGTCGCTTTCGACCTCCGCATGGCCGGCCAGGACAGGATGGACTGGAAAACGGTACAACGCTGCGCCGAGCTTCTCAACGAAATGGACGGCGAGGCGAACTTCAAACTGGAGGAAAACCGCCAGCACAGGTGGATGACCGACAAGGTGCCGGAAATCCTGGAATGGTTCGGGAAGACAAGGCGCGTTCTTTACCCGAAACACGTCTCCCTCCGGACCAAGGAAGAGGAATTCGGAAAATCCTACTGGGTGCGGATCGACGAGATCGGCGACTGCAAGAACAACGCCGAGTTCGAAAAAGACTGGAGCAGGGAGGCGACCGGGCAGAAGGGCGTGAAGATGGGCTTCTACCGCGACGACCAGTACACCGGCGAAGGCGTCCAGGTCGGGAGGATACTCCCCGACTCGCCCGCCGACAAGTGCGGGCTCGAGGCCGGCGATATCATCTACCGCGTAGGCGGGCACGACATTATCAAATGGGAAGACCTCGGCGAAGCTCTCAGCAATTTCAAGATCGGCGACGAGACGACAATAATGGTCGAGCGAAAAGGAGAAGACACCGAGCTGGAAATCAAGTTCACGGAAATAAAAATCCCGCAGCAGCCGGGCCAGCCGGAGATGAAGCCGTTCCCGTATGATAGTGCACGCGTTGAGGCAAGGATTGGAAGAAGCAACAAAATCTCACTCAAAGTGGCGAAAGTCAGGCGGCTCACGCTCTTCCTCCACTCCGACATGGGCCTCGACCTGTCGGAGGCGGTGAAAATCATGGTAAACGACAACGAAGTTTTTTCAGGGCTCGTAAAGGAGAACGCCGAAATACTGCTCGAGCATGCGAGGGTTTTCATCGACACAAAACGAGTCTTCACGGCGGCGATTGCGATCGACGTAAAGTCCGGAAAGGGAAAAGCCCTGACCGGCATCAAGGCGCCTGGCTCGGCGAAGAAAGCCGATAAGCCCGAAGAGAAAAAACCGGAGAAAAAAGAACCGGTTGAAAAGGAACCGGTTAAGAAAGAAAAGCCGGTGGAAAAGAAGCCTGTCGAAAAGAAAGAGCCGAAAAAAGAAGAGAAGAAGGAAGACAAGAAGTGGCGATAATTAGCCGCCGGGCCTGCCCGGCGCGTTCTTAAATACTCTTCAGAAACCTGCGTAACGCGAGCCGAAGCAGCAGGAACGCGGCCTCGAAAATAATTCCTTTTGAAAACTTGCTCCTGCCGCGGGAGCGGTCGGGAAAAACTATCGGCACCTCCCCCACCCTGGAACCGGCCTCGAGAAACCTGTACGCCATCTCGACCTGGAACGCGTAGCCTTCCGACTTCACCGAATCCAGATCAATCTTCGCCAGCGCTGCAGACCTGTAACAGCGGAAACCCGACGTGTAATCCGTTACGCGGTGGTCGAGCAGCCGCCGTGCAAGAAAGTTCGCCGTAAAACTTATCGCCCGCCGCACCGTCGACCAGTCGGGCGTCGAACCGGGTCGCAGATACCGCGAACCGATGACAAGGTCGTACTGCTCGTATGCCGCTGAAACCAGAAAAGCGGGGATGCGCGACGGGTCGTGCGAAAAATCCGCATCCATTTCGAAAATGAATTCGGGCGGATCATCCGAAAGAATTTTTTTAAACGCGCGGCGGTAGGCCTTCCCCAGCCCGGATTTCTTCCCGCCGTGCAGAACGGTAACGCGGTCGTCGGCGGCCGCGATTCTGTCGGCAATTTCCCCCGTCCCGTCGGGCGAGGCATCGTCGACAATCATCACGCCTGCGCCGTCGTATTTCAGAATCTGCTCGACAAGCGGCTCGATGTTTTCCGCCTCGTTGTAGGTGGGAATAACGATGACTGCTTTATGCGCCATGGAGCGATTTTAGCTTATAGAGCAGAAGAATCAAATGAAAAGGAAGGCGCCGGCACGGCGGTGTTTAACGGCGCAACTTGCAGCGCGTTACTGATAAAAAGAAAAACGGCGAGCAAGCTCGCCCGCTAAATACTCCTCACTAACGACTAACCACTAACGACTAACCACAAACAAAATCATGTTGACTCGTTAAATGCCATGTGCTAGAATGCTGCCTTGGCGATATTCTTCCGGGATAATATGTTGTTGGCGGTAGTGTATGCCTGGTTCACCCAAGCCAAAGCGCGACCCTTCTGAAATCGACGTCAGGAAAGTCATCGAGGACAGCACCGAAAGGATGTCGCTTCGGGCCCTCGAGAAAAAGGGCTTCAAGCGCGTCCGCGTCCTCAACGAGGAGATAATCCGCAATCTCATCGCGCAGGCCGTCGAGGCCGCCATCAAGACCAGGCTGGGCGACAAGGCGCACCTTTTATCCGAAACAGGAGACATCGAGGAAGAATCCCGAAAAGAGCTCAAGCGACTGATGAAGGAACACGCTGAGAGCGAGCAGGCCCACTCCGCCGCCTCCGCGCGGGCTGGCGGTCTCCAGGAACAGATTGCCGCGCTCGAGGACGAAATCGTAAAAGGGCACCTCGACCTCGAGCGGGAGCGCGAGGCGATTTTCCAGCGAGGCGTCCTGTCCGCGCAGGAACAGGTCAGGGAGCTTGAAAAGAAAGCCAGAAAGCTTGACGCTGAAAACGCCCAGCTCTGCGCCTCGGCCGGGATCGAGCGACCCGAAGGCGGTTTCCCCCTGGGCGCGGCTCCGGCGAACCTCGAGGCGATGATAAAGACCGTCATCGAAAGTATCCAGGCGCAGCAGGACAGCGAGGAGATTTCCGGCCTCAGGGACGAGCTGAAGGCGCTTGCCGAGCGCGACAATAAGATGGCCGACCAGATGAAAAACATACTCCGCGAAGAGCTCTCCAAGCGTCCCGTCGCGGGCGGAATGACGAAGAGCCAGGTGGAATTTGCAGAGGCTTCGGTCGAAAGCCTCTTCGGCGAATTCGGAACGGATATCGAAACCAACATAGAGCAGGTCGAGGCCAAGGAAGAAAAATCAACGGGAGTCGGAGGCGTGCTCGAGCGCCTTAAAAAGATGAAGAAGGGAGACAAGAAGGATGGCTAAGGAAAAGAAGGACGTTGAAGTGTCCATCGACAAGGGGGCCGACAGCGGTAGCGCTTCGAACGTGACGCTCGGTAAGGGGCTGGACATCGGCACGGCGAACTTCGTCTCCGCGGTGCAGGACAACACCGGCGACCTGACCGTGAAGATGCAGCGCAACGCGTTCATCGACGTCAACGCCGACGACTTCACGCGCAACATGCTCACGAAGCTGAACGTGCAGTACGTCGTCCTGAGCGACAAGATGATCGTCATCGGCGACCCCGCGTTCGAGCTTGCCAACATCTTCAACCGCGAGACGCGCCGCCCGATGAGGGACGGTCTTATCTCGCCGAAGGAGGCCGACGCGCTCCCGATAATGAAGCTCCTGCTCGAGTCCATCCTCGGCGACCCGCGCGTACCGAGGGAGACCGTCTATTTCTCCGTCCCGGGCGAGCCAATCGACTCCGACATGAACGTCATCTACCACAAGGGAATATTCCACGGGCTGCTCAGCAAACTCGGCTACAACGCGAAGGACATGCTCGAAGGGCACGCGGTCATCTTCTCCGAGCTCGCGGAAGAGGACTTCAGCGGCATCGGCATATCCTGCGGCGGCGGGATGTTCAACGTCTGCGTATCGTACAAGACCATCCCCGCGCTCGCATTCTCGACGTCACGCGGCGGCGACTGGATCGACGGCAACACCGCGGCCGTCCTCGGCATCAAGATTTCCAAGGCGACCGCGATAAAGGAAAAGGGTATCGACCTCACCAACCCGAAGAACCGCGAGGAAGAGGCCGTCATCATCTACTACCGCAACCTCATCGAGTATACCCTGACGAACATCAAGAGCCGCTTCGAGTCGTCCGAGGGCATGCCGAGCTTCCCGGAGGCCGTCGATATCGTCTGCTCCGGCGGGACCGCGATGGCGGGCGGATTCGTCGAGATTTTCCAGGACGTGTTTGACTCGATCAAGTTCCCGATCGCAATCAAGAATATCCGCCGCTCCGAGGAACCGCTGCACGCCGTCGCAAAGGGCTGCCTGGTCGCGGCGCTTTCTGAATAAAAGCCGCCGGGACAACGGCAAATATGAAGGTGAAGGCGCCGACGTCAGCGATGTCGGCGCATCTTCCTATAACAGGAAAAACGCCGGGCGCGAAGGCGTCCGGCGCGTAACGTTTCAGAGGAACCCATGACTTTCCGCGGTGATATCGCAAGCATCGGCCTTGCCAACGTCTTTCAGAACCTGAAAAACAACCGGCAGACCGGCACGCTCAAGCTCCATGCTCCCGACGAGACGATATGGATTTACTTCCGCGAGGGCGAAATCGCCTGCGCGGCCGCGGGCGAAAAGCCTTCCGCCGCCTCGCTGCAACTGCTGGTCGACTCCGGCCTCGTGACCGAGGACAGGCTGCGCGAACTGCTCGCCGCTTCGCGCAAGAAAAAACTCGCGGACATCCTGATTTCGGAAGGCGTCCTCGACAATCAATCCGGCCTTGACGGACTGAGAACCTATACACAGGAACTCGTCCTCCAGTGTTTCACGTGGGAAAGGGCGGGATTCGAGTTCACCGAGGGCCCGCCGCCGGAGCAGCTTTTCCCCGAGCCGCTCTGCGTCGCCAAGATCGGCATAAACACCGAAAGCCTCATGATGGAGGCCGCCCGCCGAATGGACGAGTGGTCGGAAATCAAGAAATACATCCCTTCAATGCGGGAGATGTACGTGCTCACGCAGGAAGGACGCGCAGCCGTCGAGCAGTGGGAGGAAGGGGAACCGGCCGGCGCAATCGCCGCCGGCTTCCACCAGCCGGAGGAAATCGGAAACGTCCTGGAAGAACAACGCATGTCACGCTTCGAGGGCGAGAAAATGGTCGCATACCTGCTGCAGCAGCAGTTTTTGCGCCCGCTATCGACCGAAGAGCTTATCGAGAAAGGCGACGCCGCCAACGCGGCCGACGACTACGTGACTGCCCGGCGCTTCCTCGAAAGGGTGCTCGACCGGGAGCCGGGAAACATGGAGGCGCGTGAAAGATTCGCGCACGTCCTCGGCGCAATGGGCAAACGGGAAGAGGCCGCATCTCAATCCAAAATCCTCGCCCAGAAATACCGGGAGGCGGGAAACATCAAGAAGGCAATCGCGGCGTACGAGCAGGCGGTGAGTTTCATTCCCAACGACATGTCTGCACAGGAAATCCTCGTCGATCTCTACGTGGGGCAGAACCGCCGCGAGGAAGCCGTCAAGCTTTCGCAGACACTGGAATTGAAATATACGGAAATAGGCATGCCCACGAAAGCTGCCGATACATTCCGGAAAGTTCTGAGAAGGTGGCCGAAAGAAACCGAGATAAACACTGCGCTCGGCGAAACGCTCGCAACCGCGGGCCGAAACGCCGAAGCCGCCGCCGCACTGCGCCTCGCCGCAAGACTGCACCACCGGGCCGGTAACGAAAGCGAGCTCAAAACCACGCTCGAGCGCGTAATCGAGCTCGACCCGGGCGACCGCAAAACCAGCCAGCGCCTCAAGAAAATCGAGGCCGGCGTCTTCGAGCGCAGGCGCATCTTGAAGCGGTACGCTTACATGGCCGTTGTCGCGCTTGTAATACTCTCAATCATCGGCTTCTTCGCGTTCCGGGAGTTCCGGGCGCTCCTTGACGAGCGCAGCACGCTTCTCGAGGTCTCCAAGCTGATAGCGGCGGATCGATACGACGACGCCGCGGACCACTACAAGCTCTTCGCCGCGAGGCACCCCTTCACCTTTGCAACACTCGGCTCCGCCGAAAAGCTGAAGGAGATACGCGAACACGCGGAAAGAGCCAAAATAGAGGCCGGACGGAACGAAAGTATTAAGAAACTGGAACCGAAGCTTCCGAAAAACGAGGCCGAAGACGACTCTGAAATGAACGGTCTGAAACCGGAATAAGAAGTTTCGAGTTCCGAGTTTCGAGTTCCGAGTTCCGAGTTTCGAGTACCGAGTTTCGAGTATTAATAATTTGGAGGGCAGACATTCCTGTCTGCCCGTTTAGCGGCGCAGATTGCCGCGCGTTAATAACAAAAATCGCGAGAAGCTCATTATGACCAAAAGACCAAGCGACCAAAGGGCCAAAAGACCGAAGAACCGAAGGACCAGAAGCAAATGAACGTTTCTTTTCGATGCATTGCGGCAGTGATTTTCCTCGCCTTGTTTTTCATCCTGTCGCCGGCCGCGCTTTCCGGCGGGCCCGTTGACATAAAAAGCCTCGAAAAGAAACTCGTAGAACTTGCAGCCGAGTGCACGCCGAAGACCGTTTGTATCCGAAATATCATGAAGGACATGGGCGGGCGCGGCGCATACGGCTCCGGAGCCGTCATATCGCCGGACGGATACATCCTCACCTGCTCGCATGTGGTCGTAAACACCGAGAGACTCGACGTCTTCTTTCCCGACGGACGCACACTGCCCGCCAGCCTGATCGGCGAATGCGTCAAGAACGATTACGCCCTACTCAAGGTGGATGCGAAAAACCTGGAATACTACGAGCTCGGCGATTCGGACTCGCTCTCGCTCGGCGACTGGGTGTGCGCGCTCGGGCATCCGGGCGGGCCAAACGTCGACCTGCAGCCGGCCTTCTCGGCGGGGCGCGTTACCGGGCTCGACAAGGCCCTTACACTGCAGCTATGGGTCAGAGTATACGCTCACGCCGTGCAGACCGACGTCCCGATCTTCGCGGGCAACTCGGGCGGACCGCTCGTCGACCTCGACGGCAGGCTGCTCGGGCTCAACGGAGCCATCATCATCGTCAACGAAAAAGCCTACGCGGTGGCGATAAACCTCATAAAGAAAAACCTCGACGCGCTCAAACGGGGCGAAAACGTCGAGGGTGAGAAAGGCGGCGACCTGATCGACCTTATCGGCGACCCGGACAGGGGCCTGACCGACTCCGACCTCTATGAAAGAGTTTCCGCGTTCTGCATGAAGCACGGACTCATCAAGGTGTGGAGCGTTTACGGATATTTCAAGAAGTTCAGGGACGGAGGCGGCAACCTTGACAGACTGATAGAGGACCTCGAAAAGCTCACGGACGAAGGCGAAAAGATGCCCGACCTGATCGAAAAGCTTTTCGGAAAAGAAAAAGATGAAAAAAAGAAAAAATTCCCCCGAACTTTCCCCTGGGAAGAAAAGAAAGATGAGGGCGACGAAAGCGACGAGGACCCCTCGAACGACGAAGATGAAAAAGGATTCCGCTTTATGCATGACAGACAGCTCGTGCCCGCGGGGCCCCTCCTCGCTCCGGGCGGGCGCGGCGCCGGCACCTACCGCCGCAATAAGAGACTGAACGCCGCGTTCGCGGGCATTACGCTTCGGCTCCGCAAGCGAATGGTCGACATAAGGGACGCGGAAGGCCGTAAAAGGATCGTATCCGGCGTTCTCATCGAAGGCGGGAAATACGTCATCACTTCCGCCAGCCTGCTGGGCAAGCGTACCGATAAATTCAAAATCGTTTCATGGAACGGCACATGCGTCGATGCGAAAGTACTCGGCCGAAATACGCTTTACGACGTGGCGCTGCTCGAAGTCAAAGGTGAGCTTGCGAACACCGGCTCGTTCAACCTGCGAAAAGACGTCAGGCTTGAAATCGGGCAGTGGGTCGTTTCCGTCGGCATCACGTCGGAACCGGAGGCGGTGGGAGTCGTTTCCGCCCTGAAACGGCGCATACGCAAGTACGAGATACCGATGCTCGCCTTCGGGCTTTACGGTCTTTTCAACGATGCCAACCGGGGGATGCCGCGCTCGTGGCCCGAGGTTATCCAGCACGACGGTCCGCTTTCGAGCGACAAGCTGGGCACCGCACTGGTGGACGCGAAGCGCAGGTTTGTGGGCCTCAACGTTTCCGCGCCTTTCCGCAGCAGTTCGCTCGCCGTGCCGGCGCACGTTATCGCACGGGTGCTTCCCGACCTGAAGGCGGGAAAAGATACTGAACCCGAAGGATTTCTGGAAGTAGAAACCATCACGCTGTCGAAGGCCAGGAAAAAAGAGCTCGAGCTCACGCACGGGGTCGTGGTGACGGGAGTCCAGCCCGGCAGCGGAGCCGGGAAGGCGAAGATACAGGAAGACGACATCATCCTTGAAATCGCGGGCGAGAAGGTGAAGAGCTCCACCCATTTGTCGGAAATCGTCACTTACCTCGAGGTCGGCAGGAAGGTCACGGTAAGAATCCAGCGCAACGGGAAACGGCGCCGGCTCAGAGCGACAATTGGGCGGCAGTAAGAAGAATTATGAAGTATGAAGTATGAAAAGCGGATATGATAACGTATATTCAGCGGGCGAGCCGGGCCGGTGCGGTCCTGCCCGCCGATTGGCATGTAAACCTGAACCCTGAACTAACTCTTATTACGGCCAACGGCCGCGGTGCATATAAGTCATGGCAAAGAAGCGCAAGTCAAAATCCGCGAAGAAGAAAAACGATACCGGCGACGCGGAAATGATGCTCCGGGAAGTCGAGGTTCTCAAGCAGGAGCTCGAAGCCCTCAGGGAAGAGAAAGAACAAACCGAGGTGAGATGCACGGAGCAGGAGACGAAGGCGATCCTTGCCAACGGTCTTCGCAGGAACCTCGGCGTAATGGTCGGGAAGATGGATCTTCTCGCGCGCCTTTCCCGCGAGTTCAACTCATTCAACCTCGATAAGATCACGATGTCGGCGGTCGTAAAGGTCCCGATGCTCGTGCGGGCCACATCCGCGTCCCTTTACCTCTGCAAATCCGAGCTCAGCGGAAGCGTCGGCCCCGGTGCGCACCTCGAGCTTGCCTGCCACACCCACCGCAGAAAAATTGAGGAAAGAATCAGCCTGAATGACAATAAGAACAGCCTCATGGCCGAGGCCGCGCGGAAAAAGAGCGTGATGCTTATCGAGGACCTTGCCGAATACGAGCGCGAGCACGGCATGCAGTTCTCGGAAGCCTTTTCCGGCAACTACGATTCAAACAGTTGCATCATCATCCCGCTTGTCACCCGCAACCGCCTGATAGGGATTCTGAACATCTGCGACAAGGAAGACAAGAGCGCGTTCGATCCCTTCCACGACCTTCCGGTCGTCAAGCAGGTCGCCGACATCCTCGCCACCGCGATTGAAAACTGCATGCTCTTCTCGGAGGTGCACGAGCAGTCCAGGATCGACGGCCTCACCAGGCTCCTGAACCACAACACCTTTTACGCCGAACTGGAAAAAGAAGTCGCAAGGTGCCGCCGGTACGAGCGAAAACTCGCACTCATCATCTTCGACCTCGACCACTTCAAGAAGATAAACGACACCCACGGCCACCAGGCGGGCGACCACATCCTCCAGGAGGTCGCCGAAGTCGTGCGCACGGTGATACGCAACATCGACATCGCCTCGCGCTACGGAGGCGACGAGTTCTGCATAATCCTCCCCGAAACCGAAACCGAAGGCGCCTTGACCGCAACAAACCGGCTCGTCGACGCAATCCGCGACCACAAGTTCTGGTTTGAAAAATTCACCTACTCCGTCAGGATATCGGTCGGGGTTGCGGAACTGCTGGATGCGGACGCGGCCAAAGACCTCGTCCGCCGCGCGGACGAGGCGCTGCTCGAGGCCAAACACCTCGGCCGCGACCGCATCGTCTGCGCCGACGAGATGAACTGCAAACCCGAAGACGGGTAAGGACTCAAGTTGACTGACTTTTGCATAATCCTCCGACATCTATCAAGTTACATCTCAGGTTGAAAAGTTTGAAGGTTGAAAGGTTCGAAGGTTGAAAAGTTCAAAAGTTATGACCTTCGAACCTTCGAACCTTTGAACCTTTGAACTCTTTTTCGCGTTCTTGTCAAAACGCAGTCAACTTGAGTAAAGAGGGATACCTGTCGAACCGGTAAAGTAACAAACCCCCGCGGTGAAAAGCCGCGGGGGTTTAATAAAAGGTTTTAGGTTTTAGGTATTAGGTATTAGGTTTCAAGGAAAAAAAAATTAATAGAATATATCCTAAAATCTAACACCTAAAACCTAACACCTTTTTACGACGCTTTGAAACGGCATTGTCCGAAACTACTTCCCGATATGCTCCTTCTCCAGCTTACGAATGACGAGCGCGTCGAGGACGTCGACGTCGCCCGAGCAATCGAGGTCGGCGCGCGCCTTCTGGCCGGCGTCAAGCGTCACAAGCCCGTGCTCGTTCTGCGCGGCAAGGACTGCATCGGCGATTGTGACGTCGCCGTCGCCGTCGACGTCGCCGAGAACGATACTGCCCCGGCGCGTAACGGTAATCGTCAGGTTCCGCGTATCCACGCCCGATGCGGCATAGGAATACGTGCTGCTTTCCTTGAGATCAACCACGGTTCCGGACGTTTCATCGCGCATCGTGAAATCCCAGTTCGAGGCCTCGACCGGGATTTCCCAGCCGATCTCGACCGTGCCCGAGGCGTTGTTGGTCTCAACGGTCGCGGTCCACGTCACGCTTTCGCCGTCCACCGGCACGGGACGCGTATCCTGCGTGTATTTTCCAGAGTAGCCGCCCCAGTCGTCGTGCTCGAAGTAGGTCCTGATGTAATAGGATGACATCGGCGCCATCTGGAGCACGTCCGCATAATCGTGCTGCTCGCTCGCGTCCTCGCGAACGGCGATATATGTTGCGGTGTCGTAATGGCTGCCCGTTGCGGCTTCAACCGGCATGCGCCATTTCGCGACGGGCGGGGGCACCGGTTTCGGCGCCGACGGCGCGCCGCCGCCGCGTGGATGGTAAAGGTCGATATATGCGCCCCCTGCGGATGCGCGGACCCAGAAGCTGGCGCCGGGCGGGATTTCCCGGGTTCCGCTGCCGCCGTTGTCAGTCGTCGCAAAATTGAACCAGCCGTACTGGTTCCCGTCCCACGGCCGGTAGATGACGGTATCCATGTTTGCGCTGTCTATGTGTGTTTCGCTATCGAGCGGAGTACCGTCGGTATAGTAGGGGTTCCGCACGAGGTTCCAGCCGTCACTGGTGTTGGCGTAAATATTGGTATACGAGAGGGGAATGTTGATGGCGTTGTTGTCAAGCAGTAACCCGTTTGCGCCGAAGTAAACCGGGCTGTCCGTCGGCGACCAGATGAAGTAACCTTTCCCCACGTCCAGAGTCGTCGGCGTAACCCATTCCCGGCTGACCTCGTCATAGCCGTAGATATAAAGCGGCGACACGTTGTCGCCGAAAAGTTCCGCCGCGGTACGGGACTCCGTGTCGGCGAACAGTTCGAGCAGGTGGTAGCCCTTGCGGTTACAGGCCTGCATGCTTTCAACGACGTTGAATTCCTTCACGACGGACCAGGCGCTTTCGTCGTGCAGGTTCGTGTAATAGCGCATGCGGAAATAGTATGTCGTATCCGAGGGCGGCGTCGGTCCGGTGTGGTCGAGCCAGGGAGACATCTCGGTCGGGTTGAGCGGACCGACGAACGGCACGCCGGAATCCCAGAAAATCGTGCTGAAATCCGATTGCGCGCTCACCTGCGCGCGGTAGCGGACGGCCTGCACGCCGCCGGGTCCTTCGTCGTTGTACATGCTTGCATATCTTATATCCCAGAACGGCAACTCCATGCCGTTGGTCGGCGTAATGACGTTGGTCGGCGGGCCGGGCGGTACGTTACCCGTGGGATTACCCCAGAGAACGCAAAGCGACGGGCGGTATTGAGGGCTGAGATTGTCTTCGGTGTACAGCGTGGTCGAGTCCGCGACCGGGTCCGCGTCTTCAATCTGGATAACCCATCCATAGTTTACCTCTACTCCCTTTACCCACGCGCTGACGTCGCGGGTAAGGGTATGAGAATAGTATCCCGGAGTATAGCCCGGTGTAACAACGCCGCCTGAGGGAATCGAGAAATAATCAGCTCCGGCCTTCATTCCGGCCGTTGCCCACGGATTACCGGGTGCGCGAAAGTTCCACGTGACATCATATTCATCCCAGGGCAATAGAACGCGGTAAATGCTCAGCGATTCGATTGTGGAACCTACCGCGTACAATGACTGGCGCGCATAATACACGGTCGAGCCGGACTGGACCTGGTCCGCCATGAGGCCGATAAAGTTGGGCCAGGTGATAAGCGCTTTCTTGAGATGGCCGGAACCGTCAGACTGAATCATCATATCGGTTTGATCGCCGCAAACAAAGTCCGGCATGTCGGAGCGTATATATGTGCACTGGCAGGAGGAAGCCGCGGAGGTGTCGGCGACAAGCGTCGTTACGTTTCCGGTGGGCAGACTGAACCAGACTTCGAGCTTCGGGCGGTTAGCCTCGGTCGTCGTGTTCTCGGGCCACCACGAGGCCCAATCGTCCTGTGCGCCACCTATTGCGAAACCGCAGTTCGGCTGGCCGTCCGCCCACGCCTGCACAATTTCCGTCGCGTTGAACGTGTAGATGGCGGCGGCGCTTGCGGGGACGACCGGCTCCTGGTCGTGAAAATAGAAATCGATGCCGCCGGTCAGGTGCCCATTGGACCAATCCATCCGCGTGTGAGCGCTGTTAAAGGTAACGGTGGTCGGCACCCATTCGGTAAGCATCCGGACGATGTAGTGGTTATCCAGGCTGCCGCTGCTCGCGGTGAAGAGAGTGAGCACGGCGTTGTCTATTTTCGCGCCCGGAGGTATGGCGTTTGAGGCGCAGTCGTCAATGATATATGGGAAGCATATCATTATGGTTTTATCATAGGCTCCGCCGGTATACAGATAAGTAGATGAAAAATAATTCGTTGATTTCGCGTTTTCGTCTATATACGTATCCCACGTAGTCCCGTATATGCCGCCGTCGCGGTGGAATTCCACGTATTGCTGCGCCTGTGCTTGCGTCGTTGCCCCCGCAACCAGCAGGGCAACCGCTGCCATGAAAACTATGTTGCCGAAACGGAGCGAAACAGACGAAGCTATATTCCCGGCGTTGTCCATAATCCACCTCAGTTCATACTGCCACAACAGTAACTCCACCGTATTAGTTTACCCCATGACAACCCTTTTCGTCAAGTTATGCGTGGAATAAATAATTGATATTCAACGCGCCGCAAGCAGCGCCGCTAACTTATTAGACTTGCCGGATAAGGCTCCGATGTTGTATAATTCAGAATATACACCATGACCTGACACCCGTGTTTTGTCCAACCCCGTATTCTTCAAGCAGGCCCGCAATGCACAACAAAGGGGATTCGAGATGAGGCGTTTGATATCGGTTTTACCCATTGCGCTGCTTCTTCTGATTACCGGCTGCGGATTGTCCGCGGGCGATACAGCAATCGGCCTCGGCGTTGTCGGCGCCGCAGCCGCGGGCGGCGGCGGTGGAGGCGGTGGCGGAGGAGGTGTTGGAATACCATCCGACCCGCGCTTGCCCGGCAAGGTCGGCAACCCCATCCCGCCCGACAAAAAGACCGACATCCCGGTGGATCAGCAGCTTTCCTGGTCCGACGGCGAGTGGGCGGCCGGGTATTTTGTTTACATCGGAACGACCCAACCCGTTACCGGCACATGGCAGGCCAATGTAAGCACGACAACCTGCGATCCGGGAGCGCTCCTGGAGGGTACGACATATTACTGGCGCGTTGACAGCTGGAACTACGGCGACCCGGGCCCGATACGGGAGACCGAAGGAGACTTGTGGACTTTCTATACGGCAATTTTGACGGCGCCGGAAATCCTCTCCGCGGAATGGCTCGATGCCGACTGTTCCGGTAGCCTAAGCGATTTCGACGAGATTATGGTGAATTTCAACGAGCGCGTCACCGGCTCGGTAACCCCCGGCGATTTCGAGCTGCCGGTTACGGGCGACAGTTTCGGAAGCGCCGCGACCGCCGTTTTCATGGGCAACGAGAGTATCGTGATAAGGTTGGGTACGGGCCCGTCTCTTACCGTCAACGGCATGTTCAACCTTGCCGCAACCGCGCCCGGCTCGCCTTCGGGGATAATCGTTAATACGACACAGATAAAAGGTGAAATCAGCGGCCTGGCGGCCGCCTGGGGCTATACCGACATCGGCGGCACAATAAGCGGTTCTCCGCCGCCGAAGGCCGTAAACCCGGTACCGGGTGATTCCGTGATTAATGTCCGCGCCAACCAGCAATTATCATGGGACACGGTTGCGGAGGCCGACTGGTATATCGTCTACTTCGGCACAAGCAGCCCGGGAGCATACCAGGGCTGCCAGTCGGCGACGAACTTCAGCCCGGGCGCGTTTTCAGCAGGCCAGCAATATTTCTGGCGAATCGACACGCTGAACGATTTCGGCTGCACCGCGGGGACGGTCTGGTTGTTCAGGGCCGGGATTCCGCCGCCGCAGGCGGTCAGCCCGAATCCGTCGAACGGCGTCAGCGGCGTTTCGCTCACGCCAGATCTTTCCTGGTCCTGCGGGGGCGCGATAACCGAATCCTTCGACGTGTATTTCGGCACTACCAGCCCCGGGACGTTCCAGGTTAATGTGGCCACCCCCTCTTTCACCCCCGGAGCGCTCCTGCCGGGAACCACCTACTACTGGCACATCGACTCGCTCAACTCACTCGGCTACGGCACGACGGCCGGCATGGTCTGGTCTTTCAGTACAGGCGCAACGCCGGGACTGGCGACAGGCCCAAGCCCGATGAACAACGCGAGCGGCGTAGACCTGATGCCCGTGCTTTCATGGGTGGCGCCCGGGGATGCGGACGGGTACAGCGTCTGCTTCGGCACGACCGACCCGCCGCCGTACCTAGTCGACGAACCCACCACAATATACAGCCCCGGCGCATTGAACGTGGGCACGACCTATTACTGGCGCATCGACCCGTACAACGCATTCGGCACGACGACGGGCAACGTGTGGAAATTCACAACCTTCGCGCCGCCGCCCGGCTCGCTTATCTGGGCGAAACGCGCCGGAGGCGGAAGCAATGATTACGGCTTCGGCATAGCCACGCTTCCGGACGGAACGGCGTTCGTGACGGGATCGTTCGAGGGCACCGCAACCTTCGGCAACGCTGCCGAGGGAGGAGTCGAGGTAGACCTTACTTCGTATGGAGGCGAAGATGCTTTTATCGCGAAATACAATCCCGACGGCACTCTCGCATGGGCGAAACGCGCCGGCGGAACAAACTTCGACAGAAGCAACGACATATCCCTGCTTCCCGACGGCTCGTCGTATGTGACGGGGGTTTTCGAGGGTACCGCCACCTTTGGCAATGCGAGCGAGGGAAACGAGACAGACCTTATCTCGGCCGGAGCCTATGATATTTTCATAGCAAAATATAACCCGGACGGCACGCTCAACTGGGCGAAACGCGACGGCGGCACAAACAATGATTACGGGGGCAGCGGAATATCAACTCTTTCCGACGGATCGGCGATTTTTACGGGGTCTTTCCGGAGCGGTACCGCCATCTTCGGTAATGCAAGCGAGGGAAACGAGGTAACCCTTAACTCGGACGGATGGGATGATATTTTCATTGCAAAGTACAACCCCGACGGCACACTCAACTGGGCGAAACGCGCAGGCGGATCAGGTAATGACGGGGGGTTCCGCATATCCACACTTTCCGACGGCTCGGCGATTGTGACGGGAACCTTCGCGTGGGCCGGGACCACCGCCACCTTCGGCAACGCGAGCGAGGGAATCGAGATAGTCCTTACAACGGCGGGGGACTATGACATTTTCATCGCAAAATACAACCCGGACGGGACTCTCAACTGGGTGAAACGCGCCGGCGGCGGAACCGAGAATCAGGGCAACGCCCGCATATCCGCGTTTTCCGACGGCTCGTCGGTTGTGACGGGGTTTTTCCAGGTTACCGCCACCTTCGGCAACGCGAGCGAGGGGAACGAAGAAATCCTCAGCGCGGTCGGAGGCGATGATATCTTTATCGCAAAATACAACCCCGACGGCACACTCAACTGGGCGAAACGCGCAGGTGGATCAGGCGTTGATTACGCCCATGCCATATCCGCGCTTCCAGACGGCTCGGCTATTATAACGGGGCAGTTCGAAGTCACCGCCACCTTCGGACCGGGCGAAACGAACGAGACAGACCTGGTTTCAGCTGGCACCTTTGACATGTTCATCGCAAAGTACTATTCCCCGCCGCCGCCGCCCGACCCCGGCATGCTCGTCTGGGCGAAACAGGCCGGCGGCACAGGCAATGACGAAGGTTACGACGTATCCACGCTTCCCGACGGCTCGGCGTTTGTGACGGGGTGGTTCCAGGGCACCGCCACCTTCGGCAACGCGAGCGAGGGAAACGAGATAACCTTAACCTCTGCGGGAGCCAGTGACGTCTTTATCGCAAAATACAACCCGGACGGTACGCTCGCCTGGGCGAAAAGCGCAGGAGGCGGAAACAGTGATTACGGCCAGGGCATATCCGCGCTTTCCGACGGCTCAGTCTTTGTGACGGGGATGTTCGGGGTGGCCGGGACCACCGCCACCTTCGGCAATGCGAGCGAGGGAAACGAGATAGTCCTTACATCGGCGGGAAACTATGACATGTTCATAGCAAAATACAACCCCGATGGCACGCTCGCATGGGCGAAAAGCGCAGGTGGCGGAGGTGGTGATGCCAGCTGGGGCATATCCGCGCTCTCCGACGGCTCAGCGATTGTGACGGGGCAATTTGATACTACCGCCACTTTCGGCAATGCGAGCGAGGGAAACGAGACAATTCTTTCCTCCTCCGGAGGCGGTGGTATTTTCATCGCTACGTACAACA
>SOJX01000082.1 GCA_004376375.1 Planctomycetota bacterium
GTTTGACGTGCATACGCTTCTCAGGCTGCCGACCGGGATATTCTACAGTCAGGGTGTGAAAGCGAACGTTCTTTTCTTCGACGCGAAACCGGCGCAGGAAAAAGCGTGGACAAGTAAGCTGTGGGTGTACGACTTCAGGACGAACATGCACTTCACGCTGAAGCAGAACCCGCTGAAACGGTCAGCCCTCGACGAATTTGTGAAGTGCTACAATCCCAAGAACCGCCACAAGCGGAAAGCAACGTGGAGCGAGAAGAACCCCGAAGGCCGGTGGCGCTGTTTCAAATACGACGAACTTGCCAAGCGGGATAAAATCAACCTCGATATTTTCTGGCTGAAAGACAAGAGCCTTGAGGACGCCGAAAACCTTCCCGAGCCGGATATACTCGCACAGGAAATCGCCGACGACCTGCAAGCCGCGCTGGAACAGTTTTCCGCAATCGCGGATGAGTTGAAGGAGTAGCTATGAAACGGGACCGAATCGTATTCGTGCTGGGAGCAGGAGCAAGTATGCCGTATGGCTTTCCATCCGGAGAGGGACTAAAGGATGAAATCTGCGACCAGTTACCAATTATCTGGTCAAAAATGAAACCCAAGGATGACAGGGCCAAAAGAGACGCTGAAAATGTGGTTAGAGAAATCGCGAAAGCTGATACATACACAATAGACGAATTTCTTGAATATAATTCCGAATATAGGCACTTTTGCAGAATCGGAATTGCAGCAATAATCCTTCAACGGGAGAATTTGGATAAACCTCGGAATGCGCTACCCAAAGATGACCACTGGCAGAAATATCTATGGCCATGGCTGATAACAAAGGACCCAAATGCTTTTCCAGATAGAAAAGCAACATTTATTACTTACAATTACGACCGGTCGCTGGAATACGCTATGGGACTTACAATAAGTGGTCGTTATACAGCAGACATGCAAACCGCAATGGGATTCGTGTCGAAAGTACGAATTATCCATGTTTACGGACGGCTTGGGCGACTTTTTGGGCATAAAGGCTCAGGAGAGTACGTACCATACGGCGGCCGAAATGGTGAAAAGAAATATGAGAAATATTTAGGAATCGCTGCGAACCAAATCAAAACAATTGGCGAAGGTTATGGTACCCAAGACATGGGCTACGCATGGCAAGATTTAGCACAGGCGCGTAGAGTAATATTTCTTGGATTCGGATTCAATAAGACCAACCTGAAACTACTGAAACTCGACGAAACGCTTTCAGAAGATGTTGAAGTTGTCGGAACAGCATATGGCGAAACTGAGATGAAGAAGAATCGTTTTATTGAATTACTACACGAAGCAGGAGTTCATATTGATTGTGAACCTCGCCTCGAACCCCGGACGAATCTTGAATTGCTCCAGGATATGGAGGAGTTTGTAGTATAATCTTCAACGAGAACAATCATTATGCAAGCGCTCTTGGTGCGAGTAGGAATTGACAAGACTTTCGGCAGATGGAACGGGCCTGTTGACCCGCGAACGGGACAGTTCGTTTACGTACCGATTCCAGAAACCAAGACGAAAATTATCCGACCGGGGCAACGACGGTTGTACAACGAAATCCTGCCGCATATTGCAAGGCTCAACGAAACAGCCGGTGCAAAGTTCCGTCTGCCTCGTAGCTTATCAGATAAGCCGATGCATCTTGACCCCGACTTTGAGTGCCTCACATACGGCGACCGTAAGCGGAACAAAGGCATAAGCAAGCACCGTGGAAATCAAATAGCGGAACTGAAGCCCGACGACCTGATAGTTTTCTACGCTGGGTTACGACAACGGGAAAGACGGGCGGAACTGGTTTATGCAATCATCGGATTCTATGTCGTGGATAACGTTACCCCCGCATATAAATTCAAGAAACCGAAGTGGTGCCTAAACGCTCACACCCGCCGCAAGCCGCTGGAACAGGATATTGTTGTTACGGCCCGACCAGGCAAATCCGGTAGGCTAGAACGCTGCATCCCGATAGGCGAATACAGGGACGATGCGTACCGCGTCAAGAAAAGCCTCCTCAAGATATGGGGCGGCCTGTCAGTAAAGAACGGTTACATCCAGCGTAGTGGGACGCTACCGCGTTTCAACGACCCGAAGAAATTCATACGTTGGTTTCGGAAACAGAAACCGCGACTCATTCAGAGGAATAACTAAGCCCTGCGGTATCCACCGCCGCCCCTAGTGCTAAAGCACCTCGGTAGGTATGCCGCGTCCACTTTCCCCACCTTCCACCGCGAAATCAAGAATTATCTTATTCTGATAGTCCCGCTCAGTACTGGTCTGCCTGCTCCGACCTTGCATCTCTCTCCGCGTCAAACATCAGACCGACTGATTCCAGAAACGTATAAATGCGACCGGCTGTGTCCCGAAGGTTTGACAGGTCAATGCGTTTCGGAGCATCTTCAAGGTTTACTTTCTTTCCCTTGACATCCTTGGCATAACGGAAAGCCTGTGAATAGGGGTCAATCTCGTGAAAGTCCTTGATATATTTCTCTGCGTCGTCTAGTTTTTTTACCGGAGCGTCGGGTCTGGCAGTGCGCAATAGCTTCCGTACCCGCTCCCAAAGTATACTCAGGTCATGTCCCTTGATTTTTGCCTTCTCAATATAGCCTAACTCCATACCATCTTGAAGGCGGCATTTCAGAAGCAGTTCGAGGCTGTGCCGGTATGAATACGCTACCGGGAAAAGGAACTTGTCCGGATGCTCAAGTCCGGTACGATTCTCGCACCTTTCAACAACAATATCAGCAGTCTCCTTGAAACCTTTTGCGATAATCTTGTCATTATTCCAGACACCGAACCAGTCAAGATGAGCTTGAGTCCCTCTATCTCCACCGGGTTTGAACACCTCGTCACCTTCGCGAGGCCAAGGGATTTTGTTATTATCTGTCACAGAAGCCTCCTATGCGGACAAAGGCAGGAGTAAAAAATACTAAACCTAATGTACCATATTCGCCAGGAAACCACAAGGAACCGCTCAAGCCATAATTCTTGGAAAACTAAACATCTTGCATTATTATGCCGACACCTTCTTCCTATAAGCATATTTTACCTTGACACTATCCGATTATCATGGTATAGTAATAGTAGCAATATACAAATATGTCTCACGATAACACTAAACGGAAGGAGGAGGTTATGACCCTCGAATCCCATCAAGAAACGCTGCTCTCCAAACTGATTGAAGCTCAAACGAGTGTGCCAGTTGACGAAAGAACCCCATTTGAATTCCTTTCACAGGACCAGAAGAGCTTTATTAGACATCCGAGTTTCCCTGACCGGCACATGGATGTTTTGGACTCAGACATGGAGCTTCTGAAAATGAATGGTCTGATTCTATTCACGGACAAGATACATTTCGCGGTAACGCCATCAGGGTTAGGATACTTCGGGAGTAAAAAGTAGCTTTACTGGTGAAGCTGAGCCAAAGCCCGCGGTTGTTATATTTGGACTGCATCATTCGCATATAGTGGAAAGGAAGTGCCTATGGACAAGCCTAAGTCCCTTGTACCTATGGATAAACTTTATGAAGTATTGTTCGACGGATGGGAGCGCGATTGCCAAAGATTCTGGATTATATTTAGTCTTGTTAGTATAGTAAATAGCGGATTATTTGCATTCATAATCGCCAAGAGTAGTATATTACATGCCAGTTGGGAATACTACCTTCTACTTTTTTCGGTGAGCTTATTGGGTGCTGCTCTGTGCATTATCTGGTATCGTGCTCTTACTCGAATGGCAGGATGGATGGGCTGGTGGGAAAATAAACTCGAAGAGTTGGAGCCAGTATATTTCAAGGCATACCAGCAAATTGATGGGGGAGAATATAATTTACCGCACGGGTTCAATATCTTTGTAGGGCGCAAGGGTGCTGTCAAGGACGGAACCTCCACCCGAAAAGCCGGTAAGATACTATCGTTATTCTTCTTAGCCGCATGGCTGGTTGTCTCGATAATTTCAATAGTGGGTATGATTTGGTTTCGCTGATAATACTCGATTGGTAAAACCAGTGCTCCATATTACTGTCCGAGCAAGACAACCTTTGTTGTATATTCCTTGTTGAATACCCAAGTTGTATCTTCAAGGTAATGATTGGCAAAGCATAGCCAGCCGCGTATAATATAAGGTATGCCACCAAAGGAAAAACTTGAACGTATTGCCGCCGAATTCGGGGAGATTCGGAAGTCGCGTAACTATGACGGTATAGGTGTGAAAATACCGCTATATGATTCCGATGCCGACGACAGAACCTGCACCCTCATCGTGCAACTGTCTAATCTCTTTACTGAACTTGGCGATGCGGGCAAGGGTTACCTTGAATATCTCAAACTGATAATGTCTGAACATCTCCGCGTTGACATAAAAGACCTGCCCTTTAAGCTGTTCAGCGAGGGTGATGATGATTACTATGAAGAAGTGCATTGGGGATTCCATGATTTCCTGGATGCTGTGAAAATTCTACTGGACGCGGCACTGGAAGACCTTGATAAGCACAAAGGCGATATCTACGTGAAACCGGAGGATATAACCTGGCCGCCTCGCTTTGTTGCTAAAATCCTTGGTATCGCATTGAAGACACTCCAGAATAAAGTGTCTGAGAATAACTACTCGTGGGTGAAAAGAATTTCAGGTAAGCATTGGATGTGCGATGTAGAAGAATTCAAGAAGTGGTGGGCTTCACTGAGCAAGCAGTCAGAGGGTGAGAAACCGGGCAGTGAGGAGCCGCGGAAACCCGGGCGGCCACGCAAGAATATCATTTGGCGGGATTCCATGTCCTAGAAGAAATCCAACTTCCTAATCGCCTTTCGACCTTCCTCTTCATCGTACGGAGCATAGATAAGCGTTTCTTCAATACTGGCGTGACGTAAAATACCCATGATGGTTTCCAAGGGAACACCGTTTCGCCGAAGTTGAGCCGCGCACGTGTGTCGAAGGTCATGCACGCGCGTAAAGTTCTTTATCCCCGCGAGGTTGACAATGCGGATAAGCTCATCGCGCGGCCTGCATTTCCAGCAACCGCCGTCGGGGTGCTCGAAAACGAAGTTGGAAGTCGAGCCGTCTCTGAGGGGCCGAAGCAATTCATCAAGTTTGGGTGTGATGGGCACGCGTCCGGCCGACGCCTTGGGTTTCCAATCCAATTGCTGCCGGGAGGTAATCAATTGCTGCTCTGCGTCAATGTCTGCCACGCGCAAATTGAGCAGGTCATCTTTGCGTTTTATGGGCAATCGGAATGGGAAGCGTTTCAGTTGCTTCTCGGACCGAAATAGCTTCGCGTTAGAATGTCTCCCCTTGCATAGCTTGAGAAGTTCATTGATTATCCGTTTCGATACTTTCACCTGTCTTCGCTCGATTACTTTCTTTGGCCGGATATGGATATAACCGTTATCGAAATCAATATCTTCCCATTCCAGGTAGCGGAGCTCATCTCTGCGCATCCCTGTCTTGAGGTATGTAAAGAAGACGCTATAGAAGCCACCTCGTACTTTTACCTTTCCTTTAGCCTTTAGTTCCGAATCATACTCCCGTGCGGCGTTCAAGAAGCGTACGATTTCATCTTCCGATAATACCCTATGAGACGGCTTTTTTGCAACTCTCTTGGAGCGGCTGACCTTTACTTCCTCAAACGGATTGAGGTCAATATATCCTCTCCTTTTCGCTTCCTTGAACAGACCGCGAAGGTATTGAAGCTCCATTTCCATAGTTCCTGTGCTGACACCTTGTTTCGTTTTGTCCTTGAGTGGCTTTTTACCATTAGGCATGACCGGCTGATTTTGCCTGTGCGTCTTATAGTCCGCAGCGAGACTATGCGTCACATCGGCAATTGAGCGTATTCCGGGTTTGCCTTTTAGAAACTTGCTGAAATGGTCGTTGATAGTACTATACCGTTGAACAGTCTTGGGTGAACATTCAGCCTTTTTGGAATCGAGATATCTTGCAGCCATCTCGTCAAATGATGTAGTCATCTGCTTGATGTTCTTTGCGATGTCTTCTCCCCAATCAAGCCGGGTGTTATACTCTTCTGCCCGCTTCATGGCAATATGGAGGTCGTCTGTTTCCAGTGGCAGTCTATAGTATTTCCCTTTATGCCTACGAACAAACCAGAAGACTTCCCCACGCCTATATACACTCTTTGGCCATTCAGTATCTCGAAAATATCCATGTCTGCTGCGTGAGTTCTTGCGTTTCTTACTGGCAGATTTTCTACGAGATTTCTTCGGCGGCATGGCATTTCTCCGTAATCCGGTGCCGGAAACGATTGAGTGTGTTTCCGGACAAGGCCCTTAGTCCATATCCTCCGTTTAGGACTCAGACTAAATTCGACTTCCTGTGATAATATTGTGATAATAATATCAGGAAACGGCGTGGGATTCAAGGGAATTGCGGGAAAATGAAAAGCCCCGGAGAAGGCCGTATAGCGGCATTATTTGCCATTCTGCGTTCCTTTCCGGGGCCTTTCGCATGTTGTCAAAATACCAAGAGTGCCGAAGGGGGGATTCGAACCCCCACGAGCGTAAAGCCCACTGGCACCTGAAGCCAGCGCGTCTGCCAGTTCCGCCACTTCGGCGTGCCGGTCAATTCTATTTTATGTGCTCACGTTTCCAAGTCAAGGATATTTCGTTCCAATGCGCTAGCTTGACATCGTTTGCGACTGGTGCTAGAATCTTTCAATCGCTGAAACTTTGCCGCGAGGCCGCATGGCGGAAATCCCGAAAAAGAAACGCCGTTACATAAGGGGGCACCGTGAAACGCAGTCCCCGGCGGAGTTGTCGAAAAGCACCGGCATAGACGAAGAAAAAATCCGCAGGTTCCTTAAGGAGGAACTCAAAGTCGATCTCGGTGAAATCGAAAAGCAGGACGTCGAAGCCGGTTTCCCTTTACCCGTTGTGAAGTTCGCGGAAAAATTCGAGTGGTTTATCGTGGGCGGCATGGCGGCGATCTATGTTATCTATTTTTTCACTCTCTGCTTTCTTAAATACCGCGCATACACGTACGGCGATTTCGATCTCCCGATTTTCGACCAGGGCGTATGGTCTACCGCAACCTTCAACGGTTTCTTCAAGTGCTCGATCCGATTCGGGTACGTGTTTACCGACCACCTTTCGTTTATCCTGATAGGGGCTGTTCCGCTTTACTGGATTTTCGGTTGGCTTATGCCGGGCGCGCTTATCCTGCTCTTTCTGCAGACGGCGGCGCTTGGCGGCGCAGCTATTCCGATTTATCTCCTTGCCAGGCGCGAGATCGGTAAAGTCATGGGACTCGTTATCGTTGCAGCCTACCTTCTGTACCCCGCGCTGGGCTATATGAACCTTTTCGAGTTCCATCCCGGCGTGCTGGCCGTTTTTTTTCTGGCATGGACTTTCTATTTCCTGCACGTCCGCCGATGGGTGCTGTTCGTTATTTTCATGGCTCTTTCGCTTGCCTGCCGCGAAGACGTTTCGATCCCGGTTTTCATGCTCGGCCTGTACGCGCTCTATGCGTCCTGGCGCAATAAGCTGAAGCTGAAGACATGGCCCGCGCTCAAGTGGACAATCATTCCGTGCTTGGCCGGACTGCTTTATTTCGGGCTTGCGGTAAAGGTAATCGTGCCCGCGTTCAATCCTCCTGGCTCCGGCTCCAAAGCCTCGCCGTTCGTGCGGCTGTATGCTTATCTTGTCGAGGAAAGAGGACGCCCGGGGACCGCGCCGACGACAACCGGCGAAATAGTCGGCAAAATACTCACTAGTCCGATTCAGTGTTTCAGCAAGGCCATGGAGCGCAAGAAAGGCCAGATCGGACAGTACACGCTCCACCTTCTCGCGCCGACGGGCGGTGTTTCGCTGCTTGCTCCGCACGTGCTTGTGCTCGCGCTCCCCACGTACTACCAGAACGTCCTTGCGATAAAAGGCTCAACGTCCTCCATCTTCTACCAGTACACCGCGAATATTACGCCGTTCATTTTCATTTCGATGATACTTGCTCTCGCGTGGCTCAGGAAGTTTCCCTCCGTTCGGCGGCAGTCGCTCGTGCTGGCGGCGTATGTGCTTCTCGCAGCAATTTTCACGTCAGCCAGCTGGGGGAAGCAGCTGCATCCGGTTGCCGATCCTGAAGGCATCCGTCCGGTCGTCGGTCCTTACAGCGTATATACCGCCGAAGAAGAAAAACGCGGGCCCATTCTCCAGGGTTGGTCGAATATCCTCAACAGAGATGATCTTGCAGACGTAAAAGATGCAATGATTTCGAGGCTGGCCGAATACGAGCGCAAGAAGCACGATGGCAACAAGGCAAAGGTGGTAACGAGCTTCGACTTCCTGCACCGCGTTCCGATGCGGCCAGTGCTTCATTCCTGGCACTATGTAAAGACCGGTCGCGATACCATCACAGGCGAGCCGGTGGTAACGCCGCAGGCTGACTATGCGTTGTTTGATTTCCGTGACCCGCTGACGTTCGTTTCCTTTACGCACGGCAACTCCGGCAGGCTCCAGCGTAACTATCTCAGGAAAGGCCGGTGGCGCATCCTCTACCAGGCTGACAGCGTCGTGATGCTCGAAAGCGGTAAAGGTACCGGCGATATATCGAACCTTGTAAAGCTCGAGGAGCAGGCGCCGGGGAAAGTGCGTTTCACAGGTCCGCAGCTGCGGCCGGCGTCGTGGCTGCAGCTGGTCGATTCGAAGATTCTCCCGGAGAAGACCAAAATTACCGAAGGCGATGAGCGAAAAAGCCTGCGCGTAGTGTGCCGCTACCTGCTGTCGCCGAGGCGGGGCGTGCAACCACTTAAGGGCAGCCTGATGGCGGTATTTTCCGTGTCGGGACCGACAGGCAGTACTGTTTACAGGCGCGCGTGGCCGTTGACTTATACTCTTCATCCGTATTATACCTGGAAGCCCTATACCGGAAGCGATAAACCGTTTGCTACGGCGAGAGTGAATTACCCGCTCCTGCTGCCGCCGGACTCGCCCGCGGGTCGATACAAAGTGAGGCTTGCCATCCACCAGGTTCTTCGTGCAGACACCCTGAGCCCGGAAATCGCCGCCGCCGCCCTGGGGTCGGTTGAAGTGAAGTAAGTTTCATAACTCCCCACTCTTATATCTCACAAAAAAACTCCGCATTGATTGTGCGGAGTTTTTTGTGTCGGGAATTTTGAAGCTGCTATTAGCCTCGTGCTTCCTTCGTTGCCGCCATGAAGCCGTCGCGTGCGCCTTCGATGTGGGCGTCGGAGACGCAGTAAGCCATGCGGATGTGACCGCCGCGGCCGAAACCGGTGCCGGGAACCGCAAGAATAAAGTGTTTCTGCAATGACCTGACAAATTGAACGTCATCTTCAATCGGGCTTTTCGGGAAAATGTAGAACGCGCCTTTCGGCCTGATATATTCAATCCCGGCATCGTCAAAAATCGCGCATATCATGTCGCGTTTTTTCTGGTAAATCATCGGGTCGATTGTAGTTGCCTGATGGTCTGCAACCGCGCGCTGGTGGAGCGCGGGGGCGTTTACAAACCCGAGCGTTCGGATGGCAAAAGTGGTTGCCCCAATAAGGTCTGCCGCGTGGGTGCAGTTCGGGCTTATTGTTAATGTTCCAATCCGCTCGCCCGGAAGGCCCAGGTCTTTTGAATGCGAGTGAACGACAATTGCATTTTCGTAAACGCGAAGGAATTGGGCGTGTTTCTCACCGTCGAAAAGGATGCGTTTGTAAGGCTCGTCAGATATCAGGTAAATATCTTTGCCCAGTTCTTTTTCCTTCCTTGCCAGCAACTCGCCGACTTCCTTCAATTGTGATTCAGGATAGAGGACCCCGGTCGGGTTGTTCGGCGTATTCAGGATAATGGCTTTTGTTTTCTCGTTTATTGCAGCTTCAATATTCTCGAGGTTTAATGAGAAGTCCGGGTTGCTTTCGCAGACTTTCGGCACGCCGCCGTGATTTGAGATGTAGAAAAGATATTCTACGAAAAACGGCGCGATTATTATTATTTCGTCGCCCGGGTCGCAAACCGCTTTGAAGAATACGTTTAGCGCGCCTCCCGCGCCAACGTTCATTATTATGTTCTGCCAGGGAATGTCGATTCCGCTTTCCTCACTTTTTGCGGCCGCTATTTTCTCGCGCACCCACGGATAACCCGAGTTCTGCATATATCTGTGAAGTCCGGGTGTGCGTTCTGCAGCACATTCTTCAAATGTTTTCAGGAAATTCTCAGGCGGTTCGATTTCGGGATTGCCGAGCGAGAAATCGTGAACCTTGTCGACACCGTGCTCTTCTTTCAGTTTTGCGCCTTCTTCAAACATTTTCCGGATCCAGGACGACTTCTGCATTGCTTCCGCAATGACGCGCGCGATTGACATTATTGTTCCTTTCCAGGCAGGTTACGGGCGTCTTCAGCCGTTGTGGGTGATGCCGTGCCGTTTCAGTTTCCTGTATAAAGTACTTCTGTGAATGTTCAGCAGTTTTGCCGTTTTTGGAATATCTCCGTTCGTTTTTTTCAGTGCTTTGCGTATTGCTTCCAGCTCCAATGATTTCAGGGACTTCGGTTGAATCATTTTCGGGTCTTCACCATCTTGCAGGTGAGGGGGAAGGTCATGGCTTTCGATTATCTCGTGCGAGCCGAGAGTGGCGGCACGTTCAATCACGTTTTCGAGCTCTCTAACGTTCCCCGGCCATGAGTAACGCTTCAGCAACTCAAGAGATTCGTCAGTTATTCCACGTAATTGCATTCCGGTGTTCTGAAGGTTCTCAATGAAATGATCTGCCAGAAGTCCAATATCTTCAAACCGTTCCCGCAGCGGTGGAATGTGAATGGGGACGACGTTTATGCGGTAATATACGTCTTCGCGGAACGTCCCTTCGGCGAGCATTTCTTCGAGGTTTCGGTTGGTCGCGGCAATAATCCGCACGTCAACCTTTATGGTTTCTTCACTCCCGACCGGTTTTACCGTTTTTTCCTGAATTACGCGCAACAGCTTGACCTGTATGTCGGGCGGCAGTTCGCCGATTTCATCAAGGAAAAGGGTGCCGCTGTAGGCCGACTGGATAAGGCCTTTCTTGTGCTCGACAGCGCCTGTGAATGCACCACGCTCGTGGCCGAAAAGCTCGCTTTCAATTATGTTCGGGTTGATTGCCGAGCAGTCGGCAATAACAAATCTGTTGTCTTTTCTTGTGCCTGCATGGTGGATTGCTTTTGCTATAAGTTCTTTTCCTGTGCCGGATTCGCCACGAATCAGTACGGTAGAATCAGTCCGGGCAGCTTTGAGTACAAGTTCGGCAACATGCTGCATTTCAGGCGTAACGCCGATAATCATGTTCTTGAGTTCATATCTTGAGTGCAATTCTGCTTTGAGTTCTCGATTTTCCGACTCCAACCTTTTGTTTCGAGAGAGGTTGGAGAGAATTTTCGTCAGCTCGGGCAGCTCGAACGGCTTGGTTATGTAATCGTATGCGCCATCTTTGATGGCCTGGACCGCGGTTTTTACAGTTCCGTAAGCCGTCATGAGAACGACAGGAAGTGAGGAGAATTTTTTCTTGATTTTCGCAAGTGTTTGCAGGCCATCAAGTCCGGGCATTTTGTAATCAAGGAAAACCAGGTCGAAAGCTTCTTTTTCAAGCGCTTCAAGGCCTGTTTTCCCGTTTTCAACAACATTGGTGTCAGGAAAGCCGAGCGAAGCGAGCAGCTTTTTCAGGGTTGCCCGAACACCGGTTTCGTCATCGATTACGAGGATATGAAGGTCTTCTTTAATCATTACTGCAAGTTGGGTTATAGATGAACGACAGTCCGGTTATGAGTAGAGGGCAGTGCAATAGCCAGTACCGTTATACTGGCCGTCAAACTGCTTCATGTCGAAAAGACCGCCACAGACAACAGCCAGCGCTTCAAGTTTCCGTTCTTCAAGGATTCGCGGCTTTTCATACGGTCGCTTTATCTTGTTGTCGTTATGGGGTTTTTCCTTTTTGCAAGGTTTGATGTTTTGCTGCCGGGGGTTAAGTCAGATGCCTGCGTTTCTCGGCAAGAGTTCCAAGGCAGTCGCCGGTGGCAGGCTTAATTAATGATCCATGTTCGCTGAAAGCATGTGCCGGGCAAGAACGGCAGATTGTGCGATAAAGGCATTTGATACATTCTGTTCTGTCGGATTTGTTCAACTTTCTCAGGTCTGTCAGGATGGGCGACATCTTCCATATTTCTGCAATCGGTTTTTTCCTGACCGAGCCGGCTGATACTCTAAGTCTTGGGCATGGAAAGACTTCGCCGCGGGATGAGATAACGATTCCGCGTTTCGCAATATCGCAGACAGGGGCGTCAGCATCAAACTGGGTATCGTCGTTTTCTTCGTCATCGGTTGTGCCCTGCGACTCGAAAAACTCCGCAAGTTCTTCAAAACTAAGAGATTCCGGATTCGCCATTTCAGGCTCAACCGCACTCGGGACGAGGTGATAATCATACCATAAAGGAACTCTGAAGTTATTGGCCAGCCCCAGGGCTTTTTCATAACCCTGCCAGGTGGAATGAAGTAGAGGATATTTGATAACGAGCTTAATGCCGTAGACGAGAAGCAGGGTTATTCCCTGAATCGCGCGTTTGAAGTTGTTTCCATCTCCTGTGAGTTTTTCATAAGTCGTTTCATCAGGCCCGTAAAGGGAAACTTCAACACGCAGGGGTTTTGCATCCGCGATTATCTTTGCAGCTTCCCTGTCAACGTGCGCGCCGTTTGTGAGGAATCTCAAGGCGAAGCGGTTTTCACGTGCGTTTCTCACAAGTTCAGGCCAGTCGGGGTGTAAGAAAAATTCACCGCCGGCGAATGTCAGTGCAAGAACGCCGGTTTCGCGAAGTTGTGCGAAGACGTCAAACCACTCGTCTTTTCCAAGTTCTTTTGCCTTTTCACGTTGGGAGATGTAGCAATGGCGGCATTTGAAGTTGCAGCGTGAAGTGATTTCAAGATATGCGCGAACCGGCCTGGCCTTTTCTTCGCAGGTCTGGAAGAGTTTTTCAATTTTGCTTTGTCGCATTTTGCTCATAAGCCGGTTCGGAGGTTTTCCGATTATAGCTTCAGCAGAGTTTATAATATCAAGAATAACTTCTGATGTCAATGAGCAAACTTCAATAAAACAGCGGTTTTAGAGGTGTTTTTCGGTTGTTGAAACATAAGTTGATAAATGAAAATAACTAGCGGTAGATAATTTTTTTCAGAATTATGCAGATGTTGAAAAGAAAAAAGATCGAAGCAAAATGCGACAAAGATATTCTTTTATGAAAGCTAAAGCAAATTCAAATAATAACCGATTATTAAACAGACCCGTTTTACCCAAGACCTTTGACTCACCCCCTCTCAGTCAAAGGTCTATTTTTTTAAGCTTTCAGCAGTCAGCAGTCGGCTTTCAGCTTCGTGTTATGTATTGATACATAAGGAGATATAGAAAAGATAGAATTATTATATAAAAATTCCGGCAGGTACTTGTTTTCAAGGTAACCTATGAGCGCCGAATTTTCGGCGTGTTTTGTTTTAAGAGCCTGTCGAAGGCTCTTTTTCATTTAATGGTTTGGGAGAGCGCGTAACTTCTTTTAGATGAAAGGATTATGAAGGCTGAGAAGCTTTTTCAGAAAAAGGCCCGGCCAGTGCTTGTTTTCAGGGCAACCTATGAGCGCCCAATTTTGGGCGTGTTTTCATTTAATCGCCTAATGAGGGCGATTTTTTTTGCAGTGCTGGAGTGAAAGCTTGCCTTGTTTTGGTAAAAGGTTGGTAAAATTTTGCTTAAAATCCTTAAAAAATCGTGTTGTATAAGCCCGTTCAAACGCGAGTAAAGGCCTTTGAAAGTGAGGAAAGGGCTTTGAAAGGGCAGGTTTTGAGAAAAATCGGGGCCGAAAACGTTACAAAAACCGCCTTTTTGTAACATGGCATTTCGTGCGGCACAATTAATGCAGTTATTCGGTTATTCAGTTATTCAGTTGTTCGGTTGTTCAGTTGAAGAAAAGTCAGACACGGCGACTGGGCGAAAGGAATTATGAAAATTAAGAAGTGTTGAAGTGCGGAAGTTAAGAAGTTTTGAAGTTAAGAGTCTTCATTTAGCGGGCGAGCTTGCTCGCCGCGTTTCTTTGTTAGCCGCGCCGCTTGCGGCGCGTTATTCTTCGTTTAGCGGGCGAGCTTGCTCGCCGCGTTTTTGTTTTTCCGTCATTCCCGCGGAGGCGGGAATCCAGGATTTATTTTGCAGCCGCGTTTTCGCAGCGTGTATTTACAAAAAGTTTCTTCGGCTAAGTGGCGAGTTTACATTAATAAAGGAGGGTTCTTAAGAGGGTGTCGACATTGTTGGGCGGGGATCGGTAGTCGAGTTTTTTGGGGCCGAAAATTCGGTCGAACCCGGCGGCGGAATGGGTCGTTGCAAATTATGAATTCAAAATTATGAATGATGAAAAAAGAATTCCCGGTACTTGGTACTCGGTACTTGGTGCTTCTTCAGCGATTGTCGGTTGCGGGAAGAGTTAAAAGTTTAAAGTTAAAAGTTATAAGTTAAATACCGATTCAGAAATTATGAAGTATGAAGGATGAAGGATGAAATATTCATAATTCAGAATTCACAATTCATAATATATTTTATGTCACGGACGCAGCGGAAGCCGACAGTTCTACCTGGTGTTATGGATTTAGGTACCGGAAGGTGTGCGCAACCGAAAGCGCTGGTATGTGTATCACCATTAATATCATCACCTTTGAGCATTACCGCATCTCCAGATATTATAAGAACGCAAATTTCCCAGGCGTTCCCGTGAACATCATGCAAACCCCATTTGTTGGGTTCTTTTTGCCCGACGGGGTGCAGTATCCCATCTGAGTTATATTTACACCAGGCGTATTCACCAAGCAGACTTTTATTATTACCAAAGCAATAATGCCCTGTTGAACCCGCACGGGCTGCATACTCCCATTCATGTATCGTCGGCAGGCGCATGCCGAGCCAGTCGGTATAGGCTTTGGCGTCTTGCCATGATAAGTGCGCTACAGGATATAAACGAGAAGGGTATGCGGCGGAGCTAAAGGGTACATCAAGTATAGTCTTGCTAACGGCTTTGTTAGCACTCTCAAGCCCCCCGGTACATAAGTAATACACTGCGAATTTTTCGATAGTTACTTCATACGTATCCATCCATAGGCTCTTTATCTCTACCTTGCTGCCGTTTGCCAGCGCCAGCGTTCCCGCCGGTATCTTCACCTGTTGGCTGTAACACCAGTTACGGAATATCTCCTTCATCACAGCTTTGCCCTTGTCGCCGCAGGCGCAGAGCTCGTCTACAACCCCCATACGCTTTTTCACATCCTTGGGGTCATAGCGGTCAGTGTAGTAGTTGAAAACTTTTTCGCGGTCAAGGTTCAGGAGTTCTTTCGCAGCGTGCTGGCGTACCTTTATATCATCCGAACGCAGTTTCGCGGCATAGTACCTGACCTTCATCGGTTTCCACAGAAACATGCCTAGCATGAGCAGACCGAAGATTACGATTACGGTAATGCCGAGCTTTATTGGCAACGAAAGTTTCATGTAATTTCAGTCGTGTGTCGTTTGTGGACAATGTAAATACAATAATATATTATAACACACGACACACCACACACGACTTCTCTTTTGCCAGCTTGAGGGGGAGTCCGGAGATTTTCGATTTACGATTTTCGATTGTCGAATTCATTTCTTTTGTTCTTTGATGCCCGACCCTTGACGCTTGACACCCGACGCTTTTAGTTCCTCCCCCGTCTTCGCGCCGTAGGTGCGGAGGAGGTTGGCGACTTCCATTTTTGTATACTCATTAGCCCAATCAAGCGGCGTCCTATTTTTGCTGTCTTTTACGTTGATATTTGCCCCTTTACTAAGCAATAAAGTTATTATTTCTTTTGAGTTTGCATTTACTGCATTATGCAACGCCGTCCGGCCAGAGTTATCTTTTATGTTTACATTTGCCCCTTTGCTGATAAGGAGTTCAACAATGTCTTTATTGTTGGTAAACGCGGCGGTATGTAAAGGAGCGCCGCCTGTTATATCTTTTGCATTTACATCCGCACCTTTTTCGAGCAGGAGCGCGGCAATGTCTTTTCGGCCAAGATCTGTTGCCCAATGAAGTGGCCTGGAGCCTTGATCATCTTTTGAATTTACATACGCGCCTTTTTCGAGAAGGAGAAAGATAACGTCTTTATGGCCTTTCTGTGCAGCAAGATGCAATGGGGTTTGACCCCTAGTATCACGCGTATTTGCATCAGCACCCTTTTTTATCAGTAATCTGGCAATATCCAATTGATTCTTATATGCGGCCTGACGCAAGGGCGTAACTCCATTGATGCTAAAGTTGACGTCAGTACCTTTCAGCAGGAATAATTCTACTGTTGATTGGAATCCGTTTTCTACTGCTAGGTGAAGAGGTGTTGTATGAATATACAACGGCCATTGGCCTTCAAGATTGCCTTCGTATCCAACAAGAACCTTCAGGGTAATAACCGGTTTCCGCCAGTGCTTTGACAGGAACACCACCTCCTCTTTACCGCCGCCGAGAATTCTTTCAAGCGCCTCGGCGCCTTTCCTGCCCATCCCCAACAGCCCATCAACGCCCGTCACCCGTTCTTTCGGATTATCTGACTTCAGCTTACCGACATAGTATTGTATCTTCACCGGCGTCCACAGCAGGCAGGTGGCTATGACCAGCGCGAAAAGGACGAGAACGAAAATGCCGAGTTTCAGTGGCAGAGATAATTTCACTTCTTTTCTTCTTTCTCGGTACCCGGTACTCGTTACTCGGTACTTCTTCCATAAAGGCAATCACGACGGCAGGATTTTCTGCAACTGCTCGATGAAAGTTTCTATGTCAAGCGGTACGTAAACCCTGACAGGCGCGCCCGAGGCCGCGGCGGCGAGCTCGATGAGGGTGTTCCCCTTCGGGTCGCTGTAGGCCTGAAGAATCAGGTTCGAATTGATTACAGCCTTCACCGTTTTGGGGCCGCGCTCAACGTCCAGCTTGACCAGCCCGTGTCCCAGATATTCCATGTCTGTTCCTTTCGTTGATTATGGTTGATTTGATTATGTAGCTATGGGGGCAATGCTTCAAGGAAAAACCGGGCGGCATGGGGGGTTGCGGCTGCAATTTATATTGTTTCATTGCGGGCGAAATGAGATAATCGGTGCATGAAAAACCGGGGCTGGATTTCGGGGCTTGTGGTAATTGTGGTCGTTACCGCCATCGGAATTGCGGTAGCGGTGTTTTATTCCAGGCATACGCAAAAGGAGCAGCGCAAAAAAGAAATCGAGCAGGGGAAGAAGAACGAAGAAGCGGTTCCGGGGCTGCTCAGGGTAATCGCCGCCCGCCAGGAGAAGTATCGCTCGATCTTTCAGAGTTATGGAAAGTTAATCGATCTCTCGTCTTTCAGCCTGGTTGACAAAGAGCTCGGCTCGGGTAAGAAATACGGCTACGTTTTCAAGATCAAGAATATCAGCGTGAGCGAATTCGTATGCACGGCCGTTCCGCAGCGGCTTAATGTTACCGGCATCCGGGGTTTTTATATCGACGAGAGCGGGGTCGTCAGGTTCACGGAAGACGGAAGCGAGCCGACGGAGAAGAGCCCGGTGTATGAGGACCGGCCAAACGCGGCGGGCAAACCCGCCCGCTGAATAAATTATAAATTGATATCCAGATATAATAAGTTGACAAGCAGACGGGATAACAAGTAATATGGAAAGCCGTGAATCGAGTGACGGACTTCAAAGAGGCACATTGCTTTGGGCAGGCTGAAAACAAACCGGGACCTGCGCGAATTCGTGGCCGGGCTTTTGAAAACCCACGAGGGCGGCGGTCGGTCGCTTGAAGAGTACCTGAGGGCGCTGTGGTTCCTGGCACGGGTTCATCGTGAAGGCGACGCGATTGAGCTCACCGAGTTCGCCTCCATGCTCGATCGGGCATTTAACGCGCACGTGCCGGATTTCGATCATGAATGGCTGGAACTGAAACCGCCTGAGGACCTCACGCTGCAGGGCTTTGAAGAATGGGAAAATACGATACTTTTCCAGATATCGGACCTCTACAGGATGGTGGAGGACGGAGAGCAGGAAAAGGAAAACGGAGTGCGCCGCATGGTGGTCAGCCGCCCCGAGGGGGGGGACTGGTTTAATTTCGACCCGGTTACGTTTCTCGAGCGCGGCGTGGAAGGCGCTTTCCGCGGCTGGGAATCGGGAGAAGACACTGTAAGAGGTTTTGCACCGGGGATGCTTGCGGCTCCCGGGGAGGAAGGCAGTACCGGTTCCGCAAAGTCCGGGGAGGATAAAAAAGATGTTGTTTTCATGCCATATATCACGTGGCCCGATTTTACCAGGTTCCTGAACGCCGGGCAGACTTTTAAATGAGTCGTGAATCAGAATGAGTCGTGGGTCGAGCGTCGTGGGTCAGAATGAGTCTTGAGTCGTGGGTCGTGGGTCAGAGATTTGAAATTGAAAATTGAGTATTGGAAATTGAATATTAATAATTTGCAATCTGCAATTCTCAATTCGCAATTCTCAATTCATAATTTCATTCAGTACTTGGTACTTGGTACTTGGTACTTCTTCTCCCTTATCCCGTATTCCTTTTCATGCGGAAGTTTCGAATTGCAAATCGGTGACTTTAAATGTAAAATATCACAATCGAGTTGAGTTCCGGCAAACAGGTATCCGCTTTCGAATTTTATGCCCGCCAGAGGGAGAGAACAATGAAGCGCATAACTATCCTGTTTCTGATCCTTCCCGTTTTAATTGCAGGCTGCTCCAAGAAAAAGAAAAGTAACAATTACGTCTACCTGCCGCCGTCGCCGTCGATGGGACCGCTTTCGGCGCCGAAGGTTTTTGACCCTAAGATGGGCGGCGGCGTGACGGCCGATATCTCTTATAGGGTTAACCCCCTCGGCACGACCTTCGACGTGACGCTGACGGTGGTCGACGATGCCACGTCAATCGAGGTGAGGCGGCTGCTGGACGCGGTCTCCACGCCGGGCGGCACCACCAGGGTTGAGGTTTGGGACGGGAAGAACGACTCCGGCGATTTTGTCGACCCCGGGACGTACAAGATAGTTCTCAATGCGGTTAATGCGCCGAGTTACGACATCTGGGAGGAGACATATATCTTCATCGTCCGGCTGGGGATCGTGGGCATCCAGTTCGTCGACAACGGGTTGGGCGGCACCGAATACCAGATGATGTACCATATCAGGAATACGTCGAAGTACACTTACTACGCGATACCGGACAACCAGCCGGAATGGTCGATAGGCCCGAACAGCGGCGAGGTTGCCGACCTCGACGTGAACGACGGGCAGCCGCGGGCGCTCCCGCCTCTGTGGCCGAATTTGAACAGCCCGCCGCAGGATGCTTCGGACCCCTCGGGCGTGGAGGATGACTGCTACAACCATCCGATATGTTACAGGCGCGCCTCCGTTCCGAAGTTCATTCTCACCCTCGGCACGGACGCCGCGTCCGACGTTACGCCCGGCACGGCCGTCGGCTGCGGCTACCCGGTGGCGGGATTGCCGATAAGGATAATTTCGCTCGGCGACACGCCCGAAGTCCCGGGCGCGAACGAAGACATCGCGCCCGCGGGAACGATGACGTTTGTCTCCAACGGCAGTTTGCCCAACGGGCTTTATAAGACCACGATCTCGCCCACGTTCAGGTTCGAATACAACGACGGCGGGACCTGGTGCCCGATACCCGGTCAGATAGTTACGGCGCACACGATTTACACGATTCACGATACGCCCGCGCTTACGACGAGCCCCAGCCCGACGCCGCCGTACCTTCCCTGGGTGCGCGTGGTCGACATGGTTGTCGGGTGGGTGAACAGCAACGCGGCGGCGGGCCAGATAGACTCGATTGTAACCAACCAGACGAACACGTTTTTCGGGCTGCTCTACGACACGGCCACGGGCGCGCCCGGCTATACGACGCCTTCATTCGTGTTCGAGATGTCGAATTTTATCGACGATTACGATACGAGCTCGTTCGGCAGGATTAACTGCTCGGACTGCGCGTGCCTCGTTTCCACGTTCGCGAACACGGTCGGCATCAACCACCAGCTCCAGAGACTCGGCATCAGCAACCCTATTCCCCTCAACTGGATGATACCTATCGGGTGGGACTGGCAAATACCGTTCGGCGGCGATTTCTCGTTTCACTGCGTCGTGACGAGGGACAACGGAGATACCGTAAGCGACGCCTGCTGCACGCTCGACACCGATGGCGACAACGGGCCGGGCAGCAGCGCGACCGTACACACGCCGGTCCTGCCCGTCGACATGGACTACGCCACCTATAGTTCATTGCTCTCCCCGAGCCCGGGCAGCTGGGGCACTTACGACTTCGGGCGGTGCGGACAGCACTAATGCGTCAAGGGTCAAGGGTCGAGCGTCATTTTATTATTTTAATTCTCGACGCCTTAAAGGAAAGAAAATGAAATTCGGATTCATGCTTTGCGCGCTCGTTTTCCTCATGGCGGCGCCGGCGCTTGCGGGCGAGACGCCGCTCGACACGGCGAAAGAGACCTACGGCTACGACAACTGGCCGGGCAGGGACGGCGCGCTCAAGCAGGGGATTGCGCTCAAGGACCTGGACCTTCCCCCGTACGAGATAAAATCGGTGAGAAACAGGCTGGCCACCTCCGGCCGGATGATTCTCAGGTACGGCGTCAAGGGCGAGAAAAAAATCCTCTTTGAAGTCACCGTGAAAGTGCTCGACACGGTACTGGATGCGCACGAGGAACTGATAACGTACCTCAGCGCCTGCGCGGCCCGGATGCCCGACGGGAAATCGGCCGGCGTCGAGGTCGGCGACGTCTGTTACGCCGCGAAGGAGGAAGGCACGGTCAGGACCGTCGTATTCGTCAGGAACAATATTTTTGTAAAGGTTTCGCTTCTGGGAAAGGCCGGCGGCTCCGAAACGCCTATCGTTCCCGATATCGCCGGTATCGCGAAAAAAATCGACGCCGAGATCAAACAGGCCGAGGAAGCGCAGAAACCGGAAGACCTGAACAAGCCGTCGATAGACGAGCTTTCGGCCCCCGGCACTGCGACGCCCGACACCCCCGTCGAGGTAACCCTCAAGGTCAGCGACCCGAAAAACGAGAAGACCGAAACGCACATCGACGAAGGCGGCGGCATGGTCTACGAGCAGGACGGCAAAAGATACTTCAAGGCGGAAAAGCCGGGCGAGTACACGATTACCATCTACGTGATGAACGAGCATTTTATTGTGGTTAAGAAAAGTATAACAATCAAAGTGGAGAAAAAGTAATAAGTTCTAAGTTATAAGTTAAAAGTTAAGAAAATGCAGAAGCGGGCTAGATGGTTTGGCCCTTTTTGTTTTAGAAAACCCCTATTTCTTTTTGTGAAAGACTATCCATCTTCTGTTCTCTTTTACAAGCATAACAGTATTGCTGCGGACCAGTGCCTGCGGGATTTTCCATGCCCGTTTGAACCATACTACCTTACGAGGGTAATTCCTTCCATTCTCATTATAATTCTCGTGCTGGCGCTCGGAAAAGGCGGCAACGATGATAAGCGATTCCGGATTCAGGCCCAATACCACATTATCTATGCTTTTTGTATCGACTTTCAGGTCCCAAATATAATGCCCGCCTTTATCTGCAAGTTTTTCTTCACGGTTTATCCCACCCATTCTATTGATCAGGCCGGGTTTTCCTTTGACTGCTTTGCCGTCTGCAAAAAACGCGAAGAGGAGGGGCAGTAAATTCACCCACCTGTGTTCGGCTTCTCTTTGCACTGTTCTTTCCGTTGTTTTCAGTTTCAGTTTGAATTGCAGTACGGACGACTCTTGCGTTTCGTGGATTGTCAGCTTCAGCGAAACGCCTTGGTCTTTTAAGGGAATATCTTCAATTTTCTCGGGAAACCCGAGATAACCGGTGAGAGAGCCGTTTTCGGGCCCGCCTACGTCGTAAGCGGGATAAGCCAGGAACCACCGGGGCGGAGCATAAAAAGAAAGGATTTCCTTCTGCGCTTCGAATCTTTTATGAGCGTGATAAACTTCTTTTCCAAGCGCCAGCCATGAGGGTTGACCGGAAGGCTCGAGGGAATGCAGCTTCCATTGCCGCCGTCTTTCTTTTAATGGCTTCCATGATAGACAGGCCGCAACCACCGCTGCGAAGAGGAGGATGACGAAAATCCCGAGTTTGACCGGCAGGCTTATACGCATATGTTAATTGTAAACCGGAATTATGCGTGTGCAAGCGGATTGAGGAAAGCGTTACAGAATGCCTGAAATTCTGCGCTCGCGGTCGAATTCGGCCCGGAGTACCTTTGCGATAAGGGCGTCGCGGCGGTGGCGGTTCCATCGAATCAACGCACCGAAGATCACGGATATGCCGATTAATCCGTTGACGATTGCCATGGTGTACGCAATGACACTTATTAAAATATAACTCAGATGTTCCTGGATATAGAACTCGACGGCTGATTGCGTTATTTTCCCGTCCCTGTATATCCATTCGATCTCGGCAATGCTGAATATGCTTTTAATTGAAATCGACAGAGCCCATACGCCAATTCCCAGCATGAAGATGCCAGACGTAAGGGCTATCCACCGGTTCCACCTCCAGAAGCGGCTTCCTTTATTAAGGCCGGTGATAAGTCTGTCGGCGAGTTTTATTTCCGAAGGCGTAAGGTTCAATGACATTTGTTTTCCCCTTTCCTATTTCATGCGAAGCTGCGAGCGTAGCACCTGCGCAATCATCGCTTTGCGGCGGTAGCTGTGCCACTTCGCGAGGCCGGTTGCGATAAGGATGATTCCCTTGATGCCGAGTATAATCAGGCACGCCTTCATCCCGGGAGCAACTGCGTAGGCCGACCTCCCGTCCGCGAGCCTTGCCATCTCCGACGACGGCGTGCACACGTAAATGAAAAATGCGGCCGTAAGCGAAGCCAGACCGACAATGAACCCGATCCAGACCATCCACCCCAGCCTGCGCCTTTCGTCTTCAATGTCCGAAACCTGTTGGAAGAGAAGGCGTTTTTCCTTTCGTGTCATCTTTTTCTTCATGGTATTTTTTCTCCAACGCACACTATTCCAGATACGGGCACAGCAGCTTCAGGCCGGTGCGGTCCGACATCTCTTTCCCGAGGCTGCTTATCGGCGCCGGGTTCGTGCTCTCGTCGATCTCGTGGAGCGGCACGGCACTTCCGTTCTTCGCCTCGACGAGGTTGAGCTGCAGCACGGTAAACGGAATTTTGCGCTCGCCTTTCCGGTCCCGCACGACATACGATTTCTGTTTCTTTTCGAGGACGAGCCGGTGGTGGCCGTTCACGTGAATCTCGCTCGTAACCGGGAGCCAGAAAAACTCGAACCCGATTTCCAGCTTCTTCTCGCAGGCGTCGTACTCGATAAGACGGGTAATGAACAGGCCGAGCGCAATCGCGATACCGGCGCCGTAAAACAGCGGCATCAGGGGCGCTTCAATGCAGATCTCGACGCTCGCGCAGAAAAAGTAACACGCGATTATCGTGGGAGCAATAAGCCAGGCGACGTGGACGAGCCGCCGACGCAGCCGCCACTTGAAGGCGATTTTCATGTCGTCGCCGGAGGCGAGTTTCATGCTTGGCGGTATTTTGTCGCGAAACTGGTAGAACATGTCTACCCTCCTCGCGGCGCTTCTAAATCTTATAACTCAAAAGCCATGCCCGGAGGGTCAAATCGTGCAACACCGCCTTGGGAAACAAGTTATACGGGATTCACCGGCGCGGAAAGTTAAGAAAAAGTCTTAATATATGGTGAAAATGGCTATAAGTAAGGGATAAGGGATACGGGGTAAGGGATAAGGGAAGATTGCTGATTTCGGAAAAGAGGTTTTTGGTTATTGGTTTTTGGTCTTTGGTTTTAACCAAGAACTAAGAACCAAAAACCAGGAACATATTATTCGATTTACGATTTTCGATTTCTTTTCGCCGTGTCTCCGTGTCGCCCCGTCGCCGTGTCTATAATCAGGTCCTGTGCGCTCATCGAACGACAGCGCGTAATTATTTTTTGCCCGCTTCTCTACGCAATTCCTCCCCCGTCTTCCCGCCGCGGGCGCGGAGGAGGTCTGCGATTTTTTCATGACCTCTCATTACTGCCAGGTCGAGCGGTGTTCTGCCGCGTTCATCTCTTATGTTGATTTTCGCGCCGTGCTCCAGCAGCACGGGGACGATTTTAGGGCGGTTGTTATCAGCCGCGATATGCAGAAGCGTAACCGTTCTGTCTTCCTCCAATCCGGCATACGACCTGAGGCTGCCGAAGCGCTCTATCATCATGCCTTCATTAACATCGGCGCCTTTGAAGATAAAGTAGATGGTCGCGGCCACATAGCCCTTTTCGACCGACTTGATCAAGGCTTCCTGCAGGTCGTCGTCCAGGGTGGGGGATACATAAGTGCCCTGCCAGTATTGAATGATCAGGTGCGCCGCATCCTTGCCGTCCGGGAAATCCTTAATCAGTTTCTCTTTTCCCTTTTCTCCCATATCGAGCAGGTCGTCGACGGCATTCGCCATTCTTTCAGCGTCTTCGGAATGAAGCGGTGAGACAAACCACCGCGTTTTCACCGGCTTGAACAGAAGGCACGCCGCAATCACCACCGAAAACAGCACCACGACGAAGATGCCCAGTTTGAGGGGGAGGCCAAGTTTCATACGTCCATTCTATACCGGTTTTTCCAGAGTTCAAACGATTGCGGGGAAAAGAAGATGAACGTTAGATCGTGGGATGCCTGTTTAGCGGTCGAGCTTGCTCGACGTTTTGTAGGGGCAAGGCATGCCTTGCCCCTACAAAATGCGCGAAGCTCATTGGAATCGTGGGACAGACATTCCTGTCTGTCAGCCGCAGGCGAAGCCTGCGGAAATAATTAATGTAGGGGCTTTGCACGCAAAGCCCGAAATCGGGCGGGCGCAGCTTGCTGCGCCGCTAAATGTATTGTTATTTTTTTCATTTCATAATTCATACTTCTGAATTCATAATTTCTTTCTCCGGGTCTCCGTGGTAAAAATTCACTCCGTGCAATCGACTACCTTGCATTACACAGTAGTGGACATTATGCAGTAATAATGAATCCTGATTCCCGCGTCCGCGGGAATAACGAAAACTTAAAAACCGGCGAGTAAACTCGCCGGCTAATTATTTTTATTAGCGCGCAGCAAGCTGCGCCGCTAACATATAGATTATTTCCTTTTCTCTCTGTCCCATTCTCCTTATCGCGCCGCGTAATTTTTGCGGGGGCGAGAACGCACGCACGTTCCGCCCCCGCAAAGGTCTTCAAACTTCCTGCAATAACAGGAACAATCTATATAAACAGCCAGTTATCTCTCTATCGCCGCTACCTTCCTTTCCTTTTCATTCTTCAGCGGCATGGCCTTCCGGACGAGCTGCACGAAATCGCGCACGTCTTTTCTGCCGTTCGTTTCCCTGTTGATCCACTCCGCGAGTCTGAGCACGGGCGCGAGTTTGGCGTCTTTCGCCCAGAAGCTTTCGCGGAGGATTTCCGCGAACTCCGCGGCCGCGGCCGCGAGGCGGAAATCGGTCGAAGCCTGCGCAAACCGAGTTTTAATCTCGTTGAGGCTGAAACTCCGCTTGAGTTCTCTTATGTTCATGCAGTCGGGATTCTTGTAGCGGACGTAAACGGTTGCGACCCTGCCTTCCTCGGCGCCCGTGTGCATCTTCAGCTCGTAGAGCGCGGTCACGGTATGGCCGGGCCCGACCTCGCCCGCGTCCACCCTGTCGTTTCGGAAGTCCTTGTCCTTTACCGCGCGGTTCTCGTAGCCGAGCAGGCGGTACGAGCGCACGACCTTCGGGTTGAAGTCGACCTGGACCTTCATGTCCTTTGCGATTACTTCGAGCGTGCTTTCCGTGTTCTCGATGAAAATGCGCTTCGCCTCCTTGAGCGTGTCGACGTATGCGTAGTTGCCGTCGCCCTTGTCGGCGAGCTTCTCGAGCAGCACGTCGTTGAAGTTGTTCATGCCGAAACCGACCGAGGTGAGGTAGATGCCTTTCTTCGCGTGGTTTTTCACCTTGAGAAGAATATCCTCGGCGGCCGTGACGCCCGTGTTGGCGACGCCGTCGGAGCAGAGAATAATGCGGTTGTTCGCGCCTCTCTTGAAATGCCTGTTCGCCATTTTGTAGCCCATCTCGAGCCCCGCGGCAACGTTCGTGGAGCCGTCCGCGCTGAGTGAGTTGATGGCCTGGATGAGCAGGCACCTGTTATCGACGAGCAGCGGTTCCGCAATCAGGTGCGCCGACGTGTTGTAGGCGACGATGCCGACCTTGTCGTCGTCGTAGAGCTGGTCGAGAAGCATCCTGAGCGATTTCTTGACAAGCGCGAGCCTGGTCTCGATCTTCATCGAGCCCGAGACGTCGATAACGAAAGTCAGGATGCAGCGCTTGCGCCGGCACGGAGCTTTTTCCTTCCCCTTCAGCGCGACGCGGAAAAGCTTGTGGATGCCGGTCCTGCCGAACTTGGAGGGCGCGGCCTCGAGGTTTATGGAAAACGTCTCGTTGCGCGGGGAAGGATAGTCATACTTGAAATAGTTTACGAACTCCTCCGTGCGGACCGCGTCCGCGGGCGGAAGGTTGCCGCGCCCGAGATAGTTCCGCGCCACGGTGTACGAGGCCGTGTCGACGTCGACGGCGAACGTGGAGAGGTGGTCTTCATCCGTGTCTATGAACGGGTTCACGCCGTAGTTCTTGAAAAACATGCCGGAGGCTTTCTCGCCGTTCACGTGCCTCGAGCCGCCGTGGGGGAGGTGCGGCGTGCCGGCGGACGGGTCGTGCGGCTGCACTCTCCCGGGCCGCGGCTGCGGCGTGCACGGCGGGTGGGGCCTGTGCCGTGGCGTGGGCGGAGTACATCTGGGCCTCGAGGTCCTTTCCTCGTCAGAGCTGGAACGCCTGCGCCAGGGGTCGCGGTAACTGTCTTCCGTGTTGTCTCTTTCTCGATATGAGTTGCCGTCGCCGCAGCGCATACCCTTGCCCCACCGCTGGCCGTAGGCGCCGGCCGCGCCGCCGCCGACTCCGTACGCGTCAACGACCGATGTCGAGTTCAGGTTCTTGTTGGAAAGGTTGTCGAAACTCGTTCCGCGGGGGACGTCTTTCGTAAACTCGGCTTCCTCTGCCAGCATGATAATCGGTTTCTCGACCATCCTGTCGGCAAGGATTCTCGGTGTTTTAAAAATCGCGCGACCGGGTTCCGGATCGTACTCCTGGTACTTGTGTTCACGTTTTGCCATTATGGTTACGGTCGGACTTGTGCTTTGTGCGCTGATATAGGATGTTACGCAATACGCGGCTATCAGCACCAGCAGGAGATGGATCCCTGCGGAAAACAGCAAAGCCCTGGATTTCCCTGCCCATCCTGCCTTGCGTTGATTCGCAGCCTGTTTCTCATCTTTCTTTTTGTTTTCACTCATAATGCGCCTCCTTTTACACAGATTGGTGATACAAGGATCATTACAGCTTTCATGCCTGAACTATACAACATAATTGCGTTTTTGTCAAGTATATAATGAGAAATCAACACTGTATTGATATATTCGCATATTTATTGACCTGAATCGATGATAAATGCCGGAAAACCGCTATTTTGGCAAGAATTGCGCCCTGTTTTATGTAACTTCCACGTTATCAATCAGATATGACTGAAATCGGTCGATATCCCGGATGCTGCGAAATAAACACATATTTAAAAGGTAGCACTCCAGCACTCCAGCACTCCAGCACGCTTCCAGCCGCATATATCTTGACTTACCGGGAGTTGTCAATTAGCATGGTAAAATTCAGCTTGCGCCACCTGTTTTCAGGAATACATCGTGGCCCTCACAATCATCCAGGTCGACGCGTTTACGGACAAGCCCTTTTCCGGCAATCCGGCCGCGGTATGCGTTCTCGACGAGCCGCGGGACGACGAATGGATGCAGGCGGTCGCGCACGAGATGAACCTGTCGGAGACCGCGTTCCTCCAGAAGCGGGATAACGGTTACGGGCTGCGCTGGTTCACGCCGACGACCGAGGTCGAGCTCTGCGGACACGGAACGCTGGCGAGCGCGCACGTGTTGTGGGAGGAAGGTTATCTCGATCTGAACGAGACCGCGCGCTTCCATACGCTCTCCGGCGAGCTTCGCGCGAACCGCGACGGGGAGTGGATCGAGCTCGATTTCCCGTCCGACCCGGTCGAGCCGTTCGAGGCGCCGGAAAGCCTCGAGGAAGCGCTGGCGGCGGATTTTATCTGCGCGGGCAGGGGGAAGTTCGACGTGCTCGTGGAAGTGGACAGCGAGGAAACGCTGAGAAATATCGAGCCCGATTTTTCGGAGCTTGAAAAAATACCCGCGCGCGGAATCATCGTCACCACCCGCGCGGAATCTTCAGAATACGATTTTGTCTCGCGGCTCTTTGCGCCGCGCGTGGGCGTCAACGAAGACCCGGTAACCGGCTCGGCCCACTGCACGCTGGGTCCGTACTGGCGGGAGAAACTGGGCAAAAGCGAGTTCACGGCATACCAGGCATCCGCGCGCGGCGGCGTCGTCCGCCTGCGCGTCGAAGGGGCGCGCGTCTTCATCGCCGGCAAAGCCGTCACCGTCATGAAAGGCGAGCTGACGGCGTGATTCATCAGGGGATACGGGATACGGGAAAAGAAGTACCGAGTACCGAGTACCGAGTACCGAGTACCGAGTACCGAGTA
>SOJX01000102.1 GCA_004376375.1 Planctomycetota bacterium
ACGTATGTTACGTAGTTCCGTACCGGGGGGTCATTGAAGGCATGGGCTTTTTATTCCGCCGGGGGGGGGTTTTTCTATTCGGGGGAAACGACGGCAGCTACTTCAGCGACACCTGGGAATTCTACGGCAAACCGTGACCGAGTCTTCGGGTCATCAGGTCATGGAAATGATCAGCGACTTGAGACGGGGGTTTTCCCGGGCACCCCCACATTCGGCCTGTTTGAGACTAATGAAACAGACCTTGAATTCTCGGGCGGTACCGATTTTTTTATAGCAAGGTATTATCCGTAGTTTACAGCCCTGGCCTGCTCGGTTTTCATTTCCGTGATGTGGTCCGAAATTAAAAGATGAGTTTGCGCTTGAGCTTGATTGCGCCTTCGGGGCACATCTCCTGGCAGCAGTAGCAGCGGATGCAGCTTTTGTAATCGAAGACGGGGCCACGCGCGGATTTTCTTACAGCCTCGATTGGGCATACTTCAGCACACCTGAAGCACTTGTTGCATTTCTTTGTCTTCAGGTCCGGCACCTCGAATATTATTGTGCGCAGGACTTTTCCGGCTACTTTCATGAAAAAATGTTTGAGTCTTTTCAGGCCGTCGGCCGGCTCGCGAAGTTTGAAGTCGGGTATTCTTATATCCTCTATCTTTTCTCCAAGAATTGAAATATCGTTCAGACTTTCCGGGCCAAGTTTCTGCTCCGCTGCCATGCGGATATTGGGGACGTCGTGCGGAGGCAGGCCGATTATCTCGCAGGCCACCACGTCGACCGCGAAAGTATTGACACCGGCCAGAATCAGGCCGACTTTTCTGGGGTCGCCGCTTCCGGGCCCGCTTCCCTCCATGCCCACAACGGCGTCCATTATGCTCAGTTGCGGTTTGATAATCCTGTTAAGCTCGACAAGCATTGCGGAAAAGTTTTCGCGGTCGGGCAGGCGCACGTGTGTTTTCCCTTTTTGAAGGCCCGGAAGACAGCCGAAGAGGTTTTTTGCCGCGCCCGTGAAATAAGTAAGACCGTGCGTTTTCAGCTTGGGAAGGTTTATTAGAACGTCCGCTTCGAGCACGGCCTTTTCTATCCTGAAATTCCGGGCGTATTTCAAGTCCGCATGGCCGGAATCGACCGGCTCGGTGAAAGGGATTATCTTCGCGCCCAGCTCCTTTGCGACCTGCTCAATACCTGAAAGCCGCATATTCCTGGCGCACGACCCATAACCGGAACTGTCACCTATCCAGAGCTCTCCGCCGCGGTCTTTGACAAACTCTCCGACCGCCCGGACAATTTGGGGGTGCGTAGTCACGGCCCGCTCGGGCGGCGTGCCGAAGAGCAGGTTCGGCTTCAGCAGAACCTTTGTGCCGTGTTTTATCAGCGCATCCGCGTTCAGGACCGCGCTCGCGGCCTCGCATACTTTTTCATACAGGTCGGGGGCGTTATAATCATCACACCTGACAATTGAGACTTTCGGTTTGCTCATGCAGGTCACACTCCCGGTTCGCCGACATTGACAATTCTATCATTTCGCGGGCGCGAATGTGAGATATTTTCTTTGCGAATGCATTTTGAAATGAAAAGGGAAATTCGACGGGAGAAACTGCAATTTTTGATTCTTGGAGAGGCGCAAACTGGTATCTGTTATGCGGAAGTTTTCCTGTAATAATCCTTTAATTTTCTAATGAATTTCTGTTGCCCTATACTGTTATAATCAATCATCAACTCTTCAGCTTGTTCAATTCCATTTTTTGCATGAGCTTTATTAATAGCCTTGTTAATGATTTCATAATCAGCTTCTGCACGGAATATTTTCAAGTCTCTCAAATTTTTTGCGAATACTAATATTTGAGCATCAGCAGTGCGCTCTAATCCCTCAATAAGGCTGTTGTGTTTCAAATCCTTATCATCATCGAAGATTGCAGATCTAATAATTATATTAAGACTTAAAAAGACTTGTAATTTTAGCACATGATAAACATGATAATAAGCTCTACTAATCGCGCATCTATATTCAACTTCGCTTGAACCTTGAGCGAGAGTTCTTGCAAGAGTTAGTATAGCATTTGGGTTCATGTTTTATCCGGGTTGAATACTGAAATGATTACAAAGGATCCCATCTTCTTCAGATATCAAATCTGTATATATTTTCTTTTTTGCCTGGTAGAATTCCTTGCCGCTCATGTCAGAATAGATTTCAATAATAAGTACGTCTTTAGCAGTCTTATTGTCTTCGTCATAATCGTGATGAATAAAAATCCTTATCTTACTAATGCACTTAAATTCAATACGAATTCTGTCAAACACCGCCTCAATCGAGGACAATCCCTTGCGTACAATATAGTGTCTAGCGTCATCATCAACTTCGAAAAGCTCTTTCTTTGAAGTATGTGTGATATTACTCTGATGCCAATAATAATCAGATACTTTTGCGCCCCGTTCATTCGGTTCTTGGATTTCTTCTATCGGTATGAATCTGACGATTTTTTCGCATTCAGCTTCACTTAATTCTTGGCAGTTATCTCCAATTATTCTAATTTCCCTGTGAAATGATTGCCCATGCAAATTACATTTATGAGTATTCTTCTTTTTTGCAGCTTTTTTTCGCCAAGCTCTCGTGTCGCTTGTCGGCATATAATTAACCCTCGAGTTTAGTAACATATTTATGGAATTCTTCATACAAAGAATCTGTTGCACTAAGCTTATCGCTTATTTTGGACTCCAAATTTGCTTCATCATATTCGCCGAGTTCGATTTTATACTCACCATGCAGTTTAACTTTTCCCTTTTCTGCTTTATTGTACTCAATTGATAAATAAAGCGGAAGGCTACACAACGGGAAAACGAAAGCGAACGACATTTCATTCATGTCATTTTTCTTATCATTAATGATGTCATTACCGAGAAAACACCCAAGAAATGCATCTAATTGCTTTTCAGATTTAAAGACGATATTGCCATTATATCCTACCACAAGAAAATCATAATCGACATATGGCAGTTTACTTAGGTACTTTATAAAGATATCTTCTGCGATATCTTTATGTTTTTCGATAGCTTCCCTGGTTGTTAGTGCGATAGCAAAATCTGTCCAGTCTATAGATAATTCAGTGCCATTTTCAAAAGGAATATTAGAGCGAACAGGTGTTCTTGATTTTCCCTTTTCTTTAATTGACCAACTAGATATATCAATTCCAAGTTTATTTAAAAAATCAGGAGTCATGATGCTTGGGTTATGATAATGTGCGTGAGATCGATAAGTAATTTGCGTGAGATCAAACATGTGTCATTTCTCCAGCATATCCTCTGATTAGAACCAATAAGTAGACTATATTACCAACTATGTGTCAAGATAAGTCCAGAGTATTATTCTAATTATCGGCATATCGCAGATGTAGACTGGTGGCAATTTGCATCTAACCCCTTCTCTAATGTTATTCTACATGATTATGATATTTTGTCAAATTAGAATTCAATAAGTAGTAGACTTTTCATTGACGCGATAAGAAAAAAAAGATACAATCGCCTCCCAACTTACTTACAACCTATTTTCACATCCGGAGGTGAAAAATGAACTACACGAAAGCTTTCATCCCCTACGGCGTTTACTGGAGCACGCCTTTCTCCAAGTGGCAGGGCTCGCTCCAGGCGCTCCACCCGCTGAAATGCGCCGGCGAGGTCGGCAAGGCGACCCTGGAAGCAAAAGGCATCGACCCGAAGATTTTCGACGAATTCATCCTCGGCTGGACCGTCGCTTCGCGCCACTGCTTCTACGGCGGACCGTGGGTCGCCGCGATGTGCGGGCTCGAACGCGTGACCGGCCCGATCATGTCGCAGGCCTGTGCCACCGGCGCCCGCTGTGCGCACACTGCCGCCATGTCGATTGAGACCGGCTCCACGGAAGCCGTGCTGAACGTCAACGCCGACCGCTGCTCGAACGGCCCGCACCTGGTTTATCCCGACCCGAAAGGCTTCGGCGGCAAACCGATCGCCGAAGACTGGGTCTGGGACAACTTCGGATTCGACCCGTGGGCGAAGGGCAAAGGCGGCATGGTCGCGACCGCGGAGAACGTTGCAAGGGAAAACGGCATTACGCGCGAGGAATCGGACGAATGCGCCCTCCTGCGTTATTCCCAGTATAAGGACGCGCTGAAGGACGACCGGGCATTCCAGAAACGCTACATGGCGCCCGTGACCATCAACCCGAAAAAAGGCAAGAAGCTCGAAGAAGACGAGGGCGTTTTCCCGACCACGAAGGAAGGCCTTGCGAAGCTGAAACCGGTCATGCCCGACGGCGTGATTACGTTCGGCGCGCAGACGTTCCCGGCGGACGGCAACTGCGGCCTCGCCGTCGCAACAAAAGAGAAAGCCGCCGCGATGTCGCAGGACAAGAGCATAAGCATCCAGGTCTGCTCCTACGGCGAGTACCGCGAGAAGAAAAATTTCATGGCCGCCGCGGTCGTCCCGGCCGCCCAGCAGGCTCTCGAGCGCGCAGGCATTACCGCACAGGACTGCGCGGCCATCAAGACCCACAACCCGTTCTCGGTGAACGACGTCTTCATGGCGAAAAAGATGGACCTGAAACTCGAAGACTTCAACAACTACGGCAGCCCGATGATTTTCGGGCACACGCAGGGCCCGACCGGTACGCGCTGCATCGTCGAGCTTATCGAAGAGCTCGCCATCAAGGGCGGCGGCTGGGGCCTCTTCGCGGGATGCGCCGCCGGCGACAGCGCGGCCGCGCTGGTTATCAAGATGGAATGCTAACGACGTCGAACGTCAAACGTCGAAAGTCAAACGTCAAGACGGATGGGTAGGTCAGGCATTCCTGTCTGCCATTAAAATTGTAAGGGCGGGTTTCAAACCCGCCCTTTTTCAATAACCCGGCTTCATGATTTTCAGATTGTATTTGATATTGTCGTAGATGTGATATGATATTTACTAAACTTGTTTCTTTGATGGTGCGCGGGTATGGCTCGTAAACTTGACGGCCCGGCCGACAGAAAGACCATCCAGGCCCTTTACAAAGAGCGTATTATTTCATACTGGGCCTGCAAAGCAGCGCTTTCAATGCTGCAGGGTCCCCGGTTGTGGCTGCGTTGGATCAACCGCATGCTTCTTATCCTCGGCGCCGCGCTGTGTCTTGCCGGGGTCGTTTTCTTTTTCGCATTCAACTGGGCTGCGATGAGCGCTTTTCTGAAGTTCACGCTCATCGAAGTTTCTCTCGCCGCCTGTCTCATCGGTGCGTGGTTTGCCGGTATCGACAGGCTTGTCGGCAAGCTGCTCCTCCTCGGGGCCTCCGTTTTTACCGGTGTCTTTCTTGCCGTTTACGGCCAGGTCTACCAGACCGGCGCCGACCCCTGGGAACTGTTCTTCGGCTGGTCACTTCTGATTATCGGTTGGGTGGCAATCTCACGCTTTGCCGCGCTGTGGGTGTTGTGGCTTGCGATTCTCAACACCGGAATAATTCTGTACTGGGCGCAGGTCGCCATTCCGAACGATTCATTGGACTTCGGCAGTTTGTGCATCGTGCTCGGTATTATTAACGGAGCTGCATTTATTCTACGCGAATGGGGCTCCGGGCGGGGGATGAAGTGGCTGCGCGTGAAATGGCTGCAACACCTGCTGTTTGTCGTAGCGCTCGCGTTTCCAACCATCGGTACGATTGCCGTTGTTGTGGATGAATCCCATTATCACTTTCCCGGCGTGCTTGTACCCGTGCTCTGGATGTTTTACATTGCTTTCGCTTACTGGTTTTTCAAATTCAAAAAAGCTAACCTGAGCGCGCTTGCGCTCTGTGTCTTGTACGTCTGTTCGGTTGCCCTGACGCTTGCCGGCAGGATTCTTTTTGAAATCAGCGACGATGCACTAATGTTTCTGATATTCGGTTTCATTGTGCTCGTGGTTGTGGGTGTTGCGGCATGGTGGCTGCTCGACACGCACCGGAAAATGAGAAAGGCGTCCTGATGGACGATAAGGTTTTAACTTTTGGAGAGGTTTTCCGGCAGCTCCGGGAATCGGGGCTTGTAAGCGAATCGCAGGAGAAGGCTGCGGCTCTACGGCTCGAGAGTTACGGTGAGGTGCAGGACCGGGAGAGCACCCCGTGGTATATCAAGGCCCTCGTAGCGGTGGGGGCGTGGGCTGCGGCGGTTTTCTTTCTTGTGTCTGTCGGCATGGCGTTTATGTTCGAGCTGGATGATAAAATGTTTATCCTTATCGGACTTGCCTCCATCGCCGTCGCCACGATTCTGAGGCGCGTCGCAAAAGAAGACAGCATTTTCCTCGCGCAACTCGCCTTTGCACTCTGTATTACCGGGCACGGCCTGACAATATACGGCGTTGGAGAAGAATCGGACAGCGTGGGGGTTGTGGCATTAGTTGTTACTGTGCTTTTCGGGCTCCTCTATTGGCTCTACAAAGATGGAGCCTACCGTGTTCTGGGCACATTGATGGTTGCCGGAACTTTCTCGGTATGGTTTCTCAGCGAAAACGACCTCAACCATTTTATTCATCTCCTCATACTCGTAGAAGCGCTCGGCGTCGGAGTGCTGTTTATGAAACAGGACCTGCCCGCATTCCTGCGACCGCTGGCCCTCGGGCTGGCCGTCTCGCTGGGCCTTACGCCGTTTTTCGTGCTGCTTCCGGCACACGAGCTTGTTACGCCGTTCTGGCCTTCCAGCATAATACTCGCCCTCGGACTCATCTGTCTTTACTTTGCGATGGCGAAAAGGGAAGGCGGTTTCCGCTATGAGCCGCTGGGCTTTGCCTTCACCGCCACCCTCCTTTTTTCATTTTCAACCCCGGGCATCCTCGCCGCGATTGCGTTGATGGTATTGGGGCATTACCTTGCTGACCGTGTGCTGCTTGGCCTGGGATTCATGCTTCTCCCGGTTTTCATCACCATATACTATTACAGTCTTACCATGGACCTGCTGACTAAATCGGGGATACTTTTCGCAAGCGGGGCCTTCCTGATAATTATCAGGATTATCATCAGCAGCCGGCCGTGGGCGCGCGAGGCCGTCGAAGAGGCCGGCGGGGAGGTCGAGTGATACGGGCGCTGGTTTTCTGGGGTGTTGCGGTCCTTGTTTTCGCGACCGGGAACGGGCTGATCGCACATAAAGAGCACGTTCTGAAAAACGGGCAGACGGTCCTGCTCCGCCTCGCGCCGCGTGACCCCCGCTCGCTTATGCAGGGCGACTACATGGTTCTGCGTTATGCCGTCGCCAGGAAGGTTGCAAACCTCCGCGACAAACCGGACGGGTATCTGGTAATAAAGCTCGACGAAAACTCCGTGGCCGAATTCGTGCGGCTCCATGAGGGCGGGGAACTTGCCGAAGGTGAACTTCTGCTGCGTTACCGCTACAGGGATGGTTTGAACCTCGGCGCCGAAGGATTCTTCTTCCAGGAAGGCCACGCCAAATATTATAACCGCGCCCGCTACGGTGAGCTGAAAGTTACGCCCAACGGGAACAGCGTGCTTGCAGGCCTTCGCGGGAAAGATTTTGAACCCCTCGGCCCGCCGCAGGATGAATGAGAAAGCTCTTTACATATCCTCATAATGAATAAGCGGTCCGTCAGCCTTTTTACTCTTAAATAATTTTCGGTGTGAAACGGCGGGAACAATAGGCCGCTAAAAGTGTTAATAATAGTGGGTAAAGAGGTTGGAGATGGTTAAACAGGTGCAGTTGCAGGAATGGAAAGACGATTTTCAATAGTGCATATTGGTTGCAAACTGGTGAAGATACGCATATAATAGAACTTCAATCACACTTGAATAGTCGTATTTGACAACTCGGTTCGACCGCTTAGCCTGTTCTCCCGGTGGGGATCCGAAGCTGTTCTGACGAACGGTTTCTGTAAGGAAATGGGTTTTAGGTGTTAGGACATATTAAAATACAAAGTCCTAAAACCTGACACCTGACACCTGTATTAGGAAGCGCCGAGATGAAAGTCAAAACTCTCTCTTTTACGTTCCTGTTCCTGCTTTTCCTGGTAGTCCTGTTTTTCATTTCCCCGGTGTTCGCCGACACGATACTCCGCAAGGACGGCCGCGAGGTCAAGGGCAAAATAGTCGGGTCGAATGACCAGTGGCTCCTCGTTAAAACAAAGTACGGCGAGGTGCCGATCGACTGGAGCCTGATTGTCAAGATTATCCGTGATAACGGGGAAGAACTGACGCCGGAAGAGCTGAAGGCGAAGATGGCTCCGAAGCCGGAAAAAGAGCCCGATCCTGAAGAGAAACCCGAAGAGAAACCCGAAGAGAAGAAAAAGCCGCCTGTCAGGAAAAAGCCGACGCTTACCGCCGGTATAGATAAAAATAAATCCCCGAGGGAGCAGTACAGGGAACTTCTCGACCGGGCTGACAAGATAGGCGACGCGGATGCATTCGTTGAGCTGGCGGACTGGTGTCTGGGTATGAAAATGGAGAGCGAGGCCAACCTGGCCCTGCAGAGGGCGCTGGAGTTGGACCCGAACCACGAGGGAGCGCGTGAAATGACCGGATTCGTGTGGGCCGGCGGAGAGTGGATGCTTGAAGAAGATGCAAGGGATGTGGGATACGTCTGCGGCAAAGACGGCGTCTGGCGGAAAACGGGCGAGAAAGTAAAGCCGAAGCCGAGGGAGAAGCGGGTAAAAAGACCGGAGGATACGCCGGAGGAAGAAGTCAGGAAAAAACGCGGGAAGCACGAAATTTTCAGGTCAGGAAAAGGTGTTCCCTGGTCGCACAGGTTTACTGAAAACAGCGCGCATTACACCGTGAACTGCAACGTCTCGCGCCGGGCCGCCCAGGTTTACATGCGCGTACTGGAGGCGCTCTATAAGGAGTATTCAAAGACCCTATCCGCCCTCAACCTCACGTTTAGGGAATCCTGCGTTGTTAATATTCACCGCAGTTACGAGGAGTTTCTCGAGACTGCCGATATCAAGCCCGGAATGAGCGCGAGATATGAATACGGCAGGGATCGCCTCACAACGTTTCACGGGTGGTTCGGGAAAGAGTCGTATACGACGTTTTACATGCTTGCCCATGAAGCGACCCACCATTTCCAGGACCTTTTCATAAAAGGCAAAACCGGCGCGTTTCCCGCGTGGGCGATCGAAGGCCTTGCCGTTGTTTTCGGATCGGCGGATATCGACGCGGATAAAGGGAAAGTCGTGCTTGTGGGCCTGACCGACGGCCGCATCAAGCGGCTGCAGAACGCTATTAAGAAGGGAAAACATGCAACTCTCAACCGGGTGTTGAGAACACCCAAATCCGGATGGATTTCCGCGCATTACGATACGGCGGGCGCTTTCACATGGTGGCTCATAAGCGGCTCGAAAGACAAGAAATATAAAAAACTATACGAGAAGTACCTGCTCCAGTTGATAGAGGCGGCAGATAAGTCAAAAGGGCAGGGAGGCGATTTTCCGGCCGATGACGGCAGCTTTGCGCTTCTCGTGGCAGATTCCCTGAAAAAAACTCTGGATGAGCTGGAAGAAGAATGGGAAAAATACGTGCTTGGGCTTGATACCGGCGAATAGTTGCGGGATACGGGATAAGGGATACGGGGTAAGGGATAAGGGATAAGGGATAAGGGAAATGGGTCGTGGGTCATTTTTATTGCGAATTGAAAATTGTTAATTGTAAATTGCAAATTTTCAATACTCAATTTTCAATTTAAAATTTTTCACCCAAGTCGCAAGTCCCGGTACTCGTTACTCGGTACTCGTTACTCGTTACTCGGTACTCGTTACTTGGTACTCGATACTTCTTAATCCCTTCTTACCTTGGCCTTAAAAGGCCATGCCGTGCCCCTCCTGATGAATTACGGAAAAAACCGAAGCTTACTTGCATAATGGGCCTCTCATGCGTATAATTATATGGTACCATCCGGTACTCAAGGTCTGGATAATTGCTTCGGCCGTCAGCATTTAATGTCTGCGGCATTGACAGTTTATATAATATTCTGAAACCGTTTTTACCGGAAAGGCGGGAGTTATGCGAGCAAGAATTCTGGTGCTTGTAATCGGGGCGGTTATTGCGTCCTTCCTGTACGGCCCTATCGGCATAGGATACGCTGATACCATTGTCCGCACGGATGGCCGCAGGATCAAGGGCGAGATCATTGAAAGCACGCCCGACTATGTAAAAGTCAAAACAAAGTACGGCGAGGTGATTGTCGACCGGGACGACATCCTGAGAATCGACAAGGATGAGGATGAAAAGCCCGATGCCTCCAAGGACACCCCGACAAGTAAGGCGAATCTTAAAGAATACAAGAGACGGCTTGCCATAGCTGATGAAGAAGAAACGGCCGATGCCTATTACAATCTCGGAAAGTGGTGCCGTGGAAAGAAAATGGAAAAAGAGGCCAGGAAAGCGTTCGAAAAAGCTATTGAGATCAGGCCCTCCTATGCGCCCGCCCGCAATGCTCTCGGACATGCCCATATCGGCGGAAAATGGATGAGTTCCGAGCAGGCTGAAAAAGCCGGATATGCAAAAAATTCAAAGGGGAAATGGGTAAGCAAGGACAAGCTCGATGCAAAAGCGAAGAAAAAACTCGAGGCCGAGCGCCGAAAGGCGGAAAAATACGCCAGTGCGAAAAAGAAGGAATATGAGGGCGTCCCCTGGACCTCCCGCCATATCATAAAAACCGAATATTACGAGATACACTGCAATTCGACCCGAAAGATCGCGGAGAGGTACGCGCGCATAATGGATTCGCTGCATAGAAAATTCCTGCAGGTGTTCGCCGCCCTCAAGCCCGAAAAGCGGCGCTCGAACGTGTACATCCACCGCAACCAGAAGGAATTCATGGAGATGCGCAGGAAGCCGGCGGGCGTGGGCGGCTACTACATGCCGTCGTCCCGCGAAGTGTGCACGTACCACGGTACGTTCGGCGTTACCGGCACGACGCTCACCATCCTGGCGCACGAGGGCTGCCACCAGTTCCAGCACCTTTTCGTCAAGGGCAACGCGATGCAGTTTTCGATGATGCCCATATGGCTGCTCGAGGGGATGGCGGTTATCTTCGAGGCCTCGGAAATAAGACGCTCCGGCAGCGTGAAGCTTGTCGGGCCGCACCCGGACCGGATGAAGCAGCTCCAGCAGATGATAAGGGACGAGAAGCATATCACGCTCCAGAAGTGCCTGTCCACCCCGAGGAGGCAGTTCGGAGGCTCGCACTACAACACCGCGGGTGCTTTCACCTGGTGGCTGCTCAAGGCCTCCAAGAAAAAGCAGTATCGCATCCTCTACGAGAAATATCTCATCAAGTGCCGTGATCGCGCAAGGAGCAGTGGGGGCCGCGGAATGGGTAGAGGCGGCAGCAATGAAGCCGCGGCGTTCGATTCCCTCGCCCAGTCACTCGTCGGCAAAGACCTTGAAAAGCTCGAGGAGGAATGGCGGAAATACGTCCTTAAAGTCAGGCTGCCGAAGCTCGGGCGCATGTCGCGCAATACGTTCAAGTCAAAAGAACTTGGCTTCGAGGTTACAAGGCCCGATAAGAGCTGGTCCGCGCTCAAGGAAAGCAAATTACGCTCCGCCCAGATAATGTGCTGGTGGCGCAAGAAAACCGAGGCCCGCTTCTCCGTTTACTCGGTCGGAAACGGCCTTGGTACAACCGCCGAGGAGTCGATCAATAATTATGATGAGAACCGCAAGAGAAACGAGGAAGCAGCCAAAAGGGCCGGCAAGAAGACTGTTGAGGATTACAAGCTCTTCGAGAAAAAGAAAGTAATGGTGGCTGGATATCCGGCCGCGGAATTTATCTATCAGCAGAAAGACACGGAAAGTAAATGGAACACTGAACTGTGCAAAATCCGGCGCATTAACGTCTACGCGGCCGAGCGGCTCTACGTCATATTCGCGACAAGCACGCTGGATAAATGGAAAGAAAACGAAGCAGACTTCAACTCGATGTTCAAGACCTTCATTGTTACTCTGAAATAGCAGCAGATGGAGAACGGCAACTGATGCGGCGCCGCTTACTGTCAGGGCTTGTTCTTTTTACGGTGATTCTATTCGCGGCCGCCGCCGTGTCGGCCGATACGATTGTCCTGAAATCCGGCCGCACACTCGAAGGAACGATTATCGCGGAAAACGACAGGGAAGTTACGCTGCGGCAGGCCGGCGGCGTAACCTCGATCCCGCGTGCCAGCATTGACGAAATTCGCCGCTCCCCCACCGTTGACGACTATTTTGGCAAACGCGCTTCAATTAAAAACCCGGACGATCCCAAGGAGCACCTCGAGCTTGCAGAGTGGTGTGTGGAAAACGGCTTTTCACACATGGCTGAAATAGAGTACAGGACCGTCCTGCGGCTGGAGCCCGACAACACCGACGCCAGGGAAGCGCTCGGTTACGTGCGCTACGGCGGAAGGTGGCTGTCCGAGGAGCGGGTCGCAGGGATTCGCGCCGGCGGAGAGAGAAGCTCCCCCGGTGAGCCGACGGAGGAGGAAAGCTCTTCCGAGGAAGAGAGCGCACCCGCTGAGCCTGAGTCTTCATCAACTCCCGACGCCAACCCCCGCAGGCTCCTCACCGGATCTGACACGATACCCGCCCCTGTGGTTGGGTCTGTTTCATGGGAGAAGGCTTATTCCAGCAAATCGAAAAATATCCACGTCTACTGCAATGTTTCCCATAAGGCGGCCAACCTTTACGCAACCTTGATGAAAAACCTTTTTACCGCGTACGGGAAAGTGATTACGGGCACGGTCCGCGATTCCGCGCCGCGCGAGCTTAATGTTTACAGCGACGTTGCCCTTATGAAGGAAATTACCGCCAAACCCAAGAAAAAAGAGCTTGTCTGGTACAACACGAGCGCAAAGCGCGTTGAGGCCGTGCACGACTGGCGCGGCACGGTCGGCCAGACTCCGAAGCTGCTTGCGTATGAGGGCGTTTATCTATATGCCGACCGGATTATGCGGAACGTCTACGGCGCTCCGAAATGGCTGCTCGTGGGGCTTGGTTCGTATTTCGCCGGCGCTACAATCGACAAGCGGGGAAAGGTTGGCAGAATCCTCGCCCCGCGCGACAGGCTGATCCGCATGAAAAAGGCGTACACCGGAGGCTACCAGATTAAGCTTGACTACCTTATGCTTAGGCCGCGTTATAAGTATGGCCGGAACGAGTATGACACTTCATGGGCTGTAATATATTACCTTCTCGAATCGGGCCGCAAGGGCAGGACCGCGTTTGCCAAAATTTTCGAGAAAGGCTGCACAGGTAAGATAACGGCGGCGGACCTCGAGGACGCGCTCGGTTTTGACATACCGACTTTCGAGATGAAGATAAAGGCATTCATTCAAAAAAAGAAGATACCTTCTGCCGGCAGGGTTTCGGGCGACGGGTTCGACGTGAGCGCATACGGCTTTACCTGCACGCGGCCGTCAAAGTCGTGGAAGTTCAATACCGACGTTAAGGACGCGGATACCCTTGCCGAGCTTGAATACGGGGACGCGCGCATAATTATCCGCGCCGTACCGAACGCGGAGCATTATTCGCACATCGCCGTGACGAATGCGGTCATAAAACTGATCGCCGGCGGTTACAGCAGGCTCGAACGAAGGGCCGTAAGGGTCGGCCGGCCCGCGCTTCAGGGTTACTCGTTCAGTTATTCGTCGAAGGACATTATAGGAGGCTCGTCCGGCGGCGCGGACGCCGGAAAGGAAGTAAAGAACGTCCTCATAGTCACCGCCGACTATGATTTCCGCTACGGATTTGAGTTCCAGGCGCCTGCCGATAAATACGAGGAACTCGAAAAGGAATTCCAGACTTTCCTCGCGTCGATAAATTTCACCACCCGCGAGTAATTCTCCGCCGGTGATTTGCAGCAAGCCGATCATTTGTCCAGCCGAATAAAACCAGGGACATCGCCCATGTTTACAAACAGGATTGATTGTTGCATTGTTCTGTTGTTTCTTGTTTTTCTATCCCTGTCTTGCGCTACCCGCACACGTATTGCCGCAAATCCTGATAATTCTGCTCGTGCGCAAAGGGCTGTGGGGAAGCCTGCTTCTATCCGAAAAAAACCTGCCGAACTCCCGGGAAAGGAGTTTGTATATCCGTTTGTAGAAGAAGATTGCCATATCTTAGGGCGAATCCAGTGCCTGGAAATCCGGCGTTATGAAAAAGGCGATGCGATTTATATTGACCATGTAAAAGACGGAGCCGTAATCTGGCAGGAAATAGACGATTGCAAAAACGGTTCAATAGATGTGGTTAACTATTATGATCAAGCACATACAAGGTTCTGTTCTTATCGTGGGTGTATGATTGTTTGCTGTTTTATACCGGAAAACAAGATTGCCAGAGAAAAAGCGATCTACAAAGCCGCGTTTGCCGCGAAAAAGGAAGGCAATCTCAAGGAGTCAAAAAGGTTATTCGAACTCCTCTGCTGGGAAATCTTGTGGTGTCCTGTTGATCTTGGCCTGGATGAATACGTTGAAAAGGCGAAGAAGGCACTCGATGACTACACCCGAAAAATTGAAACACCGGTTTCAAAAAAAGAAAAATAGCCTGTCGTTATGATAGATACTTTTTCTAGTCTATATCCCTTTCGACCTCATCGAAACTTATGCCCGCCTTCGCAAGCTCGTCGAGAACGGGCGCGTAGATTACGGGCACGACGGGGATGTGCACGCCGGTCGCCTTTATCTTTCCCTCGAGCACGAGTTTCGTGCTGATGGCGGCGGGCAGGCCGACCGTACGGCTCATCGAGGAATCGCCGCCGGGGATGCCGTAGTCGATTAGAGTGGAAGTGATAAGCACTTTTCTATCGGGGTACTCGGCGATGAATTCATGCTTCATCACAAGCATGTCGCGCTCGCCCTCGGCGTACTGCATCCGCGCGTTCATCAGCTTTTCCATAACGTTGACAGCCGAGCCTTTTTCCATCTCGAGCGGCTCATCGCCGAGCAGCCCGAGCCATTCGATGCGGTCCATTATCGGAGAGCCGGCTTCTATCCCCAGTTTTGCCGCAAGGTCGGCCCGAAGGTTGGCGCCCGCTTCGATTCCGGCGAGGCCGGCTGTGAACTGGCCGGCCGTCTTTCCCGCAAGCTCGAGCTCGTCGTCGCCCGTCACGCCGAGCTCAGCGAGTTTCAGCCAGGTTTCGCACCAGCCTTCGTAACGGAGCGTGCCGCGGTACATCGTCCTGATGCCCTCGAGGCCGTAAAGCTCGATATACGGGTAAGAATCGCGGTTCGGGTAGGCGTCGAATTCCCCAAGGCCGGGGACGTTCAGTTTCCACGTGTGGGCGAAAAGCTCCCTGCCCGGCACGAAGACTTCTTTGCCGTCTTTGAGGTAATGACCGTCGTTTCTGCCGGCCATGATGACCCCGCTCGGGCTCCATGAAAGCTTGTAGCCGAACGGGTTGTCGTTGGCCTCCGCGGCGGGCAGGCCTCCGCAGTAGGACATGAAGCTGGTGACCTTTCCGCCCGCGTTTTTCACGCCGTCGATAACCCGCATCGCCGACATGTGGTCGATGCCCGGGTCGACGCCGACCTCGTTCACGAAAAGAAGGCCTGCCGCCTTCGCGTCGGCGTCGAACGCCTTCATCGCGTCGGAAACGTATGACGTCGTGGCCATGTTTTTCCCGTGCTTGAGGCAGAGCTTCGCCACGACGGGGTGGTATGTGTAAGGAACGAGGCTTACGGCGATATCGCAACCGGCGACGAGCTTGTCGATTTCGCCCTCGCTTTTTATGTTTACAGTGAGCGCTTTTCCGCGCTCGTGGCCCGCGATCATCTTTTCAGCTTTCGAGACCGTGCGCGTTGCGACGGTTACTTCGAACTCAGGCACGTCGAGGAGATATCGGACGAGAGGTTTTGCCACGAGACCTGCACCGAGAACGAGGATCTTCTTCATCGTGCGCTCCTTATTTATTGTTCTTTGAGGAATTTTCCGATGTATGCGTAATCGGGCGTCAGCCTGCCCTGATATGCAATAACCGCTTTCTTGATTTCAGGCGGCAGTTTGAGCTCGTCAAACGGCGCGGTGTAATCCGCATCCGCGATTGCCTCTATAAACGGCATAAGGGCGTCGCCGAAATCTTTCGATGCCTCGCGCGGCAGCTCGCACGGCAGGTTTTCAACGACCATGATAACCGGTCCCTGCCCCTCGACACCATCGCTGACATTACCGGTCTCGGGATCATAGACATAGTTGGGCGTAGAGGGATATGTCTGTTTCATCGTGCACTCGACGCCGCCCCGGATGTCCGCGCTGACGTCGCCGATAACGCGGAGCTTCGGCTGCCCGCCGGCATAAAGCTCTTTTACAAACTCGCATGTAAGCAGCCGCGGATATTTCTCCTCCCAGTAGATGCAGTTTATCATCACCGTCAGGTGAGGCACGTAGTCGTGAAACCGGGCGCGGTATTTCTCGGGGTGGTCGTAGAAATCCTGGAGATCAAACTTCGCGCCGGGGTCGATAGGCTCGACCGTGTCTTCTTCCTTGAAGACGACCTTGTAAATGGTGTTTGCCGAAACGTTCGGGCTTTCGGCGAGGGCGGCAAGCTCCGGCGGTTTCAGCTCGGTTATCGGCAGACAGTCGTCAAGAATCTCCTGCGCGCCGCGCGAGGTGTTTCCGTAACCGGCGATTCCAATTACCAGCGGCGCGAGCTGTTCGGGCAGGCCGTTTTTCCTTGTTTCATCGCCCGCGGCCCTGACGGCTTTTTTGGCTTCATCAAGGTCGCGATATTTATGCGGCTGTTCGATGTCCTTGAACGGCGTGTTTATGCCTTCCCACTCGAGCCGTTTGCCGAGCGCGCGCAGCGTTTCAATCGCACCCGCGAGTCCGGCGTGTTTTCCAAAAAAGATCAGCCTTCTTCCGGAAGCGTCCGATACCCGCTCGTAGTCGATGAGCGTGCAGCCGAGGTCGAGCATCTTCTGAAGCATCGGCATGTTGTATTTCTGGCCCTTGTGGACGTGGGCGAAGAAGATATAGACGCCGTTCTCGTGAAAAACGTCGAGCGGGATTTCTTTTACCGCAAAAGTCACGGGCCATGAAGAAATATCTTCTTCAACTGCGGCGCCCGCTTTTTCGTATTCGTCACCGTCAAAGGCCCGGATCGGCGAAGTCTGAACACGGACCTCGACGCCGTTCTCGACGAGCTCCCTGACGTGGTCCGGCGTGAGCGGAACCCGGCGCTCCCATTCGTTCTTGTCTTCCCTGCGAATTCCGACAACCTGCGCCATGGCGGATATTCCTTCAATAAAGATGATTTTAACGGGGAAAGTAACCTACTTTCTGCGGCCTATCTTGTCAAGAAAAATGTCCACCAGGTGAAAAGCAAAGCACGGATTGGGGACCGGATTCGACGGCGGATTGAGACTCGTCAGCACGTTCCTCTTGCAGTAATTCCCATCCCGGTTACAATGTAGTCAACTATGAAACACTTGCCTCTCAAACTCGGCATCTTTGTAGTACTGCTCTTCTCAGCAGTCATTGCGGTATGTCTGCTGTGGATACCCATAAAAATTAAGTACTACGTACATCGACTGAAATCCGACAATCCTGAAGAAAAGATAAACGCGATTGATAATCTTATCAAGCTTGGTGACAAGGGAAAGGAAGCTCTGAAAAAGAACTTTATCGAAGGTGAATGGGCGGCAAAGATTTTGATCAACAGTTGGAGCGATGTCAACTCCCCGATTCCGGCCGGATATGGCAAGCATAAAGCAATGCCCCTCATAGCAGCTTGCAATGAAGAATATACTAAAGTAGCCAGTTTATTATTGAAAAAAGGCGCGAATATTGATGGAACGGAAGAAAGTCGTGGTCGTACAGCATTATGGTGGGCTATTGTAATGGGAAATGAGGATATTGTACAATTCCTGATTGATCGAGGCGCCTCAATCCAATATGTGGAGCACCTCTGTATCGAACATCCCATACACTGGCTTGCCACCATGGGAGACTATAAACATGAGACTCATGGAAAAGCTCTCAATTATTTTTTTGACAAAGGTGGAAACGCCAATTTAGGAAAAAAACTTAGCGAAGAAAAACCGCTTCACTGGGCGGTGGAATATAAACAAAAAGAGCTAAGTGAATTACTGGTGTCGAAAGGCGCGGACATTGAAGCCCAAGATTCTGAAGGAAGCAGACCGCTGCATCTGGCAATTTATGCAGGCGATGTTCCCACAATAGAGTATCTTGTTAGTAAGGGTGCAGACGTAACTGCAAAAAAGCGGAACGGTGCAAGACCTTTGCATGGCGCCTCAAGATATGCAACGAAACGTACTATAGAACTGCTAATCGAAAAAGGTGCGGACATAAAGGCTGTGACTAATTCTGGTTTCACTTGTCTGCATATCGCTGCCTTTTATGGCCGCCTGGACTTATTGGAGTTCTATCTGGAAAAAGGCCTTGATATCGAGGCCGAGGTAGAAGGCGGCTGGAGGCCGCTGCACCATGCCGCTTTTGAGGAAAGAAAGGAGTGCGCTGCGTTTCTGCTGGAAAAAGGCGCAGACGTGAACGCGGTAAGCAAGTCAGGCATGACCCCACTTGACTGCGCTCTGGATAAAAGCCATTCCGAAACGGCGGAACTGATCCGTTCCCACGGCGGAAAAGCCGGAGAAGCATTGAAGAAAGAATCAGACAAGAAATGAAATTATCGTTGCCCGTCAAACTTGGCATCTTGGTTGTATTGCTCTTCTCAGCAGTAATTGCCACCTGCCTGCTATGGACGCCGGTGAAGGAATTGAAGAAAAAGGCGGGAAAATAATTTGATATTGCCCGGAACGGGCAAAACAGAGTAGCCTGGGGTGGAGCGAAGAGCCTGAAAGGCTCGTAGCGGAACCCCAGGAAAGAGGGTGAATAAATTACCGTCGGCCCTGAAAGGGTCGGACAATTCGCGCGATATGTTTTGCCCTTCCAGGGCAAGGGAATTTTTTTGGGTGACCTTACCTGGGGTTCCGCACGCCTTCGCCAAGCTTCGGCGGGCTTCACCCCAGGCTACTTTGTCCTGCCGCTCCGCGGCGTTATTTCGTAGGCGCAGAACTTGCGCGCGCGTCGTGCTCCTACATATTATCGGGCATGACGGGTGCGTGCGGAATGCAGGAAAATGAAGCTGCCTGCTCCACCCGGCAGACCCGGCGTAAATTCTTGACTCTGTCTTTCTCCGCTGATACTATTGGAAACATGGATAATAAAAGTGATAAAGGCGCTTCCGGCAACCGCTGGAGGCGGTTCCTTATTCTTGCAATCCTTTTTGCCCTGGTGGTAATCGTGATTAAGCCTTTCGGATGCGCAAACAGGATGTTCTTCTGGCCGGACAGGGGCACCTATACCGGCAAGGATGAAATGCCGTTTGAAGTCAGGGACGTGTATTTCAAAAGCGAAGACGGCACAAAGCTTCACGCGTGGTTCTGCCGGGCAAAAGGTGAGAAAGTCAAAGGAGCTGTTTTCCACCTGCACGGCAATGCGCAGAACCTGACAAGCCACGTCCGGCTGGTCAGTTGGCTCCCGCTTAAAGGTTACCACGTGTTTGCCTGGGACTACCGGGGTTATGGAAAGTCGGAGGGCTCTCCCACCAAAAGCGGTCTGGTGAAAGACACGCGCGCCGCCCTTGAGGCGTTTCTGAATCTTCCGGAAATCAAAGACAGGAATATCCCCCTGATAGTATTCGGGCAATCACTCGGCGCCGCCTACGGCGGCTGGATCGCCTCGGAACACCCGGACGCTTTTGACGCGGTTATCCTCGATGCTCCGTTCACAAGCCACCAGGGTATTGCGATTGACGCGCTCCAGCGAAACCCGGTTACCTGGATATTGAGCTGGCCGCTGGGATGGCTTCTGGTCAGCAGCGGTCAGGACCCGGTTGAGTGCGTAAAGAAAATCAGGGTCCCCGTTCTCGTTATCCATGGGAAAGCGGACCACGTGATACCCCATAAGATGGGCGTTAAAGTTTATAAGGCCGCGAACGAGCCGAAGGAGTTTCTTTCCCACAGCGGCGGTCATCTTTTCTTTGATTCCGAGACTGAAAAGCGGCGCGTCCATAAAGGTATTCTGGATTTTCTGGATAAGCATTTTTAGCCGCGCCGCGCGTCAAGCGTCAAACGTCATATTATTTTATTTATGGTGAGGCAGACATTCCTGTCTGCCACGCAGGAGCGGGTCTCACAGGCTGTGTCAGAATCGATTTTTCAGGTGGGCGGCGGGCACGCGAATTATATAATGCACGGGCTGATTGAGAAGTAATTCGGTCACGGTGCGAATGGGTGTCTGTAATGCACGCGCGTTAGCTCTATAAAAATTAATTGGAATCGCGGCAAGGAACACCTTGACTTACTCGGTTATGGGTGTCCCTCTTTTCTCTTATTTTCCCTTATAAGTGCAAGTTAGGAATGCATTCCTAGCACACCAGGATCAAACAATGTCACCTTGCCGCAATTTGTGCATATTATGGGAATAAAGTAGACTGGCTCAGTTGCTGGAACCTTATCTTCTGGATCAGGCAGTATGGCTGCCTTGACTGTCTGCATGACAATGGGATTGCTTATAATCTGCTGCTTTTTATCCTGACACCTATCGCAGAATGATCGCCCGACTTTTAGTTGATAGTATTTATCAAAATTCTCGAGTATTTCTTCGCCTCGCATCTTTGATCTCCTTTCTATCGTAACAATCATTTTTCGGCCGCGCTTGCGCGGTGCGTATGTATGCCCACAGCGCCCCTATCGTCCGGTAACCAGCGGATTGGATTTGTCGTTCGGGTTCGCCCAGATGAGCGCCACGCGGTTAAGTGTCGTTGCGGTGAGGATGCTCTTCCCGTCAGGGCTGAAAACGGCACAGTCAAAACCATATCTATATTCGCTTCTATATACCGTGCCTTCTCCCAGCCGACACAGTTCCGCGCCTGTCGCCGCGTCCCAGATTCGAATAATAGAAGAAGCCGTTAGTACGAATCTGCCGTCAGGGCTGAAAACAGCGCTGTCAACTGAACTTCTGTGCGCTAGCTGGCGAAGTTCCTTGCCTGTCGATGCATCCCAAATGCGGGCAGTCATATCATTCCAAGGCGAGGCTGTAACCACAAGCTTGCTGTCAGGGCTGAAAAAAGCGTTATTAAAACCACTGTTGTGCCCTTCCAGACGGTGAAGTTCCCTGCCTGTCGCCGCATCCCATATACGGGCGGTATTGTCATTCCAAGCCGAGGCCGCCGTAACTACAAGCCTGCCGTCAGGGCTGAATGCTGCGCTCTCAACTGAACTGCTGTGCCCTTCTAGGCGGCGTAGCTCCCTGCCTGTCGCCGCATCCCAGATGCGGGCGGTTTTGTCAAACGATGCAGTAACAACAAACCTGCCGTCACGGCTAAAAGCGGCGTAAAGAACGGTATTGTCATGTCCTTCAAGGCGACGCAACTCCTTGCCTGTCGTCATATCCCAGATGCGGGCGGTTGTGTCCTTTGCAGCCGTAACCACCTGCTTGCCGTCAGGACTGAAAACGGCGCTGAAAATCCAATTACCGTGCCCTTCCAAGCTGCGCAATGCTTCGCCTGTCGCTGCATCCCAGATGCGGGCTTTGCTGCTCTCCCACGCAGCAGTAACCACAAACTTGCCGTCAGGGCTGAAAACGGCGCTCCAAACCATATCGCCGTATCCCTTCAAGCGGCGAATCACCTTAAAACCCTTGAAATACCACTTCGGGTCTTTCTCGAAGGCCTGCTCCCATATGGATTCCAGCAGTTCCCGAGCCTCCACCGTATCCTTTATCGCCAGCGCAGCATTCAGATATTTTATGCCCTCATCCCAGCGCATTTCTTTCAGCGCTTCTCTACCGTCAGCGAGGTTCTTTTCATAATCAGCCTCCGGTTTTGCTTTCCGGGCCTTTTCCAAAAGCTTTCGCGCTTCTTTCGTATCCTTGACGGCCAGCGCGGCCTCAAGCGTTTTTATTGCATTATCCCAGCACTTTTCTCTTACCGCTTCTTTCCCCTGCGCCAGTTTTTCCTGATACGACGCAGCTGCGGCGGCGATATCGGCGATTCTTATCTCGTTATTTACATACTCCAGTAAATCTCTGGCTTCTTCATTATCTCTAACTTTTATCGCAGCTTCGAGTGCATGCGCCGCGTCATGCAGACGGTCTTCCTCTATTGCCTGCTCCGCTTCCCGGTATTTTTCGATGTAATTGCTAATACGCTCCCCTCTGCTCCTTATACAGAAAATGACGTTCAGCACTGCCAGAATGCAGATTATTATTGCCGTATATATCAGAATCATCTTCCGCTCTTTTATACTTTGTATTATGTCGCTGAACATCAATCGTATTCCTCGCTGAAGCGCTGATTGTTATCTTTATAGTGAACGTACTCTTTTGCGATCATCGAATCGCATCGGCAGACCTCCGCCTTTGTAGGGGCGCAACTGTGTGTGCGCCCGTTTGAGGGCAGACACATAGGTCTGCCCCTACACCCTTGCAGGAAAAGCGATTTTCCGTAGCATCAAAGTTACAGGGTAGCGCGATGACGGGATTTAATCAATGGAAATTCAGAAGCGCTGGTGATGCCGCATTCCCGCAGGGGCGGGTCTGAGACCCGCCCCTACAACTGACGCATTACATTGAAGATGCAGATTTTATTCTATGCCGTGCTCGGCTTTGTACTGCGCCCAGTTGTCTTTCAGCCAGAGGAAATCCTCGAACTTTGTTCTGAGCAGGAACGGGTTGGTCTTCTTCTCATTCCCGATTGTCGAAGTCGGCGCAACGCCGACGTCGTGGGCGGGGTAGATTTCAACGTCATCGTCGAGCGCGAGCAGTTTACTGAACAGGCTGTCGAACTGTATCTTTGCGTCGCCCCGGCCGAACGTGCCGCCTATCTTTCCAACGTACAGAGTATCGCCGGTCATCAGTTTATTGCCGGCCAGGATGCAGATGCAGTCGGGCGAATGGCCGGGCGTGTGGATAAACTTCAGGCTGACGTTGCCGAGCTCGAGGACGTCGCCGTCGTCGATGTTTTTATCGTGCCACGCGGTCGCCTCTTTATGCATTACTGTTTCCACGTCCGTTCTCTTTCTGACTTCACTGTTGCCGTTTGTGTGGTCGGAGTGTGAGTGGGTGCAGATTATATATTTGATTTTCAGTTTGTGCTTCCCGGCGGCGTCGATGAGTTTTTCCGGTGCGTAGGCCGGGTCTACGATGGCGGCGAGCCTGCTTTCCTCGTCGCCTATGAGGTATCCGAAGTTTCGGTCGCCTCCCATGCTGATCTGTTCGAATATCACGGTAGTCCCCTTTCAGGAAAAGCTTTCAGCTTTCAGCCATCAGCCTTCAGCTTAAGAATTAAAAATATTAATAAAATAAAAGCTGATAGCTGACTGCTGATAGCTTCGCAATGACAAAAAGCAACGCTGTCGCATCAGTCGGCCAGCACCTTTTCGTAGAAGGCCTCATATCTGGCCACGATCTCTTCCATGCTGAAGTTTTCTATTGCATAATCCCGGGCGTTCTTCCCCATCTTTTTCCTGAGTTCGTTATCGCCCAGGACTTTCAAGGCATACTCGGTCATTTTTGAGACATCACCCACGGGAGCAAGGTACCCGCACTCGCCGTGCCTGACGACTTCCGGGATTCCGCCGACGTCTGAGGCGACGACCGGTATTTCGCAGCTCATCGCCTCGAGTGCGACCAGTCCGAAGCTCTCGGTCTGGCTGGGCAAGAGGAGCAGGTCTGCGAGGCAGAGCATTTTTTCTATTTCGGCCTGCTTGCCCATGAACAGGACGTCCGATTCAATGCCGAGCGAGGATGCGCCGCAGAACGCCGAAGCCCGAAGCGGTCCGTCTCCGACCATCAGCAGTTTCGCCGGCATTTCCTTTCTGACGCCGGCGAAAATCTTCAGGACGTCGCTGATGCGTTTCACCGGCCGGAAGTTGGAAATATGGATGAGAAGTTTCTCATCTTCCGATGCGAACTTCGCCCTGTCGTCGCAGTTGACATTGCGTGTGAATCTGTCGGTATCAACGAAGTTCGGAATTACTTCGATGTTGTTTTCCACTTCGAATATTTTCCGGGTTTCTTTTTTCAGAAATTCGGACACCGACGTGATGCCGTCGCTCTGCTCGATGCTGAAGCGGGTTATTCTCGCATACGACGGGTCGCTCCCGACGAGCGTTATATCGGTGCCGTGCAACGTAGTAACAGCTTTCAATTTCCTGCCGCCCAGAATCTGTTTCGCGAGAAATGCCGACGTCGCGTGCGGGACGGCATAATGCGAATGAACCAGGTCCAGGTTTTCACTCTCTACTATTTCGGCTGTTTTTACCGCAAGCGCGAGCGAGTAAGGCGGGTACTCGAAAAGCGGATAGTTCAGCATCTGGACTTCGTGGTAGTGAACGTTCGGCTCGAAGTTGAAGCGGTAGGGCATCGAGTAGGCGATAAAACTGACATCGTGCCCTCTTTTTCCCAGCGCGATGCCGAGCTCGGTCGCCACGGTTCCGCTGCCGCCGTAGGTCGGGTAGCATGTGATGCCGATTTTCATTCGCGATTACCTCAACAGGCCTTTTGCTTCTTCCCGGGGCGGTACGAGGCCCATTATATCCTTTATTTCCATGAAGTCTCTAAGGAAAAACTGTTCCCCGTATGTTTTGCCGATCAGGGTTCCGAAGTATTTCATTTTTGTAACCAGCATGTCCATGAACTCGGGGCTTGAAATATATGTTTCAGGCTCTTTGGATTTGTCGTTATGGAACTGAGAAGAGTAGCATCCGACGGCTTTCATCTTGTCTTCGAAATGCTCGGTGATGTCAACGATGAAAGTCGGGCTCAACTTGTAGTGAGGCATATAGAATATAACCTTCTCCGGCCTGAAAGGCTCGTGGCCGGTGTCGAGTTTGCCCAGTCCGGCCAGGAATGCCGCGTCGATAACCAGTTGCCCCGTATAGGAATGGTCGGGGTGGCGGTTCTCTATGTAAGGGCAGAGGACGACTCTCGGGCGATATTCGCGGATCGCGCTTACGACTTTTTTCTTGGCTTCCTCTGAGACTGTGACGTGGGCGTCCGGTATTTCCAGGTTCTTGCGCACGGCAAGCCCCATTACCTCGGCCGATGTTGCGGCTTCCTGCTCCCGGTCCTCGGGCGTGCCCCTTGTGCCCATCTCACCCTTGGTGAGGTCCACGACGCCGGTCCTGTATCCCTGCCGGGCGAGTTTTATTACTGTTCCGCCGCAGGCAAGCTCCACGTCGTCGGGGTGCGCGCCGAATGCAAGTACGTCAAGATCCATTCCCGTCCTCCGTCGTTACAGGTTCAAGACCTGGTGTTGATCTGAGAATATGTCCGACGCTTCATACAGCCTGTCAATAAACTCGAAGCCGTATTCGGCGAGGAAAGAAGTCACGTTTAAAACGCGCTCCTGCGGCGCTCCTCCCGGGAAAACCCGTTTGTACACCTTGTCGATCCGGTGTTTAAGGTCCTGGTTTTTCCTGCGGCCGACCTTCAGGATTTTCCTGCGAAGCGTTTCGATCTGGTGGGCGATTTTCCTGCGCACCGGTTCCGTTGCATCCCGCAGACCGGCGTCGAACGCTGCAAGGGTTTCAGACAGGTTCTCCATGATGTCGTCGATTTGCCTGCCCGGCTCCGCCGTAAGCCGCTCGACGTCGTCCGAGAGTTTCTCCAAAACAAGCCTGGAGAAAAGCTCCTGGGGGCCTGCCGCCAGGTCGATCGCATCTGCGCCGATGTCTTCAAGCAGCTCTGCAGTCTGCCCGGCCAAAAGGGTCATGCTTATTCGGGGAAAGATTATCGGCTGCGGGACGCCGAACATTTCGTAAACAGTTTTCATCTGTGCAAAATAGGCGATCTCCGACGGTCCCGCCACGTAAGCCGCGGTTGGCAACAGATGGTCCTGAACGACGGACCGAAGAAGCACATTCGGGCTGAACCGGCCGGGCTTATCATTTAATAATTCCAGCAGCTCATTCTCTGAAAAGGAAAGGTTTGCGCCCGCTGTGACAAACCTGCCGTCCCTGTATCCAAGCGGTCTGCGGATACCGTCTTCATCTTCGAGGAAAAGGGCCGTCCTCGCGGCGGATTTTTCCACCTGGGGTTTGTATCCCGCTAAGGTCAGGCGCTCCACCGCGTTGTTTGCATGTTCGGTGCTTTTCAGCGGGTTTCTGATTTCTTTTTCAACAACAGGTGCAGCAAGCCGTAAAAGCTCCGGCGCTGACGGGTCGAGAAGAACGAGGCCGTATTTGCCGAAAAGCCGCGCCATCATCCGGGCGAATCCGTCGCTGATGCCTGCACCGGTGGAGTAGGATTCTTCAACGAGTTCGAAAACCGCGCTGTTGAAATCGGCGGCGGGGATCGAATTTTTTATCTCGCGAATAAGGTTTCCAAAGGTTTCATCCATCTGAATCCGGTTCATGGGACGGCCGTCAGGCGGTGAAGCCGGATCATAGGTAAACGAGTGTAAGTTGTTTTCCCCGTCGAAAAGGTTTACATGTGAAACTTCGTTAAAATCATGGTCGTTTGACGCCATCCAGAAGACGGGAACGAACCCGGTTCCGTGTCGCCTGCTGAGCGTTTCCGCGAGGCGGATTGCGGTTATCGCTTTGTAGACGGTGTAGAGAGGGCCAGTGAGGATTCCCACCTGCTGTCCGGTGACGATTGCATAACAGTCGCCGTTTGCGAGTTTCTCTGCGTTAGCCAGGGATTTTTCACCTGATCCGAATTTCCCGTTCTGCTCGGCAAGAATCCGGGCGACATGTGTGCGCGGATGTTCAAAGGCTTTCACCGTGTCAATTGCCGCCGACCAGTCCTCCGCGTGATAATCATGGGCGTAGAATTCACGGACAGCGTCGAAGTTCCGGACATAATCGTCCGCGATCCCGCTACGTCCGAGAAATTTTTCATCCACGGTTGCCATGCCTGTTTACGCTTTCTCAGCGATTACAATCATCCTCGGAGAATCTTTGGAGAAGCGGGCGCCGGAAAAATCTCCGTATGTTTCCCCGATTCTCAGGCCGGCCTTCTCGAGCATGACGGCAATTTCTTCGCGCTTGTACATTTTCACCGATTCAAGGTATGTTCGGGTCTTTCCTTCCTCGATTATTGTCAAACGCTTCTCGACCCGCTGCCGCCCTTCGTCGATCCATCGCTCCTGGCATACTTCCAGTCCCGAGATTGTGCGTGTTTCATTTCTTACCAGTGATGCGCATACGAAATCCGGGTTGATGTGGTCGAGCAACAGGCGGCCGCCCGCTTTCAATGCCTCCGAAACCGCGTTCAGAACGGCCTGGTCGTCATTATGGTCCTCGAAGTAGCCGAAGCTGGTAAAGAAATTGACGACGATATCAATTTCATTTTTGAACGGGATTTCGCGCATGTCTTTCTCGATAAACTGCAATGCCAGACCGCTTTCATCGGCATCGCGTCGGGCAATATCCAGAAGCTCCTGCGAAATGTCCTGTCCGACAACGTTGTAACCGCGCCTGGCCATTTCTATAGCGTGGCGCCCGGAGCCGCAGCAGAGGTCCAGTATTTTTGCGCCCGCGGCAGGATGAATTTTCTCTTCAAGAAAATCTATCTGCTGCCGGGCCTCTTCCGCGTCCCGGTGGGCGTAGACCTTGAGGTAGTCGCTTCCAAACGAGCGTTTAAACCATTCCACGGGTTTCCCGGCCGATCTGAATCTTATCTGTAAACGGCATAAAGCCTTATAGTACCGGACTCACTGCGCGCGGTCAATGAATTTATCTGTTGCCAATGATATGCTTTAGATGAATTATCTGATTAAATGGACAAGGTGGTGTTGAAATTCAGGTTCAAGATTATGAAGTGCAAGTTTTCTATATTTTTCTGGTAAAGCAATTCTGCAATGTAAACAATTTTGACGCTCCCGAAAAAGGGCTCTTTATTGCGCTGGACGCAACTCTATATATATCAATACCTTGGAATCTGTGCCTCTTTGCCGGCCAATGGCATATATATTGCAATTCATAAATGCAGACAATTCAATTTCTACCGTCGTCTCCAGACGGAGCCGGTTGCAGGCGGTCTGTAACCGGCTTTCATTCTTTAGTGGTTGGTCGTTAGTTGTTAGTCGTTAGTGAAGAAAAACCACTAACTACTAACCACTAACCACTAACCACT
>SOJX01000024.1 GCA_004376375.1 Planctomycetota bacterium
ATCTGGACCTTCGCTACGGCTGCGACCCCTCCCATCGAGGACAAGCTGGAATGGGCAAAAGGTATTTACGGCGGCCAAGTCACGGCTTCCGATGTTGCCGCGTTCGCCGATGGTTCCATAGTTGTCACGGGTTATTACTCTGAAACAAATGCAACTGTCTGTGCGGGCCACGACAACGAAATCGTATTGCCTGAGCCGGACTGCCCTGAAATGTTTCTGGCTAAAGTCGATTCGACGGGCGCGCCGGTTTGGGCAACTCGCACAGTGACCATCGGCATCACGCCCCTCACCATAGCAAGAGCGGTTGACACATATCCCGACGGGTCGGTCGTTGCCGTCGGCTGGATGGAAATTGGCGGATTGGGAGGAACAATTACGTTCGGCGCGAACGAAGACAATGAAACATCGTTTTCAACCGGGGCAGGTCAGTACGATGGTTTTATCGCAAAGTACAATACCGATGGAAAACTTTATTGGGTCAGGCGTATAAGCGGAAGCAACAGCATAGATGTGCGGGGCGTTCTTGCCCTGCCGGACGGCTCATGCATTGCGACGGGTTATTTCGTAAATGATGCGACTTTCGGCCCGTTCGCCAATGCGTCGAATACGGTTTTATACTCATCCAGTTTAGACCGCGAAGACTGCTTTATTGCGCGATATGACCCGAATGGAACTCTTATCTGGGCAAGAAGCGCCGGCGGAGAAGGATATGATTATGCCGAAGGCATAGACGGCTGGGCGGACGGCAGCGCAATTATAACTGGAAGATTCGGTGAGTGGGGATCGTTTGATGCTACATTTGGAATGGGTGATGATAACGAAACCTTACTTTCACCTATAGGCCAGGGCGATATTTTCACAGCCAAATACAATCCGGACGGAACAATCTGCTGGGCGAAAAACGCCGGCGGAAGTCATGACCTCCGTCCGAGCGGATCTGACGTTGCCGTCCTCGACGATGGATATTCTCTTGTTACCGGAAGTTTTCAGGATAACGCCACTTTCGGGAAAGGAGAAGTGAACGAAATTACTTTATATTCTGCCGGGCGTTCAGACATCTTTATTGCGAAGTATGGCCCTGATGGCTCTCTTGCATGGGTAACGCAGGCAGGCGGCGCGGAAGGGGACGGTGCGAGGAGTATTGATGTTATTTCTGATGGGTCGATTCTTCTTACTGGAGGATTCTCTATTGATGCTGTCTTTGGAGCAGGTGGACTGAATGCTACCACATTACAAGCGACTGCTGGACCAATCTATAAGAGTGACATTTTCGTTGCTCGGTACAACTCGGATGGGACTCTCAACTGGGCAAGGAGTGCCGGCGGAGCCGGAGGCGAGTATGGTAAAGGAATAAGCGCCCTTTCAGACGGCTCATTTTTTGTTGTTGGACTCTATGGAAGTAGCAATTATAGTGCCGTATTTGGCTCTGGTGAAGCAAATGAAACTACTCTTGAGCCAAATAATGGTTCTAATTACGGCGTTTTTATAGCTAGATACCGGCCTTAAAATAACTTCATCAGAAATTCCATTTTTTTCATTTGACAAAGCACATTAGTCATGATATAAATGCGAAAATTACGATTTAGTTTTTTTTTACAGAGAGGAGGTTTTATGGAAGCCATTCTAAGGGTTTCGCTGCCACGTAGCGGAGCGAAGCGGATACAAGGCACAGTCCTGGGGGCATCCAACAAGCGAGCAGGGAAAATTTGGCAGTGGAGATATATCCGGCTTTTTACTGCTGAAAGTAAAAACGGAAAAGTATGATCTTGACGAGTTAAGAAATTGGCGGCTAAAAAAAGCGGTTGCAATTGATAAATTCATGTCGGAGAACAGCCTGAAAAAACTGCTTGAGCAGAATGCCAGGGTTGTTGAAGAGATTAAGAGTGGCAAAAAAGTTATTCTAGCGAGTGAAATTGAAATCCAACCCAAATGGGATAAAGTTATTGACCTGGATGAAAGCGGAATGGTTGTGGACACACCGAGTAGCCAGTGGCCGAATGAAATTAAATTAATTATAGAGGAGGATTTATAATGGGTTTTACCAGAACAGTCGGAAATGTAGATCCCCACCCCGACAACAGAGATCACTCAACCATACAAGCTGCTGTTGATTGGATCCATGACAATTTGGACCCAGTCGGCGACTTGACCGACTTTGATAACCAAGGCGTAAACAGCGGCGTGCAGATGGTCAAGGTCTACGCCATAGCGCCGGATAATATTTATCCTGAACAAGTACACGCCTCCGCTGGTTTTACAAACGCAGGCCCTAACGATTACATCCACACTACCGCAATGATTGACCACACCGGAGTTGCGGGCGTTGGGATAAAAATATATCCGGAATTTGACGCATCTACATATTGTTATGTTGTTGGTGAGTACGGGCATTTTGAAGGATTTGAATGCTCAGTAAATGGTACAAATAATATCGGTGATTCATACGCAATCTATGGTATCCAAAATTGCAAAATTTACAATAATATTGTACATGACCTTACGGTAACTGCTAATTCTTGGTGCGTTGGAATACATGTTACGGGCAACGCAGTTCATTCGGTATATAATAACATAGTCTATAATATCTTTGGGTATTTTAGAAGTTATGCAATACGAGTTGATGGCACTTCAGATACTGGAGACCTTATTTACAATAATACATTCTCAAATATTAGGTGTCCCGGCGGTGGTTACGGTGCGGCGATTCGGGTTGATGGCGATAACGTAACATTCAAAAACAATTACTTTGATTTTGCGGCCGGGGATGGTGCCTGCTATGAAATAACCGGTGCGAATTGTACGCATGATTATAACGTGACCTCCGATGACGCTGGCGAAGGCGAGGCGCATGGAATAGGGAATGCTGACCCCGCAGACCAATTTGTAAATCCCGGTACTGATTTCCACCTGAAAGTCGCGGTTTGCATCGACGCCGGCACGGACCTTTCCGGAATATTCACCGACGACATAGACGGCCAGACCCGCACGGGAACATGGGATGTCGGCGCTGACGAATATTCTGTCCCGCCTGCCCCGCCGGGCGAGGGCTGGCACGGCTCGGCAACCAGGATAAAAATCCTGCCCCGTGACTTCCTCTCCGATAACGACAGCACCCCGGAAAAGGCTTCACTTGCCGGTGTCACCTGCGGAGGGACGGAGGACGGCCTGATCGCATCCGTCCCCATTCCGACCGGTTTCAAGGCTACTGCCGTGCGCGTTTACGCATCGGACACGAGGAACGTGACCGTGGAGGAATACGACTTTTCAACCTCAACCGGGACGCAAAAAGGTACCGGAGATACAAGCGCGGAGATCGATATTACCGACGTCACGTCCACCGCGACGAACTTACTGCACATAAAAGTTCAGTCTATCAACTCAGCAACGGTTCACGGCGGTTACGTTACAATCGCCAAAGTTTAATCCATAAAAATGCAGCCCGAACATCCGGGTTTGTAATGCCTTAGTCGCGGGACGTATAGCAGGGGCGGGTCTGAGGCCCGCCCCTACAACTTCTATTTCACAGCCTTGTCGGAATGTTTTTCGCCGTCGAAGGAGAGGACTTTTCGGCGGTTTTCGATCTTGGTTTCGATGTGGACGGGCCTGCCCCAGATGGCGCACAGGTTTTCGAGCGTGTCCCGGGCCCAGCTGAGTTTCAGGTCCATGCCTTCGTGGGCGTGCATAAGGTAGAGCTCGCCCCGGTTCTGGAAATTGCCTTCTTCAACGCGGATCTGCGGCTGCCCGAAGTTGGCCAGGGCGGAAAGGAACTGCTGCTTTATCTTCTCGAATTCCCGGTCGACGATTACGGGCTGGCCGGTCTCCCGGTTGTAGGCATAAACGAAGAGTTTCTGGTCCTCGCAGAATTCCTTGGTCAGGAACTCGTCGATGAAGGTGATGTCGTTGTATATGGCCCGAACCTGGAAAATCCTTTCCCTCCCGAGCCCGAGGTTTAGGTTCCAGCGTTTCTTCTTCGCCATGTCGTCGCATTGCTCGTACTCGGTCCCGAACTTTCCGCGGTTCCAGCGGTCCTCGATGTCCCGGTAAAGCTCCACGCCGACCTTGTAGGGGTTGAGCTGGCCGGGCCGGCTCCCGAGGGTTCCCGCGTGATGGTCGGCGTAGTCGATAAGCTCGGCGTCGGTGAGGACCCGCGTGGTCATTATCGTGGAGTGCCAGTAGGTGGCCCAGCCCTCGTTCATGATCTTCGTCATCGCCTGGGGCGCGAAGTAGTAGGCTTCCTCCCGGATGATGTCCAGGATGTCCCGCTGCCACCTCGTAAGGGGGGAGTGCTCCATCAGGAACTTCAGCACGTCCTTCTCCGGCTGCAGCGGGAACTTCCTCGACTTGTCGATTTCGTTCTGGAGGCGCTCACGCTGCTGCTCGAGGAACTCGGGGGGATTGATGAACTTGTCCATGTATTCTTTCGAGCGGAGCTTCTTGACTTCCCCGTCCGTCCGTCCGCCTTCTTTATCCTCCATTTTTTCCTTCGGTTCGCGGCGGATATAGGGGGAGTGGACGTCTATCAGGTTGTCGAGGGAGAGGCAGCGGTCGATGAAGCGCTCGACCCGGTCGACGCCGAATTTGTCCATGTAGCGGCGGATGCGCATCCCGTGGTTCGCCATTTCGTCCATCATTTTGCGGTTGGTGTGGACGAACCAGGCGCTGTTCTTGAAGAAATCGTTGTGGGCGTAGACGTGCGCCATTACGATTTTCTGGTCGATGGGCGCGTTGGATTCAAGCAGGTACGCGTAGCAGGGATCGTTGTTTATCACCATCTCGTAAATCTTGTGCAGGCCGTACGCGTAACCCTTCTGCATCTCCTCGTATTCCATCCCCCAGCGCCAGTGGGAATAGCGGGTGGGGAAACCGCCGTAGGCCGCGACCATGTTTATTTCGTAGTAATCGAGAATCTCGAATATGGTGTCGAAGAAGTCGAGACCGTATTCCCGCGCGTAGCCCTCGATCTCGAGCTTCGCGTCGAGGAGTTCCCTGGTGAATGGTGCACTTCCAAAACGGCGCCGCATGGTTTTGTTCTTGAACCTCCAGATAACGGAACAACGATTGATATGAACGTAAACAGCGAACAGCTTTCAGCTTTCAGCAGTCAGCTTTCAGCTTTTTCCCCTTATCCTTTTAATGAACGAAGCCAGCATTCGTTTGACCTGGATTACTTCGTCTGTAAGATTCTCGTATACAGTGGGGCGCAGTAATTGCAGGTCGTGGGCCAGTATAAGAAAATACTGAAGCTCGCTTGCGGACCCCGCCGAAATCTGAAGAAATCTAGCCAACTCCGCATCACCACTTCTACCGCATCCCTCGGCAATATTGGCAGGAATAGAATAGCCGGCTCGCCGCATTTGCGATTTTAATCCGTACATCTCTTCCTTTGGGAAATTCATTGTAGCCTTATGTACATCCAAGACTAATTTATGGCTTTTTTGCCATACTTTTAGTTCCTTGAAATCCTTCAAAAAACCTCCAGATACTTGCAGTTAACCGATTTATTCAAAAGTATCATAATTCTTGCTGATTGCTGACGGCTGATAGCTGATAGCTTCCTCTTTAGTTTCCTTTTCCGAGAAAAGTTTTTATCGACTCGTAAATCCCCTCGCGGTCGTTTATTTCGCTGGTCACGAGGCGCTCTTCGTCCGGGAACGCGTTTTTGAGCTCTTTTATGAACTGGCCGCTGCCGTACGCGCTTTTTACCTGCCCGTAGCAGAACATGTTGACTATCGGGAGAATCCTTTCGCGAAGCACCTCGATGCAGCGTCTGGTGTCGTCTCCTCCCCAGTTGTCGCCGTCGGAAAAGTGGAAGGGGTAGATGTTCCATTCCTCGACGTCGTAATCGGCGTCGAAAATGTCGGCGCACAGCGAGAGGGCCGAGCTTATTTTCGTGCCGCCGGCCTCCTTGAGGTGGAAAAAGGTATCCTGGTCGACTTCCTTGGCGGCCGCGTCGTGGACGATGTAGCGCGTCTCGAGTTCCTTGTACTGGGAGCGCAGCCACGTGTCGATCCAGAACGACTCCGTGCGCACGATTTCCTTCTGCTCGGTGCCCATCGAGCCGGAGACGTCCATCATGTAGATGATTACGGCGTTCGATTGCGGAATCCTGGTCACCTTCCACGAACGGTACCGCTTGTCCTCGCGAATGGGAACGATGACCGGGTTGTCGGGGTCGTAAGTGCCGGCCATGATCTGGCGCTTGAGCGCCTCCTTGTAGGTGCGTTTGACGTGGCGCAGGCTTTCGGGGCCGGCCTTGTAGATGCCGGTGTAGCGCTCCTTCTGGGTCGAGATCGTGCGCTTGCCCTTGGGCAGGATATTCGGAAGCTCCAACTCCTCGCCCAGAATTTTTGCGAGCTCCTCGAGCGGGACGTCGACCTCGAGCATGTGCTCGCCCGGCTGGTCGCCCGCCCGGCCGACGCTATCGCCGTCGGCGTCGATCGGGGTGCCTTCCTCGCCTTCGCCCTGGCCCACGCCCTGGGCCTTGTTCGAGCCGAAGCGGAAGCGCGGGATTTCGATACGGGGGATGGGGATGGAGACGAGGTGGCGGCCTTTCTTGCCGATAAGCTCGCCCTGGGTAATATACTTCTTGAGTTCCTTCTTGATTCGCCCGCGTACGATCTGGCGAAAACGGGAATGGTCCTGGTCTATTTTGCGTGCCATGCGACTCCAGGAAGAGACACGCGCAGCAAGCTGCGCCGCTAAACAAACAGCAACAGTCAAATCAACGCCGCGCAAGCGCGGCCGCTAACATAACCACTAACCACCAACGACTAACCACTAACGACTATGACTTCACGTCGCCGCGGGCGAAGATGGACGCGACGAAATTCAGCACGTCGGTCGCGCAGACGTCGCAGTAACCGTGGTTCCGGATGAGCCGGCTCTTTACGACGTCGATTTTTTCCTGCGTCTCCTTGTCGACCACGGACGAGACAAGCGTGGTCAGCTTTATGGTGTCTTTCTGGTCCTCGAACAGCTTGGCCTCGAGAGCGGTGTGCAGCCGCTCGTTCGTGCGGTAGTCGAACTGCTTGCCCTCGAGCGCCAGGGCGCCGATATAGTTCATTATCTCCCTGCGGAAATCGTCCTTGCGAGAATCAGGAATGTCGATCTTCTCTTCGATTGCGCGCATGAGGCGCTCGTCGGGGTCTTCGTCCTGGCCCGTGTATTTATTGCGGACCTTTTCCTTCTGCGTGTATGCCTTGACGTTGTCGATGTAGTTGGCGCAGAGCTTGCTTATCGCCGCCTCGTCCGCCGAAATCGCCCGCTGGACCTCGTTCTTGACTATGTCCTCGTACTCGTCCTTGACGACGCTTATCAGCTTGCGGTAGCGCTCCTTCTGGTCCTCCGAGACGATGAGAGAGTGGTGGTGAAGGCCGTCCTCGAGCTCGTTCAGAACCATGAACGGGTTGACGCAGGTGCCCGAAAGGTCCGAGACGAGCGCGTTGGATATCTTGTCCTGGATGTAGCGCGGGCTGATGCCTTCCATCGCCTCGTGCTCGGTCTCGTCCTTGAGTTCCTTTATGTTGTCGTCCGTGAAGCCGGGCAGGGTTTTTCCGTTGTAGAGTTTCAGCTTCTGGAGCAGCGTGAGCTGGGCTTTTTTCGGCTCTTCGAGCCGCGTGAGGATCGCCCACATGGCCGCAACCTCGACGGTATGCGGCGCGATATGCTTTCCGATAATCTTCTGCGGGTTGAAGTCCTTCGCGTAAATCTTGGTTTCTTCCGAGAGCTTGGTGATGTAGGGGACGTCGACCTTGACGGTTCGGTCGCGGAACGCCTCCATCATCTCGTTATTCTGCAGTTTCTTGTACTCGGGCTCGTTGGTATGGCCGACGATGACCTCGTCGATGTCGGTCTGCGCGAACTTCTTCGGTTTGATGGTATGTTCCTGGGACGCGCCAAGGAGATCGTACAGGAACGCGACGTCAAGTTTCAGGACCTCGATGAACTCTATGATTCCGCGGTTGGCTATGTTGAACTCGCCGTCGAAGTTGAAGGCGCGCGGGTCCGAGTCGGAGCCGTACTCGGCGATCTTGCGGTAGTTGATGTCGCCGGT
>SOJX01000016.1 GCA_004376375.1 Planctomycetota bacterium
GGGCGTAATCGGGACGCCGACATCTTCAAACATTTTGACCGCCGACTGCGGCAGGAAGGAATAGTACCACGCGGCCACGGTGCGCGTCACGCCCGAAAGCGTGAAGACGATGTTGAGAACCACGATAAGCGCGGCGCCAAGCGCCGTTGCCAGAAACCCCACGACCGCGCCGAAGGTGAGATCGGACTTCGCGCCCATGCGGACAAGAATCGCGACGGTGAGCGCGCCCCCCACCCAGAACCACAGGCCCGGAATGATGAAATTGAGAAGGCCCACGACCGGAAGAACCGACGGCACAGCCGTTACGAGAGCGCCAATGATTATCGGCCCGAGGATGCGGGGGGGTTCTGACACTTTCATACCTGAATGGATTTTCGATTTGCGATTTCTTTCAATCGACAATCGTAAATCGGCAATCGTAAATCGAAGTATCCCTTATTTGGCGTCGTTTTCAAACGGATTTTTCGGGCCGGCCGCGGTCGGCTCCGGTGCGTCCGTTTTGGCAGCCTCCGCATCCGCGTCCGGCGGCCTGGCCTGCTCGGGCGGCTTGTAGGCATAAATAGACGCTCCGATAATACCGCCGACGGTTCCAAAGATGAAAAATCCCACTTCGAGGAAAAGGAAGTGCAGCACAATGCGGGCCGCCGCGGTCCCGGCGGAAATCCGCACGGGAACGCCGGTGGATTCGGGGTCGCTGAGCCTGAGGCCTTTCTTGTCGACGTAATAACCGGGATGGTCGACCTTGTTCCAGGACATAATCGCGAACGCGTGGTGCGGCCTGGGGAACCACCGCAGCAGAACGTCGTTCAGGAGGTTCGCCTGCTGGTTCCCGGATTTCCACGGCATATTCACGTTGCGGATGATTTCGTGCGCGTTCGCGTTCTTGAACGCCCACTTCGACAGCGCCCACGAGCTTGTTGCGGAAAGCGGGGTAGCGATGACGGCGCCGAGTATGCCGGCGATCGCGCCGACGATGGCGCCGTGCTGGAGCTTGATCTTCGGATATATCCCGGAGAAAATCTTCGCCGCCATAATGCCCGCGATCCACGCCCATGCGAAAAGGATCAGGTTCGGGAAGTTGAGGAACGGCAGGCCCGAAACGATGCCGAGGAAGATCCCCGCCACGAGAAACGGCTTGTTGAAGTTCGGTTTCTTCCGCTTGCGCTTCCCGGCCGGTTTTTCCCCGCCCGGCGGTTTCGGGGTTTCGTCCTGTTTTTTCGGTGCACCAGATTCGTCAGACATGTAATATCCTCTCCAATCTATGTCCGGAGTACTTCGCGGCTGGACGTAGACGATTCAGGGCCGTGCGTAAATTCTGCTTTTACCCTTTACGCGAACTTATTTTACCGCGCAAAGCGCCGACCTTCAACCGGAAAATGGAATTTCGGTTATTCGGTTATTCGGTTGTTCGGTTGTTCGGTTTTATTTTTCTTCTTTTTCAGGTTCTTCGGGGGCGGGTTTGTCTTTGCCGACCCTGGACCAGTCGACTTCCTGCAATCGCGTCAGAACCTGGCGCCGAATGAAATCCATATGCTCGGCTCGCCGCCGACGCTGGCCTTTTCCGAGCGCCGGTCGATGGTGACGGAGCCGATTGTGGTTTCAAGGTCGAGCGTCGTTCGGACCCATGAGTAGCCTGCGCCGAATTCCAGCCTGTATTCCCCGAAGGCGAACACCACGCCGGCGCCCGCGCCGCCGCCGAAGCCGTCGCCGTCGCCCTCGGTGTCGGCCTTCCCGGCGATGCTCATGGCCTTTTCCACGCCGTCGTAGATTCCGTATTGCCAGAGGACCCATCCCCTCACGAACGGCCAGACGCCGTCGTCGGCCTCGAACATGTAGCGGAGCCCCACCTGGAACTCGGTGCCGAAAGTTTCTCCGACAGTTTTTACCATGGTCGACAGGGAATTATTATATTCTTCGCCCTTCTCCCTTATCTTTATCGCAAGAACGGCCCAGTCGACGGCGACGCCGTTTTCCGAGAGCACGTGCACGCCCTCCACGCCGAACTCGGGCCACTTGTTTTTCCGCCAGTGCCTTCTCTCGACCCGCCGCGCGCCTCCGTGGGCCATCAGCCACGTCTCGGGCTTGATTTTTTCCACGCCGTTTCCGTATCCTTCGTCATCATAGTCATAATCATCGTCATCGTAAAAGGAGACAAAGCTGTTGCCCGCGCACCCCGCAAGAAGCGCTACTATAATAAATATGTTCAGCGAAATGAGTTTCAAGGTCGGTTCCCTTCCCTGCGAGTAAGCGAATCAGCCGGTTTTCCAGGGCAGTTGCCGCACCCCTTATAACATTTCACGCGGCAGGTTTCATTGATAAATATTGAGTTGAGCGCAACCAGAAATGTACTTTATCTCTTTTCCAGCGCCGCGCAGACCACACCGGCCACGCGCGGCCGCTAACCGACTGATTATTTCCCTGTTTCCTTTTTTCCTTGTTTCCTTGTTCCCTTGTTCTCTTGTTTACTTGTTTCCTTGACGTCGCCGGGGGATTTGTCCGGGACCCAGTACCACACCTTGCCCATCCTTCGAAGCACAATGCCTTCCGACCAGGATTCGCCCTTGATATTGCATTCCCATGTCACGGCCGCGTACTCGCACTTGTCGTCGAGCCTGTACTCGAGCTCCTTTACAACGTTGAACTTTTTGGTCAGCAGCTTCGAATCCAGCGTGAGCTTGAAGCCTTTCTTGCCCTTCGAGGTCGCGATCCCCATGTCGATGGCGGAGTCCTTGTTCGCGGTGATGTCCATGCGCTCCTTGTACTCGGGGTCGAGCATGTCCCAGAAAAGAATCTTTATCTTGCCCAGGTCGCGGCCGGTGGCCTTGCATTTCTTGCACGGCCACTTCCCTTTTCCCGTGCAGGTCCTGCACCGTATCGTCATCATGCCGCCGCGGCCCGAGAGGACGCGCTCCTTGCCCGACCCCTTGCAGTACTTGCAGTAGACCTCGGTCCTTCCCTTGCACGTCTTGCAGATGAGCGCCTTTCGCGTCCTCTGCGATTTCGTGTATCGCTGTTTGACCTTTCCGAGCTCCTTGTCCCTGTCCGGCGGTTCCGGTTTTTTCGTCTTGTCGGGCTCGGGCTCGGGCTTGTCGGGTACGTCGGCTCCCTCCTTCCGTTTCAGCGTAACCTCCAGCTTTACGAGCCTGCCCGCCTCGAGCGTTACCTTCTCCTCGTAATCTTCGTACCCGGTGGCCGAGACCGTAACCGTGACCTTGCCTTCCGGAAGTTCAATAAGAGTTTCCCCGGTCTCGCCGATAGTTATGCCGTTGAGCTTTACCGATGCCTGCACGTTGCACTCGACGAGCAGCTTCCCCTCATCGTCCGCGAGCGCCGGCAGCGGCAAAAGCAATATCAGCGCCACGGCAAGAAAATGATAACGCATCATAATACTCCTCTTTCCCTTATTCCCTTATTTCCTTTCCCATCTTCCCGCCGTGGAGCGGCGGGACAAAGTAGCCTGGGGTGAAGCGGCTGCAGGCCGCGGAACCCCAGGTAAGGGTCACCCAAAAAAAAATCCCTTGCCCTGAAAGGGCAAAACAAATCATGCGAATTGTCCGGCCCCTTCAGGGCCGGCGGTAATGTAATCACATCCTTTCCTGGGGTTCCGCTGCGAGCCTTTCAGGCTCTTCGCTCCACCCCAGGCTACTCTGTTCTGCCCGTACCGGGCAAAATCGAATTATTTCTTTTCTTCTTCTTTGATGCTTGACCCTTGACTCTTGACACTAGACTCATTCTTCAACTCCTCCCCCGTCTTCGCGCCGCGGGAGCGGAGGAGGTCGGCAATTTTCCGTCTTTTATGAATGTACGCGTTGTCCAGCGGCGTTAAATCAAAACTATTTACCACATTCACGTCAGCTCCTTCAAACAGGAGAATTTCAACTATTTCTTTATGACCCCGAAGCGCGGCATAATGAAGCGCAGTCCATCCTGTATCACGCTTTGCGTTCACATTAGCACCTTTATCAATCAGGAAAGATACTACATCTTTCTTGTTACAGAATGACGCCCAATGGAGCGGCGTCCAGCCCCTACGGTCTTTTACGTTCACATCTGCACCATTCAGAATATATAGCCTGATTGAAGCAATGTATCCTTGTTTTGCCGCAATATGGATGGGATGGCGCTCAAATTCATCACCCGATACAGAAGAATTTGTCTTCCCCCAGTGCTTTGCCAGAAAAACAATATCCGCTTCACTGCCATTGTAGTTTTCGGCGAGAGCTTTTCTGCCCCTAGTGCCCGACGCCAGTAATCCTGTAACGCCATCCACCCGCTCTTTTGTATCGTCCGATTTCAGCTTCGCCATATAATGCCGTATCTTTATCGGTGTCCAAGGCAGGCAGATGGCGATTACTGCTGCGAAAAGCAGAACAACGCCGATGCCGAGTTTGAGGGGCAGGGATAATTTCATCGACCCTATTCTAACCGAAAAAACGGCGGGTGCAAACGGGAAGAACCCCGCTCACGGTGAACGGGGTTCTCTTGGGGAAGAGAGAGAAAAACGCATTACGCGTTAAGCCTTAGATTCTAATTCTCAAGTCTCAAGCCTCAGGCCTCAAGCCTTTTTTTACTGCCCTGAATTCTCGACAGTTACTTCGCACGCCGGGCCGGTTGTGGCCCCTGAGTATGAACCATCGGTGTGCTCCATGTTCGTCTTGGAGCGGATCGTGTCCCAGCAGGGCGACTGGGAAAAGACTGCGCCGTTGTGGTTCGAGGAATCGCAGTACTGCATCTGCGCGCCCACGCTCAGGTTCGCCATGACGCAGGGGCAACCCTGGCTGGCCGTGTATTCCTCGCCGAGCTGCCATTCAAAGTGCCCGTGCTCGTGCGCGAAAAGTCCCGGATGCGGGTCGCCGGGCAGTTCGATATGCCAGACGCCGCCTGACATAACCGTCTTGCCGTAGGAGCCGCCGCCGAGGCTGGTTGAACTGATCGAGGCCAGCGGCGTCCTGATGTCGCCGTTGGTCGCGTTGTCCCTGATGGTAATGCTCTTGATGTACTGCTGTCCGTCGCCGCACTGGTAGAGCATGTCGGAAAGCCTCTGCATCCTGCTCTTTAGGCCGTCGAGCTGCGACTGGGTCGCGTCGCCGCTGACGGTCCATAAAAAGCTGTACTCGTTGCTTGCGCCGCCACCGCCGTTGCCGCCGGTCCCGGTGCCCGTTCCCGTACCGGAGCCTGTGCCGCCACCGCCGCCGCCGCCGCTGCGGCTGGACGAACTGCCGCCGCCGCAGCCGGGGCACCACGCGAGGAGCGCGGTAATGATCAGGATAATCGGCAGGATTCTGATAACGTCTTTTCTCATTTCTCTCTCCTCTCTTTCCCCTTTTCCCGGAAATCGGGGCACGGCCCCCGCCGCGTCCCGGAGCTATTTACTCCTCAAAATCATACCGCCTGCGCCGCAGGCCCAGACGTGGGTTGCGTCCACCGCGCTGACCGAGGCCAGGTCGTGTGAAACGCCGGAGTCCTGAGGCACCCAGGTCTCGCCGCCGTCGGTCGTCGCCAGGATAGTGCCTCCTCCTCCGACGCACCAGCCCCTGTTCGCATCGATGAAATCAATGCCCAGGAGCGACTTTGAAACGCCGCTTTCCTGCATGGTCCAGGTGGCGCCGCCGTCCACGGTATTTGCGATTGTGCCGGCCTGCCCGCAGATCCATGCCCTGTCTGCGTCGACCGCGGTTACGCCGAAAAAATAACCGGCGCCGGAAGGCGGTGTCTGCCTGTCCCACGAGGTGCCGCCGTTCGTCGAATGGTAGATATCGATTCCGGCGGTCCAGCCGTCGTTCCTTGTGCCGAAGCTGATATCGTAGAGCGAGGCCCAGGGAATAAGCGGGCTGTCTTCGTCATACCCGTTTTCTATTACGATAACGTTGCTGTCGGAATGGCTCGGGCTTCCCAGCGTGCAGATGCGGGCGTTCTCCCCGTCGAAAGCGTAGATGCCCCATTCCTGGAAGTTTGTCGCGGTAAGAACGCAGGTCCATTTCGCACCGCCGTCCGTCGTGACAAAACACGGCGTCATGCTGAAACCGTTGCACGGCCCGTAGCAGCTTACCCATGCCGTGGACGTATCGACGGCATGCACGTCGAGGAGTTGCGCCGGGCCGGGATTGGGAGTCTTGCTGCCGAGGAAGTGGCCGCTTGTCTCGTGCGAAGGTCTGGCATTCGGATCGATGTTTCCGAACTGGTCGACCCATGAATCGCCGCCGCTATCGGTGTAAAGCATTGTCTGGGACAGGCCGACGGCCCAGCCCACCGTGGCGGAGGCGAAACTAATGCCGTAAAGGTCATTGGTGGTTCCGGAGTAAACCTGTTCCCACTGGTCTGTCGAAGTCAGGGGGCCGGTACCCGTGCCGCTGCCTGTTCCGGTTCCGGTGCCGGTTCCGCTGCCGGTTCCGGTTCCGCCGCCGGTTACATTGCCGCTACCGGAGCCTGTACCGCCGCCGGTCGGGATGTATGTGTCGCTGCTCGAATTGCCGCCGCAGCCGGGACACCACGCGGCAAACGCTGCAATAATCAGGATAATCGGCAGGATTCTGATAATGCTTATTCGCATTTATTAGTTTCCTCTCCCGTTCCCTACTCTCCGAAAATCAGGACCCACCATACATCGTTTGCATCGACGTCAGCCTTGCCGACGCCGAGCTTTGTCTTGCAGTCGTGTGCGGTCTTGGCCATCCCGGTCTGGTAATAAAGGCCTTCCCTCGCGGTTCCGTTGCTCGTATCGTACCAGCGGCTTTTCTCGCCGTTGCCGTCGTATGACCTTGCGCAGATTCTGTACTTGGCGGTGTCGAGCCCGTCCGCCCAGAAAGATTCTTTTGAAGAATTGTTCTGGTATTCGAATTCCCTTCCGAACGGCTGGCCGCTCGCGGCGATCCCGTCGGCGAGCCCCTGCGCTTCGGCCGCGAGGCCGTCGTCCCACTGCATCGAAACCGGCCACGTCCAGGGAATAATATTCTGCATTCCGTTGCCGGACCCGGCTTCCCAGGGATAATCGCCATACCCGCCGTGCTGGGCATATCTCTGCCTCATGGCGTTGACATGGCTGAACATGTCCTTTGGCGCGCTCATTCCGGTACCGGCATCGTTTGAACCGGGAGTACCGTTGCCGCCACCTCCGCCGCCGGTTCCGGTGCCAGTGCCGGTACCGCCGCCGCCGCCGCCGCCACCGTAACTCGGAGAAGAACTGCGGCTCGAGCCGCCACCGCTGCAGCCGGGAAACAGGAGAATAAAGCCGATGCAGGCGAGAATTATAAGCAGGCTGGTGAGCAGTCTCATTTTTTCTCCTTTTTTTCGCGAGTTTTCAAGAATTCTGTATATATATATGCTTCAATAATTGTGCCAGGAGGGCAGATTATGACACAAAGCACAACTGCTGATACTACAAAGAGTTAGATACGCCTTATTCCCTGCTCATTATAATATGGGGATTTTATCAGGGCTGAATATGCCCAAAGGACCTATTTCGCCCTTTCGCAAAGTATAACGAGTGACTGTGGTCAGGTGACTTAATAGGACGCTGCATAAATCATGAATTGGAGCAGTCACCTATTTTTTACCTGCTTCCCTATAGGGGGGTGTCCCTGTTTTTTTGATTTGAATTTCCCGAATCCTCCCATATAATACTATTGCAAGGAAAGGGTTATGGAGGTCTGAAAAATATCCTTACTATGTCCCCGGAATACAGTCCATGTCCCCGGAATACAGTCCGGAATACAGTGTTTACTATGTCCCCGGAATACAGTGTCCACAGCAGGCAGATTGCTAATACGAGCGAGAAGAGGACGAGAACACCGATACCGAGTTTCAGGTATAATTTCATTACTTATATTGTACAGCCAAGCTTGGAGAGTGCAAGTGGAGGGTAACGGTAAAAATGTACATTCTTTTGAACCTAAGATTCAGTAAACAGATAAATCGTATATATGAAAGTCGGACCAAAGGTGATGACAGATGTAACAATGCTGAAGAAGAACTTCCATGCCTCCGTCACATCCTTTACCGTTCCCTTTCCCGGCCTGTTCTTTGAAAGGTGAAAATAGACTACTGTCTTTTCCGGCCCCTTTCCCGGCCTGTTCTTTGAAAGGAGAAAATAGACTACTGTGGCAATTCCCAGAGCGATTATTTCAGAATAAAACAATATTGCGGGAAAGTTCACGTTCACTTCTAAATTGCCCATAATATATCCAAACAGCTCCCAGGCTGCGAGGAATAACACTGCCGAAACCGTAACAAACAGCGCGTGACGTTTCAAAGTTATTTCTATCTTGCTGCTGATGAAATGGTACGAAAAAAATCCACCGAGAAGTGCACTGATTATCGTACATATTGGTAGGCCGATGAGCAGAATGAAAGCTATATGGACATCTCTGAGTCCTGCAAACCCACCGGTAGTAAACGTGCCTATTATCGGAAGCATTTTGAGTCCTTTACGCAGGCAAATTACCTGTTTAATCCAACAATATTCTAACCCTGAAACACCGATAATGCAAGCGGGTCAATCACTGACTTTGCTAAGATAGATTCTTCAAGTATTCCTGAAGCGTTTCGTAATTGACGCGTTCTTCCTTCCAGAGATGGTCAGGTCAGCACAATATATTAATAATCCAAGGATACTATCGCTCATGTGTACCTGTCAATGATATTCTGGAGCGCTAGCAAAGCTTGCTAGATGCCTTACTTTCTTTTCTATTTTCACATGGCTAATCGTAGGAAAAAGGGCGCACCCCCTTTTCAGAGACTGCGCCCTTACTTGGAAAAGACTATCCTTTCGTCCCTGCTGGCTTGACGAACTCCAGCGTGTCGTCGTGCTGGACAGCCTGGCTGAGGTCAGAGGTCTCCTCGTCGTTGAAGAGGATGGTCGGGTTGTCGGGGATGTTCAGAACTACTCTGAGTTCGTCCTGGATCTCGCTGATGGTTTTTCCGTTGAAACTGTCGTTGGTCAGTTCGTTTACTCCGCAGATAATCTTTGCCATGGTTCGCTCCTTCCGTTGAAATGATATGGGCCCATGTTAGCTTGACAAAATACGAGGGCTGGCCTACCTCCTTTCAAGTACCCTGAAATGGTTCTGCCTGATGTCAAAGTACACTTCTGTGTATTTTGGTTTTGTCTTGTTCAGGCTGTAAAAAGCGTTGAGCATGAGGATCGCGACAGTAAACGGACACCCAACCCCTGCGCTTCGGCGCGGATTTTGCGGCGCGCCGCGCAGACCACACCGGCCACGCGCGGCGGCTAACCGAAGAAGCGGCGAGTAAACTCGCCGGCTAATTATTTTTATTTATTAACGCACAGCAAGCTGCGCCGCGAAATATATACTGGAAACTTGTAGTTTAGGCCCGGATGTGGTAGAATTTTGCAGTATTTAACCAACCAGGGTTACGGGTGAGTTGAAATGAAAACAAGACTGGTATTTTGCCTGGTGTTGTGCGCGATCATCACCGCGGGATGCGGCCTTTCGTTCGGCGATACAGCTATCGGCCTTGCGGTCGTGGGCGCGGCCGCGGCCGGGGGAGGCGGCGGCGACGGAGGAGGAGGCGGCGTCGGTGGAGGATTCGGACACGGTCCGGGCAATGTAACCGACCCCTCGCCGGAAGACGGCGCTTTCCGCGTTGAGCTGAACGTTTCGCTCTCCTGGTCTCCCGCCCACCTGGCGACGAAGTACGGCGTATACTTCGGTACGTCATACCCCCCGCCTTTCCTCGGGAACTCCACGAAAACCAACTACATACCGCCGGCATTGAGCGATAATACGGACTATTACTGGCAGGTGCACGCTTACAACGATTTTGACGAGAACTGGGGCCCGATATGGTCTTTCAGGACGGGCTGGCTCAGCAGCAATACGATTTACGTAAGCGAATCGAACGGAAGCGATTCCAACTTCGGCAAGGGCTGGGACGATCCCCTGAAGACTATCGGCAAGGCCGTGGAGATGGCGGTCGACAGCGACATTATCCTGATTGCCGACGGGATATACATGGGGCAGAATAACATCGACCTTGATTTTAACGGTAAGAATCTCTGGGTGAAATCCGCAAACGGTCCGCAAAACTGCATCATCGACTGCGGAGCGGCGGGACGCGGCTTTTATCTGCATTCAGGGGAAGGCGGCGGAACCGTTATCGACGGATTCAAAATCGCCAACGGCCTCATCGGCGACGGCAACGGAGGCGGTATCTACTGCTACAACGGCAGTTCACCAGTAATTAATAACTGCGTTATCAAAGACTGCACGGTCACGAGGGTGGCCGGTTCCGACCTTTGTTTCGGCGGAGGCATCGCCTGCCAGGTCAACTCCAGCGCCGACATAAAGAACAGCGTCGTTTTCAACTGCACGGCCGACGTGGGAGGCGGAATATCCTGCGGCTATTCCTCCAACGCTGAAATAAGGAACTGTTCGGTTACGTCCAACGTCGCTTACGACGGGGGCGGCGGCATCAGTTATGGAATGGCTCAGCCGACAATCATTGACTGCATCATAAGCTATAACGACGCGCCCGTCGGAGCGGGGATACGCATAGTCGGTCATGACGACGCCAGGATATGGCGGTGCTTTATCACCCATAACACCAGCGGCGGCGGCGTGTTCATCTCGAACTGCCTGGACTTCGATCTTCGGACCTGTGTTATTTCACATAACCGCAACCAGCAGAGCGGTGGCGGACTATACATCACCAACGGCTCAGACGGTATCGTATGCGGCTGTACAATTGCATATAACACCGCGGACGACAAGGGCGGCGGCCTGTTCACGGAAAGCAACGGTTACGGTATTTTTGAGAACACTATTCTGTGGGGAAGCTCGTCGATGACCAATAACGGCCACCAGTGCTACGCCTCGATCAACAGCGGCGTGCCGTTCAATCTCAGCTGCTACCAGGACGGGCCGAATCACATGATCGGGGAAATCTTCATCTTTCCGGGATGCGTTACGGGCTATCCCAATTTCGTTGATATCGACAACGACCTGCAGCTGAAGTATCCGTCCGAATGCATCGACGCGGGCAGCGATGGCTATTTATATACCAATATCGACATCCTCGGCCAGCCCAGGGTAGCCGGCTGGCAGGTCGATATCGGCGCCTTCGAATACCAGCAGTAAATAGTTATTTGCCTGAAACGAGTAACGAGTAACGAGTTCCGAGTAACGAGTAACGAGTAACGAGTTCCTTATCCCTTACCCCATATCCCTTATCCCGTATTCTTTTATGCTATTCTTCGCCGGTGGTGCTCTTGCCCGTGCCTTTGCAGATTGAGCAGGGCTGCCAGCCCTGGCTGCGGTAACAGTCGCGGCAGAAAGTCCCGTCGCCGAGCTTGCCTTTGCCGCCGCAACTGGGACACCGGGTGCGGCCGGTGGCGCGGCATACGCCGCACGTGCTCTCCGGCTTGACTATCGAGGCCCTGACGTAATCCCCGAGCTCGTTGTAGATTCTTGACGTACCGAGGTAGGCGAGCCACACGCCGTTTTCTTCCTTCCATTCGACGCGGAAGGGCTTCTTGTTTTTGAAGGATTTCTTGGCCGTCTTGTGCATTGCCCGGACATCGAACTCGGTAAAGACGCAATCCGTATCCGGGTCGATCGTTGGTTCGCTGACAAAGATGTCCGTGATGTCGAGGTCGGCGAAAAGCTCGGTAAGTTTCTCCACGTATTCCGCGGAATTTCTTCCCGTGACCTTTGCCCGGTCAAGCTCGTATACGCCTTCCCAGGATTTCTGCCTGATGTATTCGGCAAGCAGCACCGCCTGCCGCCTTACGACCTCGCCCCTGCTCGGGACGAGGAAAACGATGATCACGACTATCAACAGGAGCACCACAACGGCCGAGGCAGCGATGATAACGAACGTGCGCTTCATGCTTTTCCGCAGAGGCTTGCCGCAGTAGCGGCATTTCTCGAGCGTCTTGGGCATAGACCGGCCGCAGTTCGCACACCGGATCGTGGCCTCTTCGGTAGTCTTTGTCTGCGTCAGATACTGGCCCGATTCCTTGACAAGCTCCTTTATATCGTCAGCGGTCGGGATGCGCAGCGGGTCGCCGCAGACCTTGCAGCGGACGGTCTTTCCTGCAAGCTCTTCCTTGACGCTGTACGATTTCCCGCATTCGCAGGTCACGGGAATCGGCATCAGGTTATGTCCTTTCTCTATCAGGTCTGTAGGTTTGCAGGTTCGTAGTCAACTGCGCACCTATTTACCTACACACCTACATACCTACAAACCTACAAGCCTACAAGCCTACAAACCTATTTTTTAATCAGTTTCCCCGAGCCGTAACAGTGCCTGCACTTCATGCGTCCCTTTCGGGCGCAGAGTTTGCAGTCGTACAGCTTTTCATTCAGGCTTATTCTCTTTCCCCCCTGGCAGGCGGGGCATTCGAAATGGCCCTGTCCTTCGCACGGCTCGCAGCTGATAAATACCAGCCTTTCTTTTCTCATGTTATCATCGTCCACCCAGCCCTTGTGTCCGGTGGAATCCAGCTTGACGTGGTAGTAGAGTTTTCCGTTGCCGCCGTCCTTCGGTTCCGGATCGTCCTCGAGGATATACACCTTGTCGTTGTCCTCCAGCAGCGGCCAATCGCCCTTCTGCACCGGCAGCTCCGGGTAGAGATGAATCTTCGCGTCAAGGTATTCGTCGGTAATCTCACCGCTGGACGATTTGTGGTAACTGTTAATGTGCCGTGTCCTGGCGAGCAGCTTCCTGCGCGCGATTTCCTCCTGGTCCCTGTCGGGCCCCACCGGTTTTATTATTACGGGCGGTTTTTCATTTTCTTTCGCCAGGCGGGCCTGCAATGCCTCGTATTTCATCGGATCAATGCCGGTTCCCCTGCAGTCGGCGCACGCGGTCGTCGGCCTCCCACCGCAATCCTTGCACGTGGTCTTGATCTTTGCCGAGCCCCTGCATTTGGAGCATTTGATTGTTTTCTTTGAAATACACCTCCTGCATCGGACTTTTCCCTTGCGGCATGACGAGCAGGGCATCTGCACCGTCTTGTCGCTGCTTCCGCCGCCTGAGGTGGTTACCCGTTTTTTTACGGTGATCTTGCCGGTGCCTTTGCACTTCTTGCACTTAATACGCCCTTCGCCCTTGCATTTCGGACACTTTACGCGGCCCTCACCCTTGCAGTCGGGGCACTTGTCGGACCTGGAGCCTTTGCCCACGCAGGTCTTGCAGGAAAGAGAGCCGCCGCCTTCGCACTTCTCGCAGGCAACCTCGGGATATTTACGGACGATATCGCGGTTGCGGAGTTCGTCGGCCCGCCTCCCGTACTTCAGCGCAAGACTGTCAAGGTTGTTCTGTTTGCACCAGTCGGCAAACGCGCGGACCGATTCCTCTTTTGTAAAATCCGTCGTGGCGAGCAGCTTCTTGTATTCCTGTCCCCAGTACTTTTTCTTGATGACTTCCTTGACCTCGGCAAGCGGGATTTCGTATTCCGATTCGATGCCCGACTCTGTGTATAGCCAGACAAGATAACCGGTCTTCCTTTCCTCCCTGACAAGGCACTCGATTATCTTGCCGTCTTTGAAAACGACGACGTCCGCGCGGGCAATGTCCGGAACGATTATCGGAAGAAGAACAAAGGCGAAAAGCAGGATTCGGGACAACTTCATGAAAACTCCTTCCCGGCTGATTATTGCTCCGACTACATGATAATTTTCATCGCAATCATTGTCAAGCGATTAGTCGGTTGTTTGGTCGTTTGGTCATTCGGTCCTTCGGTCGTTCGGTCGTTCGGTCATATTTATTAAGACCCGCCGGTCAAGCCCGGCGGCTAAATAACTGGCATAAGTGTTTTTCTCTTATTCTTCCTTATTCCCTTGTTCTTTAAGGGATTTGGCACGCTGACGGTTCAGTCCAATCATGAACATCGCCGCCAATAGGAATAGACAGCCTGCAAAGGCAAACGTTGCATGATAACCGATAATCCTCATAAGCCCGTAACCGACAAACGGGGCGATAATTGCCCGCAGGCCCACCAAGGTTACGTGTACCGCGTGGTAGCTCTGGATTTTGTCTTTGGTCGCGAAGGTCTGCGCGCCCAGCATCCATGCGATATCGACACCCGCCATCCCGAGGCCGAAGAAGAACGCGGCCACGTACGCAAAAGGTATCGACATTGCGACCGAGAGGGAGATCGGCCAGAACGCGAGGCAGATAAACGCGAGCGTGGCGACGGGTACGGCGTTGGTCCTGTCGAGCAGTCTGCCGAAAAGCGGGACGAAGATGATCATTACTCCCGATTGTATCACGACGAAAATCCAGGGCGCCTGCACCCAGTTTGCCCCGAGCCTGTGTTTCACGAACGGCGCTACAAGCGGGTGCGTCATCATGAACGCGATGCCGTACATGAAGAAATATGTTTCGTACTTTCTGAAAAACCTGTCGCGTCTCATTATCTGAAAGAAGTCCGCAAACGGATTGCCTTTCGCTTTGGGCATGCGCCCGGATTTCCTGTTCTCCATCTCAGTGTTCCTGGGCATCATTGAAAACAGCAGCAGGCCGATCATGCCTATTATTCCACTTACGGCGAAAACGTAAGTGAACATCTCGGGTTTTCTGTGCAGCAGGTATCCGACGGATAAAGCGGTCGAAGCAGCGATGACCATCCTTACCATTTGCGCCCGCGCGTAAAGGACGCCCCTTACTTCTCCCCTGTAATTCGAGCGGAAAACCATGTTTTGCGCCGGCAGGAACATCGCATGATTAAGGTTTACCCAGACTATAAGCCCGATAAAGAAATACGGATTCTGGTTGAACATCAGTCCGATCAGGGACAGCGGCCCCAGAATTGAGTACAGGACCATAAAGGAACGGTGGTTTCTCCATGTCAGATAGAATGATCCAACGGTCGAAAAGATGAACGTCGCCATTGAGAGCGAGAAGTAGAGGGTTATCTGGAATTCGGTGGCTCCCATCTGCTCGGTTGTCATCAGGTAGGCGCCGAGGCCCTGTATGCTGAAAAAGATACCGTAGAGCACTGCGGCCCCGACGTGAAACCTGAACGAACTGCGCTCGAGGCCGTTCAGTTCCGCCTTCCCGATCCAGAGGCCAAACAGGTTTTTTGCACGGCGCCCGGGCGATGGGCGCGGCCCTTTTTCACCGGCTGCAGGCGGGCTGCACTGCGTACATGAAACGGGAATTTCCTCTTCCGGGTCCATACCAGTCCTACGATGCTTACGCTTCTGTTGTTTGGAGCCGGCAGTGTAGCACTACTTATAAAAAAAGCAAGGCGGGAATTCACTTATGACAATTTACTGACAAATCGGGGGGAGACAATTATTACGGGAGGTAGGGTTTGCCTTTTCTCTTTGCGCGCGTGTATCTCCATTCGTGTCCGCAGGCTTTGCAGTGCCAGTTGGGGTCATCGTCGGTGACGCAGCAGCCGCCGAGGGAAACCTTTCCTTCCTCGGCTTCCTGCAAAAGCTCCTCCATCGGATAGCCGTACACGATCGGCACGACGTCCGTGGAGCCGCATTCCTCACACTTGCGCTTGCTTTTCTTTTTATCGCCAGTCATCCTCCCCCCCATTCTTATATCAGCCGTTTTCGTTCAGACTTAAAAAGTAGGGGCACGGCGCGCGCGTGCTCCGTGCCCCTACAATAGATTATTTATCATTCAGGCTTTATTTCGCCTCCGGCGGTACGATCGAGACTTTCCTGTTCTCTGCGAACTTGACGACGCCGTCTTTGAGTGCGAAAAGCGTGAAGTCCCGGCCCATGCCGACACCGCGGCCCGGCTTGAACTTTGTGCCGCGCTGGCGGACGATAATGTTGCCCGCGACTGCGGCCTGGCCTCCGTAAAGCTTAACGCCGAGATACTTCGGCTTCGAATCGCGCCCGTTGCGTGACGCGCCCTGTCCTTTTTTATGCGCCATTTTCCGCTCCTTTTGTCTCTTCTTCGGCCGGAGGTGTTTCTTCCTTTTCCGGTTCCGGCTCCGGTTCCGGTTCCGGTTCCGGTTCCGGTTTGGGCGCCGGCGCCGCAATGCCTTCCGCGCGGATAGTTTTTATCTCGACCTTTGTATAGCGCTGGCGGTGGCCTTTTTTCGACATTGAAGCTTTGCGGCGGCGGTACTTGAACGCCACAAGCTTCTTGCCCTTGACTTCCGCGACAACGGTGCCCGTAACGCTCGCGGTATCGAGCGTGGGCTGTCCGATGAGCGTGGTCACTCCGTCGGAGACAAGCAGCACGTCGGAAAACGTATATGTCGTCCCGGGCTCGATTTCCTTGCGGTCGAGAAGGACGGTATCGCCCTCCTTGACCCTGAACTCGCGCCCGCCGTCTTTTACAACCGCATACATGGTCCCGTCCTTTCAGGGTGAATCGAATATCTAATTATACTTGAACGGGTTACCAGGTCAAGGCTTTTTTATCGGGAACCGGCTCCAGTTCCATATCGAATCTCGACCGGCGCGGTGCCGGTGCTGAGGACGGTGTAACCGCTGCCGGAGGGAACTCTTCCGCATGATACCACTTTTCCGTTTCTGTCCGCCACGATGCCGACGCTGAAGCATTTGTACCGCGACCACGCCACCAGGAAAAATCTTGCATAGACGCTGAAAGCCTCGATTCTTCTCCAGCCCAGGATCTGGTTGTCACCGAACCGGTAATGAATATCAGGCTTGCCCAGTATGCCGTAAGCGTCCTCGACTGTCTCGGGGATACTTACCTGCATTCCCATTCTCTGCTCGGAGTATTTGATTCCAATGATGTACCCGCATCCCGAAAGCAGGGAGAAACCGGCAAACAAAGAGACTATTACGGCCGTTCGCATAACAAGCATAAAAATCATCCCTTAATCTGCCGGTCACAGGTCATTTCGATTTCGGATTTGGGATTTCGGATTGCGGATTTATTCAAATCCGAAATCCGCAATCTGAAATCTGCAATCCGAATGACGTTTGACGTTTGACGTTTGACGTTCAACGCAAATTAACGCGCAGCAAGCTGCGCCGCTATATATATATATTTATCCCTTACCCTTATCCCTTATCCCTTATCCCGTATCCCTTATCCCGTATCCCTCTTCCTAATGCTGCACAACCTGGACCGGAAACATCGCATACCCGAAGAGCGCAAGCCCCTTGCCCGCGTCGACGGTGCCGCGTGCGACAACTTTTCCTTCCTCGTCAAAGAGTACGGCATGGTTCTTCTTTTCAACCGTGCTCCAGATGCCGAGCACGTGGCTGCCCTCGGTCCGCACCCAGCCCATAACCAGAAACTTGCCGTTGCCGCCGACAAGGTCTGGGCAGCCGTTTCGGGCGATAACGTCACCGAGCGTTTCCCCCTTCACCTCGGCGGGCCCGAATTCCTGCCACGAGTAAACGCCGCCCGGCGCGAGGAAACCCCACGTCTGAACGAGGCAGCTCCGGAAAACGGAAAACAGAATAAACGCTTTACCAATGTGCATGGCATATCCCCTTTGAGCAGCAACCGGACCGTACCGGCGCACCTGATATTCCTAATCCACCTATTATTCAATCGGACAATATGCCCGTCGGACAAAACATAATTTACAGAATTAAAAGAATTGTTCGCCGTATCGCCTTGATATTCAAGAGGTTACAACAATAAAACGGCCGCTCCAAGATTATAATTGACTTGTAACCGCCTATGCGGTAGAGTTTTCCACACTTTTAAGGCATGAAAACAAATCCATGGAATGCGGATTTGCACAACTACATGCGAGCAGAAGGGTTGGACATTTGTCAATAGTTTTCAGAAAAGGGGAACGGTAATGAAAAAACTGATTATGCTCTTCGTGGTTTGCTTTGCTCTCAGCGCCCTGGTGGGCTGCAGCCCCGTAATGTCGCCTATTACGGGCCTTATTTTCACCGAGTTGAAAGCTCCGTTCTATGCCGGCAACGGACAGGATTTGGGTGCAAAAGTGGGCAGAGCCGAATGCCAAGGCTTCCTGGGCCTTGTCGCTATCGGCGACGCCAGCATCCAGAAAGCTGCTGAAAACGGCGAGATTACCAATATCAAGGCTATCGATTACGAGGCTTTCAACGTACTCGGGGTTTTCTGCAGGTTCACAACCATCGTCTACGGCGATTAATCAGCCGCCGATAGCCCCCGTAACGGAAAAATCGCCCCCCATAATATTGAATATTGGGGCGATTTTTTTATTGCATTTTCTTTTTAAATTGCTATAAGGGGAAAATCGTATCCAGTCCGCGTGCGGCCTAACGGCCATCTAGGAACATTTATCAGAAGGAGAAAAGACATGAAGAAATTGCTCGTTATCATGCTACTCTGCATCGGCTTTTCAGGATGTGGTATGTCACCCACCACGGGCTTACTCTTCACCAACGTGAAGGCCTCCCACGACTATGTTAGACACACCACCGAGGCCTGGCAGGTTGGTGCAAAAGTCGGCACAGCCGAGGTTATGAACATCCTGGGTCTCATCGCGATTGGCGACTGCAGCATCAAAACCGCAGCCGACAAAGAAAAAATTACAAAAATCCACTTCGTGGACTATGAGACCTTCAGCGTACTTGGCTTTTTCACCAGGCACACAACCCGCGTAATCGGCGAGTAGCAGAAAACAACTGAAAAAACGCCCCGCCGGCAGGCGGGGCGTTTCGCTTTTAAAAAGGCTCATTGGTTCATTAGTTCACTGGTTCTTTAGCTCATTAGCTCATTGGTTCAATATAAAAACCAGAGAACCAAAGAACTAAGGAACCAAAGAACTTATTTTTCCTTCTCAATTCTAAGAAAATTCCAGATAATCTGCTGGAAGCGGAATGCGCTGTACGGCTCGCGTATGACCGCGTCGAAGCCGCACCCGTAAAACTCCTCGTCGGTGGTGTCATCCTTATACGTCGTAAGCGCCACAAGGGGAACGTGAACGCTCCGCCCGCGAAGTCTCCGCGCCAGCACCCTGCACTCCTCGTCGCCGCCCATGAGTATGAGACCCTCGGTGATGCGCTCGGACACGATTTTATCAGGCCCGGCCACGAATCTGCAGGTCACTCCTATCGGTTCGAGAAGCTTGCGAACCGTTTCCTGGCCGGCGGCATTGGGTTCGATTACCAGAATATCACTCATTACACAACTCCCTCACGCCCTCCGCCCCGACCCCGGGAATATTTATTTAAACATAAACCCGACTCGAAAACAAGAGGAAACCTGATAAAGTCAAACGTCGAAACGTCAAAGAATAAATTATTGAGATGAATATTTCTGTCCGCTCGAAATTAATTATATGACGTTTGACGCTGGACGTTGGACGCGTCCAGGTGTCAATTTGGCATTTTTATCGCCCTGATTTCCATAACTGCTTCTCTGGCAACGAGAAGAAAATTTACCTCAGCCGGTAAAATTATTTTGACCAACTTTAAGCCCTTGAGTAGAATAGCCGTTTCAGGATCGCACATCTTGGAGTGAATAGGTTCGTAGGTTCGTAGGTTCGTAGGTTCGTAGGCGCGTAGGTTCGTAGGTTTGTAGGTTAGTAGGTTAGTAGGTTAGCAGGTTAGCAGGTTCGTAGGTTTGTAGGTTCTTACCTACGCACCTACACACCTACGAACCTAATAACCTTTTTGGTGGCATATGACTGCGCCGCTGCAGGTCTTACTTGTTAAGGCAAATCAACACCTCGGAGAAGAACTGGGTGCAATCGCCTCGCGAAGGGGATGGGATTTCTCCTTCGCCCTCTCCGGCGCCGCGGGCATCGAAAACCTCCGCCAAAACCCGGCCGACATCATCGTTATCGACACCATCCTGCCCGACATGAACGGATTCAGCGTCCTGGCCTCGGTATGTGAGCATCGCCCCGACGCCGCGGTCATTATGGTCAGCGCGTCCGAAACCATTGCCGACACGCTCGACCACCTTGACCGCACCGTCACCGATTACCTTATCAAACCCGTCACCGCATCGGAGCTCGCGGTCGCAATAAACAAAACCGCCCTGAAACACAACCTCGACCGCCTCTGCATGGTCGAAACCCCGCTCTCGGCGGCGCCTGATGCAGAACAGGTCCTCGAACACCTCAATACAATAATAATCGGGATCGACGGCTCGGGGCTGATAACCAGTTTCAACAAGTGCGCGGAAACCACTTCCGGTTACTCGCGTGAAAAAATGCTCGGCCAGCCGTTTGAAAAGCTGCTTCCGCCGCCCGAAGGCGGTAAGACGGAACACAGAGATCTGCTCAGGCTGGGCGGATCCCAGAACCTGCCTGAATTCACTCTGCCCATCCGCTGCGCCGACGGCACCGACATATCAATCCTCTGGCGCCCGACTCCGTTCCTGAGCCGCGACGGCAACCCGCTCCTCCAGGTCATGATCGGATGGGACGGCAGATCGCACCATTCCCTGGCCGGCGAGATCGCGCGCCAGAGCCGTTACATCGCGGACATAATCGATAACGCCCCCGAGGCCATTTTTACGACCGACACCAACGATATCATCGAAACATGGAACAAGGGCGCGGAAACGGTCTTCGGCTTCTCCCGCGCCGAGGCGATTGGAAAACCCGCCTCTATCCTGTACCCGCCGCGCCTCATCAAACTCGGCGAGCACAGGTTTTTCCGTAAAAAAATAATCGAGGAAGGCACCGTCAAGGAATTTGAATCGAGCCGCGTCACCAGGCAGGGACGGACCATCCTGGTCGAGATGACCCTTTCCGCCCTGAAAAACGAATCAGGTGAATTCGCGGGCATCCTCACCATCCTGCGCGACATCACGGAAAAGAAAAACGTCGAGAATGCCCTGCTCCGCTCCCAGAAACTCTCGACCGTCGGCCAGATGGCCGCGCACCTCGCGCACCAGGTCAGAAACCCGCTGAACTCCGTAATACTGAACCTGGACCTCATACGCGACGAGCTGAATGAGTACGACGCCGAGGGCCGGATGAACATCGAGGAGGCCGCCAGGCTGCTCGACGCAATCCAGCGTGAAATCACCGGCCTGACCGAGGTTACGAACGAGTATCTCGAGTTCACAAAAACCTACGAAGACAAGGATGAGAGCGTCTCGATCAACCGCGTAATCGCGGAAATCATGCATTTCTATGAAATGGAGATCTCGGCGCGCGCGATAAGGGCCACGACCCACCTGGAAGACAACATCCCGCTCGTGCTCTGCAACCGCCACCGGATAAAACAGGCGCTTCTCAACGTGATAAAGAACTCGATAGACGCGATGCCCAAAGGCGGCCGGCTCGAGATAATCACACGCTCATCCAAAGACCACGTGCTTGTGGCGGTCCGGGACACCGGCGGCGGCATCGACCCGGAGTCCGAAGGTGAAATCTGCCACCCGTTCTTCACGACGAAACCGGACGGAACGGGGCTGGGCCTTGCCTTCACGCTGCAGGTCGTACAGCACCATCATGGAAAATTTCATTTCGACAACCGGCCCGGCGACGGGGTCACGTTCTTCTTCGAGCTACCCTTCACCCAGGTGCCGATGGAAGAAAAGGAAACAAGGAAATAAGGAATATATATTTAGCGGCGCCGCTTGCGGCGCGTTAATAACAAAAAAACACAACGGCGAGCAAGCTCGCCCGCTAAAAAAATAAAACCGATGAACCGAAGAACCGAACAACCGGAGAACCGAACAACCGAACAACCGGAGAACCGAACAACCGAACAACCGAATTAGAGGCCTGATGCAGAATCATGAAATCATTCTCGTCGTAGAAAACGACGCAAACACCCGCGACTCGCTCACGCGTGCGCTTCAGGGCGAAGCCTTCGAAGTCCTGTCCGCAGCGGATGCCGGCGCAGCCAGGGAACTTTTGATGAACAACTCGGTGGACGCCGTAGTTGCCGACATCTGGCTGCCCGGCCTGCCCGGCGCAGAGTTCGTTCGTGAAATAAAGGCCTTCAACCCGAAATGCCAGGTCGTGGTTACGACCGAATACGGCACAATCGAGCGCGCCGTCGAAGCCGTCCGGGAAGGCGCCTGCGACTTCCTGGTCAAACCGGTTCCCTCGGCCGTGCTTATCCCCTCGTTACGACGGGCGCTTTCCAGCCGCGGGCACGCGCCGCCGCGCATCGAAAAACGCGCACCCGCGAGACCACTGCCACCGGAAACCGAAATACTGCCCGGAATCGTAGGGACGTCCGCCGCGATTCGCGACATCGCCGCGTTCATCCGCCGCGCCGCACAGTCAAATGCCCCGATTCTCCTCGTCGGCGAGTCCGGCATCGGAAAGGAAAGCTTTGCGCGCGCGCTCCACATGCTCTCCCCCAATCCCGACGGGCCGTTTGTGGCAGTCGCATGCGATTCATCTTCGCAGCCTTCGGCCGACCCGCTGAGACTCGAAGAGGAAATTTTCGGGCAGGCGGAAAACGGTTCACAGTCCGGCCGCGTCGACGACGCCCGCGGCGGCATACTCTTCCTGGACGAGCTCACTGCCATCTCGCGCCCGGCGCAGGCGCGGCTGTACAGGCTGCTCAACCGTGGAAAGTCCGAGCGCGTGGACTCGAAAAAATCCGAACCCGCCGACGTGCGCATTGTCATCGCCTCGCACACCGACCCGGCCGACGCCGTCAAAAGGGGCCTGCTCAGGAGAGACCTCTTCTACCGCCTGAGTGCGACAACGATGAAAATACCGCCGTTGCGCGAGCGCGCCGAAGACATAATTCCACTCGTCCACCGCTTCATCAACCGCTACGGGAAAGCGAACGGCGGAGAGGTGACCGGGATAACGCCCGAAGCGCTTGCGATGTTTGTCGAATCGCCCTGGCACGGCAACGTGCGCGAACTGGAACACTCGGTCGAGCGCGCCGTCATTCTCGCCTCGTCCGAAATGCTGAAGCCCGAAAATATTCAGGAACCGTCCGTAAAGCTCGACGACAGCCCGCGGAAAATTGAAATCCCGATCGGCATGCCGCTTCAGGAAGCCGAGGGCCTTATCATAAGAGCGGTCCTCGAACACTGCGGCGGCAACAAGCGCGAGGCCGCAAAACAGCTCGGCATAGGCGTCCGCACAGTCTACCGCAAGATCGCCCCGGCACGCAAACGCCCCCGCCGACGACTGACGCGCAGGAACGCGCGCGTCCGCAAGGCTGATTCGGTTAAGAAGGGATAGGGGATAGGGGATACGGGATAAGGGAATAAGGGAATAAGGGAATAAGGAATTAAGGGAACAAGGTTATAATTAAAAATTCTTTTATTTTTTTACTTGTTTCCTTATCTACTTATTTCCTTATCACTTCTTCATATAGCGGCGCGGCTTGCTGCGCGTGTCTTAATAAATATAACCGAAGAACCGACGAACCGAAGAACCGAGAAAAGGAGGTAAAATGACGGAATCTCCAAAAAGTGAAGAAAAGCAGCAGACGATTCTCGTGGTCGACGACGACGAGGAGCTGCGGCTTGCACTCGTCAAGTCGCTCTCCAAGGCGAACTACCGCGTCTATGCGGGCGCGAACTTCACCGACGGCATAGAGATACTGCGCACTCAGAAAATAGACCTGCTCCTTTCCGACCTCAAGATGCCGGACAAAAGCGGCCTCGATCTCCTCAAAGAGGTCAAGTCGATCTCGTCCCAGACGCGCGTGATTATCATAACGGCCTACGGCGAGATGAGCTCCTACCTCGAGGCGATGAACATCGGCGCCTTCGACTACATAAACAAACCCATCAACCGCGACGAACTGCTGGAGATGGTCAGCCGCGCTCTCGATTTGCCTGGATAGGAAATAAATTATGAATTATGAAGTATGAAAGTTATCCGCCGCGCTTGCACGGCGATTAATCCCGGCACATCAGCACTCCAGCACCCCAGCACTCCAGCACTCCAGCACTTCAGCACTCCAGCACTCCAGCACAATTTATACCTTGCAGCTTATATTGCATTCTGTTACAATTCCCTATCTTAAGGTATTTTCCACACGAAGGTGAAAAACATAAACCCTTATGCATATTGACGTTAGAAAATTCGACAGGCTCCCCCTGACATCCGGTATCGGCAGTTTACCGCATGAATCTGCCGAAATGGCAGTCGATTTTGTGTTGAACTGCGGAGTCGATATTCCTTTCTGGCCGCAGTTGCCCGCACGCGACTGGCGCGAGTTGATGTTGCCGCAATTCGCCGAAGGACTGCCCGGCGTGATATGGAACGAGAAACGGAGATCCGTTCACGTCGACACCGGAAACGGTTTCACGGACCGGCTTGCGGAATTCTTTGAAAAAGCACTCGCCGGTGAAGTCGACGCTTTCGCTCTTTCGGAAACGACCGCCGCCGGATACCACGCGTTTATCCGCAGGCTCGAATCAGGCGGGAAACGCTTTCCCGTCCTCAAGGGCCAGATTACCGGACCGATTACTTTCACCATCGGGATAAACGACCTGGACCGCATGGCCATCTTCTACAACGGCGACCTGCGCGAGGCAGCCATCCGCCTGCTGATTGCAAAAGCCGTTACACAGGTAAATGCATTAAAGAAACACGCCGACCAGGTCATGATTTTTCTGGACGAGCCCGCCCTCGAAAGTTACGGCAAGCCGGGATTCGAAGGCCTTTCGCATGGTGAAGTGGTTGCCGTCCTCAAAACGGCCGTCGACGGCGTACGCGAGGCAGGCGCCGTTACAGGCATCCACGTCTGCGGAAACACGGAATGGAGCATCGTTGCCGATGCCGAACCCGATATAATGCACTTCGACTCCTTCGGCTACGGCGACAAAATTTCCCTCTACCCCGTGGAGATGGGAAAATATCTTTCAAACGGAGGATTGCTCGCGTGGGGCGCCGTGCCGACGTTCGACGCGATAACCTTTGCCGACGCCGAGATGTGCCGCGAGCGCCTGACCGAGTACTTCGGCAACCTCAAGGAGCGGCTCGACGATAAGGCCGTAGGCGGCCAGAAGGCGCCGTTTCTCATTACCCCGAGCTGCGGCCTCGGCTCGCGAAACCTCGAAGAGACCGAAAAAGCGTTTCAACTCCTCTCGGAGCTGAAAGAACAGCCTTTCAAATAAACGGGAGCATCGCGCGGAAAATGACAACCGACCCGGTAAGAATCAATCTTGGCTGGTGCAAGGCGTGCGGCATCTGCCTGCACGTCTGCCCGAAAAACGTATTCAAGTGGAGCGAAGAAATCACCGAAAAAGGCGTCAAGGTGCCCGTCGTCGCGGCGCCCGGGCAGTGCATCTACTGCAAAATCTGCGAGATAATGTGTCCCGACTTCGCGGTTTCCGTACAGGACCGCAAAACCGGGAAGGCGAAGGCAAAAGCCGGACCGAAAGCAAAAGTAAAGGCGAAACCCAGGCCGAAAGCGGGACCGAAGAAGAAAGCCAAAGCCAAACCAAAGGCTAAAGCAAAGAAAAAAGCAAAGAAGAAACCAAAACCAAAGCGTAAACCAAAGACCGGATCGAAAGCCAGACGCAGGGCAAAACAGAAAAAGAAGTCGAAAAAGAAATCGAAACGTAAGCGGTAGATGAATACGAAAAAAATTTTCGGATTTCCGGTTGAAAGAAATCCGCAATCCGAGATCCGAAATCCGCAATCGAAATGAGGTTATCGTGTCTCAACTCGTAATTGGCAATCACGCCTGCGCCCGCGGGGCGATAGCCGCAGGCTGCACCTTCTACGCGGGATACCCCATAACGCCCTCCTCCGAGGTCATGGAGGAAATGATCCGCCTCCTCCCGGACGTCGGCGGCGTCTTCATCCAGATGGAGGACGAAATCGCGTCGCTGGGCGCATGCATCGGCGCGAGCTGGTCGGGAAAGAAAGCCATGACCGCGACAAGCGGGCCCGGGTACTCGCTCATGCAGGAAAACATCGGTTACGCCTACATGACGGAGACGCCGCTCGTTATCGTCGACATCCAGCGCGCCGGGCCGTCGACCGGCCAGGCGACGCGCGTCGGCGCCGGCGACGTATACCAGGCCCGGTACGGCTCGCACGGCGATTACGAGGCGATCGCGCTCTCGCCCTGGAGCGTCGAGGAAATGTTCACGATGACGGTCCGCGCATTCGACCTCGCCGAGGAGTTCCGCGTGCCCGTTACGCTGCTTGCGGAGGAGGCAACGGGTCACCTGCGCGAAACGTTTGAACCCAAAAAGATTTCACGCTCCGCGGCAAGGAAAACGCCGCAGAAAACGATCCCGCCCTGGGGCAACCCGAAAACCGGCAGAATGACCCCCATGCCCGGTTTCGGCCAGGGGCGCAACCTCCTTGTCACGGGCTCGACCCATACGGAGGAAGGCTTCAGGAAAACCCAGGACCCGAAAGTGCAGCGCAGGCTTGTCGACAGAATCGTAAACAAGGTCCGAAGCAAAGCGGACTCGATCGCGAACGCCGAGGAGCATTACACGCGCGGCGCCTCGACCATCGTCGTCGCATACGGGTTTACGGCCCGGAGCACGCTCGCAGCCGTCGAGCGGGCAAGGGAAAAAGGGAAAAAAGTCGGGCTGCTCCGCCTGAAATCTATCTGGCCGTTCCCGGATAAAATTGTAAACCGCCTGTGCTCCAGGGTGAAAAAAGTCGTCGTGCCCGAGATGAACTCGGGCATGATCGTCCGCGAGGTCGAGCGCGCCTCGCGCCGCGACTGCATCGGATATTCGAAAACAATGGGCGAAGTAATCACCCCGGACGAAATCGCAAAGCTGTTGTAGGTTTTAGGTTTCAGGTTTCAGGTTTCAGGTTTCAGGATATATCTTTGTTATTTCCTAACACCTGAAACCTAACACCTGACACCTAAGACCTGACACCTTGACAGAAATTGCCCCTGGCGTTACTACTCTAGGAAGGTTCACAATGCCTAAGACTCTTCTCAAACACATACGTAAGAAAGCGATGCCGACCCCGTTCTGCGCCGGATGCGGGCTGGGCATCCTCATGCAGGCGATACTGCGCGCCATCGAGAATTCGGGCAGGTCGATGTCGGACATGGTCTTCGTCTCCGGCATCGGATGCACCGCGTGGATCCCCTCACCGCACTTCAACGCCGACACGCTGCACACGCCTCACGGCAGGCCGGTCGCGTTCGCAACGGGGGTAAAACTCGCCATGCCGGAAAAGACCGTTATGGTTATCTCCGGCGACGGCGACCTCGCGTCAATCGGCGGAAACCACCTCATCCACGCCGCACGCCGCGACCTCGACATCACCGTCATCTGCGGAAACAATCTCCTCTACGGCATGACCGGCGGCCAGGTCGGACCGACCACGCCCATCGGCGCGAAAACAAGCACCACACCGCGCGGGAACAGGAACAGGGCGTTCGACCTTACGAAACTGGTATACGGCGCGGGCGCGTCTTACGCCGCACGCGAAAGCGTCGCATACCCGAAACGCCTCACGCGGGCGATAGAGGGCGCCATCCGGCATACCGGATTTGCATTCGTCGAATCGCTTGTATGGTGCCCGACCCAGTACGGCCGCAGAAACAGAATATCCGACCCGGTGGAAATGCTCAAGCAGAACAAGCAGGTTACCCGCTTCGGCGACCCGGGCCGTCCCGGCGGCAACAAGATCGTTCTTGGAGTCGCCGGCCAGCCGAGTAAGGGGAAGCAAAAATGATAAAACGCGCCTCGCAGACTCATACCGCCGACCGCGACCTGTCCGAAAAGATTGAAATCCGCATCGCGGGCCGCGGCGGACAGGGAATACTTGTCGCCTCGAACGTGCTTGCGCATGCACTCGAGGAAAACTACGAGTATGTCGCGCAGTCCGGCTCATACGGCTCCGAGGCACGCGGCACCGTCAGCACCGCGGACGTCGTTGCGGGGCCGGAACCTTTCGCATACCCCAGGGTCGAAACCGCCGACATGCTCGCGCTTCTCACGCCCGAGGCTGCAAAGCACTTCGCATCGACCGTGGTTGCGGGCGGAATAGTACTCGCCGACCCGGACCTCGTGGCGAAGCGTTTTCTGGCCAATCTCGAAAATGTCTCGCTATACCTCGTTCCGGCCGCGCGCAAGGCAAGCGAGCTGGGCTCGCCGCTGCATCTGAATATGCTTCTGGTGGGCGCGATATCAACCCTCCTTGGCTCGCTGCCCGGCCTCGAGATACAGCCCGGCGTCTTCCGCAACGCCGTAAAGCAGCTTCTATCGGCCAAACGGGCCGAGTCGGCACTCACCGCATTCGAAGTCGGCAGGAGCCTCGTAAACCCATGACCGAGCAGTCCCACCAGCCGGAAACAGATATCGCAAGAGTTATAGGCGGGCTCATCCACGAAATCAAGAACCCGCTTTCAACCCTCTCCATGAACCTGCAACTCCTCGCGGAGGATTTCGAAGGCACGGACGGGCCGAAGGAGCGCCGCGCGCGACAGAGAATCGGAACGCTTCTCTCGGAAACCAAGCGGCTTGAAATCCTGCTGAACGATTTCCTGAAATACCTGAAGGGCGCAAAGCCGCTGCTCGAGGAAGTAGATATAAACGCCCTTCTCGAAGAGACCATTGAGTTCATCTGCCCGGAAGCGGAAAAACAGAATATTGAAGTGAAATCCTATCTCGCCGAAGGAACAGCGGTCGTCAAGGCCGACGCAAACTTACTCCGCCAGGCGATTCTGAACCTTACGCTTAATGCATGCGAGGCGATGCCCGAAGGCGGCGAGCTCGTGCTCCGTACCGACGCCTACGACGACGCGGTCAAGGTCCGCGTTATCGACAACGGGCGCGGCATCCCGGAAGAAGTCATGCCGCGCATATTCGACCCGTTCTTCTCCACAAAGCCGAACGGGACCGGCCTCGGCCTTCCGACCGCAAGGCGCGTCATGGAGGCCCTCGGCGGAAGAATAGACGTTGAAAGCGAACCAGAACAGGGAACCCAGGTCAGGCTGACTTTTCCGGTGGAATAATGCCTTCTGCGATCCGAGTACTCGTCATCGACGACAACAAACGCCACGCCACGACCACGGCCGAGGCGCTCGAGGCGCTCGGATATGACGTCACCGTGGAGACGAACCCCCGGGTCGCACTCAAGGCGATCCGCTCGGGCGATATAGACATCGTGCTTACCGACCTCGTAATGGGCGCGCTCGGAGGAATGGACATACTGCGGGGCGCGAAGCGCCACGACCCGGACATCGAGATCGTCATGATTACCGGCCACGGCTCGATTGAAAACGCCGTCGCCGCCATGCAGGCCGGGGCCGCGACCTACCTCACCAAGCCCATCAACGTGAAAGAACTCCGCGCAGTCGTCAAACGCGCGGCAGAAGCCGTTACGCTGCGCAGGGAGAACCGAAGGCTCGCCGCAGCCCTGAAAGAACGTTCGTCGGTCAATGCGCTTATCGGTAACTCCGAGTGTATGCGTGCGCTGCGCGAGTTGATTATCCAGATCGCGCCCACGACCGCGACCATTCTGATAACGGGCGAAAGCGGCACGGGAAAAGAGCTTGTCGCCCGGGCCACCCACGGCGGTTCGCCGCGCAAGGACAAGCCGTTCGTCGCGCTGAACACGTCCGCGCTTTCGCCCAGCCTGCTTGAATCCGAGCTGTTCGGGCATGTCAAGGGAGCGTTCACCGGCGCGGACTCCGAACGGGTCGGTCGTTTCGCGTTCGCCGACGGCGGGACGCTGTTCCTCGACGAGATAGGCGACCTGCCGCTCGAGATGCAGATAAAACTCCTGCGCGTCCTCGACGAGAAGCAGATAACGCCGGTCGGCTCGAACGAGCCGGTCGAAATCGACGTGCGGCTGGTCGCCGCGACCAACCGCGACCTCGAGTCGCTCGTAAAGGAAGGGAAGTTCCGCGAAGACCTTTACTACCGCCTGAACGTCGTCGCGGTCGACGTGTCGCCGCTTCGCAAGCGGGCGGAAGACGTGCCGCTCCTCGCGACCGCGTTCATCGCCGAGTTCGCCGAAGAACACGCCAAACCGGTACGCGGGATCGATCCCGGCGTGAGCGCGGCCATGGCAGACTACGACTGGCCCGGCAACGTGCGCGAGCTTCGTAACGCGATAGAAAACATGGTCGTGCTCTGCAGGAGCGAAGTCCTCACCGTCGACGTCCTGCCCGCGCAGCTCAGGGCCTCTTCCGCGGCCGCGCGGAAACACGGCAGGGACGGGAGCAGGGGCGGGTCTAAGACCCGCCCCTACAACGACAGAGCAACGCTTGAGGAAGCCGAAAAAGAGCTTATCCTGGAGGCGCTCGAAACCGAAGAAGGCAACCGCCAGCGCGCAGCCAGACGCCTCGGAATCGGCGAACGCACGCTCTACCGCAAGATAAAAAAATACGGCCTGCAATAAAATAAAAGCCGGCCGGGACAACCGCCACGCAGAAAAAATCCCCGGGATTCACATACAATCGCCTGTCACCCTTTTCCAGCGACAGATTTCCTTGGAGTTAACCGTTGGTTATGGTATTATATGATATTGCGCGTCTATGGACGACGCGCGTGAACCGGGGTGATAGACATGGGGCAGGCAGGCGGGTGTACTGACAAGCCTGGAGCAACGGCACCGGGATTCATAACATATAAGGAGCATAGGTCGAGGGTTAGGTATTATGCACAGAACACTACTGGCGCTTGGAGACGAGAAAGATCTCCTATTCAGGAAGTATTTCGCAAAGAATATCGGCATCTTGAAAAATGCCGGATATGTCATAAAAGCATTTTCTTACATGGAGGTACTGGAAAATCCCCAGGTGCTGAATGACCCGGGCAGTGGAGACGTCACTGTCCTTTTCTTTTTTCCGGTTGACTACTGGGACACAAAAATAGAGATCGGGCATGAGATATACGGCAGCAGGAAGATGGGGGGGAAATTCGAAGCCTTTTTCAATAAGGTAGAATCCGTAATACGATCAGCATGCAAATCAAAAGTCACTTTCGTCAACGACCCCGCTTCAATCGCATTGGTCAGAGACAAGAAGCGCTCCCATGAGGCCCTGGTGGCAAATAACGTTGCATGCGCATCGTCTTACGGAATCGAAACCGCCCGGGAACTGATAAAACTGGTGGATAAGGGTACAGACCTGATTCTCAAAGTGAGATACGGCTCGCTGGGCAAAGGTGTTTCACTAATCAGCAGAAACAAGTGGTATACCAATTTTAAAATGAGGAACGGCAGTATTCTGAACCACTCCAACGACAAGGGGTGGAAAATGAAGGAGATATCCAAACGTCTGAGTTTTATAGGTCAGTTGCTCGAGCAGGACGTTCATATCGAGAAGGAAATCAAAACGCCGATAATCAATAACCAGAAGCTTGACTTGAGAGTCTTCGTTATCTTCGGCGAACCCGTCCTTACTTACGTGAGAACCGCAAAGATCAACAATATTATCACGAATTGGCACCAGGGCGGGAGAATAGAACCGCTTTCGTTCCTGAATAATCTGCCTGAAAAAGCCATCGAGATGGCCGAGGAAGTCGCCGTCAATGCCGCAAATGCATATGGCTTGAATTACGCCGGGATCGACGTGATTTTCTCGGAGAATTATGAAAAGGTATTCGTTCTCGAAGGAAATGCTTTTCCAGGATCACCTTCTCCGGAAATCCCGCCAACGGTCTTCGACCCCATGAGAACGTTGTTTGAGATGATACTGCAACACGACTGACCCGGGAAAAGCCTGCTTGAAGAATACCCGTTCCGTCATTGCGGCAACCGCCACCGCGCCGCCAAACGCCTCGGAATCAGCGAGCGTACACTACACCACAAAATCAGGAAGTACGGTCCCTAATATCCCGGACAAATTGGGTGGGTTTTTCAACGACTGTTTCACGGCAGGCAAGTCAGCGAACCTGGAAGATTTATATTGCATTATCTTAATATTATGCTAAAAATGTAAATATTCATTATTAGCTCTCTAGCTATCGAGGTCGCAGTATGGGGTTGTGGGGCAACCACATTATTACGCTGGCACTGGCAGTTTTCCTGCTGGGCCATCTGATATATTCTCTTCGGTTGCGTTACCGTGCCAAAAAGCGAAGTGAATCACTGGAATGTGAAGCAATGCTCGGCAGGTCAAGCGCTCAACTGATCCACGATATTTCAGGAATAATCGGAATTATCTGTGGAACAATGAACCTGATTGAAGACGATATTAAGAATAACAAACTCGACTCGAAAGAAATCAAGAACCTCAGAGAGTTTGTTGATTTCTTGTCTCAGTATACGAATAATTTCAGAAACGTTGCCGGAGATCTAAATAGCAACGCATGCGAACCGATTGAGCTGGCAAGAACACTTAAACTCATAGTAGATACCCAGGCTCGAGCATGCTTCAGAAATCAAAATATTGAAATCATTGAAGAGTATCAAGCCGCGGATGTTCGTATTGCAGCCACTCTTATGGAAGCGTTTTTCAATATTATTAGAAATGCCTGTGAAGCAATGCAAGACGTGAGCATGCGGCGTCTTTCCGTCCGAACTTATAAACAAAACGGTGAAGTCATTGTAAGCATTTCAGACACGGGTACGGGGATTCCCGCAAATATACTGTCCAAGATCTATAAATACGGTTTTACGACAAAATCCAACGGAACCGGACAGGGCATGTACATATCGAAAAAGGCAATCGATAACGCTGGCGGAAAAATTAACATAGAGTCCACCGAAGGCAAAGGCACAACGGTCAATATCCTGCTTCCGACGTTTGGATATGAAGCAGCAGACGAAAAAACATAGATCACGCAGCCCGGGTAAAGCGCTCGAAAACGGGCCGGCAATTCAACCGGCCAGGCAGGTTACCGCACTCGAAAACCGATTTGCCTTCCATCCACTCCCCTGCCAGAATGGCCTGAAACAACGGAATAACCGCGCGAACATGTCATTTCGACACGGTAAAAAAAGCAATTTTGTTTTTAACTTTTTCCGTTGTCTACTATAACACATTGCATTATAATTGTTTGGCTCAACCGCCCCCTCCAGCGGTACACCTTTTGCATTACATAAACCCGGAGGAAGTTGTATGAAGATACCGTTAGTGAATCTGAGGAGACTGTTATGGGTAAAATAATCGGCATCGACCTCGGCACGACGAACTCATGCGTCGCGGTCATGGAAGGAAACGAGCCTACCGTCATAACAAACCCGCAGGGCTCGCGCACGACGCCGTCAGTCGTGGCGTTCAAGGATAATGACGAAATACTGGTCGGCCAGGCCGCAAAACGCCAGGCCGTCACGAACTCGCAGAACACCGTTTTCTCGATCAAGCGCTTCATGGGCCGGCGCCCCGGCGAGGTCGAGAAGGAAGAAAAAATGGTGCCCTACGACGTCACCGACAGCGGCGACCTCGTAAAGGTCGCCATCCTCGGAAAGACGTACTCGCCCCCGGAGATCAGCGCAAAGATTCTCCTGAACCTGAAAGAAACCGCGGAAGCATACCTGGGCGAGAAAATCACCGAGGCCGTCATCACCGTTCCCGCATACTTCAACGACTCGCAGCGCCAGGCAACGAAGGACGCCGGCACGATTGCGGGCCTCGAGGTAAAGCGAATCATCAACGAGCCGACTGCCGCCGCGCTCGCATACGGCCTGAACAAACAGGCAGCGGAGAAAATCGCCGTCTTCGACCTCGGCGGCGGCACGTTCGATATCTCCATCCTGGAAGTCGACGAGGGCTTTTTCAAGGTGCTCTCCACCAACGGCGACACGCACCTCGGCGGCGACGACTTCGACGAGATACTCATCAACTACGTCGCCGACGAGTTCGAGAATGACCAGGGCATCGACCTGCGCAAGGACCAGATGGCGCTCCAGCGCCTCAAGGAAGCATGCGAAAAGGCGAAGTGCGAGCTTTCGACTTCGCTCCAGTCCGACATCAACCTCCCGTTCATCACCGCCGACCAGTCCGGGCCGAAGCACCTTCAGGTTAAGATTACGCGCGCGAAGTTCGAGCAGCTCACCGAGGAGCTCGTCGAGCGCACGCGCAAGCCCTGCCTCACGGCACTCGAAGACGCGAAACTTCGCCCGTCCGAAATCAACGAGGTCATCCTCGTCGGCGGCTCCACGCGCATGCCCTCGGTCCAGGCCGTCGTAAAGGAGATATTCGCCAAAGACCCGAACAAGTCGGTCAACCCCGATGAAGTCGTCGCGGTCGGCGCGGCCATTCAGGGCGGCATCCTCGGCGGCGACGAAAAACTGCAGGACGTTCTGCTGCTGGACGTCACGCCGCTTTCGCTCGGCATCGAAACGCTCGGCGGTGTCATGACCAGGCTGATCGACCGTAATACCACCATCCCGACCGAGAAGGCGGAAATCTTCACAACCGCGTCCGACAACCAGCCCGCCGTCGACATCCACGTCCTCCAGGGCGAGCGCGAGATGTCCGCCAACAACCGGACGCTGGGGAGGTTCCAGCTCACGGGCATTCCCCCCGCGCCGCGCGGCGTGCCGCAGGTCGAAGTAACCTTCAAAATCGACGCCAACGGTATATTGAACGTCTCGGCAAAAGACAAGGCTACGAGCAAGGAGCAGTCGATCCGCATCGAGTCGAGCTCCGGCCTGACCGAAGACGATATCAAGAAAATGCGCGAGCAGGCCGAACAGCACTCCGATGATGATAAGAAGAAACGCGAACTCGCCGAGGCGAAAAACAAGGCCGAGGCCACCGTTTACCAGACTGAAAGAATGCTCAAAGACCTTGAAGATAAAATCGACGACACGACAAAAACCGAGATAAACAAGCTGCTCGACGACGTGCGCAGGGCGCGTGACGCCGACGACGCGCTGCAGATCATGGCCACGCTCGAGGCGCTGCAGGCGGCATCGTACAAGATGAGCGAGCTTCTCTACCAGCAGGCAGGCGCCGGCGCACAGCCGGGCCCCGACCTGGGCGGTACGGAAGCCGGAGCGGGCGCCGCCACCGGAAGCGGCGAACAGGAAGGCGGCGACGATATCATCGACGCCGACTTCAAGGTCAAAGACTGAAGCGCCCGGTAATAAAAAATCCAGGCAGGGCTTGCCGGTCCGGGAAGTCCTGCCTTCTCTTTTAAGAAAACAAGTTGACATGAAAACACGCGAACAAGTTGACAAGTAATAATTAATATCTTATCCTTGTTTCCTTGTTTCCTTGTTTCCTTGTTTCCTTGTTTCCTTGTTCCCTTGTTACCTTGTTACCTTGTTCCTTTATTACGATGCCCAAAGCCGACTTCATACTGCTGCACGCGCCCGCGATTTACGACTTCCGCGACGGAGACGTCGCCTTCGGCGCGACGTCGAACGTCATCCCCTCCTCCGGCGTTTTTGAAATGTATCCTGCGGGATGGATATCGATGGCGGGCCATCTCGGCCGGCGCGGCATCAGGGTCAGAATCGTCAACCTCGCCTACAGGATGATGCGCTCGCGGAAGTTTTCGGTCGAGGACTTTATAAGGAAAAACAGACCGCGTATCGCGTTCGGCATCGACCTGCACTGGCTGCCGCACGTCAGCGGCTCCATCGAGGTCGCCGGAATCTGCAAAAAGCTTCACCCGGACACGCCCGTCATCATGGGCGGTCTTTCCGCAAGCCATTTCCACGAAGATCTGCTCCGGGATTACCCGGTCGACTTCGTCGTCCGCGGCGATTGTACGGAAAAACCTCTCGAACAACTGTTACGTTCGATACGGAGCGGACGAAAACCGGAAAACATTCCCAACGTAAGCTGGAAAAACGAAACAGGAAAAATCGTTTCAAATCCGCTCTCGCACGTGCCGGACGACCTGTCGGAAATGGTCCTCGATTACCGCGAGATGATGCGGATGGTCATCCGCTACCGCGACATCTTTTCGGTCGTGCCGTTTTCCGGCTGGCTGAAATACCCGATTGCGATTGCCGTCTCCGTGCACGGGTGCAGGCACGCGTGCAAAACCTGCGGCGGTTCCGCCCGCTTCTATCACCGGACGATGTGCCGGAAAGGCGTGGCGCTCCGCCCGCCGGGGAAACTCGCCCGCGACCTCGCAAGGATTAAGCGGAATATGAACGGTCCCATATTCCTGCTCGGCGACCTGAACCAGGGCGGCGCGGATTACGTCCGCGAATGTTTCAGAGAAATCGGCCGAAGGAAAATCAGGAACGCGGTCGTGCTCGAACTCTTCAAACCGCCCGGCGAGGAATTTTTCAAACTTGCGCACGAAGCGCTGCCGAACTGGAACATGCAGATTTCGCCCGAATCCCACGACGAGAAGGTGCGGCGCGCGTTCGGAAGACCGTACGGAAACGGGGAGTTTGTCGAAACTCTCGACTGCGCCCACCGCTACGGCGCGGGGCGCATCGACCAGTTCCACATGATAGGCCTGCCGCACCAGGACGCCGAATCCGTGCGCGAAACCGTCAGATGGTGCGGCGAGCTGCTCGAGCGTTTCGGAAAACACAAAGTGCTCCATCCGTTTATCGGCCCGCTCGCGCCGTTCGTCGACCCCGGCAGCGAGGTGTGGGATAACCCGAAGAAATTCGGTTACACGATGAAATTCAAAACGCTTGAAGCGCACCGGCTGGCCATGAAGTCGCCCTCGTGGAAATACATGATCAACTACGAAACCGAATGGATGACCTGCGGCGAAATCGTCGAGTCAGCCTACGAATCCGTACTCGAGCTCGAGAAGATTAAAGCTAAGCACGGCGTCATCACAGCCGGGCAACTCGCCGAAACGGAGAAAGCCATAAACATCGAGAAGAAGCTGATGGACGAAGTCGACGGAATTATGGATATCAAGGACGAATCGGAGCGGGAGAATGCGCTGGCCGATTTCCGCGCCCGGCGGCGAAGCGAAAATATTCTCTCTATCGCAGACAAGTCCGAGCTCGAATGGCCAAGCGGCCTCCTGCACTTCAACCCCCTGCGCGCGCTCATACTCGGCCTGGAAGAAATTCTTTAATTTGCAGAACCTGAACATCTATTTCCGATATATGCAGATTTTTCTTTGCCGGCCTTGATTCTTTTGCATCCGGCTGGTATCATAATGACGTCTGTAATAGAGGGCTCGTAGCTCAATGGTAGAGCAGGGGACTCATAATCCCTGTGTTCCAGGTTCAAGTCCTGGCGGGCCCACGGAGAGCCTCATCTTTTTGATGAGGCTTTTTTTGTGCACCGTCGTGCGTAAAATACTTTACATTCCTGTTCCTTCCGGTATTATCGATTAAATGGCAAGAATAATCTACGGCATTTCCGGCGACGGGTTCGGCCATACCGGCCGCAGCAAGGAAGTCCTCAGACATCTCAAAGACAAGGGCCATGACATCCTTGTCTTCGGCTATCTCAAGTCGTTCAGTTTCCTGAAAGATTATTACGAAGCTCACGACACAAAAGGCTGTAATATAGTTACCGAAGAAAACAAGGTCAAGAACCTGAAAACCCTGAGAAAAAACCTGAGAAAAACTCCGGAAAAGCTCAAAGCCTTGAGAAACCTCGACAGGATTTTCAGGAGTTTCAAACCGGATGCCGTTATCAGCGACTTCGAGGCCCTGACCGGTTATCTCGCAAACCATCACAGAGTCCCCCTGATTTCCATAGACAACCAGGCGGCGCTGGCGAGGGCGAAACTGGAGTTTCCCCGGAAATACATGCTCGCCTCGGCTTCCGCGAAGGTCGTTGTAAAATCCTTCATGCCGGTCGCAAAGGAGTACATCATAACGACATTCTTCACGGCGCCCGTGAAGAACAGGTACAAGAGGAATACCCGCTTTTCTCCTCCGATTCTGCGGTCCGAGGTTCTCGAGCTGGAGCCCGCCGACGACCGGCATATCCTCGTGTACCAGACCTATGATTCAAATGAAAAACTCCCGGAGATTCTGAAAGCCGTCGGCGATGAAAAGTTCATCGTGTATGGATTCAACGTCGCCAAAACGGACGGGAACATGACCTACAAGGAGTTCAGCGCGACCGGTTTTCTCGACGATCTGAAGGGCTCGAGGGCGGTTATCTGCAACGGCGGCCTGACCCTGATCACGGAAGCCCTGTATCTCGGCAAACCCGTCTTATCAGAGCCGATAAAAAAACACTTTGAACAGATAATTAATGCGGTTTACCTGGGAAAATGCGGTTATGGAAGGCATGTAGAATCCCTGACCCCGGAAGCGGTAAGAGAATTTATCGAATCGGCTTCATTGTATGAGAAAAACCTTCAGGATTATCCGAAAAAAGGCAATGATGAAATTCTGAAAACAATCGACGGGATGGTCGAAAAATACGCCCGGCAATAGCGGTCATGCAACGCGGGGGAACAGATATAATATTTACATGAACCGGCCCCGGCAGATCCCGGCACTTCCCGCAAATCCGCTTATTCCTTTTTAACTTCCTCAAACCGGATTACAAACACATTCGCCTGGCCGAATGGAATATCTATCATTTTACCGGAGCGCGCCTTCCCGACGTCGATCTTATGCGAGCACTCGCCGATAAGGTCGTTGACGACGCCGTCCTCGTCGTAAAGCTCGATATTGATTCTTGAATTCCTGTACAATGCAAAATTCTCGGTCGTCAGGTTCCATTCGGGGTTATAGTCGTTCTCAACCGTGCCGGTTTCCTTCATGAAGGTTCCGTCGATCCACACCTTGGCGAAACAGTCGGGCTTGCCGCCCCAGGCGTCCCAGGAACCGCCGTCCTGATTTATCCCGAGGATTTCCGCGCGGCAGATCACGAGGCGGAACTGGCCCATCGACTCGCTTTTGTCCACCGCTTCCTCCGGCTCCTTCTCGCTCCACGGGGTTATCTGCCTTATCGCCTCCTTGCTGAGATCTCTTGCGAATTTTTCCTGGCGCCTGTCCAGGTCGCCGAAGCCTTCTATTATGTAGTCCGCAAACTTCTTCATTCGCCTGTCGAGCTCGTCGGGCTTTACGGTCCCGGGTATGGTCGCGCCCTCCTCCAGAAGAGGCCCCGGCTCCTCCGGCACGTCCATGCACAGGCACTTGGTGAACGGAAAGGTCTGGCTGGTGCCGACGTAGAACTCGGAGTTGTTTCTTATCTTCCCGCGGTACTCGGGCCTGATCAGTATGCTGACGAAAGCCAGGCGTTTCCTGTCTTCGGAATAATCGAAGTCGACCGCGCTGACGGTGCCGATATCGACGCCCATGTGCAGGACCTGGTTGCCGCGCCCGAGCCCTCCCCCGTCGAGAAGCGTAACGCGGAAAAGAACGCCCCGGTTGAAGCAGGGCGCGAGAAACACGCCCGCAACAACTACCGCCACGACGAGCCAGACGATTACGGACCAGATGATCTGTGCTTTGGACATATCACAACCCTTTTATGAAGTTCGCTGCAACGCTTATGATGAAATCGAGCGCGATAACTGCCATCAGCGACCACACGACGGCGCTGGTGGTGTCGTAGCCGACTTTCTCGCTGTCCGGCTTTTCCCTTATTCCCAGCCTGTATGAAATAATTGCGACCGCGGCACCGAAAAACAGGGCCTTTATTATCCCGGTAAGCCACATGTCGAACCGGACGTCCGCGAGAAAAGTGCTGGAATAAACGAAGAACTTCTGGTGAAAAACTTCGGTGAAGATTATCAGGCCGCCTATGTAGGCGAAAACCTCGAAAAGAAAAGTCATTACCGCAAACGTGATAAGTGAAACGTAAAAGACGGGCGCAAGCCACAACCGCTCGGGGCTGAGTCCGAAAGACAGGAGCGCGTCGTGCTGGCGGGTAAGCCGCTTGGCGCCGAACTCGCTCGCGATCGACGCGCCAATTCTTCCGGCGAGAAACAGGCCCGTAAAAAGCGCGCCGACGTGGTGACACAGCGCCACCCCGACGATGCGGGGCAGGAGGTCGTAGCCCCACATCCTTATCGCAAGGCCGCTCTGCCACGTGCTCACGATTCCGACGACGAGCCCGGCAACCATGATAAGCCCGACGGACAGGGTCGTAAGCTGGTAGAAGCGCCTGAGAGGCTCGCCCAATCCGGGCCAGGAAAAGGCCCTGCCGGCAGTCACCGCCCAGGAGGGGATGCTCCGGAAAAATTTCCCGACAAGCGGTCCGAATCGTGCTTCCGGTTTTCCATCCTCAACGGCATCCCGCGATTGCTCCCGGAAACGCGCTTCAACCTTTTCCTCGAGCCGGTGGCGAAGTTCGAGGGCATAGGCCTCTTCACCCGCGCTTTCACTGCGAAGCTTCCCGAGCTCGTCGGCGTCGTAGATTTTCTCGAGCGCCCCGTCGACCCGGAGAAAATAGATGGCGGTCGCAAGGCGCGCGGCAAGCAGATAATCGTGCGTAATCGTTACGCTTGTCCGGTCCGGTTTCTCACCCAGGTAATTCAGGACGCACACGCACACGTGCTCGGAAAGGGCGGGGTCCAGCCCGGTCGTGGGCTCGTCGAGCACAAGCAGCTCCGGCCCGCCCGCAAACGCCCTTGCGAGCGCGGCGCGCTTCCTCATGCCGCCTGAAAGCTCTCCGGTCTTCTTGGAAAGGTCCTGTGCGGCAAGGCCCACGCTTTCTATCAGCCTGGAAAGTTTTTCCGGATGTGATGCGAAATCTTTTCGGTCTTTTTTCCCGAGCGGGTATAGAAGATTTTCTCCGGCCGTCAACGCGTCGAACAGTGCCGGTTCCTGAAAAACCACGCCCATGCGGCGGCGGTCGGCAGCCGTCAGGTCGGACGGGCGTTTCCCGAGAATACGCACGTCCCCTTCGTCCGGCTCGAGAAAACCGAGGATGTGGTTGGCGAGTACGGTTTTGCCGCTGCCGGAAAACCCGATTATTACGGCCTGCTCTCCCCTCCCGAGGGAGAAGTCCAGGCCGGAAAGAACGGGTTTACCGTCGAAAGACTTCCCGAGGCGCCGGATACTGATTATTTCGTCTTTTGCGGTCATAAGCAATCAGCGCCGGCGCTCCCGTTTGGAAAAGACTATGGGTTTGTGGGCAAATGCCCGCGGAGGCGGCGCAGGATTAATAGCGCATCCAGAATATCAACATCCCCGTCGCTTGTGAGGTCTGAAACATAAAGCTGCCTGGGCGTAAGCGACAGGAGCCCGTGCCCGGCTCTCGAGCACACAACGGCATCATCCTCCGTCACCGTTCCGTCGAGGTCGGAGTCGCCCAGCAGCATGGCCTCAATCTGTTTCGCGGTCAGCATAAACTGGCGCGTGTCCTGTCCGCTTGCAGTATAATCATAAGTCTCGTGCTCAGTCAAGTCCCTTGTAACGCCCGAGGCCTCGTCCAGCAGCCTGAACTCCCATCCGCCGCGCAGTTCCTCCGGCACATCCCAGAATAACTCAATCTTCCCGGCCGCGTTTGTCGCATAGACCGTCATTTTCCACGTCAGGATTTCACCGCCGACGGGAAACGGCTGTATATCGAAAGCGTAGGGACCGGAATTACGGCCCCAGTCGCGATGACTGAAAAACGGTCGTATATAATCAATCGCATATGAGCGTATTTTCATTATATCATACTGGTCGTGGGCGTTGGATGCCCCTTCGCGCGCACCGATATAGGTCTGCGTATCAAGCAAAGGTCCGCTCTGTGCCGTAAAGCGTATATACCAGTGCAAAGCCGGGGGCGGCAGGGGATGCGGCGCACCGCCGGGCCTGTATATCGTTACACTCGAGTTGGAGCCGTTTGCCTGGACCCAGAAACTCGCGCCTGCAGGAATAATGTCCGAGCCGCACCCGTCGTTGACTGCGCTGTCCCACAGCAGGTATTCGGTTCCCGTCCACGGATACCAGTGGGTCGTCTTGCAGTTCTGCAGGTCGCAGCTCGACCACGAAATGTCGTGGGAATAGGGGTTGCGGATCAGGTTCCAGCCGTAGTTTTCGAGGTCGCCCGGATTCGAGCACACAAGATCAATCTTGAAGTTCGAGGCTTCGGCGGATACGTTATCGCCGCTGAAGCCGACGGCTCCGTTCGGCCTGTCATTCCAGATAAAGTATCCGACGTTATTTTCAAATGTTTCGTGCCCGAACACCTGAATCCACTCCCGGTTCGCCTCGTCGTATTTGAAAATCCAGATAATCCCCAGGTCGTCCTTGAGGAGGTCGCCTATCGTCCTCGTGCCGGTGTAACATGAAATATTGAGGAGGTAATAACCTTCATCTCCAAACGTCTGGTAGTAGAGAGACCGGACAAATCCCGCGGGCTCGGTGGACCAGGCGCCTTCCTGCAAAAGCGAGTTTTTGAATTTTACTCTCCAGTAGTAGGTGACTCCGCGTGCAAGCGCAGAAAGGTCAATTGGCACGGCCTGGCAGCGTTTGTCCCGGGCAGTCGGAAAAATTCCAAACCATCCGGTATCTCCAATCGGGGTGGCGAAACCCGGGTCGTCGTCAAACTCCATTATCATTTCGTTGGCGTAATTCCACGGGCCCTCGTCGCGGTAAACGGCGGAAAAGTATGCGGTATCGTTTCCGAGTGATACCGGGTTTACGATGCCGTTTATCCGGAGGCCATCGGGAGGCAGCGGCGGCGGGTCGGTTTCGTAACAACCCATATCAACGACCTTGGCCATGATCCGCGGCAATCCGTCGAGGTCGATTAACAACTCCGGCGGGACATAGGAATTACATCCCGCGTTAACGGCCGGTGAAGAATACAATAAGCGGAAATCCAGGTTTGTTGCGTCAATAAACTGCGGGTCTTTTGTGTCGCAGAAGGCGTCCGGAGATATTCCGCCGGGACCCTGAATATCGCCTGCGGAGTTATTCTCGTAATTGCAGTAACTCATACTTACAAAAGTACCGGTATCAAGATAAAATTGCTCGCCTCCTGAGACGGCGTAGTTGGCCCAGATAATCATATTCGTCATCGATGAGGCTACGTCGCCGGTTACTGTGAAGCCGCCACCGCTTCCGGCTGAAAAGTTCTTCGCTATTGTACAACCCTGCATATAGATATCGGATTCGTTTATTACTATACCGCCTCCCACGCCCCCGCCGTCAGTAACGGAGTTGTTCGCAATCATACAACCGATGATCACCGCAGCAGGCTCTCCGTAACAGTAGACTCCGCCGCCGCCGCTGCTGCCGCCGATTGCGGTGTTATATGCTATGGCGCTGAGGGCCACCACGGCGCCGCTGTTGGAAAAGACTATCCCGCCGCCGTCCGACGTCACCTGGTTGTATCCAATCTGGCATAAGTAGACTGATGCGTTGCTCTGGTCGCAGAAAATACCGCCGCCGCTTGCGGCCGTATTGACTACAATCGTACATACGTCAATACTTGCCCTGGCATTGTTCGCGCAGTAAACGCCTCCACCGTAGACGACTGCGGAATTATTTGAAAGCATGCACCCCTCGAGCACCGGCGCGCAGTTATTCTTGAAGCTGCACGCACCGCCGGACCCGTCGGCTGTATTGTTGTCAAACACGCAATCCCTGAATACCGGGCTGGCCGCGACGCATGAAACAGCGCCGCCGTCCGCACCGGCCGCATAGCCGTTCCTGACGGTAAATCCCTCGACCAAGGCCTCGTTTGTCTCGCCGTTTGCGAAGAGAAACAACTGGCCCAGGGCTTGCGCGTCGAGGATGCAGTTCGCCGCACCGTTTACTGATTTCAACTCTATTACTCTTCCAGTGAAGTTGATATTCCTGTTGCTTACGCCCGTATATGTTCCGTCGGCGACGAATATTCTGCAACCGTACGCATCTGAAACATCTACAGCCTTCTGGATGGTTTTATAGGGTGCGCCAAGACTGCCGTTACCGGCAGAATCATTACCGCCGGCGTCGTTTACGTAAATATTTCGCCATCTTGTAGTCTCAAAAGCATTCGGGCTGTAAGCCGACCATATGCCGCTCCAGTTCTGCGCCCGCGCCCTGAACCAGTAGCTCTGGTGCGGGTTCAGCCCGCCGAGCTCCCACGTGTATCCCGAATTCTTCAGCCCCTGCGAAGCCCACGCCCCCGGCACGCCGTCGACGTCAATCGCCCCCTCGAGCTCAACAACCGTCCCGACCGGGTTGCCGTTCAGAAATACCCGGACGGTAATAGAATTTGAGTTCCTGAACGTGAAGGTAAGCGCCGAATTCGTCAAAATCGGCACCGCCGCAAGCGTGCAGGCGGAAACCATGTTGGAATTATCCGAATAAGGGTCTGCGTAAGTCACTTCAAGCCTTGGCTGCCATTCAACAGTTGCAAAATCCCAGTTCAACAGCGACATCCAATTGTCGATAGCGAGTGCGCCCTCATGCCCCATTCCGAGAGAGCAGCAGTCAGCCCCGCTGCTGATAGCATTCTCCACCCACACCTCTGCGGCAGCGTACAAATCCACTACCTTGGCTCCGCCGGTGTGGCCAATATTTGATGAGTTCAGTAAAAAGACCGTGCTGCCGACATAGTCGTTGACGAGATCCGGTCCGGTAGACGTCAGCGGGTCAATGCTGATTTTTCTGAAGTTTGAATCGACGTCAGCGTCGTAATCCCAGCAATACGCGAACAGCCGAACGTTCGTAACGTCCGTTACATGTGACAGGTTCTCCAGGCCGAACTTTGCGTAACCACGCGCTATCCAGTTGCTGGGATGCACGCCACCATACATCGCGCCGTTCTGCCTGGTTCCGTCAAACGTGGTTGTCGTAAAAAGAGCGGCGCAGTTTTCGACCGAAGTAGAAGTAATTGTATAATTATAAGCCCGGACCTGACGGGAATAAGTAGTATTGGGTAAAAGACCGGTTTCAATCGTAGTTAGTGTGTCAACGGGAATGTTGATTATTACCGCAGTCTGGGTTACATTATCGAGAATTTCATAACCTTCTTCGCCCGCGACGTCGTCCCATGCCCAGGTTATCGAATCGCTGGAAGAGTCGGTCACGCGGAAATTACCGGGCGCGTCGAGCGCCCAGGATGGAAACGAAACAAAGATGGTGAAAGCAAGCGCCAGCGCAAAAACAACCTTCCGCATGTCGTACTCCCGGTCGATGTGAACGCGTGAAAACTACGATAAGAATTACGCGCGATCCGAAACTTACGTATATTTTTAAGTATAACATCTGCTGCACGGTTTTTTCAAACATAAGGCGCTTTTTGCCGTTTATTTCTTACATAATCAACTTCGCACTTTCTTAATATTCCTTTCCATATCCCTTATCTCTTATCCCTTATCCCTTATCCCTTATCCCTTATCCCCTATCCCGTATCCCGTATCCCGCTGTAAATCGTGTTTAGCCAACCTGCCATTTTTACACCATAAGCAGCGAGTTTTGCCATACCGGTGGCTTTAGGCATATGTTGGGGAAAAGCTGTAACATCTTTGAAGCAAAGAAGTTGCGCTCTTTTGTGATAGTTTCTTTAATTTAATCACATACGGCCCGTTATTTGCTTATATTATTTGTAGAATGGGGGTCAAGAGGTGATTTATGGAACACAAACCATGCGAAAGATGCGGCAGCGAGATAAACAACCGGCAGGACGGCTATATAAAGTTCGATCTGAAGGAACGCCATCTCTGCGAGCGTTGCATATCTTTTCTCAGAGACTGGATTTCGAACTGTCGGCCGTATGAGAAAAGTCCCAATACGGGAAAACGGGCAGGATAGGAAATCGGTTGTTCGGTTGTTCGGTTGGTCGGTCATTCGGTTGTTCGGTTGGTCGGTTATATTTATTAAGACACGCGCCGCAGACCACACCGGCCACGCGGCGCGGCTAAATGTATATTTCTTTCTTCCTGTTTTCTCTTAACTTTTAACTTTAAACTTATAACTTTAAACTTCTTCACTTCTTTTTAATCTTCACCCCCATCCCGCTGACCGTCGTCGATGTGTACCAGTTCAGAAGGCACCATGGGAAAGAAGCTTTATAAGTTTCAAACCGGATGTGGACCACGGCGTCCGCGCCGATCTTGCTCCCCTCCTCGGCCAGCGTGCCCACGGTGTCGCGCAATGTCGCGGCCCCGACGGGAATAACGCCCAGAATACGCATCCCCCATTTTTCAACACGGACCAGGCTCAGCGGTTCGTACTCGAGCGGCTTTCCTTCGAGTATGACTTCGTCCGCCATCGTCAGATGGATGCCGTGTTCCTTGAAATCGATTTCCGCCACGTAGCGGGTAGTGCAGCCGCTTACCAGCAGTATCACTACGGACAATATAACCGCCGTTCTAAGCACCCCTAGCCCCCCTTCATGAAAAATATGAGATAAACACCGATAAAGTAGACAACTATCATCGCTATCACGTCCATGCCTACGCGGCCGATTTTGCGTTTCGTGCGGTAGGTAAGTCCGACGATACAGAGCGATGAAAGTACAAGCACGAATATTCCCGTAACCAGGTGCTTGGAGCTTACCGGATGGAAAACCGTGGCAGGCACGTAGAGAAAATCCGCAAGCGCGAGTATCATCAGGTTGAAAATATTCGAGCCGAAAATGGAGCCGACCGCCATGTCGTAAAGGAAAAGCCGCGCAGCGCCCAGAGCCGTAACAAGCTCCGGAAGGCTGGAGACGATTGCGAAGAAAAGCGTTCCGACAAGGGACGCGTCAAGGTTATGGTAATTCTTGAGGTCGTCTCCGGTATAGGTGAGAAACACGCCCGCAAACACGATGGCACCCGCGGCGATAAGCGCCTTGAAAACGGTCCAGCCCGTGGACCGGTCGGCGTATTGCGGCCCGCCCTCGGGCTCGGGAGAGGGGCCCTCCCCTTCCAGGCGCATATGGCGGTCGTGCCGGAAAACAAGGACGGAAAAAGTAAAATACATCCCGAAAATGATAAATGCGAAAATTGAGACATGATAACCGCTGCCGCCCAGCGGGTCCCACATCCTCGTGTAACCCGGAAAAACCGTCGGCGCAATCAGCGCCAGCATGGCCGTAAGTATCATGATCATGGAGAGCGCGCACGAAAGTACGAGGTTCCGGTCTACTTTGGAGAAAAAAGGCCCAACGCCGAATACGGCCGCCACTAGCGCGATTATGAACAGGTTGAAATAACAGGAACCGAAGATGTTGCCTACCGCATAATTCGGGTTCGCGATTTCGGGATCGCTGATGCTTGCGATCGTAATCACCATCTCCGGCAGCGAGGTCGCCCAACCGATGAAAATGAAGCCCACAAAGCCGTGGGAAAGGTTGAACTTCTCCGTAAAAACGTCGCCGTAGCGGGTAAGCTTGAGTCCGGCTATGATAATCACGCCGGCCAGCAGAACGAACTTTATCCACGTCCAGGCAATCGCACCCGCCCCGGCGGACGCGGCAAGCGGCAGAAAAATCGTGGCTGTGATATCCAAGATACCGTCCCTTCGGTCTGTCTTCCGGTCTTCGGCGCATTATAGCGTCGGGGAACTTCCCGGGCAAGAGGAATTCGGAATTCAGATTGCGGATTTCGGATTGCGGATTGAGTATTGAGAATTGAATATTGAGAATTGAGAATTGGAATAAATCAATTTTCAATTTACAATTCTCAATTAACAATTGAACGACTCAGACCAAAGAACCGAGGAACCAAAGAACCAATGAACCATCCGCACAGCTTGCTGCGCGGTCCTGGAAAAATGTTTTATAACTCACAAATGTCTGATATAATTCACACATTCCAAGAGGGGCATATGTCCGAAACAAAGCTCGACTCCCTTATCAAGGCCGTGCGGGAAGACCGTTTTAACGCCTTTCGCTACCTCGTTCTTGCCTCCGCGTTCGAGGATGAGGGCAAAACGCGCTGCGGGCGCAACCAGCATGATATAACAAGCGATTTCTGCTGCGCCGAGTGGGCGTACATGCGGGCATGGGTGCTGTGGCCGCGGGAAATAGAAAAAGACGATTCTGTTGTCGTAAGCAAAGGGAGCGAAACAGGCAAAATCCAAATCACGGCGCTGGACGACATAGAGGACGGAATCGCTGAAGACGAAATGCTCGAGTCGCGTTCATCAATCCCCGCGCTGGAGCTTAACCGTATCCGTAAATCGGACTCCAAGACGCGCCTCCTCGAAGCGCGCCTCCAGGAACTGGACGCACCCGAGGACCGCTTCGTAACCGAGATAATAGAAGAACTCGCCGTACTCGGACACCCGGATGCCGTCGGCCCGTTGCTTGTCCAGTTCAGCCGGCCCGATGTCGAGGTACATATCCGCGCCGCCGCTGCAAAAGCCCTGGCCGCAATCGGAGACCCGGTCGTAATTCCAACGCTTATCCGCCACGTCGCCCAGAGCGGCAGCCTGCGCATAACCTCGGACCAGATTTACAGGACTTCCCTCTCCGACCTGCTCTCCGGCGATCATGAGCAGAAGCAGGCGTACCTGCTCGCCGAGGTCATCCTGGCGCTCGGAACTTTTGGCGACCCGAAGGCTGTTCGGTCAATTCGTAGTGCAATGCAGTCGCAATACACCGCGGTCCGCGAGGCTGCAACGATTGCACTCGGACGCATAGGCGGTGAAGAAGCCGAGCAAACGCTTGCCCGCCGAACCGGCGACCGCAAAACCCGGGTGGTAAGGGCCGCGCAGGCTGCGCTTTCACAATTGGAAAACCCGGAAGCGCACGCAAGCATGATAATCGCCGAATTCCTGAAAGACCCGACCCGAAGCCCGGATGCAACCGCCCGCGTGCTGCTCGAATGCGGATCGGTCGCGATAACGATGATTCTAGAGCTGCTGCCCGGCGCCGAGGGCAAGCTGCTCGAGCTCGGGAAAAAGGTGCTTTCCAACATAAGCGAGCCGGACGCGCTCGAAGAGATGCTGGCCGCGCTTGAAGACCCCGATCCGGCCGTACGCGCCCTGGTGGCGGAATTAATCGCAGGCAATCCGCATCGCCTGGGCAGGGCCGTAGCCGTACTGAAACACCTGCGGGAATCCGACTCAGAAGAAAGCGTCCGCGAAGCAGCCGACGCGGCTATTGAAAAAATCATGAAAGGAATGTTTTAGCAGGTTCGAAGGTTCAAAAGTTATAAGGTTCGAAAGTTCGCGGGTTCGCAGGTTTGCAAGTTTGTAGGTTCCAGGTGGGTAGGTATGTAGGTTTAAACTTTTGAACCTTCGAACTTTTGAACTTTCGAACCTTATAATAGTGTTGCATTTCTTTCAAAAATGTAGTATAATACTAACCCAAATGGAGGCTATAGGCGTGGTTAGGTTGTTTGGTACAAAAGCGAATATAGTATTTCTGCTCGCCCTTGCTCTGGCGACTGCTGCCGGATGTGCCGATTCCTCCTCTTCCGGCAAAAACGCCCCGCCCACCGCCAATAGTGCAGACGAACAGACCCTTGCGACCGCCGCGCTGCGAATTATAAACCGTGAACGCGAGGCAGGCCTTATCAGACCGCTTGAATGGGATGACACGCTCGCCGGAGTTGCGCGCGAATACGCCATGTCAATGGCTAACAACAACTTTCTCAAACGCTTTGACGAGACCGGCCGCGGCCTGGCGCAGCGCCTTGTGGATGCCCAGATTGTCTACATCTACGCCGGTGAAAACGTCGCCTGCGGCTTCACCTCGGCCGAAGAAGTGGTAAACGGATGGATGAAGTCGAACGAACACTGTAAAAACATCCTCTGCCCCGAATATTCCCGCACCGGGATAGCGCTCGCCGGTCCCGGCCAGTACTGGGTCCAGATCTTCGCGGGGCCATAGCGTCAAACATCAGGCCTTTATTCCCTTATTCCCTTATTTCCTTGTTTCCTTGTTTCCTTGTTTCCTTGTTTCCCTATCCGATTTTGTATTAAAAGTCTGGCGAAAGCGGCAGCATGCAGTTATTATTAATCCCTGAATACAACTGCCGGGAAAACGTTTAAACAGAGAGGACTATCAATGGCGCGGCCGATGATCGGAATCACCACAGGCACAACCATCCTCAAGAATACCGGGGAAGGGTTGACATCGAATACGTTCAACGGCGCTCCCGAGGCGTACGGGCACTGTGTCGAGGACGCGGGGGGAACGCCGATTCTGTTGCCTACGCTTAAATACAATAATCAGGCACTTGCCCTTGACTGGCTTGACCGTATAGACGGACTCATGCTCTCAGGCGGGGCCGATTTCAACCCCATCCTCACGGGCGGGGAGCCCGAGCCGGAATTGGAGCGCATCGACCCTGAGCGCGACAGAGTCGAGCTGGAGCTTACCCGCGCCGCATTCGACCGCGACATGCCGATACTGGGCATTTGCCGCGGCATTCAGACAATCGCCGTCGCCCTCGGCGGCAGCATCCACCAGGACATCAAGGATCTTGAAGGGATCCTGAAGCATTCGCAGAACGCCCCGAGGTGGTGCGCGACCCACACGGTGAAACTGGAGGAGAAGAGCACAGTCGCCGCCATCCTCGGTGAAATAAAACTGGAAGTGAACACCTTTCACCACCAGGTCGTCTACGAACCGCCGACGGGCTTTATAATAACCGGCCGGAGCCCGGACGGAATCATTGAGGCAATCGAACACCCCGGGAAGCACTTTGTCCTCGGCGTCCAATGGCATCCTGAAAACATGACCGGGCATTATGAACATGCAAGGCGCCTCTTTGAAGGATTCGTGAAAGCGGTTATACATAAAATGTCTTGATTGACGGGACAGATTCGGATATAATTCTGTTTCGCGGTAATATCCGGAACTCTTCAGCCAACGGCTGGCAAACATTCAGAGCGAAAGGAGTATGCAATGCGTTATTTTGCTATTGCAGTCGCACTTGTTGCCGTTTTTCTTCTGGCCACCGGAGGGTGTTCAATCTTCATAAGCGACCGCGGACACGGTGGCGGTCAGGTAAAAGTAAGAGTATGGTCTGACCGGGCCCATTATCCGTCGACGCCGCCACCTACACGTGTAAGGCTTGCCGCAAAACGCGGCTATGTTATCATTGAAGGCTATTGGGAATGGCGGGTAAACCGCTGGCACTGGCATGCTCCCCGCTATGAAAGCGTGAGAGCAGGTCAGATCTGGGTCCCGGGCCGCCAGGAGCGGGTTGGTGGATTCATCATCTGGAGGCCGGCTCATTATAAAGTTTCCGGATCTTCCGGCCACCGAACCCCGAAGAGGCCCAGCGTCCCGAGGGCAAGACCGAAAGTTCCGAAAGTTCCGAAGATAAGCATATACAAGAACCGTTCGCGCTACCCCGCCCCTCCGTCAAGCTATAGAAGGCCGTCTCCCCGCTCGGGACATATCTGGATCGAAGGCTATTATTCATGGCGCGGCCTGCAGTGGACCTGGCACGCGGGCAGATGGGAAAAGACAAGACCTGGTTACATCTGGACCCCGGGAAAATCCGTCAAGACAAGCGGACGCGTGAAGTGGGTGCCCGGCAGCTGGAAAGCGGCCGGCCACCGCAGCACGAAGAAACCCAAGGCTCCGGCGCCGAAAAAGAAAGTAAGGAAATTCAGGAAATAGCAAATCCCCGATTGAACGACATACCGGGAGCAACCGTCGGTTGCTCCCGTTTTTTTATTGCGGGAACTGAGGGCGCAACCGGGAGTATTGACTTACGGGCTTGAAACTGATAGCATAGCGTTTGGAAAACACTTATGGCAAAAACAGCCTTGATTCATGCCTTTATGCTGGTCTGCCTGTGCACCCACGCCGCGACAACGTTCTGGGCGCTGGCCCACCTTTTTTCCCGGCGTGCGTTCGGCACAAAAGTATTGCGCATACTGGCTGTAGTCGGCGCGGTCCTTACCTTTATTTTCCTTGTGGTTTTTTCATGGTGGCGGGGGCACCTGCCGCTCACAAATCTCCCGGAGGCCCTGTTTCTGCTGAGTTGGTTTATTCTCATACCGTTTCTGATTATGGACTATAAGTACGGCATGACGGGCCTTGCGCCTCTGGTTATGCCGATGGTCTTCCTCCTGTTCCTTGCGGCAAGCGTTATGGTCGGACACCAGGAAGGCCTTCGCAAAGAATATTATTCCGGCCTCATTATTACTCACATTGCCTTCGCCTTCGCCTCGTACGCCTGCTTCACACTGGCGCTCGCGGCGAGCCTTGCATATCTTATACGCGACCACGAATTGAAATCGAAGCGGCAGTTCCGTGTCACCCGGGTACTGCCGCCTCTGGAAAAACTGGACTTTATCGCACACCGCGCTTTGCTTGTCGGTTTTCCTCTTCTCACGGTTGCGCTGGTGCTGGGAGGCATCGGCCAGGCCGTTTTCAATCTCCTGGGAGAAAGCTGGTATACGGACCCGCGCGTCGTGACTGCAGGCATAACCTGGATTGTCTATTCAATCCTGATTGCATTAAGACTGGCCCTTGACCGCCGCGGACGCGGCATCGCCATTATGACCGTCGCGGCGTTCTGCATAATCGTCATCGGCTTCGTCGTCTTCCGCACGATGCAGTCGGGACACCGGACGGGCACAACGCCGCAAGTGTCAATCGCTACGACTGCAACGCCGGGTCCGGATGAAGGAGCGAGCTGACCGTGGAAGTGTTTATCGCCGGGATAAACCACAAGTCTGCGTCACTCGACGTGCGCGAGTGTCTTGCGCTCTCATACGAGGATATCCCCCCCGTGCTCCACGCTTTGCGGAAGACCGCAGAGTTGGAAGAAGCGGTCATCGTCTCCACCTGCAACCGCGTCGAGATTTACGGTGCGGCGGCCGTCGAACCGGACTCGGCGCCCGAGCGCGCACAGCGCTTCCTGGCGGAACTGCGGGGACTCGATTACGGCGCTCTCGAACCGATGTTCTACTCGCACCTCGGCGAAGACACGGTCAGCCACCTCTTCAACGTCGCAAGCTCGCTTGACTCTCTTGTCGTCGGCGAGACCCAGATACTCGCCCAGGTCCGCCGGTCGTTCCTCGTCGCCGTCCAGGAGCACTGCGTCGGCAGGACGCTCAGGCCGCTTTTCGAACGCGCCTTCACCGTGGCCAAAGAAGTCCACACGGCAACCGGCATCGGGGAAACCCGGGTCTCCGTCAGCTCCGTCGCGGTAGACCTCGCGGAAAGAATATTCGGCGACCTTTCGGGCCACACCGTATTCGTCACCGGCGCCGGAGCGACCGCGACGCTGGCGATGACCCATTTCCACGACCGCGGCGTCAGAAACTTTATCGTCGCCAACCGCACTTCCAAACACGGCGAAAACCTTGCCAAAGAATTCGGCGGCGAAGCCATACAATTCGACAGCATCGCCGCGCGGCTCCATGAAGCGGACGTCCTCCTTACCGCAACCGGCTCGTATAAACCCATTTTCGACGCCGACATGCTCAACGCCGCACTCAAAAAACGCCGCTACCGCCCGATGTACGTGCTCGACATCGCGGTCCCGCGGGACGTGCATCCCGAGGTGAACCGCATCGCGAACATTTACCTCTACGACGTGGACGACCTGGAAGCGGTCGTGCGGGAAAACCTCGCCGAGCGGGAGGAAAAGGTCGCACACGCGCTCGACATTATCGGGACCGAGGTCGGCAAGTTCCGCGCATACCGCCGACAGCTCGCCGCCGAGCCGGTCATTCGGGCGTGGCGTGAGGCCGCACACGCCGTCCGGCAGGCCGAGTTCGAGCGCCTGAAAAACAAGCTCGGAGAAAACCTGACGAAAGAACAGCTCGAAGAAATTGAATACGCAACGGAGCGCGTGGTAAACAGGTTTCTCGGCGGCGCCATAGACAAACTCAAAGAGTTTTCCCGAAACGGCACCGGCGCCTTATATATGGAAGCCGTGGCCGACCTTTTCGAGATCGAGAAAAACCTGCCCCCGCCCGGCGAGGGCTAGGAGGAAAGTATGAAGGATGAAGGAAGAAAGGATGAAGTATGAAGGCTGAAGGCTGAAATAAAGAACTTAAGTTGACTGCGTTTTGACAAGAACGCGGAAAAGAGTTCAAAGGTTCGAAGGTTCAAAGGTTTAAAGGTTCAAAGGTCATAACTTTCGAACTTTTGAACCTTCGAACTTTTGAACCTTCGAACTTTTGAACCTTCGAACTTTTCTGATAGATGTCGGGGAATTATGCAAAAGTCAGTCAACTTGAGGATAATAATCGGCACCCGCGGAAGCGCGCTCGCGATGTGGCAGGCCAAACACGTCAAAAGCCTTCTCGAAGAAACCCATGAAAACCTTTCCTGCGAACTGCAGATTATTAAGACCACCGGCGATAAAATAACGGACGCGCCCCTCTCCCGCATCGGCGGCAAAGGCCTTTTCACAAAGGAAATCGAGGAAGCACTGCTTCGCGGCGAAATCGACATGGCCGTCCATTCGATGAAAGACCTCCCCACCGCGCTCCCCGACGGCCTTACGGTCGGGGCCGTGCTCGAGCGCGCGCACCCGGGCGACGCTTTTGTTTCAAAAAAATATGATTCCCTTGCCGCGCTGCCCGAAGGCACCGAGGTCGGAACGTCTTCGCTTCGCCGCAGGGCGCAGCTCCTTGCATACCGGCCCGACCTCGACGTTGTCGACCTGCGCGGAAACCTCGACACGAGGCTGCGCAAAGTCGCCGAAGAAAACCCGCCCGCGGCAATCCTCGCCGTTGCAGGTATCCGCCGCCTGGGGCGGGAAAATGAAATAACGGAAATCATCGATACGGAAATAATGCTCCCTGCCGTTGCGCAGGGCGCGATTGCAGTCGAAATCAGGGAAAACGACGACGCGGTCAGAAAAATACTTGCGCCCCTCCATTACGAGGACACGGCCGCATGCTGCGAAGCCGAGCGCGCCTTCCTTCGCGAGCTCGAAGGCGGCTGCCAGGTCCCGATAGGCGCCCGCGCCGTCGTCACGGACGGGAAGTTGCTCCTCGAGGGCGTTATTGCGTCGCTTGACGGGAAACAGATCGTTCGCGATTCCTTCGGCGGCCCGGTCTCGGACGCGAAATCAATCGGCACCGCGCTGGCCATGCGCGCCCGCAAGGCCGGCGGCGATGAAATTCTTGCATCCGTACGCAGACAGCTAAGCGATTAAAAATCTGTAGCGAAATTATAAATTTGTCATTACGAGGAGGAGGAGGCAGTCAGCTTTCAGCAGTCAGCTATCAGCTATCAGCTTATTATTTTTATTAATATTCAATTCTTAAGCTGAATGCTGATAGCTGATAGCTGAAGGCTAAAAGGTTTCAATGAGCGGAATAACCGGCAAAAATATCGTAATCACCCGCCCGCTGCAGGACATGAAGCGCTTTATCGATCTTCTTCTCGGCCGCGGCGCCGCGCCCGTGAAGTTCCCGACAATCCGCATCGAGCGCCCCGAGGACGATGCCCCGGTCAAGAACGCCTGCCGGGAAATCGAGTCCTACGACTGGATCGTCTTCAGCAGTTCAAACGGCTTTCGCGCGTTCATGGAGCATCTCCGCTCGGTCGGCCGCTCGGCCGAGAATCTGAAATCCGTGCGCATATGCGCGGTCGGGTCTTCAACGCGCAGGTATATTGAAAAGCGCAGACTGCGCGTAGACCTGATGCCTGCAAAACATACCGGCATGGCTGCGGCGCGCTCCCTGATCGCATCCCACGACATGGCCGGAAAGCGCGTGCTTGTCCCGACTTCCCAGATCGGCCAGAAAGAGCTCCCCGAAGAACTCACCGAAGCGGGCGCGAAAGTCGACGTCGTAATCGCCTACGGGACGATGATAGAGACCAGGCATTCGTCGAGATCAAGAAACGCGCTGATGAACGGACCGGTAGACGCAATCACCTTCACAAGCCGTTCATGCGTGGAGAACCTCGTCGAAATACTGGGCAAAGCCGATTTCACCATACTCGCCATGCGGGCGCCTTTTTTCTCCATCGGCCCGACGACTACGAAATACCTGGAGTCGATCGGGACGCCGCCCGCGGCCGAAGCGAACCCGCACACTATCGAGGGCCTTATCGAAGCGCTCGAAAAATATTTCGAAAAGGAGCAGGAAAATGGCGCGAATCCGAAAAGCCCATAACGCCGGCTCATGGTACAGCGGAACCGAAGCCGCGCTCCGAAAAGACATGGAGGAATTCATCGCACGCGACCGGAAGCCCGAGCCCGCGCTCGCGGTAACATGCCCCCACGCGGGCCACCAGTACAGCGGGCCCGTCGCCGGCGCCGTCCTCGGCGCAACGGTAATCCCCGCGCGGGTCGTCATCCTCGCGGTAAACCACGGCCATCCCGGCGGGCCGTCATACGGGGTATGGCCCGACGGAGCATGGGAAACGCCGCTCGGCGAAATCCCCGTCGACGAAGCCCTGACCGCGGCCGTCCTGGAGAAATGCCCGGGCGCGGAAGCACATGCCGAGATGCACGAGGGCGGTCGCTCGGAGCATTCCGCTGAAATCCTCACGCCTTTCTTCAAATACCTGAACCCGGAAGTGAAAGGCGTATTCATCGGCTGCTCGGCCGGCCGTCTCGAAGACATGCAGGCTTTCGGAAAAGGCCTTGCCGATGCGATAGAATCCGTCGGCGGCGACACCCTTATCGCGATTTCGATGGACTTCTCGCACGAGGACAACAAACTCGAACGTCTGAAGAAAAACGACAAACGCGCCATCGACCGGATACTGGCGCTCGATGAGGCCGGCTTTTACGAAGACGTGGGCAAATATGAAATCACCACCTGCGGCCGCTGCACCCTTCCAAGCGGTCTTTCCGCCGCGAAAGCTCTCGGCGCTAAAAACGCCGAGCTTGTAAGATACACGAATTCAGCGGAAGTAACCGGCAAGACCGGCGGCTACGCCGTCGGTTACGCAGGCATAAGAATTTTTTAAAAACAGTTAGCGGCCGCACTTGCGCGGCGTATTGTAGGGGCAAGGCATGCGCGTGTTCCTTGCCCCTACAAATTCAACGCGCAGCAAGCTGCGCCGCTAAATACTAATGATTAATTGACATATCGCCGAACTCCGTTATAATGCTCGCCAGTTGAAAGTACCGCCCGAAAGGACCATCGCGAAATGGCGAAGGAAAAAAAGAAATTCGCGCCGCCGAAGGGGACGCGGGATTTCATGCCCGAAGAGATGAGGGCGCGAAGGCTCGTTATAAACGTGCTGCGCGAGACCTTCGAGTCCTTCGGTTACGGCGAGCTCGACACGCCCGCGTTCGAGCCGTTCGAGATGCTTGCCGCGAAGTCGGGCGAAGAAGTCGAGAAACAGATATACGCCTTCGACGACAAGGGCGGCAGGCGCCTCGGCCTGCGGTTCGAGTTCACCGCTTCCCTTGCGCGGGTCGTCGCGAGCAACCCGAACCTGCGGATGCCTTTCCGCCGCTACCAGATGGGAAAAGTCTGGCGCTACGAAAGCCCGCAGGCAGGCCGCTACCGCGAATTCTTCCAGGCCGACGTCGACATCATCGGCAGCGACTCAATGGCATGCGAAGCTGAATTGCTCACCATCTATAACACTGTCTGCAACAAATTAGGTATAAAGAACTATCTAGTGTTCTATAACCACAAAAAAGCGCTCTTTGCACAACTGAATACAATCGGAATTGAGGAATCTAAATATTCAATAGCGCTAAGAATCCTTGATAAATGGCGCAAAATCGGAAGGAATGAAATATTGAGGGAGTTCCGCGATGCGGGCCTTTACGAAGAAGGAAAAAAAATTACAGAAGAGTTCAAAAGAATTGTTCAGTTTTCAGCTGGAGGATTTCAACCTTGGCAATTAGGAGAAAAAGCTGGTGATTGGATAAATCACCCCGTCGGTAAAAGTGCTCTTGAAGAAATGAAATGTATGTTTGAACTTGCTAAAAATTCAGGAGTACCGGAAGAAGTAATGCGTTTTGATCCAACTCTTGTTCGTGGCTTGGATTATTATACGGGGCCAATGATTGAATTTCAAACATATGATAAAATCAAATCAGATGATGACATGTTTATAATTCCTCCCGAAGCAAAACCAATAAAAATCAATCAGTCCTTCGGCGGCGGGGGGCGTTACGACAACCTCGTGGAGGCCTTCGGCGGCCCGCCCAAGCCTGCAACCGGATTCGCCTTCGGCGTCGACCGGCTGGTGCACGTATATCTTGCTCAAAACCCGGAAAGTGCCGCCATGCCGCCGGCCGATGTGTATATAATCCCCGAAGGCGCAGGAGCAGTAAATCCGGCAATGGCCCTGGCCGTGGAGCTTCGCGGGACCGGGGTGACAACTCTTGTCGCTCTGGACCCCAAAAAGGCGAAAAAGGAATTCCAGTTCGCTGCAAAGGAAGGATTCCCGTTCACAGTATTTGTCACCGAACAGGAAGCGGCGGACGGCAAGGCGCAGTTACGGGAAATGAAACAGGACGCCGAAGCACAATCCGAAACACTGCCGATACCGCAGATAAAAACACGCCTCACCGGATGGGCGGTGGAGAAATAACAATTGTAGGGGCAAGGCATGCCTTGCCCCTACGGGCTATTTTTTTGGAAAAGGGCTTGACAGAACGGCTTATATCGGCTAAACTTTCTATTGAATAAACGATGTCCTCTCTGGAAACAGACCTCCAGCGAAAAACCCCAAAAGTTATGATTTCCGGCCCTAACATGCCTTGTACGGAATAACTGTCAAATGTTCGCCGGGCACGAGATGCACGGCGCGGGGTTTTGGCACAGACAATAATTATCCTGCATGTCGGCACACATTGCCAAGCCGCAATTCAGATGCCGGCACCGCATAAATATAACCGAAGAACCGAACAACCTGACAACCGAACAACCGAGCTTTACCAGTGGCTGAAACGCTTTTCATTATCGACGCATTCTCGTTCCTGTACCAGAACCATTACGCCATCAAGAACCTCACAGGCCCTGATGGCGCGCCGGTCGGCGCGACCTTCGGCCTGGCTGCGCTTCTTTTCCGGCTCAGGAAGGAAATGAAGCCCGAATATATCGCAATCGTCTTCGATTCCGACAAGCCGACTTTCAGGCATGAAGCATATCCCGAGTACAAGGCGGGACGCAAGCCGATGCCGGACGAGCTGCGCATGCAGTTACCCTGGGTGAACGAGCTTATCGAAGGTTTTGCCCTACCGCGGCTGGAAGCGCCCGGCTTCGAGGCGGACGATATTATCGGCACGCTCGCGGCGCGGGCCGGGGAAAAAGGCATTGATGCAAGAATTGTCAGCCGCGACAAAGACCTCAGGCAGGTCTTGAACGACCACGTTGCGATATTCGACACGAAAAACGGAAAAGTGTACGGTGCGGCCGAATTCGAAAAAGAATTCGGCTTCGAGCCGCGCCTGTTCGTGGACTATCTGGCCATAATGGGCGATTCGGTGGACAATATCCCGGGCGTAAAAGGAATCGGTAAGAAAACCGCCCGTGAACTTGTCGCCCAATTCGGCGATATTGAAACAATATATAAAGAACGCGAAAAAATCAGCAGGGAGCGCACCCGCACCCTTCTTGAAGACGGTATCGATTCCGCAAAACAGTCAAGAGAGCTCGTCACGCTGGACCTCGAAACGCCGATAAAGGAATCGCTCGACAATCTTCGTGTCCAGCCGGTCGACGTGGACAGGCTTTTTGCCCTTTTCCGCAAGCTCGGCTTCCGCCGCTTCATCGGCGACCTGAAAGACATGGTAAAAAAAAGCGGGGATTCCCTCGAATCGGCTGCCTCGGCAGCCAAGGCGCCGGAGGTCGAGAAGAAAGATTACCGTTGCATCGGCACTGCAGATGAGTTTAAGGATTTCTTCCTTGAACTCAAGAAACAGAAGCGTTTCGCGTTCGACACCGAGGCGACGTCGGCCCAGCCCATGCGTGCGGACCTCGTCGGCATGAGCTTCGCCTGGGAGCCGGGCGTCGCGTACTATCTTCCTCTGCGCGCGCCGCTGGGCTCGAAGACGCTGCCGCTGAAAGAAACACTCGAGCAGATCAGGCCGATCCTGGAAGACGCCTCAATCGGCAAAATAATCCAGAACGGCAAATACGATATACTCATAATGCGCGGCGTCGGGATAACCCTGCGGGGGCTTCAGTTCGACCCCATGATCGCCTCGTACCTTCTCAACCCCGGCGGCAGAGGCCACGGACTCGACACCCTTTCCCTCGAACATCTCGGTCACAACAACATCCGCCTCAAAGACCTCATCGGCACCGGAAAAAAGCAGATAGGCATCGACGAAGTCCCGCTCGAACAGACGACCGAATACGCGGCCGAAGACGCGGATATGGCGCTTCGCCTTGCGGACATGCTCGCGCCGATGGTCAAGGAAAAAGGCCTTGAAGAGCTTTATCGCGCGATAGAATTGCCATTGGTTTACGTGCTTTCAGAAATGGAATACAACGGCGTTGCGCTTGACGAAGAAGTCCTCGCGAAGATGCAGGAGGATATCGAAAAAGAACTCGAAGGCATCGCGAAGGCAATTTATGAAGAAGTTGGAAGAGAATTCAACATCGCGAGCCCGAAACAGCTCCGCAAAATCCTGTTCGACGACCTCGGCTTCCGGGTAATAAAGAAAACCAAGACCGGCCCGTCGACCGACCAGGCCGTGCTCGAAGAACTTGCCGAGGGCGACAACCTGCCTGCGAAGCTGCTCGAACACCGCACGCTTTCGAAACTGCTCACGACCTACGTAAGGACGCTTCCGGAGCTTGTCAACCCCCGCACGAAACGGATACACACCTCTTTCAACCAGGCGGTGACCGCGACCGGGCGGCTTTCATCGAGCGGCCCAAACCTGCAGAATATCCCCGTGCGCACCGGGCTTGGCCGCAAGATCCGCGCAGCCTTCGTGCCCGGCTCGAGCGACGCGAAAATTCTGGCAGCCGACTACAGCCAGATCGAGCTCAGAATGCTTGCCCACCTGTCACGCGACGAGCGTCTGCTAAAAGCCTTCACCGAGGGGGAAGACATTCACACCTCGGTCGCGGCGAACCTGTTCGGCGTTTCCCAGGACGAAGTCACGCCCGAGCAGCGCGACATGGCAAAGACATTCAACTTTTCGGTCATCTATGGCAAGACCGCTTTCGGGCTTTCGAAAACTCTCGGCATTTCGCCGAAAGAAGCCAAATCAATAATCGACTCATACTGGGAGAATTATCCGAAAGTCCTCGAATACCGCGAGAAAATCCTCGAGGGCGCGCGGGAAAAGGGCTACGTCACGACGATTGAGAACCGCCGCCGCTATCTCTCGGGTATTAATGCCCCCAATGCAACGGAACGCGGCTTCGCCATGCGGGCGGCGTTTAATGCAGTCGTGCAGGGCTCCGCGGCCGACCTCATCAAGGTCGCAATGATCGACATACACAACCGCCTCGGGGAGTCGGACGGCGGTACAAAAATGATAATGCAGATTCACGACGAACTGGTCTTCGAGGTGCCGGAGAAACGGCTTAACGAAGACCGTGCAATGATAGAGAGCGCGATGGTAAACGCGAGAAAGTTGGACGTCCCGCTGGTCGCCAACATCGGCGTCGGCGACAACTGGCTGGAGGCCAAGTGAGCGGCGAAGCCGAAAAGAACGGCCTTTTCGTCATCGGCCTCCTGGGAGGAATAGGCAGCGGAAAATCAACCGTCGCCCGGATTATCGAAGCGCGCGGCGGCGGCCGCATCGATTGCGACGATATCGTTCATGAATTATACAAAATCGAGTCCGTGATCGAATCGGTTGCCCGAGAGTTCGGAGACCAGGTCAGGGGGCCGGACGGAATCGACCGCTCCACCCTCGGGAAAGTGGCGCTCGCTTCCGAGGAGGCAATCAAGCGGTTGATGTCTATCGTGCACCCTCTGGTAGTCCGCGCGGTACAGGGCGGTCTTTCGGAGCTTGAAAAGGTCGACGCCAGGTTCGCCGTAATCGAGGCCGCGTTTCTTATCGAAGCCGGGCTCGACAAATTCTGCGACACGATCTGGTTCATCGACGTCGACGCTGAAGAATGCAGAAAACGGGTCGTATCCGACCGCGGATGGTCGGAAGAGGAAATCATAAAACGAGATCAGTATCAGATGACGCCTGAAGAGAAACGCGCCCATGCGGACGCGGTAATAGAAAATCGTTCAGACCTTGCCGCCCTCGAGGCACAGGTCGACAAACTTCTTGATAGGAATTAGTCAAATCTCAACCCACCGACTGAAAGAACATGGAGGAGGCGCATGCCACCGAAAAAAAAGCGCGAAGTAGAAAAGCGCAACATTCGTGTCCGTAAGACTCCCGCACCGAAGCGGCCCACATTCGACGAGGATATCCTCGAAGATGACATCATCGAAAACGATATCGTCGACGACGATTCCCTGGAAAACGACATCATTGAGGACGATATCCTCGATGTTGACATCGTGGAGGAAGAAATAAAGGAGGAAGCTCCCCCTAAAAGGAGGAAGCTGAAACCGTCAGCCAAGGAGCCGCCTGCCGAGCCGCGTGCCGAGCCGCGTGCCGAGCCGCCCGCCGAGCCGCGTGCCGAAAAGAAGCGCGGGCCCGACCTTCACATCTCGCAGCTGCAGAGAATGACTATCCAGGAGCTGATCCTGCTCGCGCGGGACGAGGGGGTCGTCGACATCGCCGGCCTCAAGAAGCAGGACCTGATATTCCGCATCGTCAAGGAGCAGTCGGCCAAGAACGGCGCCATGTTCGGCGAGGGCGTGCTCGAAATACTGCCCGACGGGTTCGGTTTCCTCAGGAGCCCGCAGTATAATTACCTGCCCTGCCCCGACGACATCTACGTGTCGCCAAGCCAGATCAGGCGCTTCGGCCTGAAGACCGGCGCCACCGTTACCGGACAGATAAGGCCGCCCAAGGAAGGCGAGCGGTATTTTGCGCTGCTCAGGGTCGAAGCCATAAACCACGAAGACCCGGAAAAGCTGCAGGACAAGGTCGTATTCGAAGACCTTACGCCGCTTTATCCCGAGGAGCGCTTCGTAATGGAAACCGACCCGGAAGGCCTTGAAATGCGAATCCTTGACCTTATCTCGCCCATCGGAAAGGGCCAGCGCGGGCTTATCGTTTCACCGCCGCGCGCCGGGAAAACGGTCATCCTTCAGAAAATCGCAAACTCCATCGTCAGAAACGACCCGGATACCTATCTCATCGTCCTCCTCATAGACGAGCGCCCGGAAGAGGTTACCGACTTTCAGCGCGCCGTCAAGGCCGAAGTCGTAAGCTCGACGTTCGACGAGCCCGCCTCGCGCCACTGCCAGGTTGCGGAGATGGTTATCGAGAAAGCCAAGCGAATGGTCGAATACGGGAGAGACGTCGTCATACTTCTGGACTCGATAACGCGCCTCGGCCGCGCCTACAATACCGAGCAGCCGCATTCCGGCAAGATACTCACCGGCGGCGTCGACGCGAACGCACTCCAGAAACCGAAGCGCTTCTTCGGCGCGGCGCGGAATATAGAGGAAGGCGGCTCGCTGACCATCCTCGCCACGGCACTCATCGATACGGGCAGCCGAATGGACGAAGTGATTTTTGAAGAGTTCAAAGGTACCGGCAACATGGAACTGGACCTCGACCGCCGCCTCGCCGACAGGCACATCTATCCCGCGATCGACATTATCAAAAGTGGCACGCGCAAGGAAGAGTTGCTGATGCACGAAGACGAATTGAAACGGGTATGGATGATACGCCGCGTGCTGCACGAGATGAATCCGATGGAGGCGATGGAGCTCCTCAAAACCAAGATGAGAAAGACCAAGACCAACGTGGAATTCCTGATGTCGCTCAGAGACGTCTAAAACCGCACTTTGCGGCCTTTTTTACACAATTTTTCCAAAAAAAATCGCCTCCGGCGGAGGCGGTTTTTTTCTGCCCGAAATCAGCTTAAAACAGCCCGAAACAGCCAGGATACGGCTTATGGCCACAGAAGGCATTCTCAAGGCCGAATTAGAGCACGTTTAGCCGCCGCCACAACATATATAGCTGCAAGATGTTACGCAGAAACTCCGAAATGCGCTTTTCAGCAATAACTCGTATTAACTCAAATAGCATTTTTATTATACACCTTGATCCAAACGGCGCGCAATTCTCAAAAGGCCGCCAGACGGCTTATAAAGGCCGAATTCGGCAAAAAAAACCCATGAAAAAAAGATTTTATTTCTTGCGCGCGGGGGGCGGTCTGCTATAATGCGGCTGTTTGCTGTCGTTTGACCTGTTTCGGGCATATGGGCCCTTTACCGTTCAATTTTTTGAAAGGAGTGAGACATGCCGAAGAAAAGAGACGTATTGGTTGTCAGCTCGAAAGTAAAGAAGTACATCAAGAGCAAAAGGATGAAAAGCTCGGGCTCCCTCGCCGAAGCTCTTTCGGATGAGCTTTACGGGCTGATCGACAGGGCGATGAAGCGCACAAAGGAGAACAGGCGCGGCACCGTTCAGCCCCGCGACCTCTAGGCTTGATCGAGAACACAAATGCAACCGGGCGCCGTAAGGCGCCCGGTCGTGTTTAATGGCCGATAACCCGGCAATGAGTCCGATAATCAGAATCCTCCCCCGATGGCTAAATATCCGTTCGGCTCGGCGCCGACGCTGTATGTCTTGTCAGGGATTAAATCTGAAACATCTATTGGGCCTAACTTAGCCTTATATTCAAATTCAAATTTCATCCAGGAATACCCCGCACCGATTTCTACACGAAACCAGTCGAAGGCAAACGTCATCCCAAGGCCCAATCCTACCCCGAATCCCAAAGCCTCTCCCTTATAGGACAGCGGTCCCAGGATTAATGGATCGACCATCTCCAACCGGGTTAGCTGCACCCTTGCACCGGCACGAGCGAACGGCCAGAACCAGTCCGTAACGTAAAGCTGGTATCTCACTCCGAACTGCAGTTCCAGCGCGTCCACTTTTTCTTCGCCTGGGTCTACACTGCCGTCAGTCGGGTCGACGACCAAACCGTCCCAGTCACTTCTTAATGAAAGCAGCGCCCAGTTGATGCCGATCCCGGAGTCGGATATGATATGTACGCCCATGACTCCAAGTTCGTCCCACTCATCTTCGTACCAGTCGTCTTTTTCAACTCTCCGTATACCTAAGCCGGCCATCAGCATTGTCTGCTGTGCGACAGCTCCCGCACCGCCGTAGCCGTCGTCTTCCCCGAAATCGTCATAGCCGTTATAAACAAACGGGCCGGCGGCGGGCAACGGCCCCGGCGATTCCGGCACCAGCAGATCGCCTGCCGGAAAACTCTTCGTCCCCGCGCAACCGAGGCAAAAGGACAGCAGCATGAACTGAAAAATAATCAGAGCCCTGACCGACATGTTTATCCTCCCGTGACCTTATCCCCTTATTATCCGTACGCCGTTAATGATAATTTATTCAGAAATAGACCGCAATGTAAAATCTGTAGGGGTGGGTCTTAGACCCACCCGAATATGGGCGGGTCTTAGACCCACCCGAATATGGGCGGGTCTGAGACCCGCCCCTACAACGCTGCGGTCAAACCGCTGGGGCAGTTGGTGGAAAACCAGTCGCTTGTCCTGCCGATAACAAGCTTCCCGTAGGAGCCGTCAAAGCCGAGCGGCTCGAAAGTGAAGTTGCCGCGCTTGACTTCGAGTATATTTTCAAGATGTTCTTCCGGCAGAACGTCCGCGAGCGTTTTTTCCACCTCGCCCGCGCTTTGCTCCCAGAATTTAATCTCCGCGCCGAAAGCATCCAGTATCAGTTCGTACTGGGCCATTGCCTTTTTCGACGCCGGGTTGCTCACCCCCAGGTTGTACGCGCAGATTTCCGAAAGCGGAACCGTATGAATATACCCCTGAGCCGCGCTCAGGGTTTCAAGTTTTCGGCCGCCGCCCTGGACGCGGGAAAGCTCGAGCGTCCTCTCGAGCACGCCGACCGTCAGCTTTTTGCCGCAGATCGGGCACTTCCGGTCTCCCGGCGTAAAGTCGGGGGAAAAGCAGCACGCGACCCCGTCGTGCCCTTTTTTATCGCCGCGGTGGCCGGTGAGAAAATACCGCCCTTCCGCGGGGTTGAATTCGGCCGTACGCACAACCGCCCGGTTCCTTATCGCGCGGATAATGCCGGCAAAGGATTTCTCCGAAACTTCGAGCGTAGTGAACTCGCGCCCAAGCCTGTGGCTTGCGCCGGAGTGGCAGTCGGAATTCGAGACAAGTGTGAACCGGTCAAGCTCGGGAATCATCCCGAGCAGTATCGGGTCGGCTGAAAGCCCGGTCTCTACCGCATGCAGGCGTGCGGTCGCCCTGCCGAAGAACTCTTCCATAGAATCGAGGTGCGGCAGGCAGCCGTAGATTCCCTGCGGCGTCATCACGTGCGCGGGAACCGCTTCGACGTTTTCATCAATATCGAGAATCGACTCGAGGCGGTCGCCGACTTCGCCCGGGTCTTTGCATTTAAGGAAAGGCCGCCCCAGTCCGAGTTTTACTCCCCAGGCCTCCAGCTTTTGGAACGCTTCCTCTGCCGAGGCAAATGAGGGAAAAAGAATGACAAGGTGAACGGAGTTTCGCCCCTTGCGGCCCGGCACGGCTGCGGTAACGATAATCTCAGTCTGGAGCGCAAAGCGCACCGTAGGGGCAAGGCATGCCTTGCCCCTACATATACTCAGGGAAAACAGGCCCGGCTCCTCTTCGCTCAGGACTTCCCGAAGATGGTTTCGCCACTCCGCATGAAGGCAGTCGCCCGTTCCGAAGACGTCGATGCCTTTCCGCTGCATCGCCTTTGCGATATCTTCCAGCCGGATGGCGCCGACGCCGCCGGCGTGCCCGGAATGAGAATGAAGGTCTACGGAAAGGCGCAAGACTATCCCCTCGGGTAGCTCGATTCGGGAAAAAGGAAATCTTCCAACGGAGGCGGCTCTACGACAAGGTCAAGCATGGCGCCGTACTCGGTCGTGGCGAACGCCGGGTACTCATCCGGGTGACTGGCCGGCAGGATAATTGTAAGCTCTCCCCTGTCCCGCCGCCTGCACGGCTTCAGGCCGTGGGCGACCAGAACGGGCTCAACAATCTCGGTCCGCACGCGCACGCGGGGCGGAACAGCCTTCGCCAGTCTGAAAAAGCCGCCTTTCACTTTCGGAAGCGGCTTGCGCCCGAAAAACAGATACAGCATCCCTTCCCGCCGGGAAACCGCGGCGAACGCGGGCAGCTCGCGTGACTCGAATTTCAGGTCCTCTACGGCCTCGCGCATCGCGTCCGCCTGGCCAATTTCATCGCCGAACGGGTAATCCCTGATTGAATAATCCTCCCGCAACTGCTCGCGCAGGGCCTTCATGGCGATTGCCGCTTTCGCCGCCTCGCCCTCGTAGCCGCAGGTCGCGTCAAACCGGGTCCCCAGCGAATACCAGTTCGCAAGCGCCACCATGACCGGTCCGTCCGGCGTCTTTGCAGGCACGGGAAAATACCAGCTATGCTCGCGAAGCGTGCCGCGGACCATCTCAACCGCCGGCCCGCGGATGGGTACAACGCGCAATTTCATCGCCATCTCGTCCGACTTTTTTCTTAGTATCGCATCGTCGCTGTGACGCGGCTCCAGAAGCGGTCTCAGCGTCTCGGCCCTGTCATGGTATATACCGCGGAGTGTACGCGGCAAACGCATGCGGCGCGCGCCCTCGCTTCGGCCGTGGGCGCCGGCGACGTTTTCAATTACCACGCACTTCCTGTCGCTTCTCAGGTCAGGGACAAATCCGAGGATTTCATATCGCGTCCTGCGCTCGCCCAGACCGTCGACGTAATCCGTCTCAATGCGAAAAAGGGCTTCGCCTTTATCACGCACAAGAAATTCGCCGGCATATGCGCGGGAAAGGGAAACTCCCGTGAGCGCCTCCGGAAAACCGGCCGAAGCGGTAAGAAGCTTTTCAGTAGGAAAACAGGCGATAAACGGCTGAAGCTCAGGCATGGACCCCTCTTTATCGGGTGGTCCATAATATACCTTTGGAAAAACCAACCCGCAAGGCTTTTCACGTAATTTGCACCCGCCGAACAGCATATATTGCCTGAATCGGAACAATGCTTGCTTTTTAGATACCAACGCTGTAAAATCTCAAACGTATGTAAATACAGGAAAAACGACTTCGGGAAGGAATCCGATGACGACAATCACCGCGGACGAAAAAGCGCTTGTGAAGAAAATCGAAGGCGCCTACAACGCGCTCAGGGAAGCGCTTTCGACGAAAATCGTCGGCCAGGAAGCCGTACTCGAGGAGCTTTTAATCGCGCTCTTCTCGGGCGGGCACTGCCTCCTCGTCGGCGTGCCGGGGCTTGCCAAGACGCTCATGATAAGGTCGACGGCGGAGCTTCTCGACCTCGATTTCCGCCGCATTCAGTTCACGCCCGACCTCATGCCGTCCGACATCACCGGCACCGAGGTCATCGGCGAAGACCCGGAGACGGGCGAGCGCGGCTTTCACTTCCTGGACGGCCCGATATTTTCAAACATCATTCTCGCGGACGAGATCAACCGCTCCACCCCGAAGACGCAGGCCGCGCTCATGGAGGCGATGGAGGAAGCGCAGGTAACCGTAGGCGGCGTGCGCCACGTCCTCGCACAGCCGTTTTTCGTGCTCGCGACGCAGAACCCGATCGAGCAGGAAGGCACCTACCCCCTGCCGACCGCGCAGCTCGACCGGTTCATGTTCAACGTCTATGTCGACTACCCCGACTTCGAGGAAGAGCGCCGCATTATAAAACTCACGACGACGAACTACGACGCGGACCTGAAGATCCTGCTGTCAAGGGATGAAATAAACGAGGCAATCGCGCTTATCCGCCGCCTTTCCGTGCCGGAAGATATAATGAAGTACGCCACCCACTTCGCACGGTTTACGCGCACGAAAGAGCCCGGCAGTCCGTCATTCACCAAGGAATGGGTCAAGTGGGGGGCCAGCCCGCGCGCGGCCCAGGCGCTTATCTTCGGCGGAAAAGCGCGCGCGATGCTCAGCGGACGCATGACGCCGAATCACGCGGACGTTCGCGCGCTTGCGCCGGCCGTGCTGAGGCACCGGATCATAACAAGCTTCCACGCCGACGCCGAAGGGGTGACGACCGACGACATCGTCGATCAGCTGATACAGTTCATCCCCGCGCCCGACTTCGAACCGATGCCGGAAAGCAAGCAGAAAACTTTTATGGAAAAGGTTATCGCGTTCTTCAGGAAAAGTGATTAGGCTGTAAACTGGAGTCGGTAGTTAAAAGTTAAAAGTTTTAAGTAATAAGTTAATAAAAACATAATCAAAACTGCTTTTTAACTTTTAACTTACAACTTATAACTTTAAACTTTTGCCAAGTTCCTTCTCCTTATTTTTCTTTTCTTCCTTTCATACTTCAGCCTTCATCCTTTTTACTTTCTTCTTCTTCTTCCGCTGTACCGCTTGTCTCGTTGTTTTTTGCCTTTGCCAGCCAGTCGTCGACGCGCGAATCGGTGCCTTCGAGCGACTTGTACTTGTTGTAGTGGAATATCGCCTGCTTGAAATCTTTTTTGAAATCCTGGTAGACCAGTCCTATTTCCAGGTGGGTTTCGAGGTTCTCCCCGTCCACCAGGAGGACTTTCTTGAAATGGCGTAGAGCCTTTGGAAACTGCTTGCGCAGAACCGCGACCCGGCCCATAAGGTAGTTCGCCTCCACATGGTCGGGCTCGATGCGCAGCGCCTGGACAAGCTGCTCGGCCGCTTTCGTGTACCTGCCGTCCTCGATGTAAACGTCGGCCAGCGCCGCGTAAGCGTCCGTATAGTCCGAATCGAGCCGAATACTCTCCTCGAAAGCCTTGACGGCGTCTTTGAAGCGGCTGCGGCCGAGCCCGAGGCATGCCATACCGCGCAGGAATTCAAGCTCCGCGGTCGCGCCCGCCGTTTTCTTGCCGTTCAGCAGAGTATTTTCCGCTTCCTTGTATTCTTCTTTCAGAATCTGCGCGCGGCCGAGCGCGGCATAGGCTTCCGGCATATCGGGTTTCGCCTTCTTCAGCGCCTCGAACTCCTTGACGGCATCGTCCAGGCGTTCCTGTGAAATATAGAACTCGCCCAGGTGGAGCCTCGCCTTGTGAAACTTGGAGTCGCATTCAATAGCTTTTTTATAAGCCTTTTCAGCCGCGTCGGGGTCCTCGTTCAGCTCCGCTATGAAACCGCTGAGGTCATGCGCCTTCGCGTTGTTCGGGTCCGCCTTCAACGCTTTCACGATTTCGGCCGCGGCCGCGCTCACCTTTTCATCGATAAGGTACTGCTCTGCGGCATCGATGTATTTCTGGGCGTCGGCGGCGTACGCGCGAACACCATTCAAAAGAACAAATGTGAATACGGCCAATACGGCAATCAACCGGCACATCGTATTCATTATCCTGCTCCGTTTGCGTCGATGCCATAAAAGAAGAACAGAGAAGTTCGACTTCTCTTTTCTATCAGGTTTGCACATAATTGCAACAATTTTTCCCGGGTTTTCCTCTAACGCTGGCGCTCGCGGTCGCCTCTCTGGCGCTGCCCGGAAAAGCGCTGGCGGCGGTGGCGCTTCATGCGCTCTCTCAGCAGTCGGCGGATTCGCTTGAGCCGCCGCTTGAGCTTGTCCAGGTCCGCGTCTCCACGCGAACGCAGGTAACGGCGCAGGCGTTCCCGAAACGGGTTATCACGCCCGGTTTTCGGACGCTGCCGGTCATCGCCGACGTTCGGCCGCCTTACGCGCCTGCGGATTCTGTCGCGGACCTTTTCCCGCCATTTGCGTGCGTCTTCCGCGAGTCTCTCGCGGCGCTCGCGCAGTCTTTCTTCCATCGCCTTTTTACGCTCATCGGCGCGCGCCCTAGATTCTTCCCGCTTACGCTCGCGCTCGGCCTCGCGATCGAGCTTTGCTCTCTCTTTCTCGGATTCGCGCTGGCGTTTTTCTTCTTCTTCCGCCTTGCGCCTACGTTCACGCGGGCTTTCTTCGCCGCGGGGCCTTTCTCTAGTACCCTCACGCCTGCCGCCGCGGCCGCCGCCGCCGCGGTCTCCGCGGCCCATGCCTCCGCGGCCACCACGACCGCCGCCGTCGCCTTCATCGCCGGCAAATGCAACATCCAGCCCCGGCATCCAGAGCATGGCTGCAATAACAACGGTCAGGAAATATATGCATTTCATAGAGTCCTCCGTATACTTTCATTGCATAATCTATCCAGTATTCTATCTTGCAAAACGCATTCCCTGCAAGAATAATTTCACCTCAGCCCACAACTGTCTTACAGTAAGGGAGATAGAACAGCCGGCCTTTTCAGCACATGAACAAGCAATGTCAACAAGATTTACGTTTGTCAAACCTTATTTCCTCTTTCCCTCTTCCCCTCTTCCCCTATTCTCCTCTTCTCTTGTTCCCTCGTTACCTTGTTACCTTGTCACCTTTTATCGCCCGCCGGTCAAGCCCGGCGGCTAAATGACAGGCATGAATGACCTATTTACTTTTTTTCTTTTTTTCTTTTCCTCTTTTCTTCTTTTCATCCTTTCCTCTCTTCCTCTTTTCCCCTCTTCCCCTCTTCTCTTTTCATCCTTCATCCTTCATCCTTCATACTTTCTTCCCTTGTTCCCTTGTTCCCTTGTTACCTTATCCCCTTTTGATGGATGAATTGTGCAATCATATCTGAGATAAGCATGGCGCCTTTATCGCTATGGTGGCAGCAATCGATAAAATAGACAGCTTTACGCGGCATCAGTTTTTCCAGGTCCAGCAAAGGAGTCCCGGTTTCCTTTGCAAGTTTTCTCCGATCTTTATTTAAATCGGCAATAGCCTGAGCGGCATTCTCGGCCGAAACGCCGGGAGCATATCCATGCAAGAGGCCGTCAATCTTTTCCGAGATTTCCTGCGGGTATTCCCCTCCCCGTGCAAGCGCGAACGTGCATAGCACCGGCCGCCCGCCGGCCTCGCGAACAGCGCTCAGAAGCTTTCTCATATGACCCTTTGCGGTCTCTCTGGCTTCTTTACTCAGTTCAGGCTCCCACTTCCGGCGCGCTTGCGGCCTGGCCAGGATTCGCATTGCCGCAAGGTTCAGAAAACGCACAACGGCAAGCTTCCGGCAGAGAGCATATACGCCGCGCTCATCTTTCTTCTCCACCCACGGCAGACCGAGATGCGAGTAGTCTTCACGCAGGTCTGGAGAAAAAAGATACTTCAACTCGTTAATACCGTGATATATCACGACAACGTCGGGTCTGGAAGCAGACACGCGCGATGAAAAATTCAGATATGAAGTATAACCGGTATAGCCCGGCACCGCCGCGTCAATAACTTCGAAATCCTTCGCCGGATAATACTTCTTCAGCGCAGGCCCCAGGAAGCGCGGGAAACCGCGAAAAGCCGCTGACCCGCCGAGGCATACGACGCGCGTTTTTCCGGCAGGAGCGAGCCCGGAATGCCTTAGCGGATCGAAAACAATGGGATAGTCGGGGAACGCCTCCGGGTTGAGAATAAAACCGACCTGAGGGTGCCGCAGACGGCCCGGGGCCCGGTTTTCAAGGCGGCGGTGCGCCCATTTCTCATGGCGGAGGCGCTCTTCCTCTTCGACGAAAAAAGTGTGGCGGAAATGGCCGCGCAGGAGCATTTCGGGTGAATCCGGAAAAATCGAGCCGGCAAATATGCGGAGTAAAATCTCGGCGGCTGCAAAGGCGACTACCAGGGAAAAAACTATTTTATGGCGCAGGCGAATCCTCCCGCCGTCACGGCTGCGGTCCACCAGACCGAGCATCCTGAAGCCGAGAAACGCCGTCACCACGGCGGCGACAAGAGCCGGGTCGCCATTAAGAAAAGGCAGCCCGTCGAAAACCGCGGCAAAGAAAAAACCAAACGACCATGCGAAACAGTTAACTGTAAAAAGAATCAACAACACACTCGCGGGCCGTTCGAGTTCGAAAATGGTTCGGGAAATACGCCCGGCAAGGAAAAACAGGAGAAGTGCAAAACCGGCGCTTGCGGCACACGCCGCGGCGACAAGCGCGCGCCCGGGGAAAAAGCCGCCCGGGCCCGCCGGTCTTGTTAAAAAGAAAATCAGAAATGCGGCCAAAGCCACTGCGGCTGCCGCAAACATGATTCGCAGACTTCGCGCGGATGGGTTTTTATTCACTTCAGTTATTCGGTTCTTCGGTTCTTCGGTTCTTTGGTTCTTTGGTTCGTCGGTTCTTCGGTTCGTCGGTTCGTCGGTTGTTCGGTTGTTCGGTTATTCGGTTATTCGGTTATTCGGTTATATTTATTAAGACTCGCGCAGCAAGCTGCGCCGCTAAATATATTTTTCCCATTCCTTATCCTTGTTTTTCTTTTCTTCCTTTCAGCCTTTATCCTTCATACTTCATACTTGTTTCCTTGTTCCCCTATCCCTCATTAATTGGTATGTTTCTTATAGCTTTCGACCAGGCGTTCCTCGGCTGCATCAATTATACGAAGCACCTCATCCGACCGCGACCGCCACTCTTCAACCGTCACCGGCCAGGGAGCCGCTTCGGACAGGGGTTCGGCGACGATTTCGAAAAAGCGCCGAATCCCACCGCGCATCACTTCGCGATATCCCGCGGCCCAGTCCGACGCCGCAATCGACTTCAGTGCCTCCGACGGATCGAGGTCGCCCGAGCGCCTGGCAAAGGCGGGTCCGTCCTCGAAACCGGACATGGCGGATACGAACCACGAGAAACGATACTTGACGAGCAGCCTCTCCCAGTAAAGCGTGGTGGACTTATCCTTCGCGATGCGATAGCCGATAACGCAGCCGAGCGCACCGAGGATGCGATGTATCTGATTGCGGTCCTGGAGGAGTTTTTCAGGCGCGACGTCTGCAGACTCCCGCAGGCGCGTCTCTATTTCGGCCGGGACATCGGGCGAGAAGGAGCATAAGGCGGGCACCGGGTCGTATGCAAGCGCAAAACATCCGTAGAGATATGCCCTGAAATTCCGCCATGCCGCATCATCCGGTTTTCTCAGAAACCGCGGGAGCGCGGAAAGCCAGCCAAGCCTTTCCCTGAGGCTGCCGGGATGCGCCGAATAGCAATCGCACACCCCGGCCTTCAGGAAGTAATATTTCACGGCCCCCGCGAAAAACGCTTCCCAGTTTTCTTTCCCCGCGAGCCCTCCCAGGTATTCCCGGAATTTTTCATCGGCAAGGTCGAGCCGCCTGAAGATTGCCGCCGCGCGGTCCTGCAGCTCATACGGCGCGGCCTTGTTGGAAAAGGCGCTGTAGCGCCGCCGCCCCGTAACCTTCGACCACACTTCACCGGATATGAAGGTCCCGAACGCCACGCCGTTCCTGCGCAGAAACGTATCGGTTTCGAGATCGGAGTTATAAAAAAGTACGCGCTTTACATCGTGCGCGGTCCGGTCTTTTCCGGCCACCATTTCGGAAGGGAAATCCGCCTGCGCCATTGCCGCGCAATGGCGCCAGTAAGCGCATTTGACGAGCTGGAAAAGGTGCTCCAGTTTACGCATAACCATCCATTGAAGCAGTAACTGCACTTATATTGATTCTATTATAACCCGGCCTTAGCGCCAACAAAAAACCCCGCCGTAATCGCCCAAAAGTATTGAAAACCCTTGAAAACACTCCCAAATCATTCTATTATATGCGCGTTATTTACGTGGGTCTGACGGAGCGCAAAATTATAAAGGAGATACAGATGGTGGAGCGAAGCGAAATACCGGTATTCAGAAACGACCCAATAGTTGTACTCATCCTCGGATTCATTACCTGCGGCCTGTACCTTATATACTGGAACATAAAGGTGGCCCTTGTACTGAACAAGGTTTCAGGAAAAGAAGCAATATCGCCGGCTGTCGCGATTATTGCGGGTTGCTGCATTCCGGTGAACGTATATTTCTATTATCTTTGCGGCCAGACCCTGAAGGACCTCGGAGACCTGATCGGAAAACCCGACCTCAAGGGCAACGCGACCCTTCTGCTTATCCTGGGATTCTTTCTCCCGTTCGTGGCAGCGATGATCGTGCAGGGGCATATCAACGAGATATATGAAAACTAACAAAGAAAATCTCTCTCAGGGGCCTGCGTTTTTCAAGAACAGGATACTCATAATCCTTGTCACCGTCGGGATCCTGTCTGTTTCCTTTTTCCTGTCAGGGGTAGTCCTGCGCGGTCCGGTAATATGCATGTCGCACGGTCTTGCCGGCCTCCCGTGCCCGGCATGCGGACTCACGCGCGGTTTCTGCGCCCTGGCCGACCTGGATATTGTCGGCGCGATAGAATCCAACGCCCTCTGCATTCCCCTCTTTCTCCTGTTCATCATCGCCCCGCTGGTGGCGGCATGGGAAATGATTTCGCGCCGGCGGCTGAAATTCTACAGGTTCATGTACTCGATGAAACTGGCATACATCCTGGGCGGCGCCCTCGCCCTCTACCATATCGGCCGATGCGCCTGCTGGATTGCAAACGGCAGCTTCGTAAACCAGTACATCAAGACTTCATGGACATACAGCCTGTTCTTCCAGTAGAATTTCTCGTAAGAAACCGGGCTACATTAAAAAACACCGCGGATGAAAACCATCCGCGGTGTTGAGATATCAGGTCTGTTTTATCGCCTAGCCGAAGAAAAGCGCTTTCGCGCCTTCGAGCGCGCGGGAGAGAAATCCTTTCGGCATGACCCCTATCCAGAGGACGAAAATAGTTGAAATCAGAATCGAAGCCGACATGAGCGGACGGAGCTCGACTTTGTGTTCCCGCTCTGCGGAGACGAAGTACATATTGCGCAATGGGTAGAGATAGTAATAGACGGAAATAATGGAATTCAGGACCCCGATTATTGCGAGTGAATAGAAGTACAGTCCATAACCCTCAACCGTCCCCGCGGAAACGGCAGCGGAGAATATGTAGAACTTGCCCACGAACCCGGCCGTCGGGGGAATACCGGCCAGCGAGAACATGAAAACCGCCATCGCGGCTGCGACAAGGGGCCTGTACGACGCCAGGCCGTTGTAATCATGCAGGTGCTCGCCTTCGTCGTTTCCGCGGTTCATCATGATTACGACCCCGAACGCGCCGAGGTTCATGAACATGTACGCGAGCAGGTAGAACATCACGGCGCCGACCGCGGCATCGCGGTCGTCGCCGCTGAGCCGAAGCGCGACTGAAACGCCGACAAGCGCATAGCCGGCGTGCGCTATGGACGAAAACGCGAGCATCCGCTTGAGGTTCGTCTGAATCAGGGCCGACAGGTTGCCGAGCGTCATCGTCAGCACGGCAACCAGCCAGATAACGCCGAGCAGAACGTCCTTGAGGTCCATCAGGGGCTGATACGCAATCGCATTGCTCGAATAAAGGTCGCCGAAATCGACAATTCCCAGGAAAACGCGGATAAGTGCCGCGAACGCGGCAGCCTTTACGCCGACGGCCATGAAGCCGGTAACGCTTGTCGGCGCCCCCTGGTAAACGTCCGGCGTCCACATATGGAAGGGAACGGCGCCTATCTTGAAGGCAAAACCGAGAAAGACGAACGCGACTCCAAGAATGAAGAAATACTGCGCCGCCGTCTCGGCGAACTGGTATGCTCCGGTGTCCCACTGGTATTCTTTTATGCCGGAAATACCGTATAGAACGCCGCCGCTGTTTATCAGCGCTTCAATGTTGGTCGTGCCGGTGGCGCCGTAGATGAGGGCGATGCCGAAAAGCAGGAACGCGCTCGCGAACGCGCCCAGAAGCAGGTACTTGAGCGAGCTCTCGTTGGATTTTTCCGCGTCCACTCTGATGCCGCAGAGGATATACATCGCAATCGACATCGTCTCGATGCCGAGGAAAAGAACGATGAGGTCGTTGCCGATGGCCATCAGAATCATGCCGCAGACGGCCAGCAGCACGAGCGCGTGGAATTCGCCGGTGTCCGACTTTATCTTCGGCAGATAGTTGGCGGAAAGCAGCAGTGTAAGCGAGCCCGCGGCCAGTGCGATAACGGTGAAGAACTGGGCGAACGCATCGGTGCGCACCATGCCGTAAAAAGACGACTGCTTCGCCCCCGGGAAATTAAAGAGTGTAAGAAGCAGCGCGACGCCGAGACCGACAAGCGAAACGGCCGTCAGGAAGGTGCGGCTTTTCCCCCTGATGGTCGCCTCGAGCAGCAGAACGAGCAACGCAGTCGCCGCAACCACGATAAGCGGCATCACGGTCTGGATGTCGAAGTTCTGCTTCAAGAAAAGTTGTATCCCGGACGGATTCATTTCAACTCCGGTAGGCGCGGCACTCCTGCCGCGCGTTTTTTCATGCCCGACTTGAGAGCCGGGCCTGCCCCCGGCCTCGAAGGAGCATTGTTAATATCTGCATCTTTTTTCACAGCGACCGCTTCGCGGGCGCGGGCGAAAGCCCTGCCGGGTTTTTCCGAAGTCACGGCCGCCTGCTTTGCCTTCTCCGGCGCATCAGTTGACGCTGTCTCCGCATTCACGTCGGTGAATTGCTTCGCGTAATGATTGTTGAAATACTTTACCGACGCCTCCATCCTGCGCAGAAACGGCGTCGGGAAAATACCCATGATAAAGATGAAAAGGATTATCGGGGCAAGCACCACGAACTCGCGAAGCGACAGGTCTTTAAGGTTCTCGTTCTTCGGGTTGGTCACCTTTCCGTACATGACCCGCTGGAACATCCAGAGCATGTAGACCGCGCCGAAGATGACTCCCAGCGCCGCGATAATCGCGAACCAGTACGCACCCGGGCCGCATGCCGAACTCAGTGCGCCATTCGTGCCGGAAGTGAACGCGCCGATAAGAATCAGGAACTCGCCGACAAACCCGTTGGTCGACGGCAGACCGATGGACGAAAGCGTTACTATGAGAAAACAGGCGGCAAATACGGGCATAACCTTCGCCAGGCCGCCGAACTCGGATATCATCCGCGTATGCCGCCGCTCGTATATCATGCCGACGATTAAGAACAGCGCGCCGGTCGAGAGGCCGTGGCTTATCATCTGGAAGATACCGCCCTGGACCCCCATTGCGTTCAGCGCAAAGAGGCCGAGCATGACGTACCCGAGGTGCGACACCGAGGAGAAGGCGACGAGCCGCTTCACGTCCGGCTGCACCATCGCCACGAGCGCGCCGTAGATAATGCCGATAACGGCAAGGACCGCGAGCGCCGGCATGAAGAACCGCACGCCGTCGGGGAAAAGCGGCATCGCAAAACGCACGAAGCCGTATGTCCCCATCTTCAGCAGGATGCCGGCAAGGATGACGGAGCCCCCGGTCGGCGCCTCGGTGTGGGCGTCCGGGAGCCACGTGTGGAACGGGAACATCGGGACTTTGATGGCAAACGTAACGGCAAACGCCAGGAACAGCCACATCTGAGGATAAACGTCGATTCCGGCGTCAAGGATCGCGGGATAGCTGAACGTATATCCGCCGTACTTTGCGCCGAGGTAGATTATGCCGATAAGCATGAAGACGCTGCCGACCATCGTGAATATGAAGAACTTGATGGCGGCGTAGCGCCTGCGCTCCGGGTTTGAGCCGTAGATTCCGATGAGGAAGTACATCGGGATGAGCATCAGTTCCCAGAAGACGTAGAAAAGGAAAAGGTCGAGCGAGACCAGCGCCCCGAGCATCGCCGTCTCGAGGAGCAGCATGAAAATCATGTATTCTTTTACTTTTTCCTGCACCGCCTTCCACGCCGAGAGGACCACGATCGGAGTGAGGAACGTAGTCAACAGCACGATAAGCAGGCTGATGCCGTCAACGCCGAGGAAGTACTGTACTTTCCATTTTCCGAAAGTTATCCAGTCGCACTGCTCCACGAACTGGAACTGCGGCGTCCCGAGTTCAAAGCCGAACCACAATTTCAGCGAAACAAGGAAAGTCACAACGGCGAAAAGCAGCGCCACCCACCGGGCGCTGTTCTTTTCCGACCTGGGCAGGAACAGCAGAACGAACGCGCCCACGAGCGGCAGAAACGTGATAACGCTCAGCCAGTAGCTCGGAGCTATGTTTGTCGGAATCAGTTCCATCAGTTCGTCCTATAATCAGGTTCGTAGGTTCCTAGCTACCCACTTACAAACCTACCCACCTACAAACCTACAAACCTTATAACTATTTTCCGCCGCCTTTAATGAAGAAGGTCGGCATCTCCAGAATCCCGTATGCGAAGAAGTAAATCAGCATGGCAACCAGCCCGGCAACCATAAATATAACGTAAACGGGTATGAGGCCCGTCTGCAGGCGGCGCACCCATGCGCCGATCCTGAGCGTAAACCAGGCGAGCCCGTCCACGAACGCGTCGATTATGAATACGTCGATACCCTGCCACAAAACATACTTGCTGCCCGCGTGGATCGGGTCCACAAGAGTTCCTTCGTACAACTCATCTATCCAGTACTTGTTCTTTATCATCGCGTGCAGCGGGGTGAGCTTCTCGCCCTCGGCAGGCGGGACGGCACCCGTCTTCTTAACGCCGTACTTCGCCATGCCCGCCGCCACGCCGATAACCGCAACGCCGACGGAAAGGAGCGTCAGCAGAAACGCGAGCATCCCCAGGCTCATGCCCTCGTGCACTTCCGAGCCTTCCTTGTGCGGCTTCTCGGCCGCTTCCTTGTCGCCGTCGTTTTGCGCCTTCCCGTCGTCCCCGGCCTTCTCGTCGTGCCCGGCTTTTTCGTCGTGCGCCGCACCGCCGTGCTGGACGAAATGGCGCTCCTCTGCTACTTTGTCCTTGGTCCAGTGCTGGACCCAGGTGACGAAATACTGACCGCCCTTGTGGTCGGAAGACCACCACGCGGGAATGTTTATATAACCGCCGATAATTGCAAGAAAAGCCAGAATAACAAGCGCCGCCTTCATTGTTCCAGGAGGTTTTTTAAACGTTGCCAGCTTCTCTTCAGGAATCCGCGGCGTACCCCAGAACGTGAGCGCGGTGACGCGCGTCATGTAGAACGCGGTCAGTATCGCACCCGCGAGGCCCATCCCGAAGACCGCGTACCCGAACCAGTGCATCCCGTGGGGCGCGAACTCGAACGCTTTCTCGAGAATCGCGTCCTTGGAGTAAAACCCGGACAGGAACGGCAGGCCCGCGATGGCATAAGCCGCGATGACCCACGTTATGTGAGTTATGGGAAGGTATTTCCTCAAGCCCCCGTAACCGCGGATATCCTGCTTGTGGTGCATGAAATCGATAACCGCGCCCGAGCCGAGGAACAGGCAGGCCTTGAAAAACGCGTGCGTCATCAGGTGGAAAATGCCGAACGCATACGCGCCGACGCCCACGGCGATGAACATGTAGCCGAGCTGGGACACGGTCGAATATGCGAGCACTTTCTTTATATCGTTCTGCGCAAGGCCGATCGTCGCCGCGAACAGGGCCGTCAGTGCACCTATCCCGGCGACCACCATCATGGCGGTCGGCGCCTCGACGTAGATAAAACTCATTCGCGCAACCATGTAGACGCCGGCGGTAACCATCGTCGCCGCGTGTATGAGCGCGGATACCGGCGTCGGGCCCGCCATCGCGTCGGGAAGCCAGACGTAAAGCGGAATCTGCGCCGACTTGCCCGCGGCGCCGACGAAAAGGAATATCCCGATCAGAGTCAGCACCATGACCGGAAGGTGAGAGCCCTCGGGCCAGCTTTCAATAATCGCTTTCAGGTGGGAAAACTTGAGCGGGGTGATCTGCTCTACATCCGTAACGTGAAGCTGCTTCGCAGCGCCTGCATATGCTTTCTGCAGCTCTGCCGAATCATTCGTCATCAGCGAGAAGGTGACAAAAATAAAGAATATGCCGAGAACGAAACCGAAGTCGCCGATGCGGTTTACGATAAACGCTTTCTTTCCGGCAATCGCGTTGCCGGTGCCCTGTTCGTTGGTCTCCGCCGGGTGGTTGCGGTCATCGTACCAGAAGCCGATAAGGAGATACGAGCAGAGCCCCACGCCCTCCCATCCGACGAACATCATGAGAAGGTTGTCGCCCAGGACGAGCATGAGCATGAAGAAGACGAACAGGTTCAGATAGCAGAAGAAGCGCCAGTAGGCGTGGTCGTGGCGCATGTAGCCGATGGAATAAATATGTATAACGGTGCTCACGCCCGTTACCACAAGCGCCATGACCGCGGACAGGTGGTCGAACCGCAGCCCGAAAGGAATGCTGAACCACTTGCCGGCGGCTATCCACGTGTAATAGGTATACGTATAGGCGCCGTGCCCTTCTCTGACCAGCATCGCCAGGAAAAAGCCCAGCGAAAAAATGAACGAAAGCCCGATGGCAAGCGACGCGAGGGTGCCGACGGTCTCGCGGCGCAGACGCTTGCCGAGGATGCCCCAGATCGTCATCCCGATGAGCGGAAACAGCAGTATCCAGATCAGCATCCTGCCGGTCGGCAGCCCGCTGCCGGCGGCCGTCTGTGAAGCGGTTGCTGCAAGTTGTAGAAGCTCAAGCGGCATTTCCGTCCTCTAAGAAGTTTCGAGTTTCGAGTTTCGAGTTTCGAGTTTCGAGCAAAAAATAATCAAGGATTCTTCACTCGAAACTCGATACTCGGTACTCGGTACCCGGTATCCGGTACCCGGTACTTCTTCTATCCCTTAAGCAGGTTCATATCGTCGACGTCGATCGTCTTCTTGTTTCTGAATATCACCACGATAATCGCCAGTCCGACCGCGACCTCGCAGGCCGCGACCACCATCGACATGAACGCAAACATGTGCCCCTGCATCGCGACGTAGCCGTCAGGGTGGCTGGCCATGAACCGCGAAAAAGTCACAAACACGAGATTGGCCGCGTTCAGCATAAGCTCAATCGACATGAAAACAATTATCGCGTTCTTGCGCCAGAGCACGCCGAACACGCCCAGTATGAACAGCACGCCGGCAAGCGACAGATATTGAAACAGCCCGGCGTTGTACATCATGATGCACCCTCCTCGTCAATCACCTCGCCGGGAGGTCGGCGCCTGCGGCGGCGGCGGGAAATCACCACCACGCCGATAATGCCGACCAGCAGCAGGAGAGATGCAACTTCGAACGGAAAGAGGTATTCCCTGAAAAGATGCTTGCTGACACGCCGCGTGGTTCCGAACCTGGCGGCTTCAATCCTGCTGCCGTCGATCTGGTCGGCGGATTCCTGGATTGCGGGGAACTTCGCCGCGTCCGGTGCTTCCTGGTCCGTCCCGGACTTTACCGCGACTTCCACGTTCTGCGACAGCCTGAACGAGGCAACCATGAGCACAACCAGGGCGATTCCGACGACAAAACCGACGGCCCCGAGCAGCCAGTGGCGCTTCTCGATAAGCTCTTCCTTACGCAAGTCAAGCAGCATTATCACGAACAGGAACAGAACCATGATCGCGCCCGCGTAGACAAGCACCTGGATCACGGCAAGGAAATGCGCGGATAAAAGCGCGTATATCGCAGCCATCGCGAAAAACGTCACCACCAGGAACAGCGCACTGGAAATCGGGCTTTCAGCCGTCACAACCATGAACGCGGAAAATACCGCGATTACGGCAAACAGGTAGAAGAAGAAGTCCCCCGCCCCGAAATTCATTTCCGATGCACCGGTCTTGACGGCATCTGCAGCCGCTTCCGCCAGAAAAGCAAGTGCCGGGATGTAGCTTTCCAGGGAAATCATTTCTCTCCTCCCGGCGGTCGGGTCAGCTTATCGATATCATAAATAAAATCCTGCCGCTTCTCTTCGCAGGTCTCGTAGTAATCGGTCATCGTGATCGCGTCGAGCGGGCACGCCTCGACGCAGTAGCCGCAGTATATGCAGCGAAGCTCGTCGATTTCATACTTCGCCGGATACTTCTCGACGCTCGGGTCTTCGTGCTCGCCCGCTTCGATAGTAATGGCGTTTGCCGGGCAGGCTGTCGCGCACATGAAGCAGGCGACGCACTTTACCTCGCCCTCACGCGGATCGGGCGCTTCCTTGAGAAGAAGCTTGTGCAGGCCCCGGAAGCCGATGGGGATATAGCGCTTCTTTTCCGGGTACTCGATAATCGGCATCCGCTTGCGGTTGAAAATATTCCTCAGGAAATGCCGGATAGTTATTCCCAGCCCCTTGGCGATCTCGACAAGGTAAAGCCGGGTAATTACGGACCTTTCCCGGGTCTCCGGCACCATCACGGTAACGGTTTCGACCTTGCCGTCGTCGGCTGTCTTTGAATCAGTGTTCGAGGTTTCAGCCATTTATCAACCCAATTCAAGTCGCAGGTCACAAGTCGCAGGTTGCAGGTCTTAATAAATAAATGTTTTTCCTTATGACGTTTGACGCTCGACCTTTGACTTTCGACCCATTACTACATCCCGTAAAACAACAACAACAGCGCGGTTATCGCCACGTTGACAAGCCCGAGCGGGAGCAGCACTTTCCATCCCAGCGCCTGGAGCTGGTCGTAACGGAAACGCGGCAGCGTCCACCGAACCCAGATAAAAAGCCAGAGGAAAAAACCGGTCTTAGCCATGAAGACGGCGAAATGTATTACCGTCGTCAGGATGCTTGCCCATAAGAGCGACATGTCGAAGCCCCGGAACCAGTCTATCAGGTACGAACCGGGATTCTCCGGGGTAATTATCGGAATATGCCAGCCGCCGAAAAACAGGATCACGATAAGCGCGCTCATGGTCACCATGCTGGCGTACTCGGCCATGAAGAAAAGCGCGAATTTAAAGCCCGAATAGTCGGTATGAAAGCCGGCGACCAATTCGCTGTCGCTCTCGACCACGTCGAACGGCGCCCGGTTCGTCTCGGCGAACGCGCAGACCAGGAACAGGATAAATCCCAGCGGCTGCACGAATATTCCCCAGTGCGGCAGCCACGAAATCCCGAGCAGGCCGCCTCCGGTCTGGTGGGCGACCATTCCCTGAAGCGAAAGCGTCTGGTAAACCATGAGAATGCCGATGACCGAAAGCGTCAGCGGGATCTCGTAAGAAATCATTTGCGCGCAGGCGCGCATCGAGCCCAGGAACGAATACTTCGAGCCGCCCGACCAGCCGCCCACGATAATTCCGTACGTCCCAAGCGACGCGATGGCGAAAACGAAAAGCAATCCAACGCCCAGGTTGGGGGCAATCTGGATGGAGAAAATATATCTGGTAATTGCCCCGTCGTCGGCAACGCTTTCGTGCATTATCGGTGACGAAAACGGAACGACCGCGTATACAATGAACGCCGGTATCATTATCATCATGGGCGCGAGCGTGTAGAGGATTTTCTCGGCCTTCTCCGGGAGAAAGTCCTCTTTGAACAAGAACTTCAGGCCGTCGGCCATCGGGAACAGAAGGCCCGCGTTCTTGATGCCGAAAACGGTGATCCGGTTCGGGCCGACCCGGTCCTGTATGAAAGCGCTTCCCCGCCGCTCGACCCACGTCATTACGGGCACGATCGTAAGGAATATCCCCACGAAGGCGATGGCCTTAATCAGCGCCCAGAGCCAGTCGCCGTCGAGCGACTCGACGTGTGTTGATGTTGCGAGTAGCGTGAAAATGCCGTGCATTAACCCTCTCGACTTAGTACTCTGTTACGCCTCAAATGATAGGTATCAGGTTTCAGGTTTCAGGAGTATATTTTTTAATATTATTTCCTGACACCTGACACCTAAAACCTGACACCTTTAATCTGACACCTGACACCTGACACC
>SOJX01000125.1 GCA_004376375.1 Planctomycetota bacterium
TGTCCCGCGGCGGCCGCAGGGGGCGGGGGGGCGGCCGGCGCGGCGGGGGCCGGCGCGGAGGGCGCGACGCCGCCCGCCGCGACCGCATGTACGCGCGTCAGCAGAGCGGAATGCCCACGGCGGATATACTGCTGCTCGTCGGAGCCGGTCTTGTCATACTCATGATAATAGTATATTTCATTATCGCCGGTACCGACCCCGAAGCGGTGAGCCCGGTCGATCACGAGAGCGGCCGGATAGAGCACCGGCAGGATATCATGACCCTGGAGGCCGGGGATATGCTCGAGGCCGCCAAGTCGTTCGAGAACCTCGAGGAGTTCGAATACGGGGAGCAGATAATCAGGTACCAGAAGGTGATAAGCAGGTTTCCCGGTACGCCTCAGGCCAAGGAGGCGAGGGAACGTATAGTGAATGTAAGGATTAAAGAGAGGCGGGAATGGTAGGCGCCAAGAGCGTCTGTCATTAACGGACCGGTTCCGGTCCGGGAAAGGAATAGATAATCATGGCTTATGGCGGCAGGTATGGAGGTCGAGGCGGCCGGGGCGGCCGAGGCGGCCGCGGGAGCCGTGGCGGTCGCGGGGGAGCGCGCGGCGGGAGAGGTGGTCGTGGTCGTTACGACGATGATGACTACTACGACCGCCCGATGCCGACCCGCGGGGGCGGTATGGGCCCTGCGGAGATCGCCCTTCTGGTCGGCGGCGGCGTTATGGTGCTGGTAATTATCGTTTATTTCGTAATCGCCGGTACCAATCCCGAAGCGGGGAGCCCGGTCGACCACAAGGGAATCGAGGCCGAGTACCGGCAGGACATCTCGACTGTCGAGGCCGGGGATATGCTCGAGTCCGCCAAGTCGTTCGAGAACCTCGAGGAGTTCGAATACGGGGAGCAGATAATCAGGTACCAGAAGGTTATAAGCAGGTTCCCCGGCACGCCGCAGGCCAAAGAGGCCAGGGAGCGAATAGAAAACGTGAGGATCAAGGAAAGGCGGGAATGGTAATCCGCTTTTGGCCTTGAAGGTTGTGTATATGAAATATTACGCTGCCGCGAATGACTCGCGGCAGCGTTTTTTTTATTTCAAATTCAATCATTTTGGCGAAAGCAGAGCAGGCTTATCCGGTTGCTCTTTCGGATTATTCGTTCAGCAGCGTGCGGGAGATTACGAGCCGCTGGATCTCGCTTGTTCCTTCCCCTATCTCGCACAGCTTGGCGTCGCGGAAATATCTCTCGACCGGGTATTCGCGCGAGTAGCCGTTACCGCCGTAGATCTGGATCGCGTCCTTGGTCGCGCGGTACGCGGCCTCGGAGGCGAACAGTTTGGCCATCGCCGCTTCCTTGCTGTAGGGCAGGCCGCGGTCCTTGAGGCGGGCGGCGTGCCAGACGAGGTGGCGCGCGGCCTCGATCTCCGTTGCCATGGACGCGAGCTTGAAGCCTACCTGCTGGTGCCGGCCGATTGGAACTCCGAACTGAATCCGCTCGCGGGCATACTGGGTCGCCTTGTCGAGCGCGCCCTGCGCCAGCCCGAGCCCGAGCGCGCCGATGGAGATGCGCCCGCCGTCGAGCGTCTGCATGAAGAATTTGAACCCGCCGTTGATTTCGCCGATAAGGTTTTCCTCCGGGACTTCGACGTCTTCGAGAATAATCTCAGCCGTATCGGAGCCGCGCAGCCCGAGCTTGTCCAGCTTCTTGCCCGCGGTGAAACCCTTCATGTCCTTTGTGACGATGAAGGCGCTTATACCTTGGTGCTTTTTCTTTGCCTTCTTATCGGTGACGGCGGTGACTACGCACGTGTATGCATAAGAGGCGTTCGTGATGAACATTTTCGTGCCGTTGAGTATCCATCGGTCGCCTTTTTTGACTGCGGTGGTCTGGGTGCCGCCTGCGTCGGAGCCCGCGTTTGCCTCGGTGAGGCCGAAGCAACCCATCCTGCGCCCGCTTGCGAGGTCGGGGATGTATTTTCTTTTCTGCTCCTCGGTGCCGAACGCCCATATCGGGTAGGTTCCGAGCGAGAAATTCGACGCGAGCGTAATGCCGGTCGAGCCGCAGACGCGAGATATCTCTTCTACGGCAAGGATGTATGAGAGGTTGTCGCCGCCCGCGCCTTCGTACTCCTCGGTAATAGGTATGCCGAAAAGCCCCAGCTCGGCCATGCGCTCGACCGTCTCCTTCGGGAAGCGCCGGGTTTCGTCGATCTCATGGGCGATGGGCTCGACTTCCTTTACGGCGAATTCCCGAACCATTTCACGAATCTGCTGCTGTTCTTCGGTGAGGTCCATAATTCGGTCCTTTGGTCTTTTGGTCCTTCGGTCCTTCGGTCCTTTGGTCGTCGGTTTTTCGGTCCTTCAGTCCTTTGGGTTAATATTTCTCAATTCTCAATTTTCAATTTTCAATTCTCAATTCTCAATTCTCAATTCTCAAGCCTTCTACTCTTTTGCCGCTTCGGCGCGTTGCGCGTCAACCGCTTTTACAATCCAGTCGACAATCACGGGCAGTTCGGTCCCGGGTCCGAAAAGTTTTGCGACGCCGCGCTTCTCCAACCCGACGATATCGTCTTCGGAAATAATGCCGCCGCCGACCACCATGATGTGCCCGGCGCCGGCTTCCTTCAGGAGTTCGAGTACGCGGGTAAACAGGGTCATGTGCGCGCCCGCAAGCGAGGAAATGCCAACCACCTCGACGTCTTCCTGCACCGCGGCCTCGGCTATCTGTTCCGGCGTCTGGTGGAGGCCGGTGTATATAACCTCCATGCCGGCGTCGCGCAGCCCCGCCGCGACGACTTTCGCCCCCCGGTCGTGACCGTCGAGGCCGGCCTTTGCGACAAGTATTCGGATAGGTCTGCTCATCCCGCTAACTCCGTTTTAGAAAATTGGTGTCTCGATATACTCGCCGAAGACTGATTTCAAGGTATCCACGATTTCGCCGAGCGTCGCGTATGCGCGGACGGCGTCGAGTATTTTCGGCATCAGGTTGTCCGTGCCCTCGGCCGCTTTTTTCAGCGCGGCAAGCGTCTGCTTTACTTTTTTATTATCGCGGCTCTCGCGCAGGCTGCGGAGGTTTTCGCGGCATTCCTCGTCCACGCGCGGGTCGATTTTCAGTAAATCGATCGTGACTTTCTCACCCGGCTCGAAATACTTGTTTATGCCGACCATCACGCGTTTGCCCGATTCCAGTGCGCGCTGGAACCGGTACGCCGCGTCCGCTATTTCGCGCTGGGGAAATCCCTTTTCTATCGCCGGGATGACACCACCGAGCTCGTCGATTCTGCGGAAGTACTCTTCGGCCGCCTCCTCCATCTCGTCGGTAAGCTTTTCGACGAAGTAACTGCCGGCAAGCGGGTCAATCGTGCTTGCGGCGGCGGTTTCGTCCAGGATTATCTGCTGCGTGCGGAGGGCGATTTTTACCGCCTTTTCCGTCGGCAGCGCAAGCGTTTCGTCCATCGAGTTCGTGTGGAGCGACTGCGTGCCGCCGAGTACGGCCGAGAGCGCCTGGAACGCGGTGCGGGTTATGTTGTTTTCCGGCTGCTGCGCGGTCAGCGAGCAGCCGGCCGTCTGCGTGTGGAAGCGGAGCGTCCAGGAGTGCGGGTCTTTTGCGCCGTACTTGTTTTTCATCCGTTTCGCCCAGATCCGGCGCGCGGCCCTGAACTTGGCGATCTCCTCGAAGAAATCGGAGTGAGCATCGAAGAAAAAAGCGAGGCGCGGCGCGAATTTGTCGACGTCGAGCCCGGCTTCAATGCCGGCTTCCACGTAGGCGAACCCGTCGGCGAGCGTGAAGGCGAGCTCCTGCACGGCCGTCGAGCCGGCTTCGCGGATGTGGTAGCCGGAAATGGAGATAGTATTCCACTGCGGCACGTTGTCGGCGGCGTACGCAATAATGTCGGTGATTAATCTCATGGAGGGCCGCGGCGGAAAAATCCACGATTTCTGCGCGATGTATTCCTTCAGGATATCGTTCTGTATCGTGCCGCGGAGCTTGTCGGAGGAGACGCCCTGTTTTTCGCCGACGGCGATGTAGAAGGCCCACAGTATGGCGGCGGGGCCGTTTATGGTCATCGAGGTCGAGACCTTGTCGAGCGGGATGCCGTCGAAAAGCGTTTCCATGTCGGCGAGCGATGAGACGGCGACGCCGCATTTGCCGACCTCGCCCTCGGAGCGCTTGTGGTCGGAGTCGTATCCCATTATCGTCGGCATGTCGAAGGCGACGGAGAGTCCGGTGCCGCCCTGTTCGAGGATGTATTTGTAACGTTTGTTGGTGTCTTTCGCCGTGCCGAAGCCGGAGAACTGGCGCATTGTCCATGTGCGGCCGCGGTACATCGTGGGATGGACGCCGCGGGTATAGGGATGCTGGCCGGGGAAGCCGAGTTCGTCCATGTAGTCTTCGGGAACTTCGTGGCCGAGGTCTTCCGGCGTATAGAGCGGCTTTATCTCGCGGAACGAAATCGTCTCGAAGCGGTCGTGCATCTGTCTGCATTTCGGGGAGGCGAGTTCGTCCTCCCATTTTTTCTTTGCCGCATCGTAGTCTTTATCAGGGGGCTTTTTCGTCACGGGTTTATTCTCCCTGTCCCGACCGCGCGCGGTAACGGTCCAGGATTTGACGGGCCGCCGCGTACGGGGTCGTCGTCCCGTCTGCGATATCGTCCGCGATTTTTTCGAGGGCGCTCCCGTCCGGGCCGCGCCAGAGGTCGTTCTTCAGCATGCGCTCGACCGCGCGTTTGAGTTTTACCACCAGGTAGGTGCGCTCGCGGTCGGCCGCGCTGGTGCATGAGGCGAGGTGTTCGCGGTGTTTTGCGATTTCGTCGATAAGCTCGTCGACCTTCTCGCCCCTGATAGCGGACATGCATATTATGGGCGGCGTCCAGCCTTTTTCGGACGCGCGCATTTCAAGCATGCTTCTGATGTCGAGCGCCATGCGCTCCGCGCCCGGCCTGTCGGACTTGTTTATCGCGAAGACGTCCGCGACTTCCATCAGTCCCGCCTTGAGGGTCTGCACGGAATCGCCGGCTTCCGGCGTAAGGACGAGCACGGTGGTGTCCGCGCTTGCCGCGACGTCGACTTCGGCCTGGCCGACGCCTACCGTTTCGATAAGCACGTATTCTTTCCCGCTTGCCTCGAAAAGCACGGCGACGTCGTCGGTGGCCTCCGCGATGCCGCCGACGGCTCCGCGGGAGGCCATCGAGCGGATGAAGACTCCCTCGTCCGACTCGCTTGTCGTGATTCGCACGCGGTCGCCGAGGAGCGCGCCTCCGGTGAACGGGCTCGTCGGGTCGACCGCGACGACTCCGATTGTTTTCCCTTCTGCGCGAAGCAGTTTTATCATCGCGTTTACGAGGGTTGATTTTCCCGAGCCCGGCGCGCCGGTGAGCCCGATCCGCACGGCAGGTTTGCGGTTTCGGAAGCACTCTTCGAGGATGTCCTCATGCCCGTGCGCGCGGTTTTCGACAAGCGTTATCGCCTTCGCCAGCGCGAGGCGGTCGCCGTTTACCAGTTTTTCAGCAAGATCGTACGTCATTCTGCTATTCGCAGGTCTAAATGGATTTTCGATTTTCTTCAATCGCAAATCGAAAATCGACAATTGACAATCGGCAATCGAAGAACGCGTCGAGCAAGCTCGACCGCTAAACAAAGAAGTTGATAAGGAAATAAGTTGATAAGTGAATAAGTAAGAATGTTCTTTATACTTATTCCCTTATTATCTTGTTCCCTTATTCCCCTGTTTACTTATTTCCTTATTTCCTTGTTCCCTTGCTTTCTATGCCAGGACTTCACGAGAGATTACCAGCCTCTGGATCTCGGACGTGCCTTCGTATATTTCCAGGACCTTGGCGTCGCGGAACAGCCGCTCGACCTTGTATTCCTTCATGTAACCGTAACCGCCGTGGATCTGGACGGCTTCTCTCGCGGCGCGGTTTGCGGCTTCCGCGGCGAAGAGTTTCGCCATCGAGGCTTCCTTGATGCACGGCTGCCCGGCGTCCCTGAGTTTCGCGGCCTGCCAGACGAGCCACCTCGCGGCCTCGAGCTCCATCGCCATGTCCGCGATTTTCACCTTGATGGCCTGAAAGTTTGCAATCGGCTGGTCGAACTGGTGCCGTTCCTGCGAGTATCGCACGGATTCGTCGAGGCATGCGCGGTGTATGCCCAGCGCCTGTGCGGCGACGCCGATGCGTCCGGCGCTCAGGGCGTTCAGCGCGATTTTGAAGCCCGTGTTCTCTTCGCCGAGCAACCTGTCGGCCGGGACCTCGCAGTCTTCGAGGATAATCTGTACCGTGTTCGACGCGCGGAGGCCGAGCTTCTTCTCTTCCTTGCCGATGGTAAGGCCCGGCAGGTCGGGCGTCACGATGAACGCGCTTATTCCCTCTTTCTTTTTTGCCGCGTCCTTGTCGGTGCGGGCGAAGAGGAGCATTACCCCGCTTACGCCGGCTGTGCTTATCCAGCTTTTTGTGCCGTTGAGGACATACTTGTCGCCTTTTTTTACAGCCGTCATTTCGAGTGATGCGGCGTCGCTCCCGGTGTTTGGCTCGGTGAGGCAATAGGCGCCGAGCCGTTCGCCGGACGCGAGGCCGGGGAGGAATTCCTGCTTCTGTTCTTCGTTGCCGCACCTGACTATCGGCCCGGTGACGAGGGAGTTGTGGACCGCCATCGTTATCGCGGTCGACGCGCAGGAGTAGGCGAGCTCCTCAACGGCCAGCACTTCGGCGAATAGCCCCATGTCCGAGCCGCCGTACTCCTCCGGTATGAGCATCCCCATGAGGCCGAGCTCGCCCATCTTTTCGAAATGCTCGTGCGGGAAAGTCTCGGTCTGGTCGTAATGCTCGGCCTTTGGCTCGAGTTCTTTTGCCGCGAAGTCGCGCACCATGTCGCGCAGCATCGCTTCTTCTTCGGTGAGTTCGTATAACACGGGGTTATCCTCAATGTTGGTCGTCTGGTTTCCTTGTTCGAAGAATACGGCGCACAGACCACGCCGGCCACGCTCGACGGCTGCATTTATTATTAACGCGCCGCAAGCGGCGCCGCTAAATATCTATTTCGAGTAATCGTAGAAGCCGCGGCCGGTCTTTCGGCCGAGGTCTCCCGCGTCGACCATTCTTCTGAGGAGCGGGCACGGGCGGTACTTGGAGTCGCCGAGCCCGTCGTTAAGCACTTCCATTATCGCAAGGCAGACGTCGAGGCCGATAAGGTCGGCGAGGCCGAGCGGACCCATCGGGTGGTTCGCGCCGAGCTTCATGACGTCGTCGAGCGCCTCCTTCGTGGCGACGCCTTCCATGAGGGCGTACGCGGCCTCGTTAATCATCGGCATGAGGATGCGGTTGATGCCGAATCCGGGGAAGTCGTTGACCGCGACCGGAGCCTTTCCGAGTTTTTTGGACAGCTCCATGGTGGTGTTTGTCGTTTCGTCCGAGGTGTGGTGTCCGCGGATGATTTCGACGAGCTTCATGACCGGGACGGGGTTCATGAAGTGCATTCCGATAACCTTTTCCGGCCGGCCGGTGAGCGCGGCCAGTTTTGTTATGGAAATCGACGAAGTATTGGTGCCGAGGACAGCATCGGCGGGGAGCGACTCGTCAAGGATTTTAAATATCTTTGTTTTTATATCGAAGTTCTCCGTCGCGGCCTCGATTGCGATGAAAGATTCCGCGGCCGCGGCCGCGGAATCGGTCGAGGTCTTGATTCTACCGAGAATATCCTGTGCATCTTTCTCGCTTATTCTTTCCTTTTTCACGAGGCGTGCGAGCGACTTGTTAATGCTTGCGACGCCCTTGTCGCAGAATTCCTGGCTGATATCCACCATGACGACGTCGAAGCCGTTTGCGGCGAACGTCTGGGCGATACCGTTTCCCATTGTTCCCGCGCCGACGACCGTGACCTGGTTGGGCATGTTGTTCTCCTTTGGGGGATTGTATAGGGGCGGGGGTCACTCCCCCCCCCCGCACCCCCCCGGGCGGGGGGGGTGGCCGCCCC
>SOJX01000048.1 GCA_004376375.1 Planctomycetota bacterium
CCGCGGGGCGGGGGGCTCAGGGGGGGGCGGGGTGGGGGGCGGCCGCCGCTGTAAAACCCGCACCCCAAAAAAAAACAGCACTAACGGGCGAGCCCTCGGCTCGCCCTTTCGATTCCAGCAAAAAACCCGGCTCAAGACCGGGTGATGTGCGTGACCGTGCAGAGAAATCCTACTGATTTGATTCCGGAACAACAGGACCTTCTAAAAGGTTTTTCCTTGTATCCCGGACATGTCTTTCATACATCTCCACAAAATCATCCAGAACATCAAGTATCTTTATTCTTGTCGGAAGCGGTAATTCTTCGGGCTTTATAATATGCTTTATCGCAAGCTCCTTATCATTCAAATCGATGCTGCCGGGCGGGTATCCCCATACAGCCACATAAAGGCCGCACTCACGGTTTTTCCCCCGGACAGCACAGAGCAGGTATTTTCTGTGTTCACCTGCCTCAAATTCCTCGCAGCTGAATGCGGTTTCCTGCGACGCTTCCATAGTAACACCGATTTTTTTTATCGCATCGTTTACAGGATCAATTCTGGAGGCGAGCAGGTTTCCTGCTTTCTGGTAGGCTCTTTCAAGTTCGTCTGCAAGGTTTGCCAGGCGGGAGATACGGTCATTCTCTTTTTCAGCCATTCCTGTCCTTCCTTTCCATCCCTTCCGGGACAATTACCGGTTCTTATCCAGAACCATTTTGTGGCACGGTCACGCACCTCACCGGGTATTGTACAATAATTTCCAAATAATGGTAAGGGAATTATTTGTTTCTCGGATTATAATGGGCTGAAAACTCCGACTGTTTTTCAAATAATTAGTCGTTTGCGCCGGGTACAGATTGGGGTATAATCCATCTTTTCAATTTCGGAGCTGCGGCAGATGCCATCTCCCAGAGACTACAGGAAACTCATAGGCGAAGCCTTTGAAGAATACAAGGACAACGCCACCGGTTTTGTCGAGTACCTGCATCTCTCGGTCAAGGTCGGACTGCCCGAACAGCTTCTCGTCGCCGCGCGGGAAATGCTAAAGGAAGAGGACGACCCGATAAAAGCCGTCTGGCTCCGACTGCTTGCCGCGCGCCTGCATGCGAGGAAGCATCAAAACCACCTCATCCCCGCGGAGCTTGTGGGGATCCCGGAAGACGAATCCCTGCCCGACGGCGTTCGCTCATGCGCTTACAATATTCTGTCACGGATGCATATGGCCGAAGCCAAACTCGACGAGGCCCTTGAATGCTGTGAAAAAGCCCTGACGCTGGCCGGAGGCGAAAAAGACCCCGCGACGCTCGAGACTCTCAGCACGCTGGGCAACTGCCATTTCTATATGGGCCGGTACGAGGAAGCGTTCGACTACTTCCGGATGTATCTGAAAGGGCTCATGGAGAGCGGCCGCAAAATCCCCGGCACACTGTACAACAACCTGGCGGTAATCCACACCGAATTGGGCAACTTCAATGAGGCAAGAAAAGCATACAACAAGGCCCTCGAGGTTGAGACGGAAGACCAGAACCCGATAACCATTTCATTCGCACTTTCCAACATCGCTTCCTTCCTTCTCTCTCAGAACGAGCCGGCCGAAGCGCTCAAGTATGCCGAGGACGCGTTCGTGATGATGAAGAACTCCGAAGACAACATGGCGCTTACGATGATACTGGTGGGCATTGCCGAGGCGCACATGGAGCTCGGAAAACTCGATACCGCGATTATGCAGGCTGAGCGCGCTCTGTTCTTCGCAACGAACACGGGGCGTAAGATATTAATCGCCGAGACGAAACTGCTGCATGCCACGGTTCTGGCAATGCTGGGCAGACCCGAAGCCGCCGACCAGCTGAAGGAAGCGATCGACTACTGCGATTCACTTTCGCTGGACAGACAGCCCGAATGGATCGAGCGTACGCTTTACGAATACGCGAGATTGCTGGACCCGAAAGCCGGTTACGAACTGCTTCTCCGTGCCCGCGAGGTTGCCGAGAGCCGCGCACCCATGCCCGCGGTCAAGAATATCCTGGGAAAGATAAACGTGATGATCCGCAACTCCCCAGCGAACCCGAACCGCCCGCGCAGGAAACGCATCGTAAAAAGAAAAAGCTCCCGCCGTAAACCGAAGATGTAGGCGTCCCGCTTCCTGACTATTATTATAGATATTAGTGCTTTGTGGCACATGCAGATTCCGGTATAATCAACATTTGTTATATCGGAGTTGTGTAATGGCCTCACCGGAAGACTACAACGCGTTCATAGACAATGCCTTTGAGGAACACGAAGGCGACGTTGTAGGTTTTATCGACAACCTTATGCGGCTGATCAATGTCGGCCTGCCTGAGAACCTGCTCATCGCCGCGAAAAACAGGCTTCAGGAAGAAACCGATCCGATAAAAGCCATATGGCTTCGCTTCCTTATCGCCCGCATCAATGCGAGAAAGCATCAAAACCACCTCATCCCCGCGGAGCTTGAAGGAATCCCGGAAGACGAATCACTGCCAAAAAGCCTGCGCATGTACGCTTATAACCTTATTGCCGGAATGCACATCGCAAACGCCGAATATGACCGGGCAATCGAATGCTGCCGGAAAGGCCTCGCGCTCAGCGAAAGCAGCAACGACCCGGCGACCATTGAAATTCTCAATTCTCTCGGCGAATGCAATTTCAACCTCGGCCGTTACGAGGAGGCGCTGGACTTTCTCCGCATGTACATGAAAGCGCATGAGGAGACAGGGCGTGAAATCTCAAGCAGGGCATACAACAACCTGGCCGTCATCCAGGGCGAACTCGGCAACGCGGCCGATGCGAAAGAAGCCTACAAAACCGCCCTCGAAATCGAGCGCAAAGCCAGAAACCCTATAAGCATCTCCGTCGCCCTTTCAAACATTTCGGGGTTTCTGCTGACCCAGAACGAGCCCGGGCAGGCGCTCGATTATGCTGAAAAAGCCTTTAAAATGATGAAAGGCGTCGAAGACCACATGGCCCTGATGCTTGCCCTCATCAACCTTTCCGAAGCACACATGATGCTGGGCAACCTGGAAGCGGCCATCGAGCCGGCCGAACAGGGTCTGTTTTTTGCGACAAACTCCAATCGCAAAGTCCTGATTGCCGAAGCCAAGCTGCACAATGCCGTATTGTTCGCAAAACTCGGCAGGCCCGACGCGGCCGAGCGCCTCAAGGAGGCAATCGAATACAACGACTCCCTGTCGCTCGAAAGGCAGCCTGACTCGCTTGAGCGCGCGCATTACGAATACGCCAGGCTGGTGGACCCAAAAACCGGATACGAGCTGCTGTTGAAAGCAAGGGAAGTCGCCCGGACCCGCTCGCATATGCCTTCCTTTAAAATAATTCTTAAGAAAATAGACACCGCAATCCGGAATTCACCGGCAAACCCGAAACTCCCCAGCGGGAAACGCAGCATCAAACGAAAAAGCTCCCGCCGACGGCCGAAGCCGTAGGCTTTCCGCTTGCCGCCTGATTATTTTTACAAAAATTAGTCTTTTGTGTTGCCTGCAAATTCCGGTATAATCCATATCTGTAATTTCGGAGATGCGAAAGTGACCTCCCCGGAAGACTACGGCACGCTCATAGACGATGCATTAGTAGACCATGAAGGTGACGTTGTCGGCTTTGCCGATAGCCTCATACTTCAAGTCAAGGTCGGCCTGCCCGAGAACCTGCTTATCGCCGCGCGAAACAGGCTTCGTGAAGAAACCGACCCGATAAGATCCGTATGGTTCCGCATACTCATCGCCCGCATCAACGCGCGAAAACAGCAACACCACCTTATCATCCGGGACCTGGAAGGGATTCCCGAGGATGAATCACTGCCTGGAAATCTTCGGGTATATGCTTATAACCTGATTGCCGTGATGCACATCGCGGATGCCGATTTTGAAAAAGCGCTCGAATGCTGCCGGAAAGGCTTCGAGCTCAGCAAAAGCTGCAACGACCCGGCGACCGCCGAGCTTCTCAGCTCCCTCGGCAACTGCAATTTCAACCTGGGCCGTTACGAAGAATCGCTGGATTATCTCCGTAAATACATAAAAGCGTTCAGGGAAATGGGCCGTGAAATCCCAAGCAGGATATACAACAACGTGGCCGTTATCCAGGGCGAGCTCGGCAACGCCGCTGAGGCAAAAAAGGCATACAAAACTGCTCTTGAAATTGAGCGAAAGGCCAGGAACCCGATATCCATCTCCCTCGCCCTATCGAACCTCTCGGGATTCCTGCTGATGCAGAACGAGCCCGGGCAGGCACTCGATTATGCTGAAAAAGCACTCAAAATGATGAAGAACGTCGAAGAACACTTTGTCATGACGCTCACTCTCATCAACATTTCCGAAGCACACATGATGCTCGGCAACCTCGAAGCGGCCGTCGAACCGGCCGAACAGGCGCTGTTTTTTTCTGAAAGCTCCAATCGCAAGACAATGATCGCCAGCGTCGGACTGCACCATGCCGTGCTGCTTGCACGGCTCGGCAGGCCCGACGCCGCAACGCGCCTTAAGAAGGCAATCGAATTCAACGACTCCTTATCGCTCGACAGGCAGCCTGAATCGTTTGAGATGGCGCATTGCGAATACGCAAAACTCGTCGATCCCGAGACCGGCTACAAATTGCTGCTCAGGGCAAAGGAAGTCGCTGAAAACCGCTCGGACACGCCCGCCGGCAGGACGAATCTTGAAAAGATAAACGCGGCAATCCAGGCCTCGCCGGTAAACCCGAACCGATAAGCCAAAACACTTGATATTTCCCCGACACAGGGATATAATGAATCCAGGCGGTAAAACATCCTGACGTGTATGGGTGAATTAATGCAACTGAGGATTCAGCATCTATCGGGATTCTTCTTCGGACTCATGGCCAGCCTGCTTCTCCCCGCCTTGATTGCCGGTTGCGATAACGATAAGGACAGGAAAAAAAAGCTCTACTTATGCCTGGCGCTCTCACAGGCAGGTACGGGAACCTGCACGGACCCCGGTTATGTTTCCGGCACCGACCGGTGGTACGTCAGCTTCGATAACGTTGCCCTTCTCGACGCATTTGCAACGCTGGGTCTGCCGGCCGACAACGCGGGGGAATTCAAGGAAAAATGTCTCTATTACATGCGCCAGTTCTATAATGGCGTTCCCATCAGCTTCTCAACCGAGCCCTGAGAAGACGGTGTCTCTCCCGCGCCGGGAGAGTATTCAACTCCGCTCCCCTTTGGATCGATTTACTACAATACCATTGCCGTTCGAAGAGTCTACGGAGAAACGACCACCGGACGGGTCATGGTCGATTTCTCGGGCAATAACAACAGAATCGAAAACAACTCGGGACGTTTTAATGATGAGCACTACCTTGGCGTATTCATCAACAAATTCGCCGATTATGCTTCAGTCTCAAGCATATTCGGTGACCTGGACAAGTGTGCCAAGTGGCTCGCAGTGGTAATCGCACACGAAATCGCCCATTCTCTCGGCATTGTTGACCACGACGATACCGTGCCGAACATCATGCAGTCGTCTTTGCCTTTCGAAACATACGAACCCGCCTTTACGAGCGCACACATGGAATTCCTGATACAAATCATGCCGGGGCCTTACAGGAAATAATCCCTCCGCCGGACATCCGATAGAAAAGCAAAAAAAAAGACCGGTTTCCCGGTCTTTCTTTTCTTCGTTTCAGAACTCCTCCAAGGAGTCCCTTCTACTACTTCTGGATCAGGTCCACGACCCAGATGTAGTAGGTGCAGGTGCCACTTCACCCGCTTGTAGTAAACTTGGCATATCCTACGCCAATATCGGTGAAGTCCGGGTCATTCAACGTGCCGGAGTTCATCCCGCTCTTGGCTGCGGACGCGCTGGATGCAGATGCACTTATAACTCCCGTTTCGCCTGCCTTGATGAATGTTATGCCGGCATTCGAAATGCGGGTTTCAGGAGATTTCCCGTCAGCGCTTGACGAATAGGATGTTCTCTTGGCTGAAGCCAGATAATCGGCATACGCCTGGGCGACCGCTGCCAGGTTGCCGTTGTTGGTCAACGCTCCCGCCCCTGACCCCGTCCGGTCGCTGTTGATAGCGCTTATCAACGCTCCCACATCACCGCCCGGGTTCGTTCCCGTCCCGGTGGGGCCGGTGCCGGTTCCGGTCGGATCCGTTCCCGTGCCGGTTGAGCTCTTTTTCTTACTGCTGCCACCGCCGCAGGCAATGGAAACGAAAGCTAAAGAAAAAACAGCGAGCAAAAACAAAAGTAGCGATAGTTTGCGCATGCCTTTCCTCCCGGATATATCCCCCAGTGAATTTCGTTATGCCTTTATCTTACCCTCTCTATATAACTACGCACTCAATCTACCTTCTGTACTATAGTATAATATAACATCACAATACAGCTTGAACAAGCAATTAATTTAATTCTCATATATTTTACATTATTGTGACATTCACTATTTAGTATAATCGGATACTGTTATCCACTAATATGCTCACTTCCCTGGCGGCATTTCAGCACTGAGTACAAACTCTGCGGTAAAGGAATAAAGAATGTACGATATGCGTTTGTCGTCTTTTGATTATTACTCTACTAAATGGCATAACTTGCTGCGCGGCGTCAAGCGTCAAGGGGCATTAAATTGTTAATTGAGAATTGAGAATTAAAGAAATCTTCAATTTACAATTAACAATTCTCAATTTTCAATTAAATGACGCTGGGCCCTTGACCCTTTTTCGGTCCGCGCGTTTTGAACTGGACATGCAGATACATGTAACGCGTGCCGAAGAATACGAAACCCAGAAGCCCTGTCATTAAGAGCGCGATTCCGGTTACGCCCAGCGCCTCCCCGCGCAGCACGGTGTAAAGCCCGATCAGCACAAGGCCCAGCAGGACTATCCCGAGAAAAATCAGACATATTTTCCGCATCTTGTCCCGCCGCATGCGGATATGGTCCAGTATCCCGCTCGCCAGGACGTTCTTCATGTCCCGCGCGATTGCCTCAATCTTTTCGGGCTCGAACTCGACGCTGCCGCCGGCCTTTATCTGCCGCGACATCTCCTCGAGCTGTTCCCTGCTCATGTGATGGTCGGAAACGAGAAGGTGTTTTGCCTTGTCCACGTAGTCCGTCGGCACGCGGCCGCACTCCGGGCACCGGTCGAGCGCGCCGAACTTTATCGCACCGCATGCAAGGCAGACGGCTGAGGACATTTATTTTTGCCTCATTAAATCGTAAATCGCCGAAGAGGTACCAAGTACCAAGAACCATGTACCGAATCACTCGAAACTTGGTACTTAACTTAGAACTTAAAACTTTAAACTTTTAACTTTTATCATTCATAATTCATAATTTTGAATTCATAATTTCTTTCTCCCCGTCTCCTTGTCGCCGTGTCTTCGTGTCTGAACTTAACAGGCTACACGCCTAAATAACAAATCTGAATCCCTCGAACGCTTCGGCGGCTTCGACGGAAATTTCGCGGCCGCGGGATTTCGCAAGCATCTCGACCGCGCCTATGCCACCCTGGTGCGGCTCCGGGCGCATCTGCGACTTATGGCAGGCGAACGCTTCAAGTTTCTTCTCAAGCCCCTCCCCCGAGATGTCAACGTAGAGATTCGGCTTGAAAACCGACGTGCTCCACGCGAGCTGCGGCGCGTCCGCGACGAGAACGCAGTTCTGAAAACTCTTCATCGTCGCGAGGTGCGGCCGGCATGCGGTAATGCCGGCCTTGAAGACGGCCTCGTGATCCTGGTTGAAGCTGGGCGCGGGCAGCACTATCATTGTCGGTTTCGTCCTGTCGGTGGCGAGTTTGCCCTCCCGCTCGAACTTGTTTATGAGGTCGCGCCGCGGTATCGAGTCGAGGCGCAGGTGCAGCTCCTCGTCCTCGTAAAGGATTTCGAAATCGTCGACCCCGAGCACTTCCATCGCGTCGGCAAGCTCTTTTCCGCGGACGGAGCCCGGCACCTGCTCGTTGCGCTCGTCGTAGTGGTCGAGGTTCCCGACCGAGACGACCATGACAAAGGCTTTTCCGCCGGCCTGCTTAACTCGCCAGATAAGCCCGCCCGCGCCCGTCGTTTCGTCGTCCGCGTGCGGCGCGATAACAAGTAGCCTCTGTTTGCCCATGAAATCTTTCATTCCATCTGTTGCCATCTTCCGCGTACTCCAAATCAAGTGTCATTGCGAATTGAGTATTGAAAATTGTCAATTGACAATCCTCAATTTACAATTCTTTATGACGTTTGACGCTAAATATATTTATTTCCCTATCCCTTACCCCTTATCCCTTATCTCTTCTTTTTCCGCCGCCGCCGATGCCGAGGAGGCGCACGAGCTGCGACATGAGCTTCACGCCGAACCCGGTCCGCCTGCCGAAGACCTGTGTCCTGCGGCCGGCGAATGCCTCCCTCACGCCGGTCTCGTTTATGGCGTCCATTACCGTTCGCGCCCGGCCGATTTCGGCCGCGGTATGGGCGTCGCTCCCGGCGATCACTGCCAGGCGGTGGCGCTGAGCGTAATTCACAAAATACATCTCGCCGTCGCCGAGCTCAATCGACGGCACATACGCCCTGCGCGAATTAAACGTCTCAATCCCGTCGAAATGCTGAATGAGTTTCTCCGATTCGAGGTACTGCATCGCAACGTCGCGCGGGTGCGGCAGGACGAGAAGCCCGTTCTGCGCCTTCACGGCCGCTATGAAATCCTCCACCTTCCGCGTCTCAATCGCCTCCTTCAGCTTTTTCTCTTCCGGGTCGGTTACGAAGAGACCGAGCACGTCGCCGACCGTTTCGCAACCGAGTTCGATTCCCGGTATGATAAACAGGTCCCTCGGCGCGATTTTTTTCGTAAGGAGCCCGCCCTCGCACGTATTGTGGTCGCACACGGCGACGCCATGCAGGCCGCGCTCGATTGCAACCTCGATAATGTCCGCAGGCGCGAGGCGGCTGTCGAACGAGAAATCGGAATGCACGTGCATGTCGAATTCCACCGCAAGAGTTTACCATCGCCTGGTCAATTGGTCAATCAGTCTTTTGGTCGCTCGGTCACTCGGTCATTCGGTCATTCGGTCATTCGGTCGTTCTGATTAAATTAATAATATAACCGATAGACCGAAGGACCGAGGGACCGAAGGACCTAATTATAGCGAAGTGACTCGACGGGCGCGAACTCGTCGGTGAGGATGGGCGTGGATTTCTCGATGCCGCGTTTGCCGGGCGGGAGGTATTGTTCGAGGTGGTAGCCGAGTCGGTACTGTTCTCTCCAGATATTGCGTTTAGCGCGTTTTTCCAGCCTGTGACTCAAAACGCCCTTTGAGCGCAGCTTGCCGGAACTCAGCGCGACCAGGATAATATTTATCACCCGCCTGCGGTCGAACACGGGCTTGTCGACAAACGGTGCTCTTTCAGCCTCTCTTAGTTGTATCTCATGCCGCAGGTATTCCCAGCGCGGGAACACGTACAAACGGCTTTTGTCGCCGGCGTCGGGAGGAAAAACCGCCTCAAGGGTTTTCGCCACCGCCTTGAAAAACCTGCTTCTTTTGCCATCGAGGCTGCTTATTATGTTCAGGGCCACCATGCCGCCGGGGTTGAGATGAGACCTGACTTCCTCCAGGTATTCCCGCGTAAGCAGGTGAAACGGGATTCTTCCGCCGAGGCCGAACGCGTCAAGTACGATCAGGTCGTATTTCCTGTCCGGATACTTTCGGAAGAATTCCCGGCCGTCGCAAACATGCGCGACAAGCTTCGGATTCTCGGGGTCGTGGCCCGGGTAGTCGTATAGATGAAAATACTCTTCCGCGATTTCAACGACGCGCGGGTCGATTTCAACAAGGTCGACGTGTTCAACCCACTCGTAATCGGTAAGATACTGGCGCGGAACAACGCCGCCGCCGCCGCCGATCACGCAGACGCGTTTTATATTTTCAGGTTTTTCCGCCACCGGAAACGGGAAATGCAGAAGATCCGTATAACGGCACGCGGAAGGATAATTCTTCTCCGGGAGGTCGTATATGGCGCTTTCAAGGTAGTTGTCGAATATCAGGAAATACCTGTCGCATTCTTCATAATTGAAAATATCAAAGTCCTGAAACCGGTTTTTTTTGTTCTTCGGGTCTCCCGGCCTGTTGAAAATAACCGCAATATGATTATATATTGAATCTTCTTCCAGAAGTATTTTATCGTCATCGTACAGGTCCAGCGAGCTCGCGTCAGGCAGGATCCACGCCGCGCCGCCGATTACGATAATTATCGCAGCTTTCGCGGCGTCTTTCAGCCTGGCGGTAACCAGTTGTGCCGCCGCCGCCACGATAAGCACACCCCCGAGGATGCGGACGATGTTCGAAACGTCAAAAAGGCCGATTAATAGAAACGCGGCTGCAAACGTGCCCGCAATCGAGCCGAGCGTTGAAATCGCGTACAGGACCCCGGCTACTCTCCCGCTTCTGGCGACGGCGCGCGTCTCCAGGCGGATGGCCCACGGCGACACCATTCCAATCAGGATGCTTGGAACCGCGAAAATCAAAACGCATGCGACAAGCGGTCCGAGGCGGGGGCCCAGTTCCGCATCGGAAATCTCAACCGCCAGCCTGCCGGCGAATGACGGCGTGATAATGATCAGCACGCCCGCAATGCCGAGCAGCACGGCCAGCATCCCGTGGCGCGGCCAGCGGTCGGCCGCGAAACCGCCCAGGAAATATCCAAGAGATAGCGCGGCAAGAAAGATTCCAATAAGCGAGCCCCAGACGAATATGTCGTTTCCGAACCGCGGCGCGAGCATGCGGCTGCCGACGATTTCAAAACCCATGAGCACTGCGCCGGCGAGAAACACTACTGCTTTGAGCACCGTCGACTGCAGCGGTTTCGGCGGCGCGCCTGCAACTTGTTTTGAATGCTCCTGCGCCATTGTATCTCTTTCTCCGGGCGAGGATTGTACCACGGCGGTTATTCGCCTGCAACCTCGAAATATGTCAGTGGTTCGAAGGTTCGAATGTTCGAAGGTTCGAAGGTTCAAAGGTTCAAAGGTCATAACTTTTGCACTTTTGAACCTTTGAACTTTTGAACTTTTGACGTTTGACTTTTGAGTTTTGACGCTTTTCACTTGAATGGAACTCTCCCTGTGTTAAAATGCATACAGTTACGGAATTGCCGACGGAACACAATCATGTACAGCATACGATTCATACTTACGGTATTCGCCCTTACCGGGCTCATGGTCTGCGCGCAGTTTGCCGCCGGTTGCGCGAGCGCCCCCCGGGAAAAATCGGACGACGGGATAACCATCGGCGAGGGCCGGGTCGAGGACTCGCCCGAGGAGGACCCGGAAGAATCCCGGGCTGAAAACGGGAAAAGACGCGTAATGGTAGACGAGTCCATCCCCATCCCGGGCGATGAAACTCCGGAGGAAGCTGAGGCCAAACGCCGCCTGCAGGCCGAAGTGGAAAAGATATACAAGGAGTCCCAGGAAGTAGCCGCCAAATGGGCGGCCGAAGACCAGAAATGGGTTAAGGAAAAACTCGCCCGGGCCAAAGCAGTGGAAGCGGAAGGTAAACTGAAAGAGGCGGAAAAGATTCTCGAAGAAATCATCAAAAAGATTCCCGAGCATGACGAGGCGGCCAGGCGGCTGATTGAACTCAGCGCGAAAAGGAAGAAGAATAAAGGGGTGGAAAAAGACCTGGAGGAGCGCGTCCTCGAACTCATCCGACACGCCAAAAAGCGGCGCGACAAGAAGTCTTTCCGCGCCGCTTATAAATTGTACCTCGAAGCCAGGAAGCTTCTCGATTCCGCGCAAGACAAGGCCGTGAAAATATTGTTGATGCCCGAGATTGAGCAGAACCTCAAAGAGCTTGAAAACCTCGTGCCGCCGGAAGACAGAAGAAAGGATGAAGGATGAATTATGAATTATGAAATAAAGAAATATTAATTTTCATAATTCATAATTTTCTTATTCCTATCACCTATCACTTATCACCTATCACCTATCACTTATCACTTATCACTTATCACATATCACATATCACCCATCACTAATAACTGGTCACTTATCACTTTTTTTATTCTTTTGTGCCAAGGTTTCTGTTGACATCTCCTGACGCGGCTTATTATAATCAAAGGCTCTTATACGGCCCAAACGGGCGTCGGCGCACCACCGAGGAGGCATTATGCCTGACGAGACGAAAGAACCTATCCCGGAACAAATCGGACGCTACAATATCGTGCGAAAACTCGCCGACGGTCTTTGCGGCCCGGTTTACATGGGCAACGTCGGCAACATGCAGGTGGCCATCAAGGTCCCGAAGCCCGACGTGGCGATGCGCCTCGAAAGTGCGACACGTTTCACCGGCGAAATTACCCACAATAACCTTATCGGCTACAAGGAAATCGAGTACACAAAGGACGGCAACCCCTTTTTCGTGATGGACTATTTTGAAATCCGCCCCATCCATTTCAAGCTGTACTCCGGCAAAAGCCGTATCGATATCCTCGACTCGTTCGTCGTTATCGCCGACGCCCTTGCCGCCGCGCATGAAAAAGGCGCAGTGCACGGGAACATCAAGCCGTCCAACGTCTTCATCCGCAAGACGGGCAAGGAGTTCATGCCGCTTTTGGGCGATTTCGGCATCAGCTACGTGTGGAACCAGACCTTCTTCACGGGCGAGCGCTTCAGGAAGGTCTTCCCTTACCTTGCGCCTGAGATCATCGAAACCATCAAGGCCGGCGCAGACCCGGAAACCTTCCACGCAACCCCTGCAGCCGACCTCTACTCCCTGACCGCCGTCCTTATCGAAGTCCTTACCGGTCACGTGGCCTTTGAAGGCATCACCGGCATCGACGCCCTCATTGAGGCGAAACACCACAGGCACTTCCGCCTGCTTACGATTAATTACCCCTATACAAGGGTTGACATCCAGAAGCTGAACGAGCTCGTTGCTAACAACCTCTCTCCCGAACCGGAAAAGCGGTCCGCCTCGGCCGCGGCTTACAGGGACCTGCTCAAGCAGTCGATCCTGCCCGAGCCGGTCATAGCGGACACGCAGAAAGAATGAAAGTTAAGAAGTGTTGAAGTGCTGAAGTGTTGAAGTTAAAAGAAAAAGAAAAGGGAACGAGTGGACAAGGGAGAAGTATGAAGGCTGAAGGATGAAGTATGAAATTTCATCCTTCATACTTCATACTTCATACTTTCTTTAGATAAGGAGTAGAAACATGGCCCTCGCGAAGACGAAACGGTTCAACCTTTCCCAGATGAACATGCTCGAGACGCATGCGACTCTCACCGAGATACTGCACGGCCTCGAGTCCATAGACCAGAAGGCAAAGGCGAACCAGAAATACCTCTCCGCCTACCTGGAATTCGAGAAAAGCGGCGCAACAAGCTATCTGCGCCGCGCACAGGAGCGGCTGGAGAAGAAAGGCTTTAACGTCGGTTTTGCCGGCACGTTCTCCGGCGGCAAATCCACCCTCATCAACGCCGTGCTCATGGAGCCCGGGCTCCTCGCCGCCGAGGCCGGCGAGTGCACGATGTCCATCACGACGGTCGCCGCGCCCCCCGAAGGACACGCGGAAGAAGTCGTAATCAAGTACTATTCCGAATCGGACGCGCTCCAGTACGTCCTTTCCAACAAGCGCTACCAGGCCGCGACCGACAAGCACAAGGACATCCTCGGCGACGAATTCAGCACCGCCTCCGCCCTCGAAGTCGTAAAGGCGACCATAAACGAGCTGAACGCGGGAGAGCCCGAAGACAAGCAGAAGGCGCGCGAGCTCGACGAGTTCATCGAAGCCCTCTCCAAGTACGCGGACCGCCTCAACGGCACTTACCGCGATACGCTGGATAACGCCTACATGTACCTCACCGTGGACAAGAACACCCGCGGCATGGGCCACCTCCTCTGCATCGAGCAGGTCAACATCTTCAAGAACAACCCGCTCTTCGTGGAAAAGGGCGTCAAGATCGTGGACCTGCCCGGAACCGACGCGGTGAACGACCGCCAGATCGAGCTGACCCACAATTACCTCCGCGAGGCCGACGCCGTCATCCTCGTCGTCGAGCCGCGAGGGTTCGCAAAGGCGCACACCGTCATCGTCGAAATCTTCGGCAAGCAGTTCCACCAGGCACGCGACAAGATCTACATCACCGTCAACAAATTCGACACACTGAAGACCATGGACCTCGAAAAGGACAAGATCGAGAGACTCTACACCCAGTTCCTCGACGTCATCCAGTCGATGAAGCTCGACCCGGACCGCCTCTATTTCACCGACGGCCTATACGTCGAGCTCAAGGTCAAAAAGGAGCGCGGCCTCGGCCTCAACTCCGCCGAAGAAGCCGAGTTCAACCAGCAGGTCGAAACGCTCAAAGACATGACGCGCCTCCTCGACGAGCAGGAAAAAGTGGGTCTCAAGCCCGTTATCGTAGACCTTATCCGCAAGGTCGTCGACGACGGCGGCGTCCAGTCGTTCCGCCAGGACCTGATGGGCTACCTCGAGAAAGACATCCAGGTCAACCGCCTGCGCGAGATATACCAGGACCTCGCCAACGCGAACCGCGCGGTCCACGGCCTGCTCGCGCCGGAAAAGGGGCGGATACAGGAAATCGTGGCGAACATCAAGAGCCAGGCCAAGCAGATAAACGAATTCCTCGAAAAGCTCGAGGAGGAGTTCATCGACACGGTCGCCCAGACCAAGGAAGCGCTACAGCCCGCGCTCGGCAAGGCGCTCGATTCCGCACGTTCGAAGTTCCTTGCTTTCGTCGAGAAGAAAGTCAAGGACGTCAACTTCCAGCGTATCAAGGCGAAGCTCAATATCCCCGCGCCGAGGCGGCTCAAGCAGGAAGTCATCCAGATGCTCAAGGACGACTTCTCGAAGCAGTTCGGCGACATGGTGCAGGCATTTACGGTCCAGCCCGTTTACGACCGCATCGCGGGCCACATCGCCGAATCGAAGATACCGAAGGTGCTCGAGGAGTTCGCCAAGACGCTCGGCATCGACTACACCACCAAGCTCGACAGTTGCATCTCGAACTTCCAGGCCAGCCTCAAGGTCTCAAGCCAGATGCGTGCGCTCGAAGAGGCATGGAACCTCGAGGAAATGGCACTCGACCCCGGCGCAGACGTCACATGGACCAAGCAGGTCGAGGAAACCTTCAGGAACGACCTGATTGCAATCTTCACCGACCGGTTCTCCGCATACATCGGACGGCTGGGCAAGATACTCTGGCGCTACCACTCGGCCGTAATCGACAGCCTGGTTACGGATTTCCAGAACCTCACAAACGACCTGCAGCGCGACCTGAAGGGGGCGCCCGACAACATCTCGCTGCCCATGAACATCTTCGCCGACGTCGACGACGAGGAGCAGAAAAAGGATTTCGTCCTCGCCGACATCTTCAAGGTTGCCGACTCGGTGGGGCAGAACTTTACGAAACTTTCGGAGTACTTCGAGCTTCTGGAAACGAACCGGTAGAGGTTGAAAAATCGCCGGGGTTCCGGTTCACCGCAGCCCAAGTTGAGAGGAATTAAACCATGGCACTCGTTCCCCAACCGATATTCTTCCATAAAATCCGCCGAAACGAGGGTGCAAGGAAAAAGCTCATCACCCTCCTGAATACCGAGCCCGAGGATTTTTCCGGCGTGCTCGAAGACGTCGTGAAGCCCGAATGGCTCGAGATAGAAGGGGTCTATCCGGGCGCGAGCATCGAGGTCGGCGGCGGCAGGAAAATAACGCTCCCCGTTACAATCAACACCACGCACAAGTTCTTCCCCGAGGAGGAGCGTTACGAGGACTCCATAACCCTCGAGTTCCGCGACGACCAGGAGCCGGTCGAGATACTGCTCACGCTGCAGGAAATCTTCGACGACTTCGAGGATTTCCACGGCGTTTTCGCGATCGACTTCGGAACCTCGAACACGGTGTATGCCTACAAGCAGAAGCTCGCCTCGAGCGCGACCCCGGAAGAGGTCTTCGACCGCCCGAAGTTCTCCTCCGAGATACCGTCGCTCATCTTCTTCAAAGACGTATCCGACACGAAGAACCCCAAATTCGTCACCGGCAACGAGGCGAAGTTCGATATCAAGGAATACAGCCACCAGACCTACTCGTATTTCATGAGCTTCAAGCGCCTGCTCGGCATCGACACGACTTTCGTCGTACTCGACGAGTTCTCGGGCGCCAAGAAGGACCACAAGCAGACCTGGTCCATCGACGACATCGCGAGCTTCTTCCTGCGCGCCGTCATCGGCCAGGCGCAGCACGACATCGGCGCACGCATCACCGACGTCGTCGCTACCTTCCCCACGATGTTCCCCGAGGAAAAGCTACAGGCGCTGCGCGGCGCCTTCCGGAAAGCCTTCGAGGCGCTTGAAATCGACTTCACCGAGGATTCCCTCACGCTGGACCTGAACGAGACCAACGCCGCGGCTTTCAGCTATATTTACGGCACGATGCTGGACGAGTTCCGCCGCTTCGAGCTGCGCGAGAAGGAAAACCTTCTGCTTGCGTTCGACTTCGGCGGCGGCACCATCGACATCTCGCTCGTCGACGCCAAGATAACCGCGGACGACGTCGGCCGCATGAACATCGAGACCGATTTCCGCGGCATCACCGGCGAAAAATACTACGGCGGGGACAACGTCACGCTCGCCGTCCAGGGGATACTGAAGAAGCGCATGGCCCTGAAGCTCGCCGAAAACATCTGCGCGAAACTCGAACAGGAATCCGAAGCCGCCTCCGAAAAGGACGGCGAGTCCAAAGAGATGTGGGACGCCGGAGGCATCTGGGACGCCGCCCCCAAGACCGAGGAGAAAGCCGAAGGAGAAGCCGGCGGCTGGGACTCGGGCGATATCTGGTCAGGCGGAGAGGAAAAAGCGGCGGCGACCGAGGACGAGGAGCAGGAACAACTCGAAGACCTCGATGCACCGGACCTGCAGGACATCCTCAACCAGGAGCCGGAAGAAAACTACAACGCCGCCGCCAGAATGCTGAACGACGATAAGGATACGATAGAGCACGCCATCTCGAAGGCGTGCGATATCGAGACCGCGCTCGCCTCGAAGGAGAAAAAGGCCGGGACATTCGTCGACGCAGGGCAGACGCGCATGAAGGCCAGTCAGATTGAAGAAGCTCTCGAAACGCTCCTGCCGACCAAGTGGAGCCTCTACGAGGACGAGAACCCCTTGAAGATGGAAATCGCCCGCAAACTCTTCCACGAGCTGTGGCACGAGTCCGAGCTTCTCAAGATCCGCCTCGCTACCAGCGACACGGGCGTGAACCGCGTGCAGGGCGTCATGAGAAGGTGCGCCAGGTACGCTTCCACCCAACCCATCATCTTCAACGACATCACCGTCTCCCTCGAGGAGCTCAACGCACAGATCGACGAGCGTGTAACGAAAGCGGTCGAGAAAGCGCACAACCTCTACAAGTCGGCGACCGAAGTCGTTCAGGGATCGATAGTCATCCGCAAACCGCTCGAGGAGCTGCCGCCGCTCAAGATCCTGGTCTACGGCAATTCCTCGCACCTGCCGATCGTGAAGGAAAAACTCCTCGAGGTCTTCGACATCGGCGAAAGCGACCTCGTCGTCAACCGCGAGCTGCTCAAGGCCTCGGTCGCGCTCGGCGCTTGCGAGGAACACTCGCTCCGCCGCGAGTTCGGCACCGAGGGATTCATCCGCTACCACGGGACCGATTTCCTCAACGCCCTGCCCTACTCGGTCGGGCTCTTGCACAGGGAGCTTGCAAGGCTGGGATACAAGAACGGCTTTGCGCCGATCTTCCGCCGCGGCGTGGAAAAAGGCGCGCAGGCGACGCTCGATTCGGAGAACTGCTTCCTGATCCACACGGAGATGCGCGAACTCGCTCTGTACGCGGATTACCACGACGGCCACCAGCCGACATATATCGGGTGGTTCGACTGGCAGAACCCGGACGGAAAGGAAGACCTGGACGAGCTTCTCGCCGCCGACAAGGTTGAGCCCGCAGAACCATCCGAAAAACCATCCGAGGAAGCGGAAGGCGGCTCCGAGGATGAATTCGCTTACGGGTCAGATTCAGAGCCGGAGTCCGGGGAATCGGCTGAGAGCAAACCGGAGCCTTACATGGTGCGTTTCGAACTTGCGCCGAATCGCAAGATAAAGGCAATAGACCTCAGGAACGGGAACTTCTACATATCGAAACAGGTCAAGGAAAAGTGGGCCGACGAGGAAAACCCGTTCTCGGGAACACATTAAGAACGTCAAGAGTCAAGAGTCGAGAGTCAAGAGTCAAGAGTCATAGGATTAAGAAAATGGGTGGGATAGAAAAGTTTGAAGATATAGAAGCCTGGCAGGAAGCACGGGAGTTGGTAAAAGACATCCACAGGATTACCAGAGAGGGCAGGTTTAGTAAAGATTTTATTTTACGTGACCAGGTATGGAGATCAGCAGTATCAATAATGTCCAATATAGCGGAGGGTTTTGCCAGAAAAAGCGACAAAGAGTTCAGGCAATTTATGTATATTTCGAAAGCTTCAGCCTCAGAACTGCAATCGCTCTTTTACGTGGCGCTTGATGTAGGATATATATCCGGGGAATTGCATAAGGAATTTTACCGAAGGATCGATAGTATTAGCAGAATGCTGGCAAATTTCATTAAGTATTTATCAAAAAATATTTAATATATTGACTCTCGACTCTTGACCCTTGACCCTTGACCCTTGAGGATTTGAGATGTTTCCGCAGATAGAAATTCTTCGGTCCTTCCTGCTCGAACTCGAAGCGGCGAGTGATTCGGAAATCGGGCGGTGGCGCGCATCACTCGAGACCCCGCCCCCGGCCGGTGAAGGCCCGCCCCTCGCTCTTTTCGTGGCCAAAGACATGCTGGAAAAGCTCGAAGCGCTCGAAGGCCGCAAAGACCTCGACCACCCGCAATACGAGTTCCTTATCGCAAGCCTGGAAAACTACTGCAAATCCCTCGGCGGAGAACTGGTCTGGAAACTTCCCGCAAACGCAACCCCCGGTGATATACCCGATTCCGAAACAGTCGAGCGGTTTTCAAGCCTGCCGGCCGGTAAAATAATCGGACTTGTCGGGCGGGGCATCCGTTTCAAAGACGTGGTAATCAAGCCGCCGCAAATCGCCGTCTCCATGGGCCCCGGGCGCCCCCTCGAAATATACGCCGACCGTATTAACACAATATTCACCCGGTACGGCATGGAAAACCTTGCCGTGCCCGCGGCTTTTTTCGAAATGCAGCAGGCTTCGGAGGAGGGAAAAGCGCCGCCGGTCGCTTCGCTTCTGGGCGCTATCTTCGCAGTACTGGAAAAGTTCAACATGCCGCGGCCCGCGCATGACGAGCTGGAAAACATCATCGAGTCCGATCTCTTGCCATACCTGGCGAACGACGCAGCCGCGGGCGTGGAGCTTTTCCCCAAACCGGGCACGCTCCCTTCGGCAAACGAACTTTCCGGCAGCGATTACGAGGTCAACTATGAAGCCGATGCTAGCCGGCCGTCCGGCTCCGTCAAGGAGGTCCCGCGCCGCGGCGTGCGTGTAAACGGCGAAACGCTTCGCCTGGCCGCCGTCACCGTCGTCCGCCCGGGGCTGCTCGAGCCCGATCCGGTCACGCCCGGGCAGGAAACCCGAAAGATCGGCTCATCGCGCGTTCCGGTTCCCGACCCGGATCAGCCTGCTCCCGAAACAGACGGGGAAACCGATGACGAGCCCGAACCGAAACCCGAGGCCCCGCCCGAGGCCGAAAAACCGGACGAATCGACCGATAAGGAACCCGAACCCGCCGCCGGGACCGACCCGATTACCGTCCTGGTGGCCGGGCTTTTGCCTCTCAGGGAAAGCGTAAAAAAGCACTCCGTTCCCCTGCCTGCGAAAACTCTCACGTTTATAGGCAAAAGCCAGACAATGATTGCACAACTTTCCACCGTCGACCGCGAAGGCGACCCGGGACTCCAGTTCCTGGTTAAAATCGTCGATGCGCTCGACGCGCTCCGCAACGACATCCCGCCCGGGTTCGGCCCGTTCGTGGATGAAGTTGACGGTGCTTCGGGAAAAATCACGTCGTTTCTCGAATCGCACGGCATTCTTGTTTTCCCGGCAACCGGCCGCCTGTCAAGGGACGAGCTCGACCGCTTCGGCGGTGAAAACAGGTCTTACGTGGTCAGGATGGGGTACTCCCGCGCCCCCCAGGGTGAGATTTTTGAGCTCATAAGGCGCGGTCTCAAGCGCGAGGACAAAATCCTCCGCCGCGCAGAAGTTCGCGTCTCCGCGGGGTCCGGCCCGAGGATATACCGGCTTCTGGCGGCCGCGCTCGAAGCGGTCAAATCTGAAATCGGCGGCGCCGGCTCCAAACGGCGCCTGTACGGAAAAGCTTTCGCAGACCTGCGGTCATACTTCCAGCAGGTCGAGAACGCGGACGCTGAAAAGGAAACGACGCTTGCGCGCTACGCCGTCAACTCGCTGCACGAGCTCGAAGGCGGACCGGCGACCCTCAAGGCTGAAAAGAACCTTGTGAAATTTCTTACCGACGAGGGTTTCACGGAAATCCTCGCGATGGTGAACCGCCCGTTCGACCGCAGCTATCCGCCGTCCAAGTACGAGCGCAAGAAGGTTGCCTCCGACCTTCCGGAAAACCATATAGTCAAGGTACTCAGGCGCGGCTTCCTCGACCGCAAAGGTATTCCGGTGCAGAAAGCGCTCCTGGCCGTCAGCATGTGACTAAAATAGCGTCAAGCGTCGAGGGTCAAGAGTCAAGCGTCGAGATTCAAAGGAATAAGGATATGTTCAGAATAAAACCCAACTTACTTACGGGCATTATCCTTCTGGGAGCCCTACTCTTTCTGCCCGCGGGTTCGCAGTCGAAAGCGGATTATAAAACCGGCGAGGCCAGCACGATCGGAATAATCATCGACGCGTCCGGCTCAATGATCGGCATTGATCCGGTAACGGGCGATAAAGTCAGGAACTTCGAATACGCCCTCGAGGCCGCCCGCATGGTGGTCTCGCTCGTGAGCGACCGCGACACGGTCGCCGCCGTCAGGTTCTCCGAAAAAGCCGACACCAAACTCGCGTTCAAACCCACCGTAATGAAGAATGCAAAGACGCGCAACGCATGCATCGCAAAGATCGACAACCTGAAAGCCAAAGGCGGCACGTCCTACTATTACGCGCTCCAGACAATGAGAAAGGCGCTGGAATCGGTCAATGCCCCGGAGGGAACTCCGGTTATTTTCCTTACCGACGGCAAACCGGGAGACAACCCGCGCCACGCGATCAATTGGGAAATCGAGAAATACATAAAACATAAATGGCCGCTGCACACGATCCTTCTCGGCTCGGCCGTGGACGAGGAGCGCTGGGCGGAAAAAATGGCCTCGAGCACCGGAGGCGCTTTCTATAACGCCAAGGAACCCGAAGAGCTGATCGACGCCTTCCTCGCCATCTGCGTGGACGTACTCGGCTACATGGCCATCGAGAACGACAACAGGACCGCATTCGAGCCGCTGCCGCTTCTGCCCGACACCGACCAGCTCGTCTATCTTACCGTCCGCGCCGGCGCGCAGAGAAAACCGTCCATCGTAAACGTCCAGCACCAGAAAAAACCTTTCGACCGGAGCACGAACCCCGCGGTTTACCATTTCCCCGCAGACGCCGGTGCGAAAGCGCTCTTTGAGGCCTTCAACGTCCCCTCTCCGGCCAGGGGCGTCTGGAGCACCGGTATCGAAGGACCGACCATCCGCCGTGTTCTGCTCGGACAGTTCCCGTTCAAGACCAGCCTTGCGCGCGACAGGCTGAAAACCGAATACCTGGTCGGCGAGCTCATGGAGGTCGCGCTCGACGTCACGTCCGACAGCCGGACCGTGCTGAGCACTATCAAGAACAACTCGATAGTGGAGTTGCGCTACGTCGAGGGGTCTCCGGACAATCCCCCGAAGAAGACCTTCAAGCTTGAAACGCTCGAGGAATCGACCGGCAGGTTGAGGTACTCCGGCAGCACCGAGACCGTGCTGAACGAGCCTTTCTCGCCCGAGTTTGTCACGCTTTTCGCGACCTTCAAGCTCGAATACCAGGGCGGCACGTGGATAAACACCAAGAAAGCGTCTTTCAGGGTAAAGCCGCGCGGCAACATCATCGTGGAGCCGAGCCATCTCGATTTCGGCGTCATCGCGCTCCCGGACGGCACATCGGAACAGGAAGTGCGTTTCAAGACCGGCCTGGAGACGGGAATGCGGGTCAAATCCGCCGGCGGCTTCGCAGGACTGACGATGAGACCTGAAAACCTGCAGCCCGTACGCGGGATGCCCGCCACCACGAAGCTCACGCTCGCCTCCTCGCCCGGAGTTACGCAGCCGGGCCCGACGACCGGTTTTTTCTCGTTCGACGCCCGCGACAAACAGGGCAACCCGAGCAAGGAACCGCTGGAGATAAAAATCCAGGCCTTCTGGATCGAAGCCCGCGTGCCCTCGATGATCGACCTCGGGCAGCACCCGGCCGCGGCCGATTTCAGCTCGCAGTCGCCTATCCACGTCGCACCGGCAGACGCCGAAGGCTGGAAAATTGAAATTACCGACCTGATAAAGAGCGCCTCGGCGCCCATCAAAGTCAAGTCAGCCCCTGACTTCGCGGCGGGAAAGATTTCACTCTCGGGGAAAATTCCTGAAAACGCGGAGCCCGGGATCTACAACGGCGGGCTGGTGGTGAGTTTCAAAGACTGCACGGAAACCTGGAAATGCCCGGTCACGCTCGAGGTCAGGGTCCCCGACCCGACGTTTTCAAAGGCAAAACCCGTACCGGCGCTCACGCGGACCGGGCGGCAAATGAAAGCTGAACTAGCCTTCCAGGTAGGAAACCTCGAAAACGGAAAAATTGCCTGGGAGCTGACCGGATTCGACAACCCGGACGGCTCGAAAGTATTTAACCCGAAATACGACGTTGAAATCAAGCCCCTGGGCAACTGGTCTTTCGACGCCGTCATGCCCGGCACCTGCCGGGCATCGGTTGAATTCTACATATACGACGACCTGCCCTCCGGCGAGTACAGGGGCGCGGTTCAGCTCACGCTCTCAGACTCGGACGGCAGGAAGATCGGCGTGCTCTCCTATCCCTTCGCCCTGGAGGTAACGGATGGCGAATAAATCCGGGCGCGGCGCCATTTCCGTAATGGCGGCAGCCTTCATCGCAGTTGCACTCATCACCTCGGCGAATCCCTGCCGGGCAGGCGAGCCCGCCGCCGCGGCACCATCGGGATACGATATCATCCTGGCCGTTGATTTTTCACGCTCTTCAATCAACGGCGACCCCGTCGACTTCCGCACACTCGTTCCGTCGCTTGTGTTCGGGCAGCTCAAGAACCGGCCCGGAGACCGGGTGGCCGTCGTCCCCATCGCCGGGTGGAACGAGACCACGGCCGCCAACGTGCCCGTGCTTTTGAACTGGACCGAGATACCGAAAAACGCGCGGGATCGCAAGGGCGTAATCGCAAAGCTGCGCGAAGTCGTAGAGACGAAATTCACGCCTTTCGGACGCGCGACCGACTACAACCGCGCTGTAATAAGCATCCGCAGCCTGCTTGATTCGCGCGGAAGCTCGGCCAACAAGCCGTGGCTCTTTATCATCTCGGACGGCCAGATGGACGTTATCGAGTCGCACGTGCGGCCCGAATACGAGGCCGAGGCAAAGAAGCGGTACGGCAAAGTAACACGGGAAACCGTCAACAAGGCGGCGTTCGATATATTCGTCGAGAAATCGCTGCCCCGGCTTGCGGACGCCGGCCTGCGGCTCACGCTGCTCAATACGGACCTTTCCGGAAGGCCCTCGCCGGTATACGACGCCATCCGCAAGGCGATTAAAAATAAAAGCGAGCCGAAGAACCGCGGTGATCTCGTAATGGAAGTTGCGACTAAACTGGCTCCGTCGAACGTCGATATCACCTCGTATCCCCTTTCCGCAGGCTCGGCCGGAAAGGTGGCCGGAGACAAACCTCTCGAACTCCCGTTCCACCTGCACCAGGGCACGCGGGAGCTCACCCTCGTCCTCACCGCGGTGCGCGGCAACTTCGAGTTCGAGCTTTTCAACCCCGGCGGTAAAAAGATAACTCCGGGAAAGGAACCGCGCCTGACATGGCAGTCGCCGACAAAGCGTTACATCACCCTCAAAATGCACGAAATGCCCTGGGGCGATTACAGGCTCAAACTGTTCAACAAGGGCAAAACGGGTTTCGCCTACGAACTGCTGATCCTCGGCACGCTCGAATACAAAACCGACCTCGAGCTGAAAAACAAACCGCGGCACTATCTCGCGGGAGATGAGCTCGAGGCCCGCTTCGCGCTCAGGGATTATGCGGGAAGCGTCGTAAAAGACCCCGCCGTAATGGATGCTTTCGGCTACCTGTTTCACCTGACCCCTCCCGAAGCGCCGGCTCCACAGAAAATCTCCCTCGGCGAACCGAAAGATTCACTCGAGTTCCGGTACAAATACCGTATCCCTGAAGACACGTCGCCCGGCACGGGAAAGCTGAAAGGCCGCTTTACGACAAAGCTCAAGGGAACCGGTCACCCGCTTTCCTACGTTACGCCCGAGGCCAATGCCTCCTTCACCATAGTCTGCGAGGCCGTCGCCTCCTTCGCCAAATCCGACGTAACGGCGTTCGATTCCGTAGAGCTTGCGGCAACGCTCAAGGGCACGCTCGACACGGACGAGTTTAACGTCCAGTTGTCCAGCGCGGACGGCAAATACAAGCGATCCGTTATACTGAGGTTCAGCGGCGAAAAGTTCACGGGTTACACAACGATATTCGAAGAAGACGGCGAGTGGAGCATCAAAGAGCAATACGTCCTCAGAAAAGGCCAACCGCTCGTATACATCACGCCCGGAGAACCGGGAAGCATGAAGGTTTCCGGAGCGCTCTTCCAGTACATCCTGAGGACTCTGAAAGACAACATCCCGCTCCTTGCCGCAATCGGCGTGCTGCTCCTTGTATTGATCTTGATGCCGCGCTTCGGAAAACAGTTCTTTGCCACGCTTAACCCGGAAGACGAAACACGGATCGAGTCGCGCTACGCGCTCAAGACGCTGCCCAAGAAGTTCGGCGTCGTTCCGACTCGCCTCGGGCCCGCGGAGACGGGAAACGCCATGCGTGTCACCTGCGGCGGCATCCGCGGCGCAACCTCGATAAAACTCAGCGCCGGGGACGCTGACAGTTTCCAGTTGCTGGTCACAGGCCAACCGCTCCAGGGGAAGCACCGCCTTTCGCACCTCGACGAAATCATCGTCGAGAACATGTCGGACGGCACGCAGATGCGAATCCACTATTTCGAACGCGAGCCGAGCGAAGACGAAATCCTCTCCCTTTCCGGCGAACCGCTGGCGGACGACGAAATCATTCTCGTCGACGAAGGCCTCACGATACTTACATAACTCAGAGGGAGCGGCCAAAGACCGCTCCCTCCAGTCAGACACTCCCTACTCCTAGTCAACAGGCGGTGAAGTCGTGGTCGGTGCGGAGCTGTCGGTGGTAAACCTTATGACCCCCGACTGGTCAACGCGAAAACCCCGAACGCCGGTGTTGCCCGGGATAATAGGAACTGCAACGCATGCCCACACGTAATCCGTTGCAGTCGTAATCGAGAAGGAATAACCGCTCTTCTGGCCTTTTCCGAGCACATCATCGATAAAGGTGCTTGCGGAAAGGTCAGCAAGCGAGCTGTATGTCCCGAAACGATTTCGATACTGCTCCTGGGAGGAAGAGATTGTGCGCAGATTTGCGATCGCAGATCCTTCGTTTGCGGACATTCTGGCATGAAGCAGTGCAGGAATGGCGATAGCCGCAATTATAGCAATAATTGCCACTACAATCATAAGTTCAATAAGAGTAAATCCTTTTTGTAACATTGTAAACTCTCCTTCCAAGCAATTCTGAAATTTCAGATATACTTTCTGTTTGATTAGTATTTTACTGGCGCCAATTATCTTAAATAGCAAATATCATGCCCGAAACCGGGCCCGCCGTATCTTATTGTATCGAAAGGAATTGTGCGTGGCGGCTTGAGGGGCTGGGAATTGATTTCGCCGCAACGCGTCGGTTTGTGACGTAAAACGTTACCTTCCAGGCAGAGCAGGATATATAAGGCGCAATAACAAAGACGATTGCAGCAGCGGATAGGGCGAGTCAGGCATGCGGAAAAAAGCAGGTTTACTCATCCAGGGCCGGCGAGGTTGATGTCGGGGACGTACCGTCGCTGGTGAAACGAATCACGCCCGAGTTGTCCACGCGGAACCCCCGGTGCCCGGTTTGCCCGGGCACGTTCGGAACGGCGGTGCAAACCCATTGAATATCATCGGCGGTCGGCACATTGAAGGTGTACCCGTGTTTCGCGCCGATCCCGAGCATTTCATCAACAAAACCTTCCGCCGACATCAAGTCCAGAGTAGCGTAGGTTCCAAAGCGGGAGCAATAAATCTCCTGGCTTGCGGAAATGGTGCGAAGTGAGGAAATTACCGCAGTTTCGTTCGCAGACTTCTTGGATTCAAGCAGATTCGGGATTGCAATTGCTGAAATAATCGCTATGATAGTGATGACAATCATCAACTCTATAAGCGTAAAACCGCGTAATCTCATCGCCCTGGTCCCCGCTGCAGCTTATATACTTCATCTACATTTAAGCCGCACACTACACTACTTAAGCACATGCGCATTCATGACATGCATGCACCACGACACAGTCAGGATTGCCGACATGCCGTGCCGCGTCAACGCCACCGGGGAGATTGGCCTTCAGGCCGATCTCCCCGATGAACGCATACGCGTTTCGCAACTTCCTAGTCGATCGCAGGTGAAGCCGTGTTCGGTGCAGATCCGTCCAATGTGAAACGGAGCACGCCCGAATGGTCAACCATGAATCCCCTGACGCCGGTCTGACCCGGCACGTTGGGAACCGCGGTGGCGGTCCATGTGTTCACCCCGAATGTAATTGCAATCGTGTAGCCACTCTTGTTACCTGAACCGATGACCGGGTCGATGAAACTCTGGGCCGAGAGCTCCGTCAGTCCGCCATAAGTGCCGTACCGTGCGCGATACTGCTCCTGAGTAGAAGAAACCGTCCTCAACGAAGCAATAATGGCTGCTTCATGACCGCTGATCTTTGCTGTCAGCAGCGAGGGGATTGCGATCGCCGCGATAATGGCGATAATAGCCACGACGATCATCAGTTCGATAAGTGTAAAACCTTCACGCTTCATGCTGATTCTCCTTTCCAGCTCCCAAAAAAATTCGAGTAGACTCCGCCACGCGAGCCTGACACATCGTCACTGAATTTCAATATGCAACTAGCGTGCCTTTGTCTACCCTATAAACGAGTGTTTTCCTATCTGCCGCTTCCACAGATAGTTGTATCTATCAGGAATCAATCTGCTCAACAATACAAGCTGTTTTGTCTTTCCCAAAGTGACACCAAGTGTCATACATGGAAAAAAAATGGCACACAATATTAAATATGATAGTGCAAATCTTTATCGATTTTCAGGCTTCTAATCCACCGCAGGCTGAACAGAACATTAAGTATACACATTAGAACAAGCCTGTCAACGGGTAAAAGCAAAAATAAGTGCTACGTAACGGGTTGCGCAGCCCGGGTCATTTCGATTTCGGATTGCGGAATTCGGATTGCAGATTATCATTACGAAGTGCCATGTCTCTATTCCCTCATTCCCTTGTCCCCTTGTTCCCCTAACACCCGCCGGTCAAGCCCGGCGGCTAAATGACCGGCATAAATGCCTTTCCTCTTCCCCTCTTCCCCTCTTCCCCTCTTCCCCTCTTCCCCCTTCCCCTCTTCTCCTCTTCCCTTTTTTCCTTCTTCCCTCTT
>SOJX01000133.1 GCA_004376375.1 Planctomycetota bacterium
GAAAGCCATTTCAAGTGTGATGACGCCCGACTCGAAAAGGTCGAACAGGTAATCGTCCAGAAGCATCATTCCGTACTTGCCCCCCGTCTGTATCGCGGAGGATATCTGGTAAGTACGGTTTTCCCGAACCATGTTGGCGATCCCGGCAGTATTCACCATGAACTCAAAGGCGGCCACGCGCCCGTTTCCGTCCGCGCGCGGCATCAGGACCTGCGAGAGCACGGCGAGCAGCGTGACGGAAAGCTGCGTGCGAACCTGGTTCTGCTGCTCGCGCGGGAAGACGTCGATAATTCTGTTGACCGTCATTGCGCTCCCGGTCGTGTGCAGCGTTGCCAGGACCAGGTGCCCGGTCTCGGCGGCGGTAATCGCCGTGCTGATGGTCTCGAGGTCGCGCATCTCGCCGACGAGTATTACGTCCGGGTCCTGCCTGAGCCCCCTGCGTATCGCTTCGGCGAAATCCGGTACGTCGACCCCGACTTCGCGCTGCGTGATAAGGCTGCGCGCGGAGTCGTGGTGGTACTCGATCGGGTCTTCCACGCACAGGATATGGCAATCGCGGTGGCGATTGATATCATCGACCATCGTTGCCAGGGTCGTGGTCTTGCCGCTTCCGGTCGGGCCGGTGACGAGGAACAGCCCGCGCGGCCGGGTGGCGTAGGCCTGGACCTGTTCGGGAAGCCCTATCGCGTCGTACGACCATATCTTGCTCGGGATCAGGCGCAGGACGATTCCGGTGAAGCCGCGCTGTTTGAATATCGACGTTCTGAAACGCGCCTGGTCGCCGTATGCAAAAGCGAAATCGCTTCCGCCGACGTTGCCGAACTCCTTCTGGCATCGTTCGGGAGCCAACTCGCGCATGTAGTCTTGCACGCTGTCCTGCGTGAGCGGCTCCACGTTCAGGCGACGCAGATACCCGCCGATGCGGAGTATGGGCGGCTGGCCGACCGCAAGATGAAGGTCGGATGCGTCTTCCTTGACTACAAGCGCCAGAAGTTTCGTAAGCGGTGTGGCCATTATTGCAGTCTGTTATCCCCGGCTTAAAGCGTTTGACACTATCAAAGCATTTCTTCGCGGTGCGTTACCCTGAGTACTTCCTCGATGGAGGTCATGCCGTTGAGGATTTTCCTTACACCGTCCTCCTGCAGCGTAACCATTCCCTCGCGGCGCGCGGCATCGCGAATTTTATTGGCTGCAGCCTTATTGAAAGTCATTTCACGAATTATGGAACTCATTCGCATCAGTTCGAAAATGCCTTTTCGGCCCTTGTAACCGGAAAAATTGCACTCCGGGCAGCCGACCGGGCGGTAAAGCGTAGTATCTTTGACCTGTTCCTCGGAAAGGCTGACGCTCAGCAGCTCCGACAACTCGGGAGAGTGTATCTGACGGCACTTGGTGCACAGAAGGCGGAGAAGGCGCTGGCCCATTATAGCGAGTACGCCGCTCGAAACCAGAAACGGCTTCACACCCAGGTCGATCATACGCGGCAGTGCGCTCGGCGCATCGTTTGTGTGAAGCGTCGAGAAGACAAGGTGGCCGGTCAGCGCGGCCTGGATAGCGGTGTCGGCGGTGATTTTGTCTCGAATCTCACCGACGAGAATGATATTCGGCGCCTGGCGCAGCATCGCGCGGATGATGCGGCTGAACGTAAGTCCTATCCTGGTGTTCACCTGCGACTGGTTGATGCCGGCGAGGTGGTACTCGATCGGTTCCTCGGCCGTGATGATTTTCACGTCGGGCCGGTTAATCTCCTTGAGCGCCGCGTACAGCGTCGTCGTCTTACCGGAGCCGGTCGGGCCGGTGACGAGGAATATTCCGTTCGGGCGCTTGATTATCGCGCGGAAGCGGTTGTAGTCGTCTTCGTGGAAGCCGAGCTGGTCGAGCGAGACAAGCGAAGCTTCCCGGTCGAGGATACGAAGGACGACCGATTCGCCCCAGGTCGTCGGCAGCGCCGAGACACGGAAGTCGAGGTCTTTGCCGAGGATCTTGGCCTTGATGCGCCCGTCCTGCGGCCGGCGCTTTTCTTCCATCTGCATCCGGCTCATGATTTTCAGGCGCGAAATAATCGGTCCCTGTAGCCGCTTGGGCGGCGAATCCTGCTTGACGCACATGCCGTCAACGCGGTAGCGAATGCGGAGTTCGTCCTCGAACGGCTCGACGTGAATATCGCTTGCGCGCTGGCGGACGGCATTTGCAATAATCTGATGCACGAGCCTGATAACCGGTGCGTCGTCCGCCCCCTTGGCGTCGTCGTCTTCGGCTCCCGTTTTGATCGAGAGGTCGTCTTCGCTGAGGGCCTCCTCCTCGGATTTTATGTCAGCGGGGTCATGGCCGTCGCCTTCGACGCCGAGGGCCGCCAGTATGGAGCTCCGGGTCGCGAGAACTGTTTTTATTTCCGTGTTCAGGATGAAGCGGAGGTTGTCGAGAACGAAATAATTCAGCGGGTCGCTCATCGCGATAATGATGTATGCGGGCGAGCGTTTGACCGGTACGATTGTATGCTCGAGCAGGGTCTCCCGCGGGATGCTTTCGATCACTTCGGCCGGGATTGAGATCGCCTCCAGGTCGATATACTTGAGCTTGTACTGGTGGGCGAGAGCCTTGGTCAGGAGCTTTTCATCCACGAGGCCAAGCTCCAGGAGCGCATCGCCGAGTTTTCCGCCGTTGGACTTCTGATGATCCAGCGCCTGCTTGAGCTGTTCCTGGGTGACTGCTTTCATTTTCAGCAGGTATTGCCCGATCTTGGCGCGACCCGGAGGCATATATTCTCCTACATACTGTCCGCTGATGAACTCCCCAATTAACCATCTTAGCATCGGGTGCAACTAGCGTCAAGGAGTTTTACAGAGAATTATGAAGGATGAATTATGAATGCTGAAGAAAGTATGAAGTATGAAGGCTGAAGTATGAATTAAGTGTATTTATTTTATAATCCGTCCTTCATCCTTTACCCTTGAAGAACGCGCCGAGCAAACCGGTTTGGTTACGCTCGGCGGCTAAACCAATTTTCGATTTGCGATTTTCGATTGGCGATTATCATATAATACCAACGAGTCGCAAGCGGCGCCGCTAAATATATTCTGAATTTTATTCTTCTTAACTTCACCACTCCAGCACTTCTTAACTTTCATCCTTCATCCTTCATACTTCATCATTTCTTCTGCTACGCGGTCACTGTCCGGCGGCGGTAGAGAAACCACGGTTCGACTTCGCAGGCGGCCTTGTGGCCGAGCGGGACGTCAGACGTGCGCGCCGCGTTCAGTGCGGTCTCCGCTCCTGCCGCGTCGCCGGTATCGCGAAGGGCGAGATAAAGCCGGTAATAGTCGCTCGAGCACGGGTCGGTCTGCGCCACGCGGCGGGCAATATCAACCGGGCTGATCTCCTGGCTGGAATTTTCAAGAACTCTTCTGATGAGATTGGCTGCAAGGAAACGCTTAATACTTCCGCCCTCGACTCCGAAGCGGCAACCGGCTCCATGATAGACTTCAACAACGGGGAAATGACCGTTAGCAGCCGGCTCGCCAAGGTACATGCAGAACAGACCGCTTTCCTCAATCTCGAAAATCGGTATAAGCGGATTTACAGATTCAGGCGGAAATTCGACAAACTCGAACTGCAGCTTCCAAATACCGGTGAAGACGTCAGTTATGTTTTCAGGCGGCGAGACCTCGTCCACTGGGAAGCGCCTGCCGAGACTGCCCCCCGTTACACGTACATTTGCGAGAAACTCGTTATATTCCTGTGGCGGCTCGTACCCGCACATCCTTTTCAGTTCCCGGCAGTGGGCGTTTATCTCATCCTGGTCCGGCTCTTCCTCGTCGGTTGGCGGTTCATCGCTGGTAATGCGCAAGTCGTGAGGAAGTTTCGCATCGTTTGCATAGAGCCAGTTCCAGAAATTCGCTCCTGCTGGAGGCTCGCTGATAATTAGGTCCATAATGCCCGTCCCCGTTTGGTCTTAGGTGAAAAAATTCAGCAAAACAAGATTTATTATTATACCAGAATCGCATCCGAAATTCAAAAGAAAATTCAACCTGAACATTACGGTACAATAAAAAAGCCCGGATTCCAGGTTCAGAACAATCATAACCTGAAACCGGGCTTGGTGTTATAAATGTCGCTATATTTTTCCCTTGGCGAACTTGTCGTAGATATCGCATTCTTTCTTCGGCCCGATAATAAGCGGGATGCGCTGGTGGATAGTATCGGGCTTGATATCAAGAATGCGCTCCGTTCCCGTGGTGCCTGCGCCGCCGGCCTGTTCGGCAATGTAACTGAGCGGGTTGCCTTCGTAAAGCAGGCGCAGTTTGCCGCCGGGTTTGTCCTTGGTGCCGGGGTAGAGGAAAATGCCGCCGTAGAGAAGATTGCGATGGAAGTCGGCGACAAGGCTGCCGATGTAACGGCCCGAGTATGGGCGTCCGCTTTCCTTGTCCGGCGTCTTGCAGTAATCTATATAATTCCTGATATTCTTTTCCCACTTGAAGTAGTTGCCTTCGTTGACCGAGAAGTTCTTTGTCTTTTCAGGCATGCAGATGTCGGGGTGCGAGAGCAGGAATTCGCCGCAGGACGGGTCGAGCGTGAAGCCGTGCACGCCGTGCCCGCAGGAAAAGACGAGCATCGTCGATGAACCGTATATCACGTAACCCGCCATCTCGATCTGGTTGCCGGGCTGGAGGCAGTCTTCGAGCACGCCGCGCTCGGCTTTGGAAATCTTGCGGTAGATGGCGAAGATCGTGCCGATAGAAACGTTGGCGTCGATGTTGGAGGAGCCGTCGAGCGGGTCGAACAGGAACACGTACGGCCCGGTCGGGAATTTATCGGGGATGGGGATAATTTCGTCCTGTTCCTCGTCGGTCATGATGGCGAGCAGGCCGAGCGGCTCGAGCGCGTGGATGAAAGTTTCCTCCGCGAACATGTCGAGCTTCTGGACTTCCTCGCCCTGCACGTTTGTCTCGCCGGTAAGGCCGAGTATTTCGACAAGCCCGGCCTTGTTGACCTCGCGCGAGACAATCTTTGACGCGAAGGCGATATTGTTCAGCAAGTCCTGCAGGCCGCGCTCGATGCCCCACTGACGCTCGTGCTCGACCAGGAACCGGCTGAGGTTTACTGCACCCATGCTCATGACTTCCCTCCTTTAAAAAGTGTGTAGAGGTGTTCTCCCCTTAATGTGCTGCAAATGCGAACATCGATTCTAGCTCCGGGGAAGGCGAATTGTCAAGACATTATTGCAGCATGAAAGGTCAAAGACTCCTGAATTGTCGAATAGAGGTTTTCAGCAATCCGGCTGCCGTATCGGTGAAAACTAACGTGACTAAAAAAAGCACAGCTTCCAATTTAAGATTGGAAGCCGTGTTGTAGTATACAAGCATTTTCAGTCTGTCTTACGACCCGCAGATCGAGTCGATTGCATTCTGTGCGCTGTTAACATTGAGCCAGCAGTCCGAGGGGGCATAAATAATTTTGCCGTCCATATCGATCACCCATCCCGGAACGGGGGACGGTCCGTAGTTGTACCAGACCGGGTTGTTGCGCGGCTCGGGCGCGAGCTCGTCGACCCACATCATCTGCGTGCCCTGGAGCAGGCCTTCCATTTCTATCGCCAGGGTTACTCGCTCAGAATAGGTCGTCGGCTGGCGGACGCTCGGATAGTTACTGTCCGGAGATGATGTGCCGCTGTAGGGCATCAAGTCAGGTACGCCGGGATGTGGCTCGGTAACGTAGACGTTTAGGAAGTGACAGACTTCCGAATAAGTGCTGCCGGTGGTTTTGTAGGTGCTCGTCGCGAGTGTGTTGATAGGACCCAGCCTAACATTGTAATAAGGCGGTCACGTTCGGGATACGAATATCAGAAAAACCGGTTTGGCAACGAGTAAATCACTGAGCTGGTGGGTACCGCCTGACGTGTCTTTCAGCGTGAAATTTATTGCATAATCATTGGTTCTAAGTGTCATTTTGAGACCGCCGGTGTTGTTCGATGGTCCGTAAGGGTCGTTAGGGAAAGTCAAGGGGTTGGTTACCAGATTAGATTCAGGCCGAAGCCCGCCGGGCAATGTGCCTGTTCCGGTGCCGGTCCCCGTTCCCGTTCCTGTGCCGGTTCCGGTAGGAGTTCCGTAAACGATTTTGTTTTTACTGCCGCCGCTGCTGCAGCCGAGAGCGGGCAGCAGAGAAAACGCTGCCAGCACGGATAACAGCGCAAGGCAAAGAATCAACCTGCTGTTCTTCATGCCGTTTCCCTCCGAAACCTGTAATGGTGTCTCCAGACAGACTCCCCTTTTCAAGTTCCGCTATTATAGCGGATTTAATGTGGTTTTGCAAGCACGGTAAGAATTGTGACAGGACTTTTACATTAGTAATAATACGGCGTTTTAGCTGGAAAAGACTGATTCGTAGACCGCAAGCGTGCGCTGCGCTCCGGTGCTAAGCCCTCCTTTCCGGCTATTACAGGTTTGGTATAATATACCAACCAGTTAAGAGGGCTTAACTTTTAAAAGTGCGAAACTTATCTTACGTTATCCAATGGCTATCGCAGGATAATATCGTGCGGGAGGATGTTCAAGGTGCCTGATGTTTCCCGGCCTCTTCCACCTTGCCGTCCCTGTAAATGTATGCCTTGCCTTTCTCTTTTGCAGCCACAGCTTGCGGTTTTATCTCTTCCTTCTTCGCTTTTATCTTCCCGACCTCGCCCGCGAACTCGTCCCAGCATTCGTAGCTTCCCTGGGAATGCATGGGAAAGACCACTTTTGGCGAGAGTTCCCTGACCGTGTACAGCGCACCATCCCATATTGCTCCTTTCCTCACGCTGCGGGGATGAACAGGTACGAAAGCGATATCCACATTGTGCTTGGCGACCTTCTGAATTTCAGCCTTATACTGCTTCTCGATTGAATGACCCCACAGCGCAAGGTCTCCGGCGTGGTATATGACCACTCCGCCGACCTTGGCGACGTATGCAACGCCCGCATCGGTCGACTTGAATGCCGCAATCTCCACACCGCCGACCTTTTTCTCTTCGCCGGGCTTCATGGTTGTTGCCACGGCCTTTGCGTCTTTGTCAGAAAAGAACGTCGCAACGCCGGGTGATACGACATAGTTGATATTCCTGACAGACTTGTGCCAATGCATGACCTCACGGCTGAAATGGTCGCCATGGCCATGCGAGATGAAGACCAGCACCTCAAAGCCCTTTATCTCCGCAGGATTGATCACACCTTCTGAAAGTCCCTCCTTGTTATCAGCAGGCTGGCCGCCGCAATAATCGAATATCAGGAGGTGTTTCCCGGTTCTGACTGCAAAGCCGCTGTGAAACAGGTACCATATCTCGGCTTTTCTTGTCTCAACCTCCTTTGTTCCTGGTTCCTTTTTACCTGCAATATTCCCGGTGCATGCAGGCAAAATGCAGAGGGCGAGCCAAGCCAAAATCAACAAGGCAATCAGATTCCTTTTCATCTTAGTTCCTTTCTCAGTTCTCATTCTCAGGGGACACTCACTTTATTCACTCCGCAACCTATTTGTATGCAATGTGTTATGGAGTGCGGCCTCAATCCCTGTCTTTCCCCTTTTCCGCGCATTTATTTGCGCTTTGCTTTCTGCTCAGCATAAAGAAACGCATTCCAATTGTCAAAATAACTTGAAATCCCGGGTTTTTCAACCGCTATCGAGAAGCGACTGACTCGTAAACTGCAAGCGTGCGCTCGGCCGTCCGGCGCCATGTGAACTGCCTGGCGCGCTCGAATCCGCGCGCTATGGATTCTTCGCGAAACTCTTCGTCGTTTGCAACGAATATGATTGTTGCCGCGAACTCGTCCGGGTT
>SOJX01000092.1 GCA_004376375.1 Planctomycetota bacterium
ACCATGAATAATAGAAGAGGCCGCGCAGGTTCAGCCAGGCCGAAGTTTCCGTCGTCGCCAGCGCGACGAGGAACAGTATCCCGATGCCGAAATAAGCGATTGCCGACGCCCGCTCCGAGATCGTGAAAATGTTTTTCAGCCGCTGCCGCGTGCCGGCCATCACGAAAACCATCAGCGTAACAATCAGGCCCGAGAGGAAACGCAGGTTGAAATACATGCTGTAGCCCTCAACCGGTACGCTTACGTAGCCGAAGACGGTCAGCGCCGAGGCGACGGCGAGCACGGCTATACCGACTCCACGCAGCGGAGCCGATCGCAGCCTGATGCCCGTTAGCAGGTATCCTCCGGAGCCCGCGACCCATATAACGGGAAGCACGCATCTCGATATGTAGTGGAGGCCGTTCACGTTGAACCACCTTGCGGTTTCGGCCGAGAGCAGGCTTATCAGGGCGAAAATGCCGATGCCGTGCAGCACTATCGCCACGACCTGCTCCGGCCCCGTGCATGTTTTCTTCAGCCTGCGGATGACGAATGCGTAGGTGTAAACCATAGCGGGGATAAGCGCCAGGGCGACAAAGCGGAAGTTCAGGAACATAAGGTAGCCTTCGCGTGCATCTGCAACGTACGCTGCAATCGCCAGCGCGCAGGCCACGCCGAGCGCCGCAAGCCCCGTCATCCGAAGCGGCATCGACCTGAGTTTCAGTCCGGTTATAAGATAACCGCCGGCCGCGGCGACCCAGATAATCGAGAGCAAACACATGTTCGCGTAGTGATAATTATTCAGCTCAAACCATTTCGCGACTTCAACGGTCAGAAGTACCGCAAGCGTGAGGATGCCGATGCCGTGGAACACCGTTGAGGCCGCCCTTTCCTTCCGGTCGAAGACTTTTCTCAGGAGCTTGAGGCGCATAAGGACCGCGTAGGCGTACACCATGAGCGGCACGGCCAGCGCGAGCGCAAAACGCCAGTTGAAAAGGATACGGTAGCCTTCGGGCGCAGGCTGGAAATAACCGGCCGCGGCCAGTATCGTGGAAACGCCGAGCGCGTAGACTCCCGCAATCCGAAGGTTCTGCGACTTCCGCCTTATCCCCGCCGCGAGGTACGCGGCCGTGCCCAGCGCCCACACAAGCGGCAGCACGCACCACGCCGCGTATATATAATTGCCGGACATATAACCGCGGATGCTGAACCACTGCCACGTTTCGGTGTGCACGGCAAGCACAAGAACAATAATCCCGAAGCCGAGAAGCGGACTCGAGAAATCATTCTCAAGGTTGTTGCAGGTCTCTTTCGAACGCCGGTAGACCATGGAAAAGGCAAAGACGACGAGCGCGCCCGCAAGCGTTACAAGAAAACGGCCGTTGAAGAACATTACATAGGAGGCCGGAATAAACTCGGCAAAATCCCATACAAGCAGAACCGCCGCCACGGCCAGCGCCGCAAACCCGCCAAGGCGCGCGAAAATGCTTTTCAGTTTCATTCCCGCGATCAGGAATGCGGCCGCGCCCACGACCCAGACAAGCCCGGGCGCCCAGCGCAGCATATCATATCTGTCGGGCGCCAATTTCAGCCACGACCAGACCTCGACGTGTATTACCACCAGCGCGAGAAAGGCGGAGAAGAGACCGACGACCACCTTGATTACCCGGTCGACAGGTTTCGATTGCCCTTTATGCAGATGGTGGATAATCGCGTACGCGGCCCCTGCAATCGCAACCAGGATAGCGCTCCCGAAACCGGGATCGATAAAGAGCCGGGAACCGCGCGCAAGGCTCGACCAGTCGGGAATGAAAATCCGCACCGCGGCGAGGAAGAACGGGACAAGACATCCTATGCGGATCGGCAGGTAGTTATACTTGAACGCGAGGTAAAGCAGAATCGGCGCCTCTATCGCCCACGAAATCATGACCGCTTCCATGTTGAAGAAAATGGGCGGCACCAGCGTGAGAAACAGAACGCAGAGGGCCATAAAGCTGAAAACCGCTTTTTCGTCTTCCTCGATGCGCTTCCGTATAAACGCGCCCAGTATCAGGTAGGCCCATGCCATACCGAGCACAATCATGCCGAGCGCGAGTTTGCATTCGGGATAAGGATGAAGAATTTTATACGTCATGGCGAACATCCCGGCCGCGTTCGTGACGGCGAGGAAAAACCGCTCGCCCGTTATCGGCGTCCGCAGGCGCATGTGGTAGACGAACGGCTGGAGCAGGAACACGAGGAAGAAGGCGCCGAGCCATAAAACCGCGGGCGTCCGCGCGGCATCGGCGGAATAGAACTGGAAATACCACGCGAACCACAACGACCACGTGCAGGTAAACGCGAGCACGTCGAGCGCCCGCCACTTCTTGAAAAACGCCACGCCGAGCACGCCGAGGTCGAGAAGCAGTATGTAGGCGAACAGAAGGTCGCGGTGATCCTGCCCCGTGCTTACAAGTATCGGCGTAATGAAACCGCCGAGCACTGCGAGGAAGCTTATGGCGGCTGCGTCGAAAATCACGGCCAGGGCCATGCCGCCGGCCGTGACGGCTATCATTAATCCGAACGCGACCGCCGGACTGAGCAGATGAAAATAACCGCACGTAGCCCACAGCGACACGTAAAGTGTGCCTAGCCCCGCGCCTACGATCCCCTGGCCGAGGGCGTTTTTATCTTTTTTCATAAAGAATACGCCGGTGCCGACGGCGGCGAGGCCCGCCATTATGCCGATTCCCACGCGGGCCCACTCGCCGAGCCATCCCATCTTTGCGGCGTACTGCACGAAGAAACCCGCGCTTATGATAAGGACGACCGCGCCGACCCAGGTTATCCAGCGCTTCCCAACCGACTCCTCGAATTTCTTCCACCAGTCCTGGGAAGCCGCGGATTCGACCTTTGCCCATGCCCTGGCCGGGACCGCCCGTTTTGCTCTCCTGGGCACGGAAGGTTCGGGCCCGCGGTCGCTGTCGGTAAGATGCAGGTCCGCCAAAGCGTAACTGAGGTCGGGAACTTCCTCCTGAGTCGAATCAAACTCAAACTCCTTTTCAGCAGCCGGTTCGAGCAGTTTTTCAAACTCCTCATCCTTTACCGCTTCCTTCTCTTCCTCCGGCTCAGCGGGCTCCAGCTTTTCTTCCCTGACTTCAGGCGCGTCAGCCTTCGGTTTTTCAGGCTCGGGCGTTACTTCTTCGGGCTTTTCAGGTTTCGCATTCTCTTTCTCGATTTCTTCGGGAGCCTCCGGCTCTTTTGCTGATTCTGCAATATGTCTGAACCTTTCCCGCAAGCCTACGTCACCGTACCTGGAGCGGGAGGGCCGCGAAGTTACTCGCGGTTTCTTTTTCTTCTCAATCATCTTCACCGCGGCAGCGGGGGATATTTCCACAATCTCGGGTTCGGGTTTCCTGATTTTTTCCGCAGGAGGTGTCTTGGCGGGTCTAACCGAATGCTCGAGCTTCTTTGTTTTAATATTCAGGTCAAACAGCTGATTTTCAAGCTCTCTGAAGTCGCCTCGAAGCGTCCGGAACTGGTCTCGGACGCGGCGGTTTTCATCCCTTAATCCCTTAATACTTGCCGCAGCGATAAGCCCGGCAATACTGCCCACAACAACAACAATAGACCCGATTCCGAACAGGAGCAGTATGCCTTCCATGACTTATCCTCCCACCTCAGTTATTCAGTTATTCAGTTATTCAGTTATTCAGTTCTTCAGTTATTCAGTTATTCAGTTATTCAGTTCTTCGGTTCTTCGGTTCTTCGGTTCTTCGGTTCTTCGGTTCTTTGGTTCTTCGGTTCTTTGGTTCTTTGGTTATATGTGACGTTTGACGTTCGACCCGTCATCATTTTAATCCTTCGCGCACCTTGAGTGTAAGCCGGCTGAGCAGGGCATGCTCCCTGGAGGAAAAGGCCGACATCACCTGGCTGACTTTTTCCCGGTAGCGCTTCTCCATCTTCTGAATAAGGCTCTGCCCCTTCGGCGTAAGGGTGATGTGGTAGCTACGCCGGTCCCCTTCCACCCTGTTTCTCTTCAGGAGCCCGTTTTTCTCAAGGCCGTCGATAAGGCCGGTGACGTTCGACTTGTCGACGAAAAGCATTCTGCTCAGGTCCGTCTGGGTCAGCGGCTCCCCGGTGCGGCTCAGGATCATCAGGATGTTGAACTGCGCCTCCGAGCGGAGCTGCGGGCGGAAAACCTTCCCGAACGCCTTCCTGAGCAGCGTCCCCGTCCAGTAGATGCTGACCAGGGCCTCATGGGCCTTGTCGCGAAACGCCACGGGCAAATCAGTATCCTTTTTCAGTTTCATCTCGCCTCCCTCCGTAGTTGACCTCTATATAGTTATAACATACAACTATCATATTGTCAACTAATATTTTAAACTTTTTTTCATCCTGAAATGCCTTTAAAATGCCGGCACTTTTGGCCCTGATTTCTGCTCCAGACATCATCTCTCCCGCCCTAAGTCTTTTTTGCCCACTGTGTAACAACAACCCAGCCCGGTAATTTTTGCCTTACAAAACAGCCTTTTCTTTTCTCTGCCCCGAAAACCGCTTTTTCCTAACTTTTTTCGGTAAAGAGGATTGTAAAATTCCACATGGCCGGACATGAATCGGCGCAGCTTTTGCACTATAAATTACGGGTTGGGAGGGGATTGATAATTAATACTGAATCGCCCGAACAGAAACAGAATTTTCCGGGAGCGATACTGCTACAGACCGAAGGCTCGTTATCTCGTCTCCTATCTTTTCCAAGCCTTCCGGTCGCGTCCCCATAGCAGTGTCGCTCCCGGCGCTTTTAAAGGGGATAAGGGAAGAGGGGAACAAGGAAAGAGAAAATAGGTGATGGGTGATAAGAGATAAGTGATAAGTAAATACTAAACTATGCGCGAAGCTCATTATTACTTGTTGCCTTGTTACCATATTACCTTGTCAACTTTACTAGAGGGAAGGATATTGTCATGGAGATTCTGGAGACTATCGGCCGGGAACTCGTTTCATTCCTTATCGGCCCGAAAGGCATTTCCGTTCTCCTTCTGGTAGCTCTGCTCGTCCATATCCGCAAATACCTGGCAGCCGTGTTCTGCTTTATCAGTATCGGCTATATTGTCGGGCTTGCCACGCTGAGCCGCGCGCTTACGATCGAAATGTTTCCTGTTAATCTGTTTCTGCTCTATCTGGGCGCCGGCCTGCTGCTGGTCGGGACCATGGGCTACCTGCTGTTTATCAGGACTCCCGCCCCGCCTTACAAACCGTCCGATAAAGAGCACGAATCTTCCGTCGTCGCGGATGGAAACGATTTCAGGTTTATCATGAACAAGGGAGATTCGTCCATTTTTATGCACGGGTAGGAAAGCGTCAAGCGTCAGGCGTCAAGCGTCAAGCGTCATATTATTCTATTTATTTTGCCGCTAATTATATATTTTCTTATTCCCTTATCCCTTACCCCGTATCCCTTACCCCGTATCCCTTACCCCTTACCCCTTATCCCGTGCCCCTTACCCCGTATCCCCTATTCCCTTAATTATGAAAAATTTTGGCTCTTGGCTTGCTTATTCGGCCTTTCACATACTATAATTCAGTGCGGGGAAAACTGTAATGCACAGACAGAGGAGGGGAATTTAGTGCCCCGTTTTGCTGCATTCTGCATCTGTGTCTGCGTGGTGTTGTGCCTGGCAGGCGGATGCAACGGAAAAAAGAAACCGGTATACTTTCCGCCCGGAAGCGGCAGCGGTACGGACACCGATACCAGCACGTCCACGGGCACCGATACCAGTACGTCCACGGGCACCGATACCAGTACAAACACCAATACAAATACAAACACTAATACAAACACTAATACAAACACTAATACAAACACTAATACAAACACCAACACAAACACCGACACCGGCACAGGTACCGGCACCGGCACTGATACGGGCTTACCGCCTGAAAGAGTTTCCAATCCTTCACCGGCCAACGGCGAGACAGGCGTTCTGACGACCATCACACTCGGCTGGGATGCGGCAAACCGCGCTGACACCTACGACGTCTATTTCGGGACCGAGCCTTTCCCGGTAACGCTGATTGCGCCCGATACTCCCGCCAACAGCGCGACCCCTCCCGCTCTTTCCGCGGGCGCAACGTACTACTGGCGCGTCGATGCAAAAAATTCCTACGGCACAACCGCGGGAGACATCTGGTGGTTCCGCATTCTCGAGCTTCCCGGGCTCGCCTCGGGCCCAGTCCCCGGCAACGCGGCGACGGATATTCTGCCCGGAGTTATTCTCGAATGGACGCAGTCCACGAACACCGACGCCTACGACGTTTACTTCGACAACCAGTCCGACCCGGCGCTGCTGATCGGGGCCGACATCACGCTCACGAACGCGCCGGCGCCCGCCATCGATCCCGGCGTCACCTATTACTGGCGCGTCGATTCGAAAAACGCCGTCGGCACGACGACCGGCCTGGTCTGGATGTTCCACGCCCTCGCGCTGCCGGGAAAAGCGGCCGGCCCGGTCCCGGACAACGGCGCCGTCGATATCGACCCTGACCCGACCCTGAGCTGGGACAGCGCCTTTGCCGCGGACAGCTACGACCTGTACATGGACACGCAGAACCCGCCGCTGGCACTTGCCTGCTCGTCGCTCACGCTGACATCTTTCAACGCAAGCAGCCTTGCATCGGGCCAGACTTACTACTGGCGGGTGGATTCGATAAACGTCCTCGCAACCACTCCCGGCAACGTGTGGCAGTTCACCGTAGTGAACCTGCCCGGCGTGGTTTCAAACCCGACCCCGGTCAATTTCGCCGGAAACGTCCTGCCGTCGACGCTGCTCTCGTGGGACAACGCGCCGTTCGCCTCCGATTACACGGTCTACCTGGACACGGGCAATCCGCCGACAACGCTTCTGTGCGCGAGCCTGATCCAGACGACAATCGACCCGGGCCTTCTGCTGACGCCGGGACAGGTCTACTTTTGGCAGGTAGACGCCAACAATCCGGTCGGCAGCACGCCGGGGCCGGTCTGGCGCTTTACCGTTCTGTCGCTGCCGGAACAGGCCGACAACCCGTCGCCCGCCGACAATGCGACGGATATCATTACCGGGCAACAGCTTTCATGGAACGCTGCAAGCGGCGCCGACTGGTACCGCGTCCGTTTCGATATAGTCGACCCGCCTTTCGCCGTCCTGAATGATAACACCGGCTTTACGACTGCCGACCCCGGCGCGTTCATGCCCGGCAAGACTTACTACTGGCGGGTGGATTCGATAAACGGGGCCGGAACCACACTCGGCAACGTATGGTCTTTCATCACAATGGACTACCCCGGCATGGCCTATTCACCGTCGCCCGGCAACAATACGGCCGATCTGTACGGACCCATAACCCTGTCGTGGGCCTGCGGCTCCGATACCGACAGTTTCGACGTTTATTACGATACGTCTCTTCCTCCAACCGCCCTGGCATGCGGCAGCCTCGTCGGAACATCGTTCGACGTCGGCACGCCGACCCCGGGCCAGACGTATTACTGGAGAATCAATTCGAAAAACGCCGCCGGAACGACTGTCGGAGAAATCTGGGTGTTCGGCATGCTGCCCCTCAGCGAGCTGCCGACCAACCCGGACCCGGCGCACGGCAACCTTTCCATTCTGACGGGCAACCAGCTGTCATGGAGCGCGGCAGTCGGCGCGGACTGGTATGAAGTCCTGTTCGGCACCGTCGATCCGCCGGTGACCGTTATCGAGTCCAATACTTCCCTGACAACGGTCGATCCGGGCGCCCTCATCCCCGGCGTGATATATTACTGGCGGGTGGATTCCCACAACAAAGCCGGCGAGCGCGAAGGCCCGGTATGGATGTTCCGCGCACTGCCGCTGCCCGGCCAGGCGCACACGCCTTCGCCGTTCGACGGCGAGACCGAGGTCTCACCGAATACCAATATCACCTGGCAGGCCGGAACGGACAACTATTTCTTCCAGGTCTTTTTCGGAAACACGAGCGCGGCCGTCGCCACGGCTACGGTGGCTTCGCCTGAATACCTCGGCTGCACCGCATCGCTCACGGCGACGCCGCCGGGGCCTCTCACGGCGTACACGTCCTACTACTGGCGTATCAACACCATCAACGATGCGGGACAGACCACCGGCAACATCTGGACCTTCCAGGTAATCGACGTGCCGGCCATGCCGCACGACCCCTTACCGGGCAACGGGACTACGGATATCCTGACCGGTCAGCTGCTCTCATGGACGTCGGAACTGGCGAACTCCCACCACGTCTTTTTCGGGACCGGCGAGGCGCTCGTAACGGCGGGCGATCCGTCAACGGACTGCGGCAGCGTCGCCTCTCCGCCTTTCAACCCGGGTGCGCTGACTCCCGGCGTAACGTATTTCTGGCGCATCGAAGCTTCGAACGAAGCCGGCATGACTCCGGGTCCGCTCTGGTGGTTCTATACCGTGCAGCTCCCCGACCAGGTCGTTTACATTGCCCCGCTTGACAATACATGGCTCATGCTCAACCCGGTATCAAAGCAATGGGAGGCGGCAAACCGCGCGGACAGTTACGACGTCTACCTCGGAACGGACTGCGCGTCCGTGGCTGCCGCCAACACCGGCTCGCCCCAATTCGTGGTCAACCAGACCGACCTTACCCACAACTCGTCCGGCCTTACCGCCGGTCAGACGTATTACTGGCGCGTGGATTCGCGCAACGCCGCCGGCCCCACCGCAGGCGGCATCTGGAGCTTCAGGATGCTGGACCTGGCCGAAAAAGCCGGTCCGCCGGACCCGCCTGACAACGCGGGCGAGATACTTACGGGACAATGGCTGGGATGGGGATGCGGCACGGGCGCGTTCTGGTACCAGGTCTATTTCGGAACGGACCCGCTGCCGACCAACTACCTCGGCAACACCTCGGGCAACTCGTCGAACCCCGGACCGCTCACCCCCGGAGTGACTTACTACTGGCAGGTCGACTCGGGCAACCCGATAGGCGTCCAGCCGGGCGACATATGGTCGTTCTGGACCCTTCCGTTTCCCGTAAAGGCGTTCAACCCCGAGCCGGCGCACGACAACACCTGGGTCAACGATATCCCGATCCCGAACTGGGACGTGGGGGCATATGCCAACTTTTCCCAGGTATATTTCGGCACGGACGGCGTTGCCGTATCCAACGCCAACACATCGTTCCCCGAGTACCTGGGCTGCACTTCAATCACCTCCTGGACGCTTCCGCCCGCCATGCTGCCGCTCGACACGGACGCAACATATTACTGGCGGGTGGACACGCTGAACATTGTGGGTAAGACCACGGGAGATGTCTGGAAATTCTGGACCCCGCCCAAAATCCCCGGCAACCCGGCCATAGACTCATGGGGCAACAATTTCATCGACTTCACGTGGGGGAGCGGGGGTAATCCCGCCTGGACGCAGTACGAGCTTTTCTATAAAACCGACCTGGATAACAACTATATTTCGCTGGGCCCGCAACCGGGGTTCCTATACCACCACTACATTCTGGCATGCGCTACAACGTATCATTACAAGGTCCGCGCCTTCGGGCTCGGCGGCGGCACGAGCGATAATACGGCCGTTGTTTCTCAACGCACGGACCCGCACCCGCCCGTGCTGATGAACGCGTTCTTTTTTGACATGGTGAACGCGGGCTACATAACCGCCGGCGACATCATAATATGCACCTTCGACTGCAGCGTCGACGCGACAATGCTCGAAATCGACTGCTCCTTCAGCCTGCTGGTCACGGACGATGCATTCGGCAACGACGCGACGGTCACGAACGGCCCCGGCGCCTACAAGGTCACGATAACGCTGGGCAATAACCCCTGCATGGAACTCTACGGAATTTTCAACCCCGGTGTCACGGATCCGGGAAGCCCGTCAGGCATCATCGTCAAGGCGGGGGGTGCGGTTGTCAACGCGGATTATCCCGAGGCAAGCGCATACTATCTTCCGAACCGCGATATCGGAGGCATGCCCGGCGGGCGATGGGAGTTGCAGTCGCCGGCGGTTGACCCGGGCGTTCTCAAAAGCGCGGCGATAGGATACTACTCGCAGTGCGGCTCCATAGTCGTCTTCGGCGGGCAGGACGACCTCGGTAACCTGTTCAACACCACCTGGGAATACGTAAGCGGAAACTGGCAGCAGGTAACCACGTCCGGCAAACCATGGGCGCGCCGGGGAGCGCGAATGGCCGAATTCCCGCCGAGGAATTCTCTAATAATGTACGGCGGAACGCTGGCGGGCCTGACGGTGATATCCGACACCTGGGAATATACCAGGCCTTACTGGCGCCGCAGAAGACCGGCCAACAACCCGGGTTCGCGCTCCAATTATGCAATGGCGTACGATTACCTCCGCCGGGTTATGGTTCTCTTCGGGGGAAACAACCAGTCGCAGCTGTTTGATGAAACATGGGAATACGACGGAGAAGACTGGTATGAAGTCTCCACCGCCACCACTCCGCCGGCGCGCAAGAACGCGTTCATGTGTTACGTCGCCAGCGAGAACCGCATCCTTCTCTACGGAGGACACGACGGAACCGACCCGCTGGGAGACGCGTGGCTTTACAACGGAGTCACATGGGCCCAGATCGACATTCCGGTCGCTCCGGACCCGCGGACGGACGGCGTGATGATTTACGACATCGCCCGCGGCGTGGGCGTGTTTTTCGGGGGGCAGAACTCCACCGACGACCTGGACGAAACATACGAGCGGATTACGCCATACTGGGTGCGCAGCCCGTTCGCCACGAGACCGTCCGCCAGATACAATACGGCATTCGCCTACGAACACGGGCCGGGGCGCGGCTTCCTCTATTCCGGGGAAACCGCCGGCGCGGACACGTGGCTCTACCGGGCGCCGACCGCCCCTCCCGGCATGCCCTATATGCCCAATCCTCCCCATGCCCGCGGGACCGTGCCCCCTCCCTTGGTCCTCACATGGGGAGCGGTCGGACGCGCGGACTGGTACAAGGTTTACTTCGACACATCCAATCCGCCCGTAAGCGTCGAAGTGGCGAACACCGCGTCAACCAGCATAACGGCTCCCGCCATGCTAGACGGGACAACGTATTACTGGCGGGTCGTGGCATACAACGAGCACGGCCAGACCGGGGGGCCGGTATGGCGTTTCACGCCCAACCTTGCGCGCGTGTGGGAAAACAGGACCGATATCGCCACAAGACCGCCGACGCGATTTTACCACCGCATGGTCTACGATGAAGACCGCGAAGTTACCGTGCTTTACAGCGGCAGAAACACCGGCGCCCTGTTCGAGGACACGTGGGAATACGACGGCACGGACTGGACATTTATTAATACACCGAGCAGTCCCGGCAACAAGACGAATTTCGGAATGGCTTACGACCGGACCAACAACGTCACAGTCCTTTTCGGCGGCAGCGACGGACAAACCGGAATACCCATGAACGATACGTGGATTTACAACGGCTCGGACTGGACCGAGATTTTCCCCGCTACTGCTCCCTCGGAGCGCCATTCGATGGCAATGTGCTACGACCCGCCCAGCGGGAAAATCGTACTTTACGGCGGGACAGGCCCCGGCGGCGAGCTCCAGAACGACACATGGCTGTTCGACGGGACGAACTGGACTCTTTTCGTTCCCGAAGAAAGACCGCCGCAGACGACCCAGGCGACCATGGTCTACGACGAGTACAACCGGCAGCTGTTCATGTTCGGCGGCAAGATCGACCTCGGAACCGGCCCGGAGCTGACATGCTCCACCTGGCTTTTCGACGGCTTCACATGGGTCGAGACGCCGCCGGAAGCCTCAACGCCCGGGGTGGACGTCGCCTGTTATCCCGCCATGGCCTACGACCCGGTTCGCAAGAAAATGATTATCCAGGGCGGGTACGACGGCTCAACCTTCACGGACGAGACCTGGGAGTTCGACGGCTGGAAGTGGTGGCCGTACGGCCTGGTTCCCCGCCCGTACCGGGGCGGAAGCGCGACAATGGTTTACGACCGCGCCCGCGACCGCCTGGTTTACTTCGGAGGACAGGATTCCACCACTGCAGCGCGAAACGAAACCTGGGAATACTGGTTTCCACCGTAGAAGACGGGACCGAAAAACGTAATTCCGCGCATATTGTGCGTATACGCCCTTTGTGAAAATTGTAGGCAAAGGGCGTCTTTTTTACTACCACGGCGCTTGAAACTGTGTTAAGTTAATAGAAGACCATCGACCTTTCATAAAGAGGGCAATCTGATGCGCGCGGTCTGTATCACCGTTATCCTGTCGCTTGTTTTCTGCTTCAGCATCACCCCGGCCCGGGCAGGAGAGGAAGCCAAATCCGATCTCGAGGTACTGGAGTCCGGAAAAGGAAAAGAATACGACCTGAAACTCGATTTCACACCCGGAAGAACGCGGACCGTCGTGATAACGCGGAACCTGAGCGGCAGCAGGAGGAACGTACCCCATGTAGTGGAGAAGAAAACGCATATGACTCAGACGGTGGAAGCGGACAACGCGGGCGGCTACCGCGTGACGCGCACGTTCGAGCGTCTGATACAAAAAGTAAATTATAATACCGTTACGATCGTCGATTGCGATACTGCGCGCAAGGGAGAACCATTGGACGAAATCGGCATTATACTCTCCGGGTTGCCGGGAAAATCGCTGATCCTTTGTTTCGACAATTCTCTGGAGCTTACAGAGATCAAAGGAAAAGAAGAAGCCTACAACGGCATGGTTGATGCGCTGAAAAAGAAGGTCGGGGACAAAGGGACCGCAGCCGATTTCGAGGGGGCCCGCAAAAAACTCGAGCAGTCGTTTCATCTGGATGACTTCCTCGAAGACCTCGTCAAAACGGAAACCATCATTCCCGGGAGGAAATTCGCCGTCGGCGCGAAATGGCGGCAGCCATACACTATCAGCTTTCCCGACTTTACCGACATAGAGGCAAGCCTTACGACCGAATTCATGGAGGTGAAAGGGAACGTCGCCGTCCTCAGGCAGACCATGCAGGTCCCGGATAACGCTTCGGCCACGTACCAGACCCTCATGGAGATGTCCGTCGCCCTCCTGAACGGCAGCAACACCGTATGCTTCGACCTGGAGAAAAAAGAGCTCAAGGCCTTCACCCGCGAACTGCACCTGGAGTTCAGCGGCACGGCGCCCGGCGGTCAGAAGCTGGTAATGAAGCGAAACACAAAAGAGATATTCGAATACGGGGAAAAGCCTGGGAAAAAGCCCGGTGAAACACAGGCCCCCGAACCCGCTCCGGAAGATAGAGAACAACCTGAAAAAAAGCCTGAAAAGAAATCGTCAAAATCCGGGGAAAAGCAAAAACCTTCGGGCGCAAAGCCTGAAAATCCGGACACTGAGCCCGAATCCACGCCCCGCAAGCCGCGCTGACATGATAACCGAAGAACCGAACAACCGAAGAACCGATAAACCGAAAAAAAGATGAACTTTCTGACGCACTCCGCAATCGCCGTTGACGTCCTCCCCCTGGCCGGCGCCGCCCGTGACCTTTCAATCGTCGGCGCGGTCGCGCCCGACCTTTCGGGAGACCTGCGTCTTCGCCGCCCCGGCCACCAGAGAGGGCGCGAACTGCTCGAGTCCGTACGCAGGAAAAACCCGGGCTGGATACCGTTTGCGCTCGGACTCATCACGCACGGAAACGACCCCGCCGGCGTCGACGCCGCAAGCCACGGGCCCGAAGGCATTATCAGCTCGATGGTCAGACCGCTCGTGGAACGCGCCAAAGACAATGCGGATTTTCACGCCGTCTTCAAGTATCCTACCTGGTGGCACCTGCTTACCGAGCTTGTCTTCGACTACCTTCTCGTCAGCGCCCGCCCGGAAGTGATCGAGCAGGTCCGCCGTGCCTTCCATGACGCCGACCTCGAGCGCGCAGCGGAAATATACGCCAAAACCCTCGGCCTGGAGAAGAAAACGGTAAGCGCCAACTTCATGCGGCTGCGCAAATGGAACCTCGATTATTACCTCGACGCCGGGCAGTACCATTTCATTTTCCACCGCGTCCGGAAGCGGTTGAAACGTCCGGAAAAGGTTCCGAAAGCAGCATTCAACCTCGCTTTCGAAACCGCGCGGAAGGAAGTGGAGCCGAGGATGGGGTCGATATACGAATCGCTGCTCCTCGCCGCCCGCGGCGCGCTGGAGGCCGTCGACTACCGCGGCCTGCTTGAACCTTGACACATGCCGCCCCGATGGTATATTCAAGACATGGAATTGCCTGATAGCATCAAGGGAGTATCAAATGGCGCACCCTTTTTTCATCAACGGCGAATGGCTTGAGTCCGAGACGACGCGCAACATAATCAACCCGCACACGGGAGAGCCGGTCGCGACCGTTTGCGAGGCGGAAAAACTGCATCTCGAGGCCGCGACCCTCGCCGCACAGGACGGCTTTGAAAAGATGCGGAACCTGCGCGCCCACGAGCGCGCCCGCATTTGCGCAAACATCGCGGCCCTGATCGCCGAAAGGGAAGAGGACTTCGCAAGCACGATAGCAAAGGAAGCGGGTAAACCGATAAAGTACGCCCGCGGCGAAGCGGGGCGCGCCGTTGCAACCTTCACAATTTCCGCGGAAGAGGCAAAGCGTATCGGCGGCGAAGTGCTGCCGCTCGACATAACGCCGGTAGCGGGCGACCGCTACGGAATAACGCGCCGCCTGCCCGTCGGGCCGGTGTTCGCCATCACACCGTTCAACTTCCCCCTGAACCTCGTCGCGCACAAGGTCGGACCCGCGCTCGCATGCGGCTGCTCCATAGTCGTGAAGCCGGCGTCGCGCACGCCGCTTTCCGCGCTCCTGCTCGCCGAGGTGGCCGAGAAGGCCGGGGTTCCCGACGGCGCGCTGAACGTACTGCCGTGCACGCGTGAAGTTGCCGATGCGCTCGTTCCGGACAAGCGGTTCGCCGCGCTCACTTTCACCGGCAGCTCGGAAGTGGGGTGGGACCTGAAGAGCCGCGCCGGGCGGAAGCGCGTGCTCCTCGAGCTCGGCGGAAACGCGGGCTGCATCGTCGACGCCACCGCGAACCTGGACTACGCGGTCGAGCGGTGCATAATGGGCGCGTTCGCATACCAGGGACAGGTCTGCATCTCCGTGCAGAGGATATATGCGCACGAGTCGATACGCCAGGATTTCATAGACAGGTTTCTCAAGCAGGTAAAGAAAATCCGGATCGGCGACCCGCTCGGCAAAAACACCGACTTCTGCGCGATGATAGACAAGAAGAACGCGGACCGCGTCGATTTATGGGTCGGCGAAGCCATCGCGGCGGGCGCGGAACTGCTCTGCGGCGGCAAGCTGGATGGGCAGCTATACCATCCGACGCTGCTCGCCGACGCCCCGTCCGCAACCAAAGTAAGCTGCAGGGAAGTTTTCGGGCCGGTCGCGGTCATCTACGGCTTCAAGGATTTCGACGTGGCGATAGATTCGGTCAATAACTCCGAATACGGACTTCAGGCGGGCGTGTTCACAAACGACCTTTCGCACGCCCAGGCGGCGTTCGACAGGCTTGAGGTCGGCGGCGTGGTGATAAACGACGTCCCGACTTTCCGGGTTGACAACATGCCCTACGGCGGCGTAAAAGCGTCCGGTTTCGGCCGCGAGGGCGTAAAATACACAATCGAAGAAATGACCGAATTGCGCCTCTGCGTGGTAAACAGGGACGGTATGAGTTAGGCGGTCGATGAATTTGTGGATTTTCTATGCTTACTTGCCAGATTTATTTTTCTTTTCAGCACTATCGGAGACACGCTTGATTATCCACGATTGACCTGGGACGCCCCATGATCCTTTTGAACTCGACATTAAGTACACGACTGGCATACGGTAGACATCAGGGATATTGCTGGGTATAGGGTATAATGGCGGAAGAGCAAGGCGTGTAAATACTTTGGTACTGAAGTGTGGCAAATTCTTGTTCAGTTTTTTGTTCAGTTTTTTACGCCACCACCATTTGCTGGTTTTGTCAGGCAGAAAATCTATTGGCAAATAAATCCTCATTCTATCCCGGTCAATTTCGACTCTTAATCTGCCAATTACTTCGCTTGGTGTGTTCCAAAGCGCGGAAACGACTTTGTCTTCGTTGTCAAGCGTCAATATAATAGGGGCATTTATGGATTTCAAGAATACGGCTTCCCGCATGTTCCCGGTTGTAAAAATTTCAAACCAGGGCCAGGGTCCGCTGGACACATGGATTTGGAATTGCATCGCTTTGCCGTATTTTCTTTTTGCCAGGTCTATATCGCCTTCCGCCTGTATTTCAATAACGTAATGGCTGCTATTTCCAAGAACAGTTGTTCTTAATGGTTTCAATCCTTCGTATATATATTTGTAATCTTCTTCCTTAGCCCCGAAATACTCATATCCCGGATCAGTTTCAGGATCAAGTTTAACTATACCTGGGAAATCCCAATGTACTGCTCTATAAGTTTCTGGCGGCAACCAGATAGTTTCCCATAAGACTTTTGGATATTCCAAAGGTGAAGATGCGCAACCCGCTTCGAAAGAGAGATAGCACACAACTGCAACCAGTATGTTTTGTTTCATTTCTTTACCCACCTTTTAGAGCATTGAATTATATTGTTTTATTAGTATGTATCATTACTATTCCGGTGGTTTAATTGTAATTGAAAATGGTTTTGTCGCAGTAAGCGGATTCGCATCTGTTCCGTCTTTTTTCTTATTCAGAGGTGAATTGTAAATAACTTTCGCAGTAAAATTCCATGTACCTGTTTGTTCCGGGAAGCCATATATTTGTCCGGCATTATCCAGTTCCAGTCCTGGTGGCAGAGTTCCGCTTGAATTACTCGGTTATGAATGTCCCCAGAACTCCATGCCCCCCTGATTTCCCTCATAGGTGACTGCCCCCTATTTTCCCCTGGACATATTGACAATCATTACATTATCCTCCGACATCAAACTTGTTCCTGATGGAAAATTATCAATAAATTGGATTGTAGGGAGAAAGGCTATCTGATGCAGATTCGTCGGGATTGGCGGAATAGGAGGAAGAGCCAACCTCGATGAGACAACATATGTCAGATTCTTGTAGTACTGCTCGTTTTTTTCCAGCATGAAGCGTTTTGGAAGGTATACTCTCATGCGGTCTCTGTCGATTGCGAGCTTTAATTTAGAAAGTATCTTGTATTCTGAATTCCTGTAAGCCTCAGTTGCCTTTCCGTTTCCATCGACTTTTATAATTATATTTCCCGGATTGCCGCCAACAAGTAACGCATCCTTTATTCCCGGCACAATGAAGACCCTAAGCAGGTTATCGTGTATATAGATTTCATACTGCATTCTTTTGCTATATTTCTTCATCGCGAGTTCGATATCGCCGTTTACCTGGATTTCAAAAATCAAGTCTTTTTCGTTAGACAATATTGTTACCCGCAATATTCTAAAAGCTTCGTAGATGTAGGAGTAGTCTTCTGGCTTTGCGCCGTACGCTTTTCCAATTTCACCATAGACATCAAATCCAGCTGGAATCCAGAAATCAACTGGCGGCAGGCAGATGCATTCGGAAAGAACCTTGCCGCTTTTGAAATCAATAACCTCATCTTTCTTTTGTACCGAATTGCATGAAGATATTAATAACGCAAGTATAAACGCGATTAATGCAATTTGATGCTTCATCTCATGTTTTCCTGCAAAGGATTGTTATTATGGTACTTCCTCACCGATAATTAAAGTGAGAGACTTTGTAGCTTTAAAGCCATTCTGGTCTTCAACTTCAATGGTAATGGGAAAGGTTCCACTTTCCGTTGGCGTACCTTCAATTGTTCCCTGGCCCTCTGTATTCTCTATATCTGGATCAACTTTAATTTCCAAGCCATCAGGCAAATCTCCACTGATGACTTTCCAATTCTTGTATTTCGTAGTTCCACCTGTAGCGGTTAGGTCTGCTCCATAATCCTGATCTTTTACTCCAGGTGGCAGTTGGGATGTTGTTATTACCAAATTTGGCGTAATTTGTATAGAACATGACTTGGTGTCAGTCAGTTGAGTATAGCCTGATCCTGTAGTGGTATATACGACTGTAACCATGAAGGGTTTCGTTTCAACTTGCTGGGGAGTCCCAGCAATCACGCCATTTGTACCTAATGTAAGGCCTTTCGGTAATGCGCCTTGGTTGCTCCATGAGAAAGCGCTTGCCGTTTCAAATAAGGTGCTTGTTTTTAATGTATAACTGTAAGGTCTGGTAACCATTCCGACAGGAAGGGTTCCATAAGTAGTAATTTCAAATAAGTCTTTCTTGTCGCATTTTAATTTGTCGGGTGAATTTTTTTCAATTGGGAATTTCTTGCTTGTTGATGACTTGTTTTTTCCATCTTTCGTCTCTCTGTTTGAGGCTTCTGTTTTATCTTCATCGACTTTTGTTATCCATTCACTCATGTCTTTCCTGTCATCGTTGTCGTCATCTGTTGCATCGTGTTTCGCTTTTTCATCATAAGATCTATGGGAGAACTTATATGCATTTCCATCATTATCAACATATATAGTCTCTTTATTCACACCACCGTCATACGCACATCTCCCCCCCCACCCCAACTTATCACCAGCATCGAATTGATCATTTCCGTTTTCATCGATATATACTAACTTTCCCCAATAATCGGTATCATTTGGCCCTGTAGCACTGGTGCTGATGGCCCATGCTTCGACTCGGAGTTTTTTTGTACTATCCTTTATAGGAAACTCTTCATCATGGACTAACCAATCTTCCAAGTTGTTTCCGTCCGATGGATTGACATCTCGTGTTCTATTTGTCCCCTCCGGAACTGGACAACCTTTAAGGGCAGACATCTTTGGTTTCTGGGGTTCGCACCACCTCTCGATCGAGTCAATTATGACACTAAAGTTCGTGTTACTTGCTATGGTGTCTACAACTGGCGATACATAGATGCCAGTGGTGGGTGTTGGAAGTGCTTTTCCGGGGGGTAACGCAAAGAAAGATGCGGCAAGCCAGGTAAAGCCTTCATTTAAATATGAAGAAGGCACATAGATTTTTATCGAGTTACCCGAGATGCTGGAGCTGATACTTTCGATTAAGTCGAAGTCAGGTTCCACGAGAACGGCACCATTCCCGCCATTATTTGTTATCGCTGTCAAATCACTTTCATTCCCATTATCGTTGTTGATGAAAAATCCGAATTGCGCGTTATCACCATGTTGGTTAAATGCAGATTGAATGTCATCGTGCGTTTCGATTCCAAAAATATAATTACTGCCTTCTTTAGATATAGTAACCTTTTTTATATCGAAGGCGTCAGGAATAACATCGTTGTTGTCATAGTCTACTCCGTAGTATTCTTCAAAATGGGTGTGTTGCAGATATAAATCGCCTTCATCATCAGAAATAGCTGTAATGACAGTAGGGCACTGCTCGTCGGCACCCATATCAACTGTAGCAGTTCCGTCGTCATCACCATCAAAAATCCTTTGATCTCCGTCAATATCCGCGGTTATATCTTCAGGCACGGCGGAATTGTCGCCGGCGTCTATGCATGGCGAATCTACCTCCAGGTGCAGCCATCCCTCGCTCTCGGGATCAAGATTTTCGAAGTCAGGATCAGCCTCTATCGAGTTATAGTCCATGCCCCTTGCGTCGTACCAGTCGTCCTTCGTCTCGTAATAGTAGTTTATGTTCCATCTGCCGAAATAAGCGTTTCCGCCGCTGTCGTAGAAACAGTTGTTATCGCTCGTCACGCGCGCGCTTATCACGTCGTAATACCAGAGGCCATACCCGGCGCCGGTCAGGTAAAATACGTTGTTCCGGACTTCCGTTTGACCATCCATGATGCGATACAGCTTGATGCAGGGCGCATTAATACTGTATATCGTGTTGTTGACAATGTAGCTCTCGGTGTGGTCATCGTCGGTGCTGGAGACGTAGATGCCGCCGCCAACCAGCGAGCTCGCGTTTATCAGGTTGTTATAAACCTGAAAGCTCTTCGCAATGGGGAGATGCACGGCATAATAACCGCTCACGTCCCCCATCCACTTGTTGCCGTGAATTTTCACGTTTTCCGGCTCGTATATGTAAATTGAAGTTTTGCTCAACCCGGTAAAAACGCAATTCCTTATCTCGTTGTTCTCGTCCCCTCCGCCGTAACTCAACTCGTAGAACCCGTAATCACCGGTTATCGTGCAGTTCTCGAATACGAGGCCGCTGCCGTGAAGGTTAGCCGCATAGTTGTACGCGCTGCCCGGAGTGGTCGAATCGAGGATGCAGTCGGTTACCTTCACGTATTCGGTGCCGCCGTAAATGCATAGTGCATAGTTCTGGTCGTAAGAAGCATTCGAGGTGTTTGCGATGAGGTGGATGCCGGAAACCTCGACGTAATCGGAGCATATCCGCAAGGTGTACCTGTAAGAGTGACTTTTGTTCGAGTCGTCGTAAATGAGCGGTCTGCCCTCGCCGGCCACAACCTTCAGTTTATAAGTTGCATCGCAGGTCCAGCCGGAAACCTGCTCGCCGTATGCCCTCTTCCACGAGCCGTAGAGCCGGTAAACAACGTTCTTTCCCTGCGAGACCAGGTCTTTGCTCGTCAACTCCGTATCGGTCACTATGTTTGCCTCTGCCTGATCGATATTCGCATAATCCGGATCGCCGCCTCCCGGCAAGCTTCAGTCAGGGCCTATTGATACCTCTATCGTATCTGCAGCCAAAGCCGGGGTTGCCATAATGCCGAAAACCAGTCCTGCGGTAATGAGGATAATTAATGAGATACGTTGGGGGGCGGTTGGTATGATAATACTCCTTTGGAAACGGGTTGAATATCTTGGCTGTACATGGCGGGAAAAACAAGGTTGGGTGGCCAAGAGTTACGATATTAACTGAAGGCCTGTTAATTTTCAAACGAATTATCGTTATTATTGAAGAAAATCACGATTTTATTTGAAATCCAACCCGCATTCTGGGTTTCCGAAAAAATATCTTGACCTTTTTTACGTAATCTGCTATTATTAAGCGTCCACGAAACATTGTGCGCCGCAATGTCCTGCCATAAGTTTTGTCCGGCATAGGGTGCAGACGTGCGCCCCGTGCCACGTTCCAGACACGACACCACGCCAGCGGTTCCGGCACGCCGGGCTTTGAACGCTACAAGGAGGCTTTCCATGTACAGATGGTCGATTTTCGCATTTGTGGCAATTCTTGCGGCTACGCTCGCGGCGTCGTGCGGCGGCAGCAGCAAGGGAACAAAGCTCATCTTCCCCACGGGGACGGGAACAGGCACCGGCACGGGCACCGACACGGGAACGGTGGACCAGATAAACTTCGAGGATTTCTTCTGGCCGCTTGACGAAGACTGGCGGTGGACCTTTTCCGACGGCGAATACCAGGAGATCCGGCCGGTCGTGACGGTTGGCACGGAAGTGACTTACCCGATGGCGGTCGTAAGCGATGGCCTGAAGGGCTATATGTGGTATTTCTACACCGACGGCAGTGGAGCGCTGCTGCAGGCGCGCTTCGGCATTTACCCGGAACTGTATTGGGACTTTGATAACTCCCTCGTCTGGGGAAAACGCCAGATGGTCAAGGATGAAACCATCACCACGGAAGCCACGGGAACGGAATATGATTTCGTGACGGAAGTGCCTACCGGGAACACCGACTCATGGAAATTCGAGGCCACGTACCTGGGCAAGGAAGCAGTCAGCGTTCCCGCCGGCGATTTCCCCAACTGCATCATGGTCAATTACAAAACTTACCGCGATAGCAGCCTCTATTTCGAGGAAACCTACTGGTTTTCCTGGGGAACCTTCCGTACGGACGGCATTGTGAAAAACCATGTTACATGCATAGAGGGAATGGGCATCGATCTATGGCTTGAAACATCAGAAATCCAGTACCCGCCCTAAAACCCGCCCTCATACCAGAATCACAAAAAGGCGCCTCACGGCGCCTTTTTTCATTTAAATAAAGCCGAAAAAAAATCTTGACTTATTCTCCAGATTTGCTATTATTCAACATCCGAAACATTGCGCGCCGCAATGACCCTCCATAAGGCCTGTCCGGCTTTACCAAAAAAAGACCTGTGTATTAATTTAAGCCGTCGAGGTATAGGCAGAGGATTGCTTGATATTTGCTGATATCCAGGCTTTATGAATTGAGAACTTCAGTACCCCTCAATTCCCCTCTGAAGTCCTAAATTCCCCAAAACGGTTTCAAGATGCCGGACTTTAAATGTTTTAAGGAGGTTTCCATGTACAGGAAGTCAATTTTAGCATTTGCAGCGATTCTGGCGGTCACGCTTGCCGCGTCCTGCGGCGGAGGCGGAGGCGGGACAAAGGTCGTCTTCCCGACGGGCTCCGGAACCGGTACCGGCACCGGCACGGGCACGGGAACCGATACCGGCACCAACTCGGGGCAGACGATTAATTTCGAAGATTTTTTCTGGCCGCTCAATGAAGACTGGAAGTGGACTTTCACCGGCAACGAGTACCAGGAAATCGACCCGGTGGTGATGGTTGGAGACGTCCTGACTTATCCCATGTCCTGGGTATACGGCGGCGGCGCATCCGACAAGTGGTATTTCGCCGACGACGGATACGGCACGCTTCTGGAGCACCGTTTCGCCTTCTGCCCCGACGTGTACTGGGATTATGACGTCCCGCTCGTCTGGGGGAAACGCGAAATGAAGGTGGACGAGACAATCACCACCGAGGCGATCGGAACCGAGTACGACTACCAGACCAACCAGCCGACCGGAAACACGATATCCGTGAAGCTTGAAGTCACCTACCAGGGCAAGGAAGTCGTGACGGTCCCGGCCGGAACCTACAGCAACTGCATCAAGGTCCTGTACAGGAGCTTCAGCGACGGCAGCGTCGACCTCGAGGAAATCTACTGGTTCGCCTGGAGCTGGGGAATCGTGAAAAACGAGATCATCGGCGACAGGGTACTCGAAGTAATCGAAATACAGCGGCCGCAATAATCAGCTGCCCGCTACGGGGGACCCGCAAGGCGCCGAAAGGCGCCTTTTTTTATTTGGGGAAAAGGCTGTAAAATGATATTTTACTGTGGCTGTAGGGGCGCAGCATGCTGCGCCCCTGCATCCTATGCACTACTTTTTCCCGGTGACTGATGGACAACCCCGAAAAACTCAAACACGAAATGCTCTGGCGGTGGATATGGGTCGCGGCGTTCGCCGCCGCGTTCGCCTGAGTGGAGTCCGCGGTCGTCCTCTACCTCCGCGAAATTTATTTTTCCGGCTCTTTCTATTTCCCCATTGTCGTTCAGTGGGAAGACGGCGAGCTCGTCGTCGACCACCTGATGCGCGTCGAGTTCGGCCGCGAAATCGCGACAATGCTGATGCTCGTCGCGGTCGGCTGCATGGCGGGGAAAAACGCGTGGCAGAAATTCTCGTATTTCATGATAGCGTTCGGCGTCTGGGATATCTTCTACTACGTATGGCTCTGGGTCGCCATCCGCTGGCCGGAAGGCCTGATGACGTGGGACCTGCTTTTCTTCGTGCCGCTGCCGTGGGTCGGGCCGGTGATAACCCCGGTGCTTATCGCGCTCGCCATGATTATCGCGGGAACGCTCGTTATATATTACAATGAAAAAGGAGTGCAAATCCGCTGGCGGTGGTTCGACTGGACGATTGTTCTCGGCTGCGGACTGCTGATGATTGCCGCGTTCTGCTGGGACTGGAGAAACATTATCCAGAAGCCGGTGGAGCCGCCCGCGCCGCCGAACACCGGCATCCCGAACCCGTTCGCGTGGTGGCTGTATCTCCCTGCGTACATCTTATCGGTCGCATATTCAGCCGTTCGCATGCGGCAAATCGTACACCGACCACAGGCGGGGAAATGAGCGGACTCGACGTAAAATCGCGTGAAACCTCATGGCGGTGGATATGGGTGGTAACCTTCGCCGCCGCCTTTGCGTGGGTTGAAATGGCTGTCGTGCTTTACCTGCACGAAATCTGTTTCTCCGGCTCTCTCTCCTTCCCCCTGCCTCTTGCATGGAAGAACGGCGAACTGGTCGTCAATCATCTCATGCGGGTCGAGTTCGGGCGGGAGATTGCGGCGTTCCTCATACTCGCCGCGGTTGCGTGCACGGCCGGCAGAAACCTCTGGCAGAAGTTCGCGTTTTTCCTGATCGCGTTCGGCGTCTGGGACATTTTCTTTTACATCTGGATGCGGCTCGGGGCGGGCTGGCCCGAAAACCTTCTGACATGGAACATACTCTATGCTCTGCCGTTGCCGTGGGTCGCGCCCGTGCTGGCGCCGCTCCTCATCGCCTTCGCCATGGCGGCCGCGGGGGGCCTTATACTCTACTTTGAAAACAAGGGACATGAAATACGATGGCGCTGGTTTGACTGGATAATAATGTTCGGATGCGCTTCGCTCATGCTCGCCGCTTTCTGGTGGGACTGGAAAAACATTATCCGCGTGCCGGCGGACCCGCCGAACACCGGCATCCCGAACCCGTTCGCATGGTGGCTGTATCTGCCGGCGTACATTTTTTCCGTCGGATACTTCGCCTTCCGCATGCGGCAGAACGTAAAACACTGGAAAGCGAATCAGGCCTGAAAGTACCGTCACCCGTGAAACAGCAAAGAAAAAAAACAGAACTGCTCGAGATCCTGCATGATGACGATGCGATTATCGTCATCAACAAGCCCGCAGGATATACGCTCGTGCCGGCAAGGGGCGAAGGCAGTACACCGCTCAGGGAAGAAATAACAAAACACATCGGCAAAAAATCGCTTCTCGTCCACCGCCTCGACCGCGGCACCAGCGGCGTCTGCATCCTCGCCAAAACAAAAGACGCCCAGCGGGAACTTTCCGGGCAGTTCAGCACCCACACCGTGCACAAGGAGTACCATGCACTGGTTGTCGGGGAGATAAAAGACGACGTCGCCGCCATCGACGCGCCCATCGGGCCCGACAGGAAACGCCCGAAATTCATGGCGGTAAACGGCCGCGCCGCGAAGGATGCGGTAACCGAATTCCGCGTGCTCGAGCGCTACCGCGGCTACACGCTTGTCGCCGTGTTCCCCCGGACCGGCCGGACGCACCAGATACGGGTGCATCTCGCGCACGTCGGCCACCCCTGCGCCGTCGACCGGAATTACGGCGGCAGGAAAAGGCTCCTGCTTTCAGAAATGAAAGAGAGTTATAAATTAAAATCCGGAAAACCCGAGAAACCGCTGATCGAGCGCGTCACGCTCCACGCCGCCGCCATAACGTTCAAACACCCGACCGGCAATGAAGAATTAACCATCACCGCAGAACATCCGAAAGATTTCGCGCTTGCAATAAAAATGATGCGCCGCTGGAGGGGGGAGAATAAGGGATAAGGGATACGGGATAAGGGGTAAGGCAGAAATAATTATTATTTCCCAACTTCAACACTTCAGCACTTCTTAACTTCAGCACTTCAACACTTCTTAACTTCAACACTTCAACACTTCTTAACTTCAGCACTTCAACACTTCTTACCGCTTGATCCGGAAGGCCTTTGTCTTGCGGGCGACGCCCTTTAGGACGACTTCGCCGATCTCGAGGATGGGGAACTTGCCTTTGACGTATTTTTTCGTCAGCTCGCCGAGGACGATGTCGTTCGGCTCGGCCTGGCCTTCGAGCCTGCTTGCGACGTTGACGGTGTCGCCGAGGACGGTGTATTCCATCTTCTGCATCGAACCGATCATACCGGCGACGACCGGGCCGGTGTTGACGCCGATGCGGATCTTGAAGTGATATTTCGTGTCGACTTCCTTGTAAAAATCATCCATCCCCGCCAGCATCTGGAGGCCCGCGGTTACGGCCTCCAACGCGCCGGGTGAGTCCGGCGTGTTTGCGCCGAAGATGGCCATCACGCTGTCGCCGATGTACTTGTTGACCATCCCCTGGTTGGCGAATACGATTTCAGTCATCTTCTGGAAGTACTTGTTCAAAAGCTCGGCCAGAATCTTGGGCGGCGTGCGCTCCGAAAGCGGCGTAAAGGAAACGATATCGGAGAACAGGACGGTCGCCTCGACCTCCTGCACCTCCAGGGCCACGCTCCTTACTTCCCCGCTCTGCTTGACGTGAATCATCATCGCCTCGACCTCTTCCTTCGAGTGGAATCGCTCGAGGTTCGCGCGCATGATGGCTTCCTCGGTGAACTTTTTCGTAAGCTCGTCTTTCTTTATGAAAAGAGCCATCTGGCTGGCCACCGCGGTCAGGAGCTCGAGGTCGGTCTCCGTAAACGAGTCGGTCTCGGTGAGGTTGTCGACGTAAATCAGCCCGCGGATGGTTTCCTCGTCCCAGAGCGGAACGCACATGGCGCTGCGGATATTGAGCTGAACGATGGACATGCCCGCGTCGAGCGCGGTGTCGCTTCTTGCGTCCGCGGTGAGAATCGCCAGCCGGTCGTTTATAACCTTGTTGCAGATGGTCGTCGAAACGCGCACCTCGCCGGCAAAACGCTTGATATCGCCCTTGTAACGCTGCGCCTTCTTCGTAAGCTGCAGCTGGCCGCCCTCGTCCGGCTCGAGCAGCAGGATCGCACCGCGCTCTGCCTTGAGAACGCCGAACACCATGACGAGCGCCTGGTCCAGCATTTCTTCAAGGTTCTGGGCCTTGTTGAGCTCTTTTCCCAGACGGTAAAGTATGAAAAAGTTCTGCGTCGCACGGTCCAGTTGTGCGGCCGCCGGCTTCTGGGCGGAAGCGGGAGCCTGCTTGTCGCCTACGATGCTCTGCCCGAACTGCTCTTCTGCCTTCTCGAAATCGTCGACGCCCCGCTCTATCCGGCTGCCCGTGGGCTCCTGTCCGCCGGGCAGCTTTTCGAGTTCCGAAAATATGCTCGGGCGCTCATCCTGGTCAGCGGGCGCACCCTGGGCCTGGGGGTCCTTGAAAATCAGCTCGGTATCGCCGATGCGGATTACGTCGCTGTCCTTGAGTCTTACTCTCGTCTTGATAAGCACGCCGTTGACAAAAGTGCCGTTGGACGAGTTCATGTCCATCGCCACATAGCCGCTGCCGTCCTTGGTGAGCTGGGTGTGGAGACGTGAACTGGACGTATCGGTGAGGATAAGGTCGTTGTCGAGCGCGCGGCCGATTGAAAACTGCTCCTTGTAGAGAGCAATCTTCTCCACAATGTTGTTCTTTTCCTTGACAAGCAGCATCGGCACAGCGACACTCTCCCCGGTTGGATATTCCAAATCCGCCGGTTGGAGCGGATTAAAATAGAATTATATCGGAGATAAGGTCAAACTGTCAAGCAAATTCAAATAATTGGTTCATCGGTTCCTCAGTTCTTCAGTTCTTCGGTTCTTCGGTTCTTCAGTTATTCAGTTATTCGGTTATTCAGTTATTCAGTTATTCAGTTATAATGGCAGACAGGAATGTCCGTCCTCCGTTTGCT
>SOJX01000138.1 GCA_004376375.1 Planctomycetota bacterium
GCGGTGGGATACCCGGAGGCAAGAAGTTCAAGGCAGTGCAGACCGGGGGACCGTCCGGAGGATGTATCCCTGAGGAACTGCTGGATTTGGAAGTTGGTTTTGACGAACTCACCGAGGCCGGCTCGATGATGGGGTCGGGTGGGATGATCGTAATGGATGAAGATACCTGTATGGTTGATGTCGCCAGGTACTTTATCGACTTTCTCGCGGACGAATCGTGCGGCAAATGTGTCCCATGCCGTGAAGGCCTGCGGCAGATGCTCAAGATTCTAACGAAGATCACCGCGGGAAAGGGGAAAGATGGAGATATCGAGCTACTGGAGGAGCTATCCGAGGTAGCCGTAGAGGCCTCGTTGTGTGCTTTGGGCAAGAGTGCTCCCAACCCGTTTCTTAGCACGTTACGCTACTTCAGAGATGAATATGAAGCGCACATCAAGGAGAAGCGCTGCCCGGCATGTTCCTGCAGGGAACTGACCTCGTACTTTATTGACCCGGACAAGTGCCAGGCCTGTTTGATTTGCCTGAAGAAGTGCACGGCCGGCGCACTCGACGGTGGCAAGAAAAAGATCCATGTCATTGACCAGGAAAAATGCACGAAATGCGGAGTTTGCTTTGATGTTTGCCCCTCCCGCTTTGGCGCGGTTTTGAAGATTTCGGGTGAGCCGGTTCCGTCTCCGATCCCGGAAGAAAAAAGATTGATCGTCAGAAAGAGAAAAGAAAAATGAGTGAAATCCGCCTGCAGATTGACGGAAAAGAAGTTGGAGTGGAAGAAGGGATGACAGTCCTCGAGGCGGCAGGGCGTGCGGGCATATCGATTCCCACACTCTGTCACCACGAAAAACTGGAGCCTTTCGGGGGTTGCCGGCTTTGCATCGTGGAAGTAGAAGTTGGCGGCTGGAAAAAGCTCGTTGTTTCCTGCGTTTATCTGGCGGAGGAAAACCTGATAGTCAGAACCCGGTCCGAAAAGATAGACAAGATTCGTAAAATCCTCCTGGAGCTGTTGCTAGCGCATGCCCCGGATTCCCCGAAATTGCAGGATTTGGCCAAGGAGTATGGAGCAGACAAAGACCGTTTTGAAAAAGAGGCTTCATTTTGCATTCATTGCGGGTTATGTGTCAGGTATTGTGCTGAGGTCAAGAAAAAGAACGCTGTTGGATTTATTGACAGGGGAATCAGGAAAGAGATCAGTTTCATTCCGGAAATCGCCGCCAAGGAGTGCTGGAACTGCAAAGAATGTTTTCCGCTCTGCCCCACGTCTTATCTCCAGGCAGCTTTTGTTTTAACTGAATCCCTTGCGTTTCCCTCACCTTCTTCCGGACCCGCATCAGAGGAATAGGCATCGATTAACGGTCAAACCTCTGTTATTGCTACTCTCATCATTGTTCTGACCACTTTTTACTTCCTGCCGTCCGCTATAGAAAGGGAGGTGACCTGACAACATACAGCCCGATCAAGCGATGGCCGAAACTGAGGCTCCTGCTATGTGTTGAGTCTTGAGGAATATTCGGTACAGGTTTAGCACAATTGCGCTAATCAACCCGCAACGAAAAAGCAGGCGCAAGCATAATTGCCTGCCCTGCTTGAGGTTCAGTGGTAGCGGCGGTTGGACTTGAACCAACGACCTTCGGTTTATGAATCCGATGCTCTAACCAGCTGAGCTACGCCGCCGTGTGGCTATTAATGATAGCAGCACCTGTCCGTTTTTTCAAGAATTTTCTATTCCATAAGACCCGGAACATGCAATGAGTGTTTCAGGCATATTTCATTTGCCGTTTTTCCCTGGAATTTGCAGACGTGCCGACATAGAATTGTTTTGTGCGTCGTTTGTAGAACATCCACAAATAGTATAAGTATAAACTTGCATTGAAAGGGTCGACATATGCTTTTGGACGATGTCAAACGCAATAAGTTCGATAACGGCCTTACGCTTCTTACGCTCGAGATGCACCATGCCCCCATCGCCACCGTCTGGGCGTGGTTTCGCGTCGGCTCCCGCAACGAGATGCCGGGGATCACCGGCATCAGCCACTGGGTGGAGCACATGCTTTTCAAGGGCGGCAAGGAGTTCGGCAAGGGCGAAATATTCAACCAGGTCGCGGCCAACGGCGGCTGGAACAACGGTTTCACGGGGCCCGATTACACGGCATACTTCGAGACGCTTCCGTCCGCGAAGCTGGACCTCGGCCTTCGCATCGAGCGGGACCGGATGGTCGAGGCGATTGTCGACCCCGACGAAGTTGTTTCCGAACGTACAGTGATTATCTCGGAGCGGGAAGGCGCGGAGAATTACCCGCGTTTTCTGCTCGGTGAGGCCGTTGAATCCGCAGCCTTCACCTGCCACCCCTATCGGTGGAGCGTTATCGGGTGGAAGGCCGATCTCGAAGCGATTACAAGGGAAGACTTGTATAATTATTACCGCAAGCACTACGCGCCGGACAACGCCATTCTTGTCGTAGTCGGGGACATTAATACCAAAGAAGTTGTCGAGCGCGTTCATGAGCTTTATGGAAATATCGCGCATAAGTCTCAAGTGGATGAAGTCCGTTCCCGTGAGCCGAAACAGCTGGGCGAGCGGCGCGTACTTGTCAAAGGGCCGGGCAAGGTGCACCACATGTCCATGGCCTGTCACTTGCCTGAATACGGTCACCAGGACTGGCCCGCGATAAGCGTTCTCAATGGAGTCCTCTCCGGCGTTATCGGCTTGAGCTTCAGCAGCGGATATTACGGCCACAAGACTTCGCGTCTCTACGGGGCGCTCGTGGAGAAAAAGCTCGCATCCAATGCCGCGGCGTTTGCCAGGGAGGGCGTTGATCCTTATCTTGAGAATATCGGCGTCGTCCTTCTGCCCGGCGTGGACCCGGCAGTTGTGGAGTCGGCGATAACGGATGAAATCAATAAGGTTCGTGATAAAACTGTCGGCGATGAGGAACTCACAAAAATCAAGAACCTGTTCCGTGCGTCTTTGAATTACTCGTTCGACGGCCCGACGGCGGCGGCGATGCCGGTCGGGATGTTCGAGAGGATGCGGAAATTTGAAGACATCAGGACCTTCTATGATTCGATTCAGGAAGTGACGGCCGACGACGTGAAAAGGGTTGCTGAAACTTATCTGGATGAAGATAACCGTACGTTCGGCCTATACGTCCCCACGGGTCTGGGCGACAAACCGGTAATTGATGAAGGGGGCGGCGAAATGGTGATATCCGCAAGAGGCTACATTCCCATGGCCCGGTTGGCCGATGCGGGCGAAGGCGGCAAAGCCCTGATGCCGCCCGTGGAGAAGAAAAAAACGGCGAACGGTATTTTCGTGCAGGCGTCGGAGAACATGAGTTCCGAAACCGTGGCGTTCCGCTTTACTTTCAAATCCGGCTCCGCATACGAGGGCGACCTTCCGGCCGGTGTTGCCTCGATAACCTCCTCGGCGATGGTTCGCGGCACGAAGACGAAGACCTTTCAGCAGATATTCGAAAAGGTCGACAGCCTCGGCGCCTCGCTCGACGAGGGCACCGGTATGAACACAATTTCTTTTTATGGCCAGTGCCTGGCCACGGATTTTAAGGCGATGGCCGATCTGGCTGCCGACGTTATCCGGAACCCGATTTTCGCCGACGACCAGGTCGACCTCGTTAAAGGTCAGAGGCTTACGCAGTTGAAGATGGAGGAGAACAATACTCATGCGGTTGCGTTCAGAGAGCTTCATCACGAGTTTTTCGAAGAAAACCACCCGTACCACCGTCACGGAAACGGCTATATCGAAACGGTCGAGGCGATGAAAGCCGGCGACCTGCGGGAGTTCCACCGCCGCCGCATCCGTCCCGAGCGCATGTTGGTTACGGTCGTCGGCGGCCTGGAGGCCGGTAATGTTTTCGGGATAGTGGAGGATAATTTCGGCGACTGGCAGGGCGAAGGTGACGCGCCGACGGAGCCTGATCTCACCGGTGGTAATGTGGCGGGAGTTCAATCGAAAGAAGTAAATGTTCCGGGCAAGACACAGTGCGATATTGCAATCGCTTTCAAGGGCGTTCCCCGTCTTGATGAAGGTTATGAAGCCCTTTCGCAGGCGATTAACGTTTATGGTCAGCTGGGGCTTATGGGTCGCATCGGCAAGGCGGTTCGTGACGAGGCGGGAATGGCCTATTATTCCGTTGCCTGGAACAGTAACAGTATCGGTGATTACATGTGGCAGATTATGGCAGGGGTGAACCCGAAAAACGCCGACAAGGCAAAGAAGATAATACTGGCCGAGGTCGAGAAAATGCGCGATGAGCTGATAACGGAAGATGAAGACAAAATGCTCAAAGACTACCTTACGGGAAGCTTTCCTCTTATGTTCGAGACGATGGGCAGGGCGGCCGGCGCTCTGGAGAATCCGGCCATATTCGGGCTGCCGGACGACTACTACGAGAAATATATCGAAACCGCCCGTTCGGTTACACGTGAAGATATTCGCGAGGCTGCGAAGAAATATTTCGACCCGGAAAACTACACTATTGTCATCGCGGGCCCGGTTGAACAGATTGTCAAAGAGTAAACCTGGTTCGAGAGACGACGAGAAGTCGCCGTGAGCAAATGTCCCCAATGTAACAACGAATGGCCTGACGGCCAGAAGTTCTGCGGCGATTGCGGAGCCGCGCTCGAAGCCGCGGCCAGGGTCACCGTGAAACGCGAGCGGCGCTACGTCACCGTCCTTTTTGCAGATATCGTCTCCTATTCCAGATACGCACACGGCTATGACGTGAGCCACCTGCATAAGGACCTTGAAGCGATCTACGGTTTCATGGCGTCGAAGGTGGAAGCTCACGGCGGTACGGTCGTGAGTTTTTTCGGAGACAGCATAATGGCGGTCTTTGGCGCACCGACCGCACGCGAAAACGATGAGGCAAGTGCCGTTCGCGCCGCACTCGAACTGGCCGGCGAGGCCACGAAGTACAACCTGCGCAACGAGCCCGTCCAGCTTTCCATCGGTCTCAACGCCGGACTCGTACTGGCGGGCGGCATCGGTGCGGGGGGGAAGATCGATTTCGATATCCTCGGCGATGCGGTGAATCTCGCGTCAAGACTTCAGGGCGCGGCAGGTGCGGGAGAAATCCTGGCAAGCGAAACCGTTTATCGCCGCGCCGGTCCGTTGTTCAACTGGGAATCCCTCGACTCGATGAGTCTTAAAAACATCCCGGAGCCCGTGCCCGCTTATCGCGTAATCGGGAAACGCGAGGACGACGAGGCGCGCCGCTATCATGGAGGCGGCCTGGCGCCCCTTTGCGGACGCGACTCGGAGATAGGAAGAATCGCCGATCTTCTGGGAGCGGTTGCGGAAGGCCGGGGCCAGGTCCTTGCGATGCATGGGCCCGGCGGCATCGGCAAGAGCCGGATCGTCTACGAACTCCGGCACCTTGCCGCATCCCTTGATTTCAGGGTTGTCGAGACCTATACGCTGCCGTACGGGCGGCTGCATGCGCATTTCCCCCTGCGCAATGCCGTGCGGGTTTTCGCCGGACTGCGCGAGGATGAGGCCGCGGAATCGGCGCCCCAAAAAATCCGGGACGCGTTTTCAGATTTCTGGAAAGAGTCGGAGATTCGCGAAATTCGAGTGAGCACCCTCGCCTGGTTCCTCGGATATCCGTTTGAAGAGGCGCTTATAGACAAGCTCCAGGGCGCGGCCAAGCAGGATTTGCTCGAGGTAACGCTGAACGAGTTTTTTCTGGCCCTGACGGACGCGCCGGCCGGTGAAGAAGCTGCCGCCGATTCGCCGTTTGCCGGTGTCGACGAGGGAAGTAAGCCTGTCCGCAAGATCAGGCTGACCGGCGTCTTGAATGCAAAGGACGTGCGCGCCCGCGTCGAGGCCGCCATGGAGCGGCGGCGGGCAAGCCGCGGCCATATACCGCTTTGCCTTGTGATCGAGGATATGCAGTGGGCCGACGTTTCGACCCTAAACTGGCTGCTGCAGTTCTGCAGGCTGATAAAGGACAAACCGATAATAATTTTAATAACTTACCGCCCGGGGTTTGAGCACGACTGGTCAAGCGAGCCGCTTGTCACATACTCCGAGATTGAGCTTTCGCCTATCCAGCCCGAAGCCGTCCGCGAGATGACGCGCTCGGCGCTACTTGCCGAAAGCATTCCCGAGGGCCTGGAAGACCTCATTGTCAGGCGCTCGGAAGGCAACCCGTTTTTCGCGCAGGAAATCATACGATTGCTCCTCGGGGAGAGGATTCTGGTTCGGCGTGGCATGAAGATGGAACTGACAATGCCGCTCGCCGCCCTGGAAACCAGGGTGCCGCTTTCGGTGGTGCAGGTGATACAGGCGAGAATCGACGGTCTCGGTATGGATGACAGGAGGACGCTCCAGGAAGCGTCGGTCATCGGGCGCAGGTTCTTTGATGCAGTTCTGGAAAGAGTAACGTCTCAACCGGGCACGCTGAGAGAAAGCCAGGAGAGGCTGACCGATTCCGATTTTATCCACGTCTTTACGCGCGTTCCGGAGCTTGAGTGGGAGTTTCAGCACGTCTTGATGCGCGATACCGCGTATGAGACCCTTGATTTCCCTGAGAGGGAATCGCTTCACCGGATGATCGCCGAGGCTGCCGAAGAGCTCTATGCCGACCGGCTGGAGGATTTTTATGCCTTCCTCGCGCACAACTTTGTGCTTGCCGGCGACCGTGAGCGCGCCGTGCATTACCTGTTTCGGGAAGGGAAACGGTTGCTGCGCGTTGGCAATATCTCGGCCGCAGCAACCGCATTGCGCGATGCCTTTGAAATGGCCGATGAGGAACACGGCGATTACCTTGAAATAATGTTTGAGCGGGCCGAGGTGGCGCTACAGGTCGAGTCTCCGTCCGCGGCCGAGACGATTCTCTCCAGGCTGCCGGCCGAGCTTTCACCCGCACAGGCGGCGCGGCGGCTTATCGTGGAAGGAAATATTCTCGAGCAGCAGGGGATGTACGAGGAAGCGCTCGACAAGCTGGAGGCCGGGCGAGTCAAGGCCGAATCAGGCGGAGACTCCAAACTATTTCGTAAGGCAATACGGGGCATGGGCGTCGTGCAGTGGACACAAGGGAATCTTGAAGAAGCGGAAATGCATTTCAAATCCTGCCTCAAGTCCGCATTGGCTGACAGCTCAAAGATTGCCGAGGCGATGGCGCTCGGCAATCTGGGAAATGTCGGCCTTAACCGTGGAAACCTTGGAGATGCCCTCAACTATCACGAGCAGGCGCTCGGGATTTTTCAGAACTTGGGCAACAAGCAGGGCGAGGGGGTCGCCTACTGCAGCATCGGGATGGTTTATCACAGCCGCGGCGAGTTTACCCGCGCCAGGGAATTCTATGAAAAGTTCATTGAAATATCACGGGCCATAGGCGACCGGAAGGCCGAGGCTACCGCGCTCAATAACCTGGGCGCAATATACCACCACCAGGGCAAGCTGGACCGCGCGTTCAAGTGCTTTGATGATTACCTCAAGCTGTCGCGCACGATCGGATATCTCCGCGGCGAAGCAATCGCCCTGACAAACATCGGTTCCGTGTGCATGGACCGCGGTGATTTCAACGGCGCCGTTGAATTCTATGAGGTCGCATTCAATCTGAACGAAAGGCTGGGGGCGAAGCGCGAACAGGCGATGGTTCAGGGGAATCTCGGCATGGCATATTTCTTCAGGGGCGAGAGCGACAGGTCGCGGGAGCAGATACTCTCGGCAATGGAGCTTGCCGAAGATATCGGCGCAAGCGACCTTGTCGCGGAAAACCGGATAAAACTCGCGGAACTGGAGGCCGATGAGGGTGAATTTGATAAGACCACAGCCTTGTTTGAAAAAGCCGTGGATGCTTTCGAAGCTCATGGCCGGCAGGGACAGCTGTTTTCCGCATACGTCCTTTTTGCGGACCTTTCGATAGCGGCGGGAAATGCTGAACAGGCTGATGCGGCCCTGGAAAAGGCGGAGTTGTTATTCGGTGAGGTCGACGATTCACCTTCGCTTCGCGACTACCATCTGGGCAAGGCGGTGTTTCTTTCCATGCAGGGAAAACCTGACGAGGCGCTGGCGGCGTTTAAAGGCGCGCTCAAAGAAGCGGAGAGTTGCGCCGGGCCGACAAATGCAAAACTGTATTTTGAGTATGGAAAATTCCTGGCGGAGAGCAGATCAGAACTGCAGGAAGCCCGGAAATACCTCGAGAAAGCACATGAGATTTATCAGTTCCGCGTCGACCACGGTGGTGGAAGAAAAGAGCTCGAAGAAATCACTTTGCTTTTGAACGCAAACCAATAACCAAAACTCTTAATTCTTATTTAATAATTCTTATCTGTTTGTTCTTAACTTTTAACTTTTAACTTATAACTTTAAACTTTTAACTTCCCTCACGAAAGCCTCCGCAGCGCGATATCCACCGGCAGAAGCAGCAGCGCGAGGATAAGCCACCAGTACCATGTCGCGACCGGGCGCTCGGGAATATCGCCCGTAAACGTCACGATTTGCTCGGCCGTCGGCTCGTACTCGCCTTTTGACGTGCGGGCAAGCTCTATCAGTTTCTCCTCGTCCACCGCGAACGTGCGGAACTCGGGGGAGTACGACTGAATAATCGCGATAACCTGGCTGTCGAGGACCTCGCCCTTATCCTTTTCCATTATCATCAGCCGCCGGAACTCACCGTACTCGCCGAGCGGAAACTCGCTCTCATACATGCCGGGCGCGGTCTGGATTATATCGAGCTTGTTTTCGCTTCCGTCCGAGCCCGCCGTGCCGACGAGGCTGACCTCGATGTCGAGCTCGTCCATGAAGAGGCCGGCAAGGTCCCGCACGTCGAGCGTGAGCTTCCCCTTGCGGTCGCGGATGGCGATGCCTGCTTCCTGGTCGATGGCGCTCGCCTCCTCGGTGCGAATGACCGCGCGGATTATCTGCGTCCAGAACTTGGAGAAGTAATCCCAGTCCCACCAGTCCATCGACCATTTCTTCGGGTTCGAGGTGAAGGCAAGCGTCTGCCCGAGCCCGTAGCGCCAACGCGCCATGATGGGGTCGCCGCGGTGGCTTACCAGTATCATCTTGGCCCTCGACTTGGGCGTCGTGGCGACGTAGCCCATCAGGAACGGCGCGTTTTCAATGTCGATGCCTTCAAGGATGGGGTCGACCTTGGTCAGTATGGGCTGGAACGGTTCCTCGATGAGCATGCTCTTGGAGGCGCGCATCGTTTCCTTCACGAAAATCTGGGGGATGGACGCGAAGTCGTTGGTGAAGTACGCGATGCCTTCGCCCTGACTCGCGATGACTTTGAGCAGCCGGCGGTCGGCGTCGCGGCCGATTCCGACGGTTGAGATTGTGATGCCGTTGCTTACTATTCTTCGAGCCAGGCCGATGTAACCGCCGCCCTCCGTCTGCCCGTCGGAGAGCAGGATAATATGTTTGCGCTTGGCCGTCTCCATTATAAGCGCCTTGTCGGCGAGGTTGAGGGCGGGATAGATATGCGTGCCGCCGCCGGCCGTGAGCCTGCTTATCTTGTCCGAAATAAACGATTGCTCGCCTGCAAAGGTCATGGGCACGACCCAGCGCGCCTCCGAGTCGAACGCGACCACGCCCACGCGGTCGTTCTGCCTGAGCACTTCCGTCGACGACCGCGCCGCTTCCTTGGCGAGCTCGATTTTGTCGCCGCTCATGCTGCCGGAGCGGTCGATGACGAGACACAGGGCGAGGTTGGGCTTTTCAATCGTTTTCGATATCGGCATGCGCACGGGCAGGATTTTTTCTATCGGCGTTTTGTAGTAGCCGCCCAGTCCGAAGCTGTTGTCGCCGCCCAGCATGATGAAACCGCCGCCCATCTCCTCCACGTAAATGCGGATAAGGTCCATTGTCTCGTGGGAAAGCCTGTCGGCCGGAACGTTTGAAAGAATAATACCGTCGTAGTTCAGCAGGTCGTTGAGCTCGCTCGGCATGCCGGAGGAGGGGCGGGTGTGGACTTCGATTTCCTCGCCCGCGAGCGCGTCTTCGAGATAATGCGCCTCCGAGTATTCGCCTTCGACATAAAGTATTTTCGGCTTGCCGCGTACGAGCACGACGCCGCGGGCGACGTTGTTCTCGAACCGTGTGTCTTTTTCCGGTTTGAGCCGCGCCTCGAACTCGTGGAAGCCTTCCCTCAGTTGAATCCGCGGAAAGACAAGGATGTTCTTGCCTTCCTTCAAGTCGAAAGTTTTCCGGGCGAGCCGGTACTTGTTGCGGAAAAGCGTGACCTCGACCGGCGTTTCGACGTTCGAGGATACATGGATCTCGGCGTCGAAAGGCTGTTTCTTTTTCACCTGCACGGGCAGGATGAGCTCCGAGGCGACGACCTCGCCCGCCATCTTCCTTTTGACCGGGACCAGCTTGAGCTTGACGCCGTGGCCCGCGAGTACGGGCGCTTCCCTCAGGGCTTCGCCCAGGTTTTCCAGTCCGTCGGTGAAAAGGACGAGGTGTTTGCGGGAAGCCTCGGGGAAAACGCTTCTGCCGAGCTGGAGCGCGGCGTGCAGGTCGGTGTGCTTCGTGTCGGCTTCGGCCTTCCATTTTGTTATTGCGGCAAGCTCGGCCTCGAGTTTTACGATTTCCTTTTTGGTTTCCTCGGTCAGGTCTTTTTCGAGCTCGGTGATACGTTTTTTGATCCGTTTTTCTTCTGAGCGGTGGAAAATTTTCCGCCTGAGCTCGGGAGTGATTTCCAGCTTGTCCGTCGGCGGCGCGACCAGGACCGGTTTCCCCGCGAACAGCACGAGGCTGATAAGCGTTTTCTTTTTCTTTTCCTGTATCTGTTCGATTGTTTTCAGGGCGGTTTCCTTTTCGGCCTTGTTGACGCTGTCGGATACGTCGAACAGCACGACCGCCGCCCGGACGTCCCGCTTGAGCGTGAGCACCGGACCCGAAATCGAAAGGAAACACAGCGCAAGCACGAGCGTGCGCAGGAAAACGGAAAGCAGCCATCGGCCGCGGGTGAAGTTCGGATAGTTGTGGCGCGCGAAGTACAGAACATACGGTATTACCGGTATCAGGCCGATAAGCCACCATGGATGTTCGAAAGTCACGCTGCCCACTATTCGGTTATCCTTTTCTGGAAGAGGAGCCACTCGGCCGACAGCACGAGCGCACCTATAAGCGCGAACATAATCCAGAAGTCGCGGTTGAGAAAAAGCGCGCTCTTGGAAAGCGCTTCAATTTTCGCGGTTCCCGGGAGCGGTTTGATGTCGCTTTCCGGCGTAAGCAGGTTCACAACTGTGTAGAAGGACTGCCCGGTGAACGAGAGCTTGTAAAAACCCGGCATCGTCGTGTCGGCGAACAGGAACGTCCGGTTCGCCACGTCGAGCACATGCCGCTTCGAATCCTTCGTGCTGATAACGTCGATCACGGCTTCGGCGGCGTTTTCCGGTAAACGGCGGAGCGGCCGCATGATCTCACCGACCGTGTAATGAGTCCGGACGAAGTTGTGCTCCTCCTGGTGAAAATATGTGAGCACGTTCCGAAGAAGCGCCGGGAAAGCCACCTTGAACGGCAGGTCGGTGTCAAGTATGTCGAATCCGAGGTAGACAATGCGCCTCTGCCCGTCCTGTGCCACGGCGATGAGCGGCCCGGAATTTCCCTCGAGCAGCACTTCACCCTCGCCGGTGAGCCGCAGCTTCTGCGTCCGGCGGATAATAAGATGATGGAACGACAGGAAACGGGTCACGGGGTGCTTGCGGTTCCAGTCGCGGATTGAGACGTTCGTATCGTTCCCGATAACCTCGAACGGCTTGACGCTGACCGGTGAATTAATGATTACGAAGTTCCCCCGCTCCGGGAGCTCGGGCTCGCACCCGTCGAAAATCGTGAGGTCGGCTTCCCTGTCTTCCTCGCTCAGCTCGGCGTATTTTTCCTTTGTCGTGACGAAGCTCGTTTCGTCGTCGATTGATTCCGGCATCGCGCTGAACGCCTTGCTGAAGAAGAAATCCTGCTCGGCCGACGTGACCAGTATGACTTTCTTTTTCTCGAACGGCGGGACGACCGCGTATGCGACGTCGTCGTCCGGGAAGGCGTCGCTCCAGTTGCCGCCGTCGTCGCGGGATATTGAAAGCGTAAGCAGCGCGCCGCCCGGGTAGGCGAGGGGGGTGAAATGGTGGGCGCGCTCCTGGCCGGGCTCGAGCGTCATCGGGATGACCTGCTTGGCCACGTTGTTGACGCCGAGCTCCAGTCTGATGTTTTTCGCTTCCGTACCGAAGTTCTTCACCCGGGTGAAAACGAAGTCGGTCATCACCGACGTGTTCTTGCGGGCCCGAAACGCGACGAAGCCGACGTTTTCCGTCGCCTCGCCGACGGAGACGTAGTCAACGTCCTTTGCCTCGGCCAGCTCCTTTACCTTGCCCGCGGAGCCGTCGGAGATTATTATGATTCTCCTGCCGGGCCGGTCGGCGAGGATTTCCCTCGCCAGCTTGACCGATTCTTCGAGGCTCGCGGGCGCGCGCCCGACCTTCGCCTCGTCCAGCGCGTGCAGGAGCGCCTTGGTGTTTTGCGTGAACGGCTGTATGACTTCCGCGGGCGTGCTCGCGCGGATAATCATCATCTCGTCCGTGACGCCGCGGTCGCGGACGATCCGTTTCGCCGCGTCGATCGCCATGCTGAAACGGGTTTCGCCCTTGCCTTCGGCGACCGTCATGGAGGCGGACGCGTCGAGGATCATAACAATGTTCTTTTTCTCGAGAAACCCCTTGCCCGTAAACGGGCGCGAAAGCGCAAACACGAGCAGCATGAGAATTATTATCTGAAGAAGGAGCGAGAGCAGCCGCTTCAACCGCTGGAACAACGCCGTGGCGCGGCTTTCCTTGAAGATGCGCTGCCAGAGCGCGAGCGACGGCACGAGCTGGCGCCGCCTGCGCACGCGGAGGAGATACATCGCCACGATCGGTATGGTGATGGCGAGGAAATAGAACGCCCACGGGTTGGCGAGGCTCATGCCAGCACCCCCCCGCGCCTGAGCACTTTCAGTATCAACTCGTCAAAGGGGATTTGTGTGTCGGCGTGCACGTAGCCGAACTCGTTTTTCTTGCAGAAATTCTCCACCTCTTCCCGGAAATCGCCGAACGCCCGGCGGTAACGCTTGCGGATGGCGGAGGTGATGGTGACGGTTCTTTCAGCCTCCGATTCGGAGTCGACCAGTTTCAGGTCGCCGTGGAGCGTGGGTTCGCGCTCGGTCGTGTCGGAGACGTGGATGAGGTAGATTTCGTGCTTGTGGAAGCGGAGCATCTTTATGGCCTTGGAGTAGCCGTCGATGTCGAAGAGGTCTGTAATGACGAAGGCGATGCCGCGCCTGCGGGAGCGGTGCGTGAATGCGCGCAGCGACTGCTGCATGTTCGTGAGCCCCTGCGGCTTCAGCACTTCGAGGAAGCGGAAGAGGTCGAACACCTTCCCTCTTCCGCGCAGGCCGGAGATGTCGTCCATCAGCGCTTCGGAAAAGGGGAAGACGGAGACGCTGTCCATGTTCGACATGCCGATGAAGCTGAGGGCTGCGGCGATTTTGAGCGCGTATATGAACTTGTGCACCTTGCCGAAGTCCATGCTTGTCGAGCAGTCGAGGAAGATGTACATGCAGAGGTTTTCTTCCTCGCGGAACAGCTTGAGGAAGAATTCATCGAGGCGGCCGTAGATGTGCCAGTCGACGTAGCGGAAGTCGTCGCCGGGGGCGTACGGGCGGTAGTCGCTGAATTCGAGCGAGACGCCTTTCTTGTGGCTCTGCCGCTCGGCGCGGAACAGGCCGGAGAGCACCTTTCTGGCGATCAGGTTCAGGTACTCGAGCTTGCGCATGAATTCGCTGTCGAAAAGGGTGCCGTTCTGGTCCATCAGTTTATCGGTTCTTCAGTTGTTCAGTATTATGGTTATTTGGCTGTAATAAATTTCCTGCGGCATTATTAATCCGCAATCCGAAATCCCCAATCCGAAATCGTGTTATGCCGGAGTCTCTGGAACGGCTTCAAGGACGCGGTCGACTATCTGGTCGCTTGTAATGCCCTCGGCCTCGCCCTCGAAGTTGAGAAGTATCCTGTGGCGGAGCGAAGGCTTCGCGACGGCTCTGATGTCCTCGGTCGAAACGTGGAACCTGTCGGTCAGAAGCGCCTTCACCTTTCCGCCGAGGATAAGGGACTGGACGCCGCGAGGGCTTGCGCCGTAGCGGATATACTGTTTCGCCAGGTCGACCCCCTCGAGCTCCGGGTGCGTTGCCAGGACCAGCCGCGCCGCGTAGCGCTTGACGTGGTCCGCTATCTCGACGTTGCGGATGAACTGCTGAAGCTCGACGATTTCCTGCGCCTCGACCACGTGTTCGAGCGTGGGAATCTTGCCGCGGGTTGTGCGGTCCATTATCTCGACAAGCTCGTCCTCGCCGAGGAACTCGACGTTCAGCTTGAAGAAGAAGCGGTCGATCTGCGCCTCGGGGAGGGGATAGGTTCCTTCCATCTCGATCGGGTTCTGCGTGCCGAGTACGTAAAACGGCTGCTGCAGCACGTGCGTGACGCCGCCGACGGAGACGTGGCCCTCCTGCATTGCCTCGAGAAGCGCGCTCTGCGTCTTTGGGGTCGCGCGGTTGATCTCGTCGGCGAGGATGATGTTGTTGAATATGGGACCCTGCTGGAAGCGGAAGAGTTTTTCACCGCGCTCGCTCTCGACGACGACGGTCGTGCCGATAATATCGGCTGGCATGAGGTCGGGCGTGAACTGAATGCGGGTGAAAGTGGAGTTGACCGCTTCGGCAAGCGAGCGCACCAGCAGCGTCTTGCCCAGGCCCGGCACGCCCTCGAGCAGCACGTGGCCGCGGCAGAAGAGCGAGATGAGCACCAACTCCACGACTTCCTCGTAGCCGACTATCTGCTTCATTATTTCTTCGCGCAGTCGCGTGAAGGTCTTGCGGAAATCGGCGGCTTTTTTCTCGATGTCCTGTGTAGTGGTTTTGCCTGTGTCTGTTTCCGGGGCCATCTGTTTTTGTTCTCCTTTATTTCTCGCCGTTTTGCAGGGGCAAAGAGCACGCGCATGCCTTGCCCCTACATATTTATTAATGCGCCGCAAGCGGCGCCGCTAAATATATAATCCTATTACTTATCACTTATCACCTATTACTTATCACTTATCACCTATCACTTATCACCTATCACCTAGCACTTATCACTTTTCTTTTGTTTCTCCCTCTTCGGGAGGACGGATGTTTTCAAAATACTGGCGGATGTATTCGCGGTATCCGAGCGGCACGGTCTCGCGGTACAGCGTATCTTCAGCCCGCCTCTGGTATTCGACGAACGTATCGCGGTAATCCATCGAGCTTCGGTCGTACTCCCGGGCCGAGCGGACCGAGAAATACTCGCTGTCGCCCTTCGATTCTCCGGCCCTTACGATGGCCGGCAGGCGCGTCGAGTCCCGCTCCTTTTTTCTGCCCAGCAGGCTTTTGGTGGTGCCCCTGCCGGCTCTGGTTCCGCCCCTGCGTGCGCTCAGGAGCCGCCTGCCGCCGCCGCGGCCGCGCATCAGTTTTCCTCCTCGCCCGCCACGGGCGAGGCGTCCTGACTTTCACCCTCCGCGTCCGCTGCCTTCTTTGAAGAACTCGCCGATTTTCTCGCCTTTCTCACCTTTCTCGCCGAGCCTTGCGAGTTCCTCGTCGGACATCTCGCCGAGGCTGCGCTCGAGATCGGAAAGCTCACCCATGGATTTGTCGATAAGGTCTTCCATTGAGACCTGCTCGGCGGCTTCGCTCAGTTCGCGTGCGAACTTGTCGAGCTCTCTGGCGGTCTTGTCGCGGTCGTAATTGGAAGTCGCCTTCGAGACTTCCTTTGCCCTGCGCTTCAGTCTTCCGAGGTGGCGTCGGGCCTTGTTGAAGGCTTCGGTCATTTTTTCAAAGTCCTGGTTGCGCGAAAGCAGTCTTCTCCCCTTGATGCCCTCTGCCGTCTTTGAGATTTCCTTCGCGGCGGCTTTTACCCGCGACTGTTTCATGAGCCTGGCGGCCTTTTCCATCTCCTTTGCCCTGGCGAGTTCCTCGGCCGCGCGTTCGAGGTTTATGCCGGTGGGCTTCAGTGTTTTCGCCTTTGCCTTGAGCTGGGAGATCGCCTTGGCGATTTTCGCAAGCGCGTCGCGGCGGGTCATTTTCTTGTGCTCGAGCTCTTTGGCGAGTTCCTCGAGGTTTTTGATGAGCTTCTTCTGCTGTTCGGATTCGGCAGACTGGTTCAGCCCCCGGGCAAAATCGCCGAGGTGTTTGCCGACTTCGCTTGTCGCCCTGTAGGAGAGGTCCGGCGGCATAATCCTCTGGCCTGCGAGAAAAGGAAGCAGGACGAGGAAAATAAAGCCCGGCACGGCAAGCCAGAGTGTTCGCGGCACCCTGACGGGGAAGACTTCGCATGGGTCTTTGCCGGTTGCGAGGATGTCCGCACGGTTGCACACGGCCTCTGCAAACGGGCGGTCGGCGCCGCGGAGTTCCATGGCGCTCGATACGTGGTCGGAAAGGCCGAACACGTCGTCAAACGCCTTTGCCAGGGCCGTGTTGGACCTGCCGAGCAGGAACGCGCCGCACGCGCCTATGAGCGCGGAAACGACTGCCACCATTGCGAAGGCGATAATCGAGAAAGCGTACAGCTTGAGGTTCCAGCCCTCGCTCCCGGGAGGAAGCATCAGGGCGGCGGGTCTGAAGATGAGCAGCGCTACAATAGTCGCCGCGCCTGCAATCAACATTGCGATAAAGGTCACCGCTGTGAGGCGGATAAAATCGCTTCGCCAGCACCTTGTTCGGCAGTCGGCGACGACTGTTTCGACGGTACTATTTTTCCGGTTCACTTTTTTCCCCTTTTCCGGGTTCCGGTTCAGTAACTAAGACGTCTTTGCCGTGCATTTTCCTGTAAAGTTCCCGAAGTTTTTTGTGCGCAAAGCCGTCGGGATTTTCGCGCAGTATCCTCAGGTATTCCTCACGGGCCTTGTCGGGCATATTAAGGTTTTCATAACATTCAGCCATGAGGAGCGTCGGCGACTGGCCCCAGTTGTACTCGCCGGACCAGTACCAGCCGTAGCCTCTTCTTGAAGACCACGACCTGAAATAGCGGGGCGGCGAGGCTGGCCTGCGCCATGACCTGCGGGAGCGATAGCCGTAGGAGTAGTAACTGTAGCCTCCCGCAGACGTAAGGCCGTCCGGCGGCTCGAGCCTGTCCTTGCCGGCTTCTTCCTTATATAGTTTAATCTCGTCAAGCGCCTTTTTCCATTGCTTTTTTTTGTAATGAATCTGGGCGCGGTTGAGGTGTATGGTCGCCAGGTTCGGGTCAATCTTTGCCGCGTTGTCAAGGTACTCGGCCGCGAGGTCGAATTTGTTATCGGAGAACGCCCTGAGTCCCAGGTTCAAGTGCGGCGACGGGTCGAACGTGTTCTCGGCGATGGATTCTTTTATCTTCTTTACGACCTCTTTTTCCCGTTCTTCAAGCCTGGCCTCGAGCTTTTTCAGCTTTTCGTCCATCTTGAGCTCTTTGTAGATTTTCTTGTGGCTCCCGGAATAGGCGACGTCGAAGGGGGTAAGTTTTTCTTTCCTGCGCCAGAACGGACGTTTCTCGAACGCCTCGATATAGAGCTTTTCGAGAAGCGGGAGCATATCCCTTGCTTTCTCGTACTTGCCCGCGGCGACGAGGTGGTTGAAGATAGTCTGATTAGGCCCGAAATTTTCGGACGTATCGCCTCCGAGGACTTTTTTCCTGTAAACCTCGGCCATGTTATCGTCGCCGATTTTCAGTGCGATATAGTGCATGTTACTGGTAATCGAAGCAGGATTCACCGGTCTGAGCGAGAGATACTTCTCGAAATACTCCTTTGCGAGCCCGTAACGTCCGTTCCCGTATGCAAATTTGCCGAGGTAGCGCCAGAAACCCGGTTTTTTCTCGTTGTCTTCGATGTAGTGGTCGTAGAGTTTCAACCGGGCGTCGAAGTCGTTGCGGAAGGTGAGGATTTTATCAAGAAACATCAGGCGGTAATCGGCGACTGTTTTCTTTTCGGCCCGTTTTCCCGCGATGTATTTATCGATATCCCGCTGATATTCTTCCAGCCGGCCGAAGTAGAGGCTGTACGAAAAGAGTTTTGAGACGATGTTATCGTTGCTGTAGTGGCTCTCGGAGAAACCCCTCCAGTTGTCTTCGTCGTCGTAGTATCCTCCGTAGTATCCTCCTCCGTAATATCTGCCTCCGTAGTATCTGCCGCCCCATGCCGTACCTATCATGCCGGGGCCCCATCCCCTTCCGAAAGAAGGACCGCCGGGGTATCCGCCGGAACTGCTGGCGAGGATGCCGACGATTGATACGTTTGAAGACCATTTCTGCTCTTCTTTTTTGTCTCGCTCGAGGATGTCGTCGAGGAGGCGTTTTTCTATTTTATCGTGAAGGCCTTTCTTCAGGTCTATTTCACGCAGGATGCCCTTTTTTCGCTCGGCGTCGTAGCCGACGGCAAGGAACCTGTCGAGGAATTCGACGGCCTTGTCGTAGAGGCCCGCCTTTACCAGGCGTCGGGCGATACCCATCACGTTTTCAGAGCTGTAGTAATAATAATAGTAGCGGCTCTGCGAGGCGTAGAGCAGCTTTTCCCACTGGTTGAGTGCCGCGTCGATGTCGCCTTTTTCGGCAAGAAGCGAACCGAGGTATTCCGTCAGGTCGCGCGAGCGGAAGATCAGGCGCTCCTTGTTTACGAAGCTCATGGCGTTGACGCCCTGTCCGACGGCGCCCAGAAAAGCATTCAGCTTTCGTTTAGTCAGTACGTTGATGCCGTTTATAAGCAGGCCGTCGAGCTTCTGTGAATGCAGGAGAAGCTTGTCGAGGTCTTCCTCTTTCGCATACACGTACAGGAGGAGTTCCTGAAGCGGCAGCTCATAGGGTTCGATTTCAATCGCTTTTTCGAGGGTTGCGGCCGCGCCTGTAAAATCGTGTCCTGCCATCTGGTGGGCGGCAAGCCGCAGCCATGATTTCCATTCGTCTTCTGTTCCCTCAGCTTCTTTGAGCTCTTTGTCAAGGGTCTCGAACCTTCCGGTCTTTTCGGCCAGGAACCGTATCTGGAGGCGCTGGCCGTATTCCTTGAGCATTGAGGGTTCCAGAACGAACGCGTTTTCCAGGTGCGCAAGCGCATTCGGATAGTCTTTCAGGCGAAAGTACACCACGGCAAGCTGTTTGTGGCAGCTGATCTCCTCGGACGGAACCGTTTCGAGCAGCTCCCTGTACTCAATGACGGCCTCATTGAGAAACCCGTTTGAAAGAAGGTAATTGCCGAGCGACGAGCGTATACCGTGCTGTCTGCGGCGTTTTTGTTTTTGCGCGGCTTCGCGGAAAATCTCCAGCGCCTTTGTGCGGTCGTCCTTGTATTTGATGTACATCTCACCGAGTTCGTAGAGGTTGTATGTTTCGTCCGAGAAATCTTCAACAATTTTCTCCTGAATCCTGAAGAGATTGTCCCACTGTTCCGCTGCCTCGTATCGCTCCTTGAGTTTGTAATAGATTTGCCCGTCCTTCCTGTTTTTCTTGAGCAGGAATTCAAGGACTTCGATGGCGCGGTCGTTTTCGCCCTCCCTGACGAGTGTTTCGTAGAACATCATGGCGCGCGACATGTCGGTCGGTTTTTCCTTGTACCATTTTTCCACCAGTGCGAAGTAGTCTTCTATCTTTCGCAGCCGCCTGTGGAGGCGCCGGATGGGGCGCAGCATGTTTTCGTAGTCCCACGGGCTGTCGGGGGGCTGCTCTTCGCGTATCTTCAGGTACATCTCGATGGCTTTTTCAAAGTTGTCCTCGGATTCGTAGATGTTTGCGAGCGTGCGGTAGTAGGGTTCACCGAGTTTCTCGCCTTTTTTCAGTTCCTTGTAGCGGGCGTAGAGTTCCTTTACGCGGTCGATCTTGTCTTTTGCCGATTGGTACATGCCCGCCACCTGGATGAGCGTTTCCGGCTTGTCTTCGTCAATCAGCTTGTCCCAAGCGGCGTACGCCAGGTCGTCGTTTCCGAGCGCGAAAAGGCAGCTTGCGATTTCAGTGTAGACCCGGCTCTTCTTTGCGGCCGCGCCGCCGCCGAACCGGCTGAACGGCCCGGTGCCGCCTTCCTTCTTGTCCAGATTTTCCGTTTTGGCGATGTGCTCGTAAAGCCCGAGCGCCTCCTTGTATTTTTTCTTGCACTGGTACAGGTAGCCAAGGAGGAAGGTGAGCTCGGTCTTTTTTGGTTTTTCTTTCCTGAATTTTTCCACCAGTGCGATGGTGTTGTCGAGGTCGCCGGACTGGTTGTAGTATTCGGTGAGCTGTATCCAGACCATTTTGCGCTCCGGCTCCTTTTCGGTTCTCTGCCGGAAATATTCCTCGAGCAGGTGCTGCTTCTTGTGCGTGCTGAAGGTGTTGATGAAAGAGTCGATGCTGGTGTTGCGGCTGCCGTAGCCGTATCTGTTCTCCTCGGGTTTTTCGATGGCTTTTTTGACCTCCGCCATGGCCTCGTTGTCTTTGCCGGTCAGGAGGTAAAGGCTGAGGAGCGGGTGCAGGTCGTTTCCCCATCCGCCCCAGCCGTAGTAGGATCTGCCTCCGCCGCTCTCTCTTGCCTCCTTTGCCTTGAGGTAGAATTCGAGGGCGAAATCGTAAAGCCTGAGGTCCTTGGCCATCCTGGCGATGTTCATGTAGGTGTCTGGATTGAGGCGGGCATCGACTTTGCGCACCCATTTCAGTGCCTCATCCTTTTTTCCCTGTGCATAGAGTATCGTTCCGTATTCGAGATAAAGCTCGTTTTTCGTGCTGTCATTGGATGTGACTTCGATTTCCTTCAGAAGCGCTTCAAGTGCGGCCTCCTCGTTGCCAGTGATGCGATGGAGGTACCAGAGCAGGCGGTGCGAGGAGGGTAGGTACGGTGCGAGCTCGGCAACCTTGTTTGCCTGCACGAGCGCTTTCTCAAAATCCTTCTTGATAAGGTAGAAGACAAGCAGCTTCATGCGCGCGCGCAGGTTCTTGGGCTGTTTGTCCACCTCGGCCAGGAAGTCCTCTTCCGAGAGCGGGCCCTTGCCTTTGTCCTCCAGTAGCCTGCTCATTTCCTGTGCGATGGTTTCCACTTCGTCCGAGGCGCCCATCGATTTGATTACCCTCCTGTAATCGGAAATCGCCTCGTCTTTGCGGCCTTTTTCGGCGAGGAAGCGCGCCCGGGCGAGCAGGATCTGGTTGTCGCTGGGTCTGCTGCGCGAAAGTTTTTCCAGAAGCGGCAGATAGTAATCCATCATTTTATATTTTTCGAGGAAGGTGGTTACGGCCTCGAAGCCGGAATAGCTCAATCCTTTCTCGATTGCGGCGGAGACTTTCTCGTATGCCTTTTCCTTTTCGTTTTTTTTCGCGTAGCATTCGGCAAGCAACGCGAGGTTGGTAATAGTGGGGTATTTTTCTCCCGCGCCGCTTCCGGAGTATCTTGCCGCGGATGCAAGCGAGCGGCCCGAGCCCCATCCGTAATAGTAGCGGGACTGCATTTGGGGCATCGAGGGATAGAATAAATCCTCTACGTCATATTCGATCTTTTCACTTTTCCATCTTGCTTCCCGGTTCAGGCGGTTTTTCAGTTCGAGGATTCTTTCCTGGAGTACGATCATTTCATCGGTTTTCTCGTCGTCGTCCAGAAGGTATTCCGCGGTGACCTCGATTACGGCCATGTCGTCGGGATTCACTTCCAGATATTTTTTGTAGATTTCAGCAGCGTTTTCAAACTGGTCCTGCATCTGGTAGATTTCGGCGAGTTTTATTGTGAGCTTGCGATATTTTTCATGGCTTTCCCCGCCGGGCCCCGCCGGCGCGGCGGCCTCGAGCTGTTTGCCGTAGGCTTCTATCGCCTTGGCGTATGCTTTTTTCCTTTCGAGTAATTGTTCGGCCTGCTCGTACGAACTCCATTCCCGGAGCACGTCGTAGGCGCCTATGATGTCTCCGGCGTTTTCAAGCATTGTAGAAAGGTTGTTGATCCAGACGCCGCCGTAGCCGCCGTAGTATCGCCTGTATCGTCGAAACCTGGACCTGCCGTAGCCGTAGCCGGAATAGGTGCCGCCGCTGCCGCCCAGCTTGCCAAGGAAGCTGCGTTTCCAGAGCTTCTGTTTTATTTCAAGTTCGTAAAGACGCTTTGCATCTGCAAGCTGGTGGTGTTCGTAATAGATGTTTCCCATGCTCGAAGCTTCCTCGAAGGACTTTTCATCCTTTGGTTCGAGCTCGCGCAGGTGTTTTTTCGCTTCCTCGGGCCGTTCGCGCTCGAACGCGATCGCGGCCAGGGTGTGGAGTATGTTTCTCTGGTCGGGTCGGCCGAAGTTTGCCAGCCCGCCCCTGGTGCGTTTCTTCATCCAGTAAACCCTGGATGCGACGAGGTATTCAATCTGCTCGGGGCTTGCCTTCGACCGGAAGTCCGGATCAAGGTTGTTCATTACGTTCTGGCGCGCGGTCTCCTCGAAATGGGGATGCGTTTCTTCCTTGAATGTCTTCGTGTATTCGAGCAGTTCCCTGTAAATCTTTATCGCTTCGTCATATCTTTTGACAGTATGGTAGAGTCCGGCGAGAACGCCTTTCATGATTTCATTTCCCGGGTCCTTTTTCAGGCCGGTTTCGAGGGTCTTTGTTGCCGCTTCAATCTCGGTGTCGACCAGCTGTATCACCGCCATTTCGATAAAGTCTTCCGGATGGGGGTTTTCACCTTCAAGGCGTTTCGTCATGGTCTCGCGGGCCTTCTGCCTCAGGTCGGGGTCCATCTGGAAATAGGCGGGCATTCCGCTGCGGATCCGGTCGCGGAAGATTTTTGTGTCTCTCATGTATTTCGCAAACGAGGAAAGGTCCATTTCCTCGCGCAGCATTTCTCTTGCGTAATCGAGAGCCTCAAGGCGGCCCTTCGGATCGCGCGAGAGGATTTCGGTAAAGGTGGTTTTCAGCCATGCGTTCTTCGGGAACCTTTCGGTTATGCCGCGGAAGACGTCTTTAAGCTCATCCCTGAGGTTGTGCCTTTCGAAAAAGTCGATGGCTTCGCGGAGCGGGTTATCTTTGCCTGAGCGCTGGTAGTACCAGTAATAGCCGAAACCGCCGCTGTCTTCGTCTTCTTCTTCCTCGGCTTCCTCCTCCAGGCCCGCGCTGAGCATCCTCTTGCCGCATTCTACCGCGAGCTTTTTCTGGCCGGTTTCGATGTAGAGCCGCCCGAGGGTTTTGAGCAGGTCGAGCTTGAAGGGTGCGCGCTGGATGGCCTCGATGTACATTTCAACGGCTTTCTTCTTGTCGCCTTTTTCGCGGTACAGCTCGGCCAGCTTTTCGTAATTGGACGACTTGAAGGGGTTGAGTTTTATCGCTTCCTCAAAGCATTTCACCGCTTGTTCAAGATTTCGGCAGTTCCACATTTTGCGGGCGGCCTTGACACGGTCCGTTATCTTGCACCACCATTCCATTGCCTCGTCGAGGCGCCCGGCGGAATTATGGACGTTGCCGATGGACTCGCGGATGACGTCGAGGTCCACGTTCTGGAGATTCAGGGCATACTCATATTCCTTTATCGCGTCGTCGTATTCCTGCATCGTATGCAGAAGCGCCGCGCGCTTCATTCTGAGGGAGAGGTCGTCTGGCTGATACTTCAGTATCTCGGTGAGGACGTCAAGCGCCTCGCTGTATTCCATGCCGCGGATAAGGATGTCGGCGAGATACAGGTGGCTCTGAATGTCATAGGGATTGGCGTCGATCTTGTTCCGGTATTCCTCGAGGACCTTTTCCAGTTTTCCGGTCGAGGTGTAGAGGTTGTAAAGGCTGTAGAGTGCGCGGTTGCGCTGCTTCTTTGATTTTCCGACGGCGGCGGCCTTGCGCAGGAGCTCAATCGCCCTTTCGTGCTTGCCCTCCTGGCGCAGGAGGGCGGCGAGCTGGATATACGGCTTCGGGTCATCGGGGGCAAGCCGTATCGCCTGCTCGTAGTATTTTTTCGCGTCGTCGCTCCGCCACATCTTGCGGAGCACGTTTGCAACCTGCATGTAGCTTGCCGCGTTCGTGGGGTTGGCCTGGATTATCTTTTCAAGATATTCTATGACCTTGTCCGGCTCCTCGAGGTCCTGGTAGATACGGGCGATGGCCTGCCAGTAATGGCGCGCCTGGCCCGGGTTCATCAGAGCGAGACGATGGTACACTTCAATCGCTCTCGTGTAATTCCTGATGCGCTGGTAGTCGCGGGCGAGCGCAAGCGCTATGCCCATGTCTTTCGGGTTTTCCTTTGTCAGCTTTTTATAGATTTCAACCGCGTCTGCAAACCTCTGCATGCGGTCGAAGGCCTGGGCAAGGATGTAGAGGCTCGTTTTGTCGGACTTCTTTTCTTCCCCGGCCACGAGGTCCCTGAGCGTGCCCAGCCTCTGGTGCAGCGTTACGAGGAAACGGACGCTTTCGTCGCGCTCCAGCGCGTTCTTGGTCTTATCCACGACCTGCCGGAATACCGGGAGGGCCTCTTTGTAGCGGCGAAGAAGAAAGAGGATTCCGGCCTTCTGGTAGAGGTAGTTGGGTTTCTGGTTGATTGTTATCGCCTTGTCGATTGCCAGCAGGGCCTCCTCCAGACGCCCATAGTTTTTGAGCACGGTGGCGAGTTCGAAGTTTCCCTCATCCTTCGCTTCGGAGGCTTCAACCATTTCGTTCCATACTTCGAGCGCCTTTTCGTGCCGGCCACTGGTGAAGTAATGGGTGCCCAGGCTGAGATAAAGGTTGCGGTCCCTGGGTGCGAGCTTTATGGCGCGGCGATACATCTCTACGCCTTCCTTTTCCATCTTGTAGCTGAAGTAGACTTCTCCGATCCGCGCGGCGAGGTTGGCGTTTTTCAGGTGTTTTTCGAGCACTTTCTCCCATTGCCTGCGCGCCTCGGCCATCTTTTTCTTCGAGGCGAAGAGGCGGCCGAGCTCGATGTAAAGGTCTACCGCGTCGGGTGTGTTGGATATGATGCGCTGGTATTCGGCGATCAGGGTTTCCTCGTCGCCCTTTGATTTCAGGACCTGGCGGTAGAGTTTTGAAAGACTTTTATCGGACGGGAACTGGTCCACGCCCTCGGAGAGAAGCGCGGACGCGTTTTCAAGGTCGCGAATCTCGAAATATGTGGTGGCGAGCGCTTCCCAGACGGCGGTGTCATAGCGGTTCTTTTCAAGTTCCTGCTTCTGGAACTCGACGAGTTCTTCAACCCGGTGTTCGCGCTTGTAGATTTTTATTATCCGTTTTTCGAGTTCCCGCCTGAGCCAGTGCCCGTGCGCCATGAGGCCGATTGCCTTGCGGTACGCCTCGACGGCTTTTTTCGAGTCCTGCTTTTTCTCGTGTATTTCGCCGACGGCCTTGAAGACTTCCGTCAGCCGCTCGCTTTCTTCACCTGCAAGCTTTTCAAGTACCGCGTACTCGACGAGCGCTTCGTCCCATCGGGTATGTCGGACGTAAAGCTCTGCAAGCTTCAGCCGGTTGGGGAAATAATCCGGGGCCAGGTCGGCGATTTTTTTCCACGTCGCAATGGCCTTTTCTTCTTTGCCCCATTGCATGTAGACTTCGCCGAGGTCGGAATAGAGGGTTCGAAGAAACCTGCGCTTCGTCACCTCTTTGACGGCCTCTTCAAGAATCCTGGTTGCGTCCTCGTACCTTTTGCTGGAGGAATAGATTTTTCCCAGCAGCGCCAGCACGCGATGGTCTTTCTTCTTTATCCTCTCGAGCGTTGCGGCGGCTTCTTCATACTTGTCAAGCTTTTTATAGATTCTCGCCAGGACGATATTGTAAGCTGCTACGTCCGGGTTCTCGTCGGCGAGTTTGCGGTATTCCTCAACCATCTTGTCGACGGTGTTGGATTCGACGTGCAGGCGGAAGAGCTTGTCCATGGTCCATGCGTTGTAGGGATTCTTAAGTATCGCCTGGCGCCAGCGCTGCCTGGTTTCTTCAATGTTCGATTTCGGCTGGTCGGTTTTCGCTGAGTCGTCCGCGGCGGGGGCAGGGGGCGGCGGCGGGGCAACCTCGCCGGCGAGAATGGAGGTGGCCATGAGAAGGCATACGATGACCGCCAGAACATTGGAACTGTGGTTCATTTTACTCTCCGTGCAAAAGGCATTAATGTGCTTCATTGCATTTACTGCATCAGGAGGAAAATTTCGGCTGGGTGCGTCTAATCCTGAGCGTGACAGCAATTTCTGGAAAACCGCATACAGACAAATAAAACGGGAGTTATAGTCTTCCGGCTATATTCTCCGCCGGTCCCTCACCTTTCCCTATGCACCCATTCTATACAGTATTATACGAGTTGCAAATAGAAAATGTTTAACAAAGGATGAAGTATGAAGGATGAAAATTAATATTTGTTTTATTTCAGCCTTCATACTTCATCCTTTCTTCACGGGTTATATTTTGCGATGAAGATGTCGAAGCCGCCGTATGAATCGAGGGTTGTCTCGTTTGCATCGCCCGCGCCGAAGGTGGCGGTGGCTTCGAAACACCCTGTTACCAGCACCGAGTCGTCGGAAAGCGCGGATATGTCGCAGCTGTAATCATCGCTTGTGCTGCCAGCTTTTTTGGCCCAGTTGAGCATGCCGTCTGGGTTGTATTTAGCTATGAAAATATCCCGGACTCCGGCCGAGGAAAGGTCTGTCTCGTTTGCCTCGCCAGAGCCGAAGGTGGCTGCACTCGAGAAATACCCCGTCACAATCGCCGAGCCGTCGGAAAGGGCAGATATGCCGTAGCTTTGGTCATCGCTTCCGCCGCCCGCGCTTTTTGCCCAGGCAAGTGTGCCGTCGGGATTGTATTTTGCAATGAAAATATCATTGCTTCCGGCTGAGGTAAGGTCTGTCTCGTTTACCTCTCCCGCGCCGAAGGTGGCGGCGGATCCAACGAAATCCCCCGTCACAATCGCAGAGCCATCGGAAAGTGTGGATATGTCCCAGCCCCGCTCATTGTTTCCGCCGCCTGCACGTTTCGCCCAGGCCAGCGTGCCGTCCGGGTTGTATTT
>SOJX01000058.1 GCA_004376375.1 Planctomycetota bacterium
TTGCTTCCTTTTCCGTGCCGAACTCACTGTCGCGTCTTTGCTTCCTTTTCCGTGCTGATCTCTGATTATCAATTGTCTTATTCTGGTAAGAGAATACCACAATTATTGTAATTCGTCAAGTGAAAAATGGGGGAAAGGTGAAAAAATATTTCAGGGCCTGAAAGTCCGTTTTGCTGGGGTTTTAGCGGGGTTTTATTGGGTATGCGTTGGCGTTGCAGAATAATATGCAACACACCGTGCGAGCGAGGCGGGAAAATGGGGTAAAGTAAGGAATTATTTCGGTATCTGGAAGTCCATTATAATGGCGTTTTAATGAGATTTTATGAGTGGAGGGGATTGCCGGCGAAGATTTCAGGTATTACGCGATACAGCCGACGGGTGCCTGTGCCGGGGGAAGGAGTGGGAAAATGAAAAAAATCCGGCGGGCCGGGGAGGGCTTATGCAAAGCATATGACATCGGCATTGATGCGCGGCATTGTCACGGCCTTTGCATGCTTCGCGCAAAGCCCGCGCCAATGCCTGTGTTATCGGATAAAAGGGCTTTGGCGGGGTGTTAGTGGGGATTTATGGAGGGATGGGATTGCCGGCGAAAAAGCAGTGCTGGGGACGGCAAAGACACCGTTCTAATGCTTATGGAAAAGGCCGGGGGCGTGATGCCTCCGGCCTTTAATACTTTGTAAGTATAAATATCCTTATGCTTTGAAATCAATATCTACCTTTTCATTTCGAATGACTTTCTTGGCAATAGCAGTAGCAAGAGGAATATCAAGGTTCAGTAGTTTTGCCAGCTCAGAAATGGCAATTCCCGGTCTCTCACGAGCCAGATCTTCCACTGTATATAATAAGCTAGAATTCATGGGATCATCGAAGCGCACTGAATGCCCAGCTTCATGACTCCAGTGCAACATAGTTTCATACTTATCAAAGGTATCTGGCCAGTCATTGTTGTGCATAATTTTATCAGCTATGTCAGGTTTCAGCCGTTGCAGGCAGAAATCATCATTATGCCTTTCTTCCTGCCCCACGAGCCACCATTGCTGACATTTACTGCACTGATACAACAGTAACCACCAGAAAGGCATACCCCGTTCTTTTCTTCTTACCAGAGTTTCGAAGGCTTCATCAGCATTTTCACTACCCATGCCTAGTACTGTTGAATCAGATAAAGTTACACATTTACATAATAATTCGGAATTTTTATCCAGGTACTCCCTGAGTAATTTTCTAACATCCCAGATAGCGCTTTTATCAGAATTGTTCGCTGATATTATTTTCATGTATAAATCTTCACCCAGTAGCTCCTCAAGACTGGACTCAGAATAAACCCATTCTTCAAAATCAGAAACAGATGTATCGCCTCTGACGAATTTCCACATTACTATATTCGTTTCTTCAGAAGTACTCACTTCTTCTCCTTTAGCTGCAATTCTACATTTCTCTCTTCTAATGTCAATGCAAACAGCATTATTTCAAAGGGCATATTTCGTATCCTCTTTCTCAATCTGGGTGGCTGGAAGGTCGCCTCTTTCTCAAGTCGTGTCAGCGGCATTGTCACGGCCTTTGCATGCTTCGCGCAAAGCCCGCGCCAATGCCTGTGTTATCGGCTAACGGCGTTTTGCAGGTGTTTTGGCGGGTTTCTGTGGATGAATCGCGTTGCAGGTCTGTTGATGATCCGGATTATTTAATCGGTTTCTGCTGCGATGGGCTGTAAGTGCCGACTCGTGTTCCGTGATTAGAACTCAAAGCTCTTATTGTAAGCGAACAGGTCGTAGATCCCGCCGGTATGCAGGAAAAGAATTCTGGAGGTTTTTTCAAACCTGCCCTTCTTTATCTGGTCGATCATTCCCCAGAGCGCTTTGCCCGTATATACCGGGTCGACGAATATTCCTTCGAGGCTTGCCGCAAGTTTTATGGAATCGATAACTTCCCTGTACGGCACGCCGTAACCCGGGCCGATATAACCTTCTATTATTTCAAAACCTCCGGACATATCGGATATGTCGAGCGAATACCGGTTTACGCATGCCTGCATTATTCGGCTGACTTTTTCGTTAAAATAATCGGCATCATTACAGACGGCAACCGACATGACCGGCAGATTCAGGCCTTTCAGCTTGAAACCGAGCACCAGTCCGGCCGTCGTACCGCCGGACCCGATAGCATTGAAAACCGCATCGAACTGTAAACCTTCTTCGGCGCACTGGTCTGCAATCTCGAACGCACCATTGATATAACCCCACGCGCCGACATCGTTGGACGCGCCTTCAGGGATTACATATGCTTTGCCGCCTGCGGAGTCGATTTCATCTGCCGCGCCGGCCATAATCGCGCCACGTTCCTTATATTCCTCCGGTGTAATCCACCTGATTTCCGCCCCGGCCAGGCGGTCGAGCAGGACATTACCCTGTGAATGTTCCGGCTCCGCGCCCCTGAGATACAGAACGGTTTTCAGGCCGAGTTTTGCTCCCGCTATAACGGTTGCACGGCAATGGTTCGAGTCAATACCGCCGGTCGTGATAAGGGTGTCGGCGTTCAGGCCGCGGGCCTCGGCGAGTGAGAATTCCAGTTTTCTTATCTTGTTGCCGGTAAGCTCGCAGCCGGTCAGGTCGTCGCGTTTGATATAGATTTCCGGCCCGCCGAGGTGTTCGGACAGCCTGGAGAGTTCCTGAATCGGAGTCGGGATGTTCGCAAGGTCGATCTTTTCGGGCAGGTCAGGATTCATCGTATGCCTCCAACCGGGGTTTCAGGATATGTCCTCGGTATAATCGTCATTTCTCTTATCACATTTCTTCGGCAAATTCGGGGCGATATTTTGCAGTTCCCTTGACGCCCTTCATTTTTTCTTTGTCGAATACGATAATCATGAAAGCTTCGTCCGGGGCTTCCCACTCGCATCTGATTCCATACTTGCTCGCACGCTCGAAACCGAAACGCGGATAGTAATCGGCATGCCCCAGAACGATAATGAACGGGCAGGTGTCTTTCAGCGCTTTAATCCCTGCGTTGATTAATTCTCCGCCGACCCCCTTGTTTCGGTATTCGGATAAAACCGACATTGGTGCAAGTCCCATGCCGTTGATTTTATTGCCACCAATCTCGATAACCGCCGGGCTGAAAAGAATGTGCCCTACGATTTTCCCATCGACTTCAGCGACCAGCGGGAGAATATCGGAGCAGTTTTTTCTGAGCGAATCGACAATCCTTGCCTCGGACGGCCCCTCGAAAGCCAGTGTATTTATTTCGCGAACCGCTTCGACGTCTGTGTTTGTTTCCCTGCGTACTTTTGCCATATGCAACTCCTGTACCGGATTCTCCGGATAGAATTCAACGCGATAACCAGTATTGCCAGTTTGAGTGAAAGCCAGGGGATTTTCGATTTGCGATTTTCGATTGTCGAATTCATTTCTTCTTTTCTTTTTCGGTACTCGGTACTTGGTACTCGGTACTTCTTTTCAACTCCTCCCCCGTCTTAGCGCCGCGGAGCGGCAAATAAAAGTCCTGAGGCTTGAGTCTACAGTTTTAAGGGGAAAAACTCAAGCCTCAAGCCTCTGGACTCAGGCCTGTTTTCCGGGAAGCGTTTGATTTTCCCGAGATGTGCGGTAGAATTAAGTCGATGTCTTCACGTAGTAATTCCCCGTCAGAACGGGGAAGGGAGAGGAAAGGGAAGACAGCACCTTCGACCAGCCGAATCATGCGCCGGCTTCCCGGCCGGTGCAGTTTCAAAGATATCCCGGAGGAGCGCCTTAATCTGCTTGTCGGGATTCTTATCTTTGCCGCCGGCCTGCTTTTTCTCAGCAAGCTCTTATTCTGTATCAGAATCAGCAATCTTGAAAATATGAATAACTGGATGTTGGATTGCCATGACCATATGGAAGCACGCGATGTTGCTGAAGCAACCGGTTACGCTTCATGTATGATGACCATACTCGCGATTTTTGCCTTTGGCGCTTTGATAGTCATAATCACCCGGGAAATAATGAACCGCCTGGGCAGGCTGGGCGTGACGCCGCCGTCGCGGATCATGATAGGTACTGTTCTGCTTCTCGCCGGACTGCTCTGCATCGCCCAGTATAACGTGCTCGAACTGGTTTACGATGAATACCTGTTTCAATATCTTTTTAATGAAACAGTGCCTGATCTGGTCGCGGAGCTCGGGCCGTTTTTCTGGGTGCTGTACCCGGCGGGGGCCCTGTTTTTTATTCTTGCCGCCGTCATGCTGAACCGGGGGATACGTGCCGCCTGTATGTCCGCGCGGGTGCCTGCGCCCCGGCATATCGGCCGGATCCTGACTGCCTCGTATTTTACTTTTGGAGCGGCCGCGTTATGCAGCGTGGTTATTGCCTCACGCTTTTTTATTATAAACTACCGCTCGTTCTTCGAGCCGGACAAGTGGGCGATTCCGATACTGGATTTTCTTTTTATCGCGGGCGTGGTTCTTATCCCGGTCTTCTCGTATCTGTCGGTCAGCACGATTCCCGAGCGGAAGGAGCCCGCACCGGTGCGTGTTAAGAGAGACAGGTTCCATTCGGATTAGATGCATTCCTCGGGCCGCGGTTCCGCCGGCAGGCGTCGGCGCTGCGAAACCTCACGACGAGTGTGCTCGCCCGGTAAACGCGCACGGCAGGCTGCGCCGCTGGACGAAGGGGCTATTCTATTGACATAGCGGTAAAAACCAAATACAATACATTTTATTATCTGCCGAAGCGCCGCGAGTAGTGTCTATCAGTCTATCAAAGGGATTTTCCATGATTTCTCGAATTATGCGTGGAAGAAAAACAGTATTTATTCTTTGTCTGCTGTTCCTCTGCGGCGCGGTATTGCTTTGCCTCGACGCGCGGGGGAATGGGAAGCCGCGACAAAGTTATCTGCAGAAGTTCGAAAACAGGTGGAAGGAGATAGAGGAATCCTATTCGAAAAACCTGCTTGAGATTGCCGGCTCGGTCAAGGACAGCTATGAGGAAATAGCAGCGCTCCTGGTTATGCGCGCCGGTGAAGTGGCGCATGATAATTCCGCGATTTCCGCGATCAGGGACGAGCTGGGGGACCAGGCTGAAGCCGATGAGAATCCTGCGGGCGATGCCCGCTGGGTGGCGGAAACGCTCTGGCCGCGAAAGCTCGAGTATGCGCGCGCCGAAATAATCCGCACGGGTGGGAAGCCGGAAGACGCTCCAAAGCCGGCGCCGAAGCCGAAAGATAAGGACCTGAAGGACCTGGTCAAGAGACTTGCCGAGCTTCAGAAGAATACCGCTTCCGAATTCTGCAAGCTGGCGGACGAAGCCTACAGAGCCGGTGAAATCGGGAAAGCATACGTCACGGCGAAGAACGTGCTGGATTACGACGCCAACTACAAAAAGGTGCGCGTGGCGCTCGGATACAAGGCGCAGAAAAACATATGGCTTCGCGCGTATGACCTGAAACAGGTCAAACGAAAACTCGTCTGGACGGAGAAGTGGGGCTGGGTCCCCCCCAGGATAAAAAAGCGCCTCGAAAATGGGCAATATCCTATGGGAAAGAAATTCCTGCCGAAAGTGATGTACTTTGAGGCAATGAAGAAATCCTGGAAGAACGCGGCTGTGGCGGAAACCGAGCACTTCAGGGTCGAAAGCAACGCCGGTATTGAGGCCGCGGTTGAGGCCGCCCTTTGCGCCGAGGAGCATTACGAGTACTACCGCGGACTCTTCTCCAGTTTGTTCGATTTGAACCGCCGCAAAGGTATCGCGGGCGGCTTCGAGCCCAGACAGAAAAAGAAATATAACATCCGATTCTATTGGGACAAGAAAAGCTATCTCACCCTCGGCAAGACTTTTTACGAGGGTGACGTACCTGAAAACATGGTCGGGTTCTACGCGGAAAACTACGACTGCCTATGTCTCTGGAGGAAAGAGCTGGCGCTCGGCCCGGGCCCGAACTGGCGCAAAGTGATAAAGCATGAGTGCACCCATCAGTTCGCCTACGACCATGGGCGTGGAAATCCAAAAGAGTTTGAGCAGGTAAACGGGTGGGTCCCGGACGCCCTGGCATGTTTTGTCGAATACCTCGTAATCCTTCCCGACGGCTCATATCGCCTCCCGCCGCTTGGCCCTCATGACCCCATGGGGAAATCGATAAGAAAAAGTGACGGAGGGAAGATCATACCTTTCAAGGAACTCGTCGCCCTCGGGTGTGAAAAGATACGGGACAAAATGCTGAAAGACAGGGAATTCTCAATGCGCAAAATAGGCCAGGGCGTCGCCATGACGTTTTTCTTCCTCACGTATGAAAATGGCAGGTACCGCCTGGCCTTTTACGAATTCCTCAGAAAAGCACACTATGGAACCCACGGCGCGGACACGCTCGCAAAAACAATCGGCGTCAATCTCAACATCCTGGAGAAGCAGTTCGAGGAGTGGCTGAACAAGCTTTAGAAAAGGGCAAGTGATTTTCGATTTACGATTTTAGATTGTCGATTTGGAAATGGTCATTTGGTCTCTTGGTCATTTGGTCGTTCAAATATCTCTCTTATTTTCCTTGTTCCCTTGTTCCCTTATTCCCTTATTCTCCTACCGGTTCGGGCCGGGGAGAAGCGTGTTCATCAGGAGGTCGACGTCTTCCGGCACGAATCCGTCGGGAGTGTTTGCTATGTTTATTAACGACTTCATGATATTCAGAGTGGATTCGTAATGGTCGAGCCCGATCGAATGCCCTATCTCATGTGCTATACATGAAGCAATCTTCCTGCAATATGAATCAAGGTTGTAATTGCTGGCGTACATAAAATCGCTTATCACGTTTATGAACGTTCCGACGTCCTGACGAACACCGCCCGGGAAGTAATATCCGGAATCGTTTTCAATATTGACGTTATTATTATCGGTGAATGCCCAGCCGTACTGGGCGGTGGAGGGGTTGCCGGGGATGTAGGACGCCAGGCTGTATAGCCCGATGGTGTTATACCCGGTTGGTCCCAGCGAGCTTGCGGACTGAGTCGAGGCGGTCGGAGGCGTTGTCCCGCCCGAGAGAGGCTCCGTGCAGAAACTGATATCCATCCCGCTGAAGTATGCCTGGAGGTGTTCGATAATCAGGCTTTTGCACTCCTCCGCATCGTCGGCCGAAAGACCGGCAAGCGGCATGGATTCGTCCAGCGAAGTATCATCAATGTTGATGAACCATTTGTCCGTCCCGCTAACGTAAGCGCCGTAAGGCCCGGTCCCGGTAAAAGTACCGGTTCCCGTTCCGGTGCCCGTCCCGGTTCCGGTACCTGTCCCCGTCCCCGTTCCTGTGCCCGTACCCGTACCTGTTCCGGTCGGGTTGGGATTGTAAACGGTGTCTTTTTTCTTGCTGCTTCCGCAGCCGAAAGGCGCGTAAGGGAGCAAAGATATTACCATGACAGCAAACAGTATGTACCGTTTCCGCATTTCTGCCTCCATATATCGTGCTATTAAAACACAACACAGGTATTAATAGGAGGAAACATCAACAGGCAGTGGATATTGGACATGCTTGGCTTCGGATAGATATATTGTACTTTTTTCCGGCTGCAAAGCAAGAAAAATTATCGCTATCCTCAACGGCGTCGGCGCAGGCAGCCCGCGGTACCGCCGGCGGGGTTGGGGGGAATAGGTTTATTATTCCACGCCCATTTCGTGCGGGTCGAAGCGGCGGTTGCATTTCATGCAGCGCCATTTCTTTCTCAGAAACATCATCGGAAAGCCGAGCAGCAGTACGGACGCGAACGCGCATCCGGGCGAGAAGCGCTCGAGATAGACGTCGCCGGAGCCGCACGCGGGGCAGGTCTTTTCATCCACGCCTTCTTCGCCTTCTTCTTGCGGAGGCGGTTCGGTTTCGTCATCGTCGAACCCCATGGCGGGTCTTGATAGAATGACTTTCGCCCGCAAGGCGTCCGACTCCCTGACCTGGAGCTTTATACCGCCGACGGCGTGGGAGTAGCGCATCATCATCGTTACGATATTCTCGTCGAGCAGCAGGACCGCTATGCCTTCGTTCTCGAGCCTCGCCTTCGCGAGGTGTGCCTCGTAGGATATATCGAAGGTCGCGATCGTAACCAGGTCTTCGGAATTGCTCATGGTTATTTCAGTTTGTCACTCCGCTTCTTCGCGCCTTTCCAGTAAGGCTTGAAGGTGTCGACGACGTGTTTTCTCGCGGGGCTGTGCGACAGGTTGGGGACCATCGTTCTTTTATAGTTGGGGTACTTTAATTGCTTGATAAGTTTTTCCGCCATATCGGTCTGCGGCTCGATGCCGGGGATGTTTTTGTCCCCTTTCGTGTATTTCCGGTGGGGGTCTTTCGCGCCCGTTATCACGTGTATCGGGAAGTTGCGGTCCTCTTCGGTGAACTTGTCTTTATTAGCCGTGAAGGCGAGCGTCTGGCGGAAGATTCCGCACGCGGGCGCGGCGCCGTTCAGGAGGTCGGGGTGCCTGAAGATCATCATGTAGGTGGCGTACCCGCCGCCGGAAAAGCCTGTGACGTAAACGCGGCCTTCGGCGTCGTAGCCCGCCTTGAGGTCTTTAATAATCGCGAGAATGCCTTCCTCGTCCCAGTCGATGCGCTTCGACTTGCCTTTTTCGATAACGTCGTCGGAGTAGAGGGTCTTGAATTTCTTGAGCATGTTTTCCTCTATCTTGTTGGTGTTTGCGAAAGTGCAGGGCGACACGACAATGTACGGGAGCTTGCCGCGCGCTTTCCGGTAACCTTCGGCCATTCCCCTGAAGCCGCAGCCCGCGCCGTCGACGCATATCAGGACAGGCCACTTTTTGCCTTCTTTCCTGCGGTAACCCGCGGGCAGCGAAAAGTAGTATCTGATGGGGTGGGCGGTTGCCGTTTTCAGGATAACCTTGTCGACTGCGGCCGCGTCGAGCGCATTGCTGAACCTGTTTTTGTATTTTTCAGGCGGTTCGAGCGCAAGCGCTTTCTGCGCGACGTTTGCCGCCCTTTCAGTGTCCTTTCCCCGGAGAGCGGTTTCAACAATCGCGAGCGCCGCCTTCCAGCGCTTGTCGGTCGGGTGAAGCTCGAGCGCGCTCAACAGGTATTTATCGAAGTGTTTCCTTTCGCTGCGCTCACGAACAGTGGCGCGAAGGTTGAAGAGTTTTTCATAGTGTTTGGCGATGGTTCGTTTGGCGGCGGCGAGCTTCTTTTTCCAGGATTCGAGGAGTTTCTCGACTTCGGCATCGTCCGGCGTTTCGCACTTGTCGATTTTCTCTCTCAGTTTATCGAGGCCGGGGACGGCGGCGTCGACCGCCTCGGCTTTGTCGGCGCAGCCGCGGGCCTGCTCGCCGAGCTTTTTCGATACGCACCAGTTGCCGAGCTTGAGCCATTCTTTCGCCAGCTTTCGAAGCGCGTACGCTTCGCGCTGCGTCTTTGCCGCCGGGTCTTCAGCGGCGACCGTTAACGCCAGCAGCAGCACAGCGCAGATGCCGAGTTTTATCTGTAATGAGAATTTCATTTCTTCTGCTGTTCCTTTCTCATCTCTTTCCCCGTTTTTCCGCCGTGGGAACGGAGAAGGGCGGCGGTTGATTTACATCCCCACTCTTTTGCCCAGTCGAGCGGCGTGTCACCCACGCTTGTCAGCGGATTTACGTTTGCGCCTTTTCGGATAAGCATTTCGGCAAAGTCTTTGTTCTTTAATGTGACCGCCATGTGCAGAGGCGTTTTGCCGCGTATGTCGGCGATATTCACGTCAGCACCCCTGTCGATAAGAAGCGCGGCCGCATCCATGTACTTGTTGGAAACCGCATTGTAGAGGGGGAAAAACCCCCACCCGTTCCTTTTCCTTTTTGGGGGATTGTCAACCTGTTTCCAGTTCATGACCAGAAAATCGGCCTCTTCTCTGCCGCCATCCATTTCCTTCGCGAGCGTATCCATCCCTTTCCAGTCGAGGCTTATAAGCTTGTCGACGGCTTCCACCCTTTTTTTCGCGTCGCTCGAGTGGAGTTTCGAGATCAGCAGCCTCATCTTCACCGGCGTCCACAGCAGACATGTCGCGATCACCGCCGCGAAAAGCAGGACGACGAAGATGCCGAGTTTTAGGGGCAAAGATATTTTCATTTTTTTGCAGGGGCGGGTTCCAAACCTGCCCGTTTTATAGGGCGGGTCTGAGACCCGCCCCTACATGACGCTCGACGCATATATTGTAACCTGCGCCGCGGGAAGTGCAAGCGGAAGGATGGATGCGCTCGGGAAAGAAATATTGACGCGTCTTTTCCGTTTATGTAGACTCCGGGCTATTGCCGGAGAGGAAAATAATAACCATATTCACGGAGGAACTGATGGCGAAGCGCGGGGCGAAAGGACGGTTCAGGCGGAAACGCAAAAAAGGGCGCGACCTGGAAAAGGAATATACGAAGGCCGGGTTCGTGACCAAGCTCAGGCGGCTTGCCGACGCGCTGGAGGAGGGGAAGCGGTTCCGCATCCAGGTCGCCGGCGAGAGGGTTTCGATACCGCCGGACGCGGTTTTCAACATCGAGCACGAGCGGGAAGGCAGTGAAGAGGAAGTCGAATTCCAGCTGAAATGGAAAGCGGAATAACGAATACTCGCCGGGCACGGTGACAATCGGTAGAACAGACATTCCTGTCTGTTCATTACAATCGACAGACAGGAATGTCTGTCGTACCGAATTTGAGATTGCTTATCGCAATAACAACAATAGGGGCGGGTCTCTGACCCGCCCCTACAGTTTCGTAATAAGAACCTTATTTCACCTTTATCTTCATCGTCTCGGTCATCTTCTTGAAGTCTTCGAGGTACTCGTCGAACTTGTCCTTCTGCGCAGAGCCGGAGACGATGTAGAGCCTCTCGGGGGTGCAGATAACAACCCGGCGGATTTTGCAGAGGCCCGTGTACCACCTGCTTTTCCCGCTCTTGATCTCGTATTCGAAGCAGGCCGCCTCGAAGGCGCCGACCGTCACCTTCTCCTTTTTGAGGAGCTTGAAGTCGGTGTAGTGTTTGGAGGAGTCCTGTTCCTGCTGGTTGACCTGGTTTATCACCTTCCTTGTATCGCTTTCCCATTTTTCGAGCTTTTCGTCCGCGTCCATGCCGAGGCCGTTGCCTTTCGAGTTGACCGAGAGCCTTGCAAATGCTTTCAGGCTTTCGGTTTCCTTGTCTTTCGGCACCGGTTTCTGGAAACCGCATATCTCGCCCGTGGAAAGGTCGTCCTGTTTCACATTAACCCATGTCGCGTCCAGGCGCGTTATCTCGAAGCCAAGCTTGTCCGACTTGAAGGTGTTGCCCGTGAGCTTCCCGAGTTTCGGAAGCTTTACCGAGAGGACCCATTTCTTCCATTCCCGCTCGAGCTCGGTCAGGCTTTTCCTGTTGGTGGCGAGACACAGGTCGGAGAAGGATGGCCCGCGTGCTGCGCCACCGCCGCCTCTACCGCCGCGTCCGCCGCCGCCGCCGCGTCCACCACCACCGCCGCGGCCACCACCGCCGCCGCTGCTGTGTACCAGCTGGAGGAGATAGTGTTCGGATAGTTGGCGGTAATTTGTGTTCTTGGAGGTTTTCAGCAGCCACCACGTGAAAGCGCCCGCGGTGTTGTAATGCTCGCCCTTGAACTGGCCCCCCGGCACGTCGATCATCTGGCGCAGGGTGATGTAGTTACCGTCCATTATCATCTGCTGCAGTTTCTTGATGCGGTCCGGGCTCGGGCCGTTCAGGTCCACCTTGCCCCTGCGTGAGATGTCGGCTGCCTCGAAAATCACGGCCATGCCTTCGGTTACCCATTTCGGGAACCTTCCGAAATTGCGCCCGGCGAAAAGGTGCTGGAACTGGTGGCAGCCCTCGTGCGCCATCACGGTGAGCGTCGAGCCTGTGACGCCGAAGGTGCCGTGATAGCCGCAGAGCTCTCGCGATCTCGAGTTGTAATAACCGCCGACCCGCGGATTATTCATGCGCATTTCCATGAACTCTTTCTGGTTGCGGTGTATATAAACGACGGACCGGTGGGACTCGGGCGAGAGCGCGGCAAACACCTGCTTGTACTTCCTGTAGAGCGCTTCCATTATTTTCGCGTAGCGCTGCGCGATTTTCCTGCTCGAGTTGCAGTTTATTTCGTAGTGAGCCGTCTTGATGACCCATCGCTTATCCCAGGGAACGCCGTCGTATTCCCTCTGCTTCGACTTGAGGTACTTCTCCACGTCCTTGCGTTCCTTTTCGGTCGCCTCCCGTTTTTCCTTGACGGCTTTTTTCGACACCCAATCGCCGTTCTCGTCCTGTATATATCCTTTCTCGTCGGCTTCCTCCCTCGTCATCCACTTGCCGTCGACCTTGACCTGTCCGAGGGCGTCGCGCGCCGGCTGGTGGTCGGGGTCGAGCGCGACCGCTCTTTTAAATGCCTTCCACGCCTCGTCGTTGAGCCCGTTCTCCTTGCACCACTTCCCCAGCTCGGTGAAGGCCTCCGCCGTGTTGTTTTTGACGGCGTCGTTGAAACGTTTGACGTATTCATTCGACTCGGGTTTTTCGGGCGCGACCTCCGGCTTTGATTCTTCTTCTTTTGGTTCGTTCGGCCGGATGATCTGGGCCACGTTGTCCTTTTTGACCACGACGTCGCCGAACTTGGTCTTCAGTTTCACGTAGTCGTCCGTCTCCTCGACGATCTCGCCGGTGAGCCGGATGCCGTCCTTGCGGACGACCGTCACCTCGTCGCCGGGAAACGCGGGCAGGGCAAGATAGAGAACAAACAGTACGCCCAGAAGGATAGCGGTGGATTTGGTATTCATACTGTCTCCCCTTTTTTAGGTTTCAGGTTTCAGGTGTCAGGAGAAAAATTAATCAGATATATCCTAAAACCCAACACCTAAAACCTAACACCTTTTATATGTCTACCGTCGTTATTTATACGCATAAGTGTGCGGCATGTAAGGAAAAAATCCTAAACAGGCGCGGCCGTATTCACCTCGGCTGATTTCACAAAGCCTTACGGCCGGCCGGGTTATGGGTGGATACATATTCCTGTACCCTTTCTTCCCCGAAAATACCCATTTACCTGTAAGTATGACTCATTTTCACGGAAAAAGTCACGTTTTTTTTATGGTTTTTCTGTTATTCTGTTATTCGGTTGTCCGGTTGGGAAAAAGTTTTTATGGGAACAATTTTCATCGCAATGCGTCCAAATAAGAGGAAAACACATGGATAATATTAAAAGGAGGCAAGTCCAATGAGAAACTCATCCGTACTATTTATCATGACAGCAGTTATGATTTTCGCGCTTTCGGTCCTGCCCGCGTCGGCGGGGGAGAGGAAATCCACCGGCGGCGAGCTGGACGTGACGGACGCCAAGGGAAATATTATCGGCAAGTGCCCTCTGAAGCACACCAGCGTTACGGCCGAGATATCGGGTTTCGTCGCGCGGGTGACGGTGAAGCAGACCTTCGAGAACCCGTACAAGGACAAGATCGAAGCCGTCTACACGTTCCCGCTTTCGAGCGAGGGCGCGGTCGACGAGATGCTGATGAAGATCGGCGACCGGACCATCCGCGGCGTCATCAAGAAACGGGAAGAGGCGCGCAGGATATACGAGGACGCGAAGAGAGCCGGCAAGATGGCGTCGCTGCTCGACCAGGAGCGGCCGAACATTTTCACGCAGTACGTCGCGAACATCCGCCCCGGCGACAGCATCGAGATAACAATCAAGTATGTCGAGCTCCTGCCGTACGAGGCGGGCAAGTTCACGTTTTCGTTTCCGATGGTCGTCGGTCCGCGGTTCATGCCCGGTACGCCGACGGGGCAGAGCGGCACCGGACATGCGCCCGATACCGACGAGGTTCCCGACGGCTCGAAGATTTCACCGCCTGTGACCCCCGCCGGTACGAGGGCGGGGCACGATATCGACCTTACCGTGAACCTCGACGCAGGTGTGCCGGTTTCCGCTATCAACTCGAAACTCCACGAGGTCGATATACGGAAGTCCGGTGAAACCGCGGCGACCGTCGCGCTGAAAAACAAGAAGACGATTCCGAACAAGGATTTCGTTCTCGAATACGACGTGGCGGGCGGCGAGGTCAAGAGCGGCGTCCTCGTCCACAAGGACGGGGAGAACGGGTACGTTACCGTTATCCTTATCCCGCCGAAGAAGCCGACCCCGAAACAGATCGCGCCCAAGGAGATGATTTTCGTCATCGACCGCTCCGGCTCGCAGCGGGGCCTGCCCCTCCTGAAGGCAAAGGAGGCGATGCTTTACATCCTCGACAAGATGAACCCGAACGACACGTTCAACGTAATCTGCTTTTCCAGCCGGGTCGACAAGCTGTTCGACAAGCCGCAGGTGCGCTCGGACGATATGGTCGCGAAGGCGAAGATGTACATGTCGAAGCTCCAGGGCAGCGGCGGCACGTGGATGGGGCCCGCGATCGAGGAAGTATGCTCGACCCCCGCGCCCGACAACCGGCTGCGCATCGTAACCTTCATGACCGACGGCTACGTCGGAAACGACATGGCTATCCTCGGCATGGTGAGGAGGCTCCGCGGGAAGTCGCGCTGGTTCCCGTTCGGCACCGGCAACTCGGTGAACCGGTATCTCCTCGACGGTATGGCGAAGTACGGCGGCGGCGAGGTCGAGTACATCCTCCTCAACTCGCCCGGCAAAGAGGTCGCGGAAAAGTTCTACAGCCGCATCTCCACCCCGATACTGACCGATGTCAAGGTCGAGTTCGAAGGCATCGAGCTGGACGAGGTCTACCCGAAAGCGGTGGGCGACGTGTGGGCGCAGAGACCGCTTTACTTCCGCGCGCGCTACAATAAGGCCGGGAGCGGGTTCGTCGTCCTGAAAGGGTTCCTCGGCGGGAAAGAATACGAGCAGAAAATCGCCGTTGACCTGCCGGAGATAAAGAAGGAAAACGAGGTCCTCGGCCCGATCTGGGCGCGCGCGAAAGTCGACTACATGATGGAAAACGATTTTTTCGGCGCACAGAGCGGAAAGATAAACGAGGAACTCAAGGAAGAGATTATCAAGGTCGCGCTCGAGCACCATATCCTCACGCAGTACACTTCGTTCGTCGCGGTCGAGGAGACGATAATCACCGAAGGCGGCAAGCCGCGCAAGGTGACGGTACCGGTCGAGATGCCCGACGGCGTGAGCCGCGAAGGCGTTTTCGGCGAAGCGGAAGAGTCGGGCGGCCGCCGGTTTGGCGGCAAGAGTAGGATCAGAGGCCGCAGGTATGCGGCGCCGGGCGGGCCTGGAGGTTCCGGCGGCGGAGCCCGGCGTCCGTACAAGGATTCAGCAAAGAAGCTGGAAAAACGCAGGCCCGCTTCCACACAGCCGCGTCGCCCGGTCGGTGAGGCTGACGGGGCTGATGAAGAAAAGCCCGATACGGCTGCCGAGCCGGAAAAGAAGGAAACGGCTGAGAAGAAAAAGGAACGTATCCTCAAAACCCGGCTTCACAAAAGCCTTATCGGTCTTGCCGAGAAAGTGAAGAAGGAAGGCAAGGACGGCAACCTGAAGCTTTCCGGTTTCGATGTTACCGATGGAAAGGTAACGCTGAATATCTACCTGAACGACAACTCGGAGAAGACGCTCAAGAAGATCAAGGACCTCGGCGTGAAAATCCTTTTCGAGGCGACGGGCACGAAGATGCTTATCGTGAGCATCCCGGTCGAAAAGCTCGAGGAGATCGCGCAGATGGCCGCGGTGAGATACATCGAGCCGACGAGCTGATGCAGAAGGGATACGGGATACGGGATAAGTGATAAGTGATAGGTGATAGGTGATAAGGAAAGAGAAGGGGAAGATGGGAAAAAAAAAGAGGGGAATAAGAGAAGTTTCTTCGTTTAGCGGCGCAGCTTGCTGCGCGTGTCTTTGAAGAATGAAAACAAGGAAACAAGGAAACAAGGAAATAAGTTGTAGGGGCACGGGGCACGGCACGCCGTGCCCCTACTTATTAACTGCCTTTTCGAGTTCTTTTTTCAGTTCCTCCGCCGTCTTCCCGCCGTGCGCGCGGAGGAGTGATACAATTTCACTGGTCAATGCTCTGTCGAGAGGTGTCTGCCCGTCCCTGTTTATCGGATTAATGTCCGCTCCTTTTTCAATCAGCAGTTGTGCGACGGATATGCAGTCCCGCATGGACGCCCAGTGGAGCGCGGTCCTGCCCCAGTCGTCAGCGTGGTTGACCTTGATGCCGTTATTGAGGAGCATTTCCACCAGCTCTTTATCACCTTTTTCCGCGGAATAAACAAACAGAGTTCCGCACCGCGATGAGAGTTTTGCGCCTTTCCTCATCAGGAGCCTTGCCATCTCCCTGTTGAAATTGCCGGAGGCGATTTCCATGGGAGTTCTCGCACCGTTATCAATTCCGGAATTCACATCCGCGCCTTTTTCAATGAGGAATTCGGCCATTTCCATACATTCATTCTCCACCGCCAGATGCAGCGGAGTTTCTAGATAATTATTCCGGACATTAATATCGGCGCCTTTGGCGAACAGTAATTCAGCAATTGAAATACTGTTGGACATGACGGCGCTGTGCAATGGCGTCCTCGACGGCCATCTGTTGTCAAGGGCATTGATATTTGCGCCTCTCCCGATGAGCAGGCGGGCAATTTTCTCATGACCTGCTTCAATCGCCAGGTTGAGCGGCGTTCTTTCTGCAATGCATTTCTGATTGATATCCGATCCGTTATCAAGGAGCAGTTTTACGGATTCCGCGTAATTATCCAGAATGGCGATATGGACCGGGTCGTACTTGCCGTCCTTGAGATTTTCCGGGTTCTTCCAGCATTTTTCCAGGAACTCGGCTTCCTTTTGGCCACCGCTCAATTCGCCGGCCAGGGCTGCAATACCCTTCGGCCCGGTATCGAGCAGGCCTTTCAGTCCCGCAATCCGCTCTTTCGAATTATCCGATTTCAATTTGCTGACATAATACCGTATTTTCACCGGCGTCCAGAGCAGGCAGGTTGTTATCACCGCCGCGAAGAGGAGGACGACGAAGACGCCGAGTTTGAGGGGTAAGGATCTCATAGAAATATATTGTACCAAAGGGGCGGAGGAGTGCAAGCACGGCTGGAAAATGAAACCGGGGTTGCCGAATCGGTGTAGAAACTGTATAAAGGGCAGCGGCAGTTCCATTAATCGGCGGATGAGAGGAACGGCATGAAGCGCGTGGTTTCTGTGCTTGCGGTTGCATTCCTTGCTGCCTGCCTTCTCGGCGGCGGCTGCAGGAAGAAAAAGAAGAAATTCTGGATACCCCCGGGTTACGGGAAAGACAGGGAAAAAATAATCTTCGACGGCATGAACATGCCGGACGGGTGGTTCCACGCGGGCGACCCGGACCTCGTGAAACTCGGCGACCAGTGGTTCATGTTTTTCACTTCGATAACGTTCGACAACGCGCGGATGGAGCTTCATACCCTAGCCGCGACGCTCCCGCCCGGGGACGGGCTCGGGAGCGACGTCTCGAACTGGACGATTATGGATGACGGGAACGGAAGCGTTCTCTCGGTGATATCACCCGGCCCGAACCCGGGCGACTGGGACCACGACGCGATTGAGACGCCGAACTATATCCGCGGATACGATAACACGGCCGGGCAGTGGGTCGAGCGGATATACTATACCGGCTGGCGGAACCTGCCGGGGAACGATTCGGTCCTCTATACCGACGACGACCTGTACGATTACCGCATCGGGTGCGTCGAGTGGGACGGGAACGCGTGGGCCAAGCATCCATCGAATCCCGTGCTCACGGGCGCGAACGCCTGGGAGCTGTTCTATGGCCTCGGTTTTCTCGGCGACCAGGCGCTGCACTACGAGCCGGGTCCCGGCCCCGGGGGCGAAGGCGGCGTCTGGCACATGTGGTACCAGGCGGTCAACAGCGAGACCCCGTCGCTGGCCGTCGTCAGCATACACGCGACCAGCAGCGACGGAATCACATGGCTTGCCGGCGACCGCGAGAAAATGCCGCAGAGCGGACCGTACGCGACGGCTTTTCTTCCCAACGGTCCGTACTATTGCGATATGGAAGAGCTCGACGGCGGCTACCATTTCTGCGGCTGGGTGCCGGCCAATGACGACCCCGAGTTGCAGGGGTTGTACGTGGTGGAAAGCTCGACCCTCGACGGCAGCGCGCCTGGAGATTTCACGAACTGGCACCTGCTGGTAAAGGAAATGAACGGCACGTACTGGCACGATTCCGCGGAAGACCCGACGGGCGAAGAAGGGCTTTTCGGCTCAACACTCAAAAGGGACGGCGGTGAACTCTGGCTGTTCTACCACGGTGCCGCGTACCGCGACGGCGGTTACATCGCAAGCATCGGCCGCAAATTGATTTTGGATTATCCCTGATAAAGTACGGCGCTTTTTATTTGTAGGGGCAAGGCATGCCTTGCCCCTACATTTTTTTAATCAATTCCGTTCTTTTTTATGTATTCGATAACGGCGTCGCGGACGAGGACGTGCGTATTCACGCTTCCGGCGACGGGGCTGCCGATTTCGTTTTCCGTGCGCTCGGCGATGAAGTTGTTCGTGGCGACGGTGTATTCCCTGTCCGGCTCAATTTTCACGCCCGACGCTTTCAGTTCTTCGAGGAGTACGCCGCCGAGGTCTTCTCCCTTTATCTTCAGTTTCACGATCGTGTTGCCGAAGGGCTCGATTTTCCATACGTCGCGGACCGTTACGTCGCCTTCATAAATCTTTTTCCTGATACCGCCGAGGTTGTAGTAGGCGAGATCCGCGCCGGTCACTTGCCGGATAATCTTCTCAAACAGTTCTTTGACTTCCTCTTCCTCAATGGTTCTAGTGGATGTTGCAATTCTAATATCCAGCTTTTCGGTAATCTTCTTTTCCCATTTGTCCACAAGCTTCCCGATTTCCGCGTCCGGCAGCGGCAGGTCGGAGGCCTTGATGAGTTTCCCCTCGAGGCCGATTATTTTGCGGTTCTTCAAATCGATTTTTATTTCAACCCTTCCGATATAGGTTCCATGCTCGCCCGCCTGGACGATGAAAGTGTTCCCGGCCTTTACCGGCTTCTCCAGCATGTCGGAATGGCCGTTCACAATCAGGTCGATACCGTCGACTGCCTTTGCCAGCGCCGTGTCCTCGCCTTCGTCGAGGTGGGTGAGGGCGATAATGAGGTCGCACTTTTTGCGGATTCGCGGAACGATTTTTCTTACAGCCTCGATCTGCGGCGTAAACCTGATTCCCTCGTTCCCGGCCCTGATTATGTGCACCGGTGTAGATTCGAGGATTACGCCGATGATTCCGCCCCGGACGCCGCCGGCGTCGAGGATTCTGTAGGGCGCGTCCGCGAGCAGGCTGTTGTCGGGGGCGAACGCGTTCGCGCAGAGGAGGGGGTGCGCGGCGAGTTCCCTGTACTTCCTGATTTTTTTATAGCCGTAATCGAATTCGTGGTTTCCCAGCACGGCGGCGTCGTACTTCATCGCCGACATTATTTCGAAAATCGGCTCGCCTTCGAAGAGCAGCGAAAGCGGCGTGCCTGAAACGCTGTCGCCCGCGTCGAGGACGAGGACGTTCGGGTGCTTTTCCCTGACCTGTCTGAAGTATGCGGCGATTCGCGCCGCGCCGGGGTTGTCTTTTTCGGCCCGCATCTGGCCGTGGAGGTCGTTCGTGTGCAGTATAACCAGCGACGCCGTATCCGCCGCGCATGCAACATTCAAAACCGCCGCTAATAGGAGGACGACAAAGACGGCCAGTTTTATTGGCAGAGATAATTTCATTTAATAACGTTATTCCTTTTGTAGGGGCAAGGCATGCCTTGCCCCTACATATTCGGGCAGATGCGGGGACCTGGCCCTACATATTGTAACGCAAAAAGCCGCAAGCGCAACAGGCGCGTCGCGGAATTGGTTTGCAACCGGCGGTATCCGCGTGTATATTTTTATAATTGTTCTGACATGAAAACATGGGAGGAAGCCATGCTGAAGCGGATAACGGGGATACTGCTCGCAGCGATATTTGTGGTGACATTATCCGGCGCCGGGGCCGGGGGCGACGACGCGAAGCTCGACGCGCTGATGGAAAAGTTCTTCGCGGCCGAAGGCGGGGACGAGGTAAAGAGTGCCATCAAGGCAATAATGGCGGGCGGTTTCAAGGCGGCCGATATCGAAAAGAAACTGGAAAAGGGCCGCGAGTATTCGGACGACGCCCCGACGGGCTGGAAGGTGTATCAGAACAAGTGCACCGATGGCCGGAGCCGGAACTATCATTTATATATACCGGAAGATTACGACCCGAAGAAAAAATACCCGGTCTTCTACGACCTTCACGGCGGCGTCAGCGGAGGACCATTCTCTATCCAGCGAATAACCCCGCGCCGCACGCTCTGGGGCCCGATTGCCAAGAAAAACAGTTATATTTTTCTGATCCCGCACGGCGACGGGCAGGCGATTTGGTGGAGCAAGCTCGGGACGGACAACATTATCGAGCAGCTCGATTACGTGAAGCGCAACTACAACGTGGACGAGAACAAGGTTTTCCTCACCGGTTTTTCCGACGGCTCGAGCGGCTGCTACTGGGTTTCGCTTCACAGGCCGACGTATTTCGCGGGCCTGATACCGCTTTCGGGCGCGATCGGCGTTTCGAAGCACGGACCGTACCAGTGTTACCCACGCAACATGCTCAACCGCCCGCTCCACGCGACCAACGGCGGCCAGGACGGCCTGTACCCGTCGAAGGGGGTAAAGCCGACCATCAATATTCTGAAAAAATTCGGCGTCGATATCGACTGGACGGACTATCCCGATGCGGGGCACGACATGTCATACTTCAAGGTGGAGAAGCCGCGCGTGGTGAGGTTCATGAAGAAGACGGTGCGCGACCCGAACCGGAAGCACGTCGTCCTCGAGACGGCGAGCCTCGACGTGGGCCGCTGCGACTGGGTCCGCATCGACGAGATAAAAGACGTCGGCAACAACGAGAAGTTCAAGGATTTTAACCTGTGGTCATCGCCCGGGCGGGTGCGGGTCGGCGTCGTTATCGACCAGCAGTTCGCAGGCCCCGGCGTCAGGATCAACCAGGTCCAGTCGGGCTCGGTTGCGGCCAAGATGGGGATACAAAGCGGCGACGTGATAACGGAAATCGACGGCGGGAAAATCGCCGACTTCAGCGCGCTGCGCGCGGTACTCGGGAAAAAGACATACGGCGACAAGATAAAAATTAAAATCAAGCGCGGCAACAGGTCCAAGAACATGAAAGGCCGGTTCCCCAAGTTCAAGAAAGAGAAATATTTCCGCCGCACCAAACCTTCCGGCATCGTCGACGCGACCGTGAAGGGGAACACGGTAACGGTAAAGGTGAAGAACGTGGCGAAGTATACTCTTTTCATCAGGCGCGGGATGTTCAACCTCGACGCGCCCATTGTCGTCAGAACGAACGGCGGCGAGACTTTCAACGCAAAGGTGCAGCCTGACGTCGAGTTCATGCTGAAGCAGGCCGCGCAGGACAACGACCGCGCGATGGTCTACATATCGAAGATTGAAATCAAGGTGCCGGTGGAAAAGAAAGAAGAAGACAGCGAAGAAGAAAAACCGGAAAAGAAAAAGTCCGACGACGGCTGGCGATAAATCGGGGATAAGGGATAAGGGGTAAGGGATAAGGGAAGAGGGGAAGAAGGGAAGAGGGGAAGAAGGGAAGAAGGGAAGAGGGGAAGAGGGGAAGAAGAGAATAAAGAAATAAGGGAATAATCAATATGTTAGCCGCGCCGCTTGCGGCGCGTCCAGGGGTCCAATTAATAAATGGAATTCAAAAAGGAAATTATCAAGCCGAAGATACTGCAGGTAATTCTGCCCATAATCGGGTTCCTGTTCGTCGTCGTTATCGGGTGCGTCGTAATCCCGTACAGTGCGGGTATAGCGGTCTTCGTGTTCATCGTTTCGCTTCCGGTTCTTCTGATCGCGGTCGTCGTCGGCAGCAGGCGGCTGGTAATCGACCCTAAAAAGATTTCGGTTCAATCCGTCCTCGGCAGAAAAGAACTGAAGTGGGATAATATAACGGATGCGCAACTGATTTACGCGTATGCCCCCGGGGGAAACTACCCCCATATTACTCTCCATTCGTCCAGGGGGAGGAAGTCCATCCAGGTAAGTCCGAGTTTCCAGCGGCTCGATATGGTAATCGATTTTATGCTGACGGAAGTGCCGAGGAAAATAATCGGGCAAATCAGGGCGGGTTTTGAAAAAGGATTGGAATACGGTTATGGGAAGCTGAAACTTAACCCCCGCGGCGTGATTGTAGGTAAAGAGATAATTCTATGGGGCGACTTAAAGACTTATAAAGTAACCGAAGGCCAGGTGGAATTTTCGTTTTCCATTTATGCGCATAACGACGACAGGCCTCTAAAGTTCGATTACGCGGACCACGTCGCGAAGCAGGTTATCAGCGGAATTCTTGACGAGAAAATCGCGCAAAACCGGGGGAGTTGAAAGAGTCCTGATTTGCACGTCATGAGTCCCGAGTTCTGAGTTATCGGGCGGGGGCGAAGGATTCCGGCAAATTATGCGCCTAAGCCAGCCGTTATCAGAAGTCCAATAAACGTCAGCACAAGGACGATAAAAGCAGATATCGCGCTTACCGCAATCAGCCTGCGAAAGCTCACCGGTTTATATTTAAGACTGACGCACCATAGCGCCGACGCGCATCCCAGGAAACCAAGCGCGTACCCTATGCCGAAGATAGCAAGAAGTTTCTGCAGGAAATACGAGTCAAAAATGCCCGGATCCAGCAGATTAAGGGATGCAAAAAAGCCTATAAAGAAGCAAACGTATAGTGAAATCATTACAATAAGCCACTTCCCGGGCGGCAGTGCATAGAACTTCCCGACCCAGAAGGGCGCAATCAATCCGTTTCCTACGGCTACAAAGAGAAATAAAATAATTAGATGCAGGATCACGGCTTTTCCGAAAGAAAGTGAATTAGAACGACACGCCGATTCCTATGTAGAGGCTGGGTTTGCCGCCTATATCGAAGCGTCCCCTGTCATACTTGTAAGGCCACGTTGAAAACAGCGCATAGAACTCGTGCTCTTCCCTTATTTCCGGCTCGAACCTTACATGCATCATGCCGTAATTGAGCGCGGCCTCCATCATGAAGTTGCCGATTGAGATATTAATCCCGGCGCCGATTTCGAGGCCTGCCGTGATTTTTACGTCGACATATTCCGGGATATCCATTACCGGTGACGCAGGGTCTATCAGCTCCGACGAGTATGATGCAAACGTAATGCTCGCCCCGGCGCGGACAAACGGGAAAAACCACTCCGTTACCTCCGGCATGTACCTGAAGCCGAATTTATACTCTACAAGACCGATATGTGCTTCTTCCAAATACCTGCCGCCGAGAATCAGCTCCTTGCCCCTGCTGGATGAGACCAGTCCGCCGTCGACGAGGAAGTAGTCCGCGATTTTTGCCGCGCCGTAGATTCCGCCGCCGATAATGGAGATGTCGCCCCAGAGGTTGTCATCCATGGCTTTCTGCCCCATATACGCGAGTATGAAACCTCTGTGCGGATAACCGGGGCCGGCCTTCGAGGCTTCCGGTTTTTCGGCAGGGCTTTTCTCTTCATCGGCCTTCTTTTCCGTATCATCAGCGCGGGCGGGCGGCGCCGCGTCCCGGTCCGGCGCATCGCCATCGGCAATAAGAAGCAGATTTTCAGGCAGGATGAATCTCTGCGGCGCGCTGCATCCGGCGCTGATGGCGAACAGGAAAAAAACGGCCAGCAGTATGCACTTCATCTCTGTTACCTCCGTATCGGTTATAAAGAAGTACCGAGTACCGAGTACCGAGTACCGAGTACCGAGTACCAAGTACCGAGTACCGAGTACCGAGTACCGAGTACCGAGTACCGAGTACCGAGGAAAGAACTTTTTATATCTTCTACTCGAAACTCGTAACTCGTTACTCGAAACTTCTTCCCCTTCCATAATTCATAATTTTGAATTTATAATTTCTTTCTATTCTCCGCTCGTTACTTCAACGTCGAACTTATGTATTTCCCCTTCCTTCAGGAGTATTATTCTTCTGTTTAGGACCGTCCTGTTGTCCAGAATAATCGTGTAATAGTAGATACCAGCCGCAAGGTTGCGGATCCAGAGCTTCCCGTCTTCGGCGCTCTTTTCCCGGAAGTCCTGTGAAAGGCTCGAGTGGCTTTCCGAGCGGCGCCGGCTCAGGCCCTTTCTGGCGCTCACCTGCATGCGCGCGCCTTCGACCGGTTTTCCCGTCTTCTCCTTCACGACCGTAAACTCGAGCGCCGCGCCGCGGTCGGTGAGCTCGATTTCAATATCTTTCGTTGCGGACGCGTTCTTCACGGCGACCGGTTCCGGGTGGATGGTCCGCGCGTAATTCTTCGCGAGGACCACGAGCCGGTAGGTCCCGGCCGGCACGTTATCGATTTTGAACTTTCCGTCGGGGTCCGCGAACCCGGCGACCTGCACCCGCTTGCTGAACGGGTCGTCCGGGCGCCGCTTGTGTTTCTGGTAGACGGTGATGGTGAAGCTCTCGAGCGGCTCCGGCGTTTTTACGACTCCCTCGATGCTCCCGCACTTCTCCAGTATAACGGCGAAATCCTTCACGTCTGCGGCTTTCAGGTTGTCTTTTTCGAACGGTGCGTAATCGGGCGAGGCGACGCGCAGGTTCACGGGCTCCTGCCTTACGCCGACGAGGTCGAAGTTACCTTTCGAGTCCGAGCGGGTGCTTCTGCTGTAGCCGGACTTTGCGCCCGGCATCGAAGAGACGCTGAGGACCGCGCCGGCGACCGGCTCGCCTTTGGCGTTCGTCACCCTGCCGCTGAAGCGCCAGACCCTGGGCAGGTTGAACGTGAGCTCGGCGGTCTCGCCCGCTTTTACTTCCGACGTGTTTCTGAAACTGTCGTAGCCTTTCGCGCGGACTTCGACGATGTATTCGGCGGGTTCGAGGGCGTCCAGTTTCGCGCGCCCGTCCGCGTCGGTCTTTTCGTCGGTGCCGACGGACACGGTTCTGGTGCTCCTGCTGATGGAGCGGCCACTCCGCCGCTCGACTGTTTTCTTTATGTAAAGATGCACCCGCGTGTCGGGCAGGGGCTTTTTATCCGCGTCGATTACCGTTACCAGCAGCGAGCCGCCCTTGACCAGCTTTACGATTATGCCGGAGCGCTTTTCGTTCAACTGGTAATTGTAGAAAGTCATTAAATGCTTTGCGAAACCAGGTTTTTCCACTTCTATCTTGCAGCTTCTCATGGCGGGGAGGCCCTTAATCCTGAATTCGCCGTTCGAATCGCTGGTCGCGCTTTTTTCGCAGGCGTCGTTCTGCGGCGTGTGGGCGGAGAGTGAAATCTTCGCGCCGGGCATCGCCTTCTCATCCGGCCCCGTGACGATGCCCGAGATCTCGCCGCCGCGCGGGAGCGCGATAACGGTCTTGCCTTTTTCGCTTTTAGATGTTACGAACCTGTAGGTCGTGCAGTCCACGTACTCTTCCGTGCTGAACCTGACATTCAGCATGCCGGGTTTTATCCCCGAAACGGTGAACTCGCCTCGGGCATCCGTCTGGTAGTTGCCCGTCGCCACGCCCCTGACTTCTGCCTCGAGGTCAGGGATCGGCTTCCCCGTGTCCGCGGAAAGGATTCTGAACTTTCTTATGATGCCGATGTCGAGATTAATGTCGACCCTGATGCTGCGCTCTATCATTTTTGAAATATCGACCTTGATGTTTTTCGTGTTCACGTACCGGTCGGACGAGGCCCGCACGGCAAGGTTCTTAATCGACGGAACTTCAATCTCGTAAGTCATGTCCTCGTTCGGTTTCGCCGTCTCTTTTTTTACGCTTGCGTTGTCGCTCCAGCTCGCGGCCACGCTGCAGTTCTGCGGGAGGTCCTTTATGGGCCCGCCCGTATTTTTATCCAGCAGTTTTCCATAGATTCTGTAGGGCGAATCATTTTCAATTTCCGTGGTGCTGCACCCGGCGGCGAGGGGGAGGGCGGCAAGCAGAATCATGACCGCGGGTAGATATGAAGAAGTGAAACGTGTTTCTGTTTTCATGACAATTGTAATTCTAAATATATTACGCGGCATTGCAAATAAAAAGAGTCGGGAGTCGAGCGTCGAGAGTCGGGCGTCGAGCGTTATTCGGATTTCGGGTTTCGGATTTCGGCCCGCGGGCACGCCTGCGCAAAGTTGAAGTTTTTTACTATACTTGAAAATAAACGGATTTTGTTGTATTATGTTAAAACAAAGTCTTTTCGGCGGAAAAATGTCCAGAAGATTGCCGATTTTTGTTATCCTGCTTTGCGGCGTATCGTTGATCGCTTTGAATTGCGGTCCCCGCGGCCTGGAATCAAAGCCATACAAAACGCCGCGGGCATTTGTCTTCACGCCGGAATCGCCTGCATCCAGCCCCGTGTCGATCCAATATTACCTGCTTGACGTGGGCTTTCGCCGCTGCTCAATCGAGGCGGAATTTTCGTCCGATGATGGTGCGAGCTGGAATCCATGTACTCCGGTTTCATCTGCCGACATCAACGATCTCCCAAGCGCTTCCCACCCCGGCATCAACCATGCATACCAATGGGATGCGACCGCCGACCAGTTTACCGCAGGAGGTCAGGATGTGATTGTCCGGCTTTCCCCCAGCGCCAACGGCGATGCAGGAACACCCGGAAAAACGCGTGAGTTTACGGCAATCGGCTACTGGACAGGCACAGGAACAGGAACAGGCACCGAAACAAGAACGTGAGC
>SOJX01000027.1 GCA_004376375.1 Planctomycetota bacterium
CCTCGCCCAGGGCGCCCACCGAGCCCAGCCGCCCGCCCGCGGCCCGGGCGCATGCGCCGCCGACCGTTCCGGGAACCCCGATAAGCGGCTCCAGCCCCGAGAGACCGGCCTCGCGGGCGCAGCGAACGACAAACGCGAGCCGCTCACCGGAAGCGCACCGGAGCATGTCGCCGTCGACTTCGTATCCGCGCAGGCGGCCGAGATATATTACGGCATCGGTCTCGGGCTCGTCCGCGGCAAGAACGTTTGTGCCGCCGCCGAGCACGAAAAAGGAAAGCCCTCTTTCACGGCAGAAAGCCAATGCACTTTTCACGCCCGCGGCGTTACGCGGTTCGAGAAAGTAATCCACCGCGCCCCCGATGCCGAAGGACGTGCGGCCCGCCAGCGATTCGCTCCTGGCAATGTCAAAACTTTCTTCCGCACCGGCCGCTTTTTTCATTGTTTACCTGTCCCTTTGCTCCCTTTCGGGCAAGACACGCGCAGCAAGCTGCGCCGCTCAACAAAGAAGTGGATAAGAAAATAAGTTGATAAGTAAATAAGTAAAGATATTTTTATACTTATTCCCTTATTCCCTTATTCCCTTGTTCCCTTGTTCCCTTGTTCCCTTGTTTCCTTGTTCCCTTGTTTCCTTGTTTTCTTGTTTCTTCTTCCCGACACACGACCCACGACGCTTGACCCACGACGCATTATCCCGCCAGTCTGCGGCAGTACTCGTATGCGACGGCGTTGACGTCGCCCGCGCCCATGGTTATCAGGGCGCATTCGGGAGTCAGCTCGTCCTCGAGCAGGTTGAGCGCCGCGGCGAAGCCCGCCGTATACTCCGCCCGTCCGCCGCATTTCCTTATGCGCTCGACAAGGTCTCTGGGCCCGACCTTTTTCCGCTCGCTGGCCGGGTCCCGGACGTCGTAAATATTCGGAATCACCACATAGTCCGCGGCCGCCAGCACCTCTGCAAACTCATCGAGAAAGAACCTCGTCCTGGAGTACTGGTGCGGCTGAAACAGCGCCCAGATTTCCTTGTCCGGGAACATCAGTCTTGCCGCGGCAATGGCCTTGCTTATTTCCGTCGGGTGATGCGCGTAATCGTCAATCACCGTGACCGGCAGGCTGCCCGATATAACCTCGAACCTGCGCTTGACGCCGCGGAACGTCGACATGCCGTGCAGGATTTCCGCGGAGCGAAGACCGGCCCAGTGCGCGACAGCCGCCACGCCGAGCGCGTTTAGAACGTTGTGCTCCCCGATCAATCCAAGGTCGGCGACGCCGAGCCCGCGGCCGCGGTAGCGGATCTCGAAACGCGTACGCCCCGGGCTCGAGGTAACTATGCGCGCGTTCCAGTCCGCCTTCGCGCAGAGCCCGATCGTCTGCACTTCGGCCCTTGCGCCCTTGATTGCCTCCTTCGCGTTCGCATCGGCCGCGTTCACGACGAGCAGGCCCTTCTTCGGCACCTTGCCCGCAAAGGCGCCGAAGGCCGCGATGATATCGTCGAGGTTGCGGTAATAATCGAGATGGTCGGCCTCGACGTTGGTGATAACAACGGCCTCGGGCGACAGGTTCAGAAACGAACGCTGGTACTCGCATGCCTCGACGATGAAGTGCCTTCCGGAACCCACCCTTGAATTCGTTTCGTACGCGACAAGGTCGCCGCCGACGAGGAAAGTCGGATCGCAGCCCGAAATGGCAAACGTGTGCGAGGCCAGCGCGGCGGAGCTTGTCTTTCCATGGGTGCCGCAAAACGCGATCCCGGATTTGCCGCTCATCACCTCGCCGACGACCTCGGGGTACTTGCGGATGGCTATGCGCCTCCGCTTCGCCGCTTTATACTCCAGGTTGGTCTTCGGGACGGCGGCCGAGCAGACGACCATGTCGCACTTCTTGGGAATATTCCTGCCGGTCTGCGGGCAGGCGACGGGAATGCCCTCGCCCTCGAGCGCGCGGGTGATTTCAGTCAGCGTAATCTCGGAGCCGGTCACGACGTTGCCTTCCGCCTTCAGGATGCGCGCAAGTCCGCTCATTCCGGTTCCGCCGATGCCGACCATGTGGTAGTGCATTTTTTCCATTGGCGGACTACTCTCCTTCCCTCTTGGGAATAACAAGCCTGATGCCGACCTTGAGACGGTTCTTGTCGGAGATAAGCGCCGCATTGGCCCTCAGAATCGGCTTATAATCCGGCCTCCCGTAGTAGCGCCGCGCGATCTGCGAAAGCGTCTCACCCTTTACGACGACATGAACGGCCCGGCCGCCGGGAGCGGCCGGTTCGACGTTATTCGCAGATGCTTCCCGGGCCGCCGTGGCAGGCGAATCCAGTTTCGGGATGATAATCGTCATTTTCGCCCTGAGCCTCTCGGGAGTCGGGACTTTTTCCTTGTTCGCCTCGAATATTTTCCGCCACTTGGTTCCGTCTTTGTAAAACTTCTCCGCAATCGACCAGAAGCTTTCGCCCCGCTGCACCTTGTGTTTTTTCAAAGGCTCGGGCGGCAGTGGAGGCTCCTCGACCGGCGGAGCTGCGCCGCCTTCGGTTTCCGCCGGCGGTGCAAATGCAAAACCTCCGTCCGTAAACCTGGGTGGAGGACCGGGAAGCTGCTCCCCGCTCCCGATTGCGCCCCTGACCGACACGTCCTCGATCTGGGGGGCCTCTTCAGGCTCGGCAGCCCCCACCAGCTCCTGTGGGAGCCTTATCGGGCTGATGATTTCACCGTCCTTGATTTTTTCGTTCTGCCTGTCCCAGACGATCGCGATAATGACGACGAGGAAAAGAACGGCGACAAGCATGACTTTTGTACTGTTTTGCAGCATGGCTGACTCCCCGATTTTCGATTGTCGATTTACGATTTTCGATTTTGTAAATCGTAAACCGAAGAACTCGCGCAGCAAGCTGCGCGGCTAAATAAATATATTCTTCCCGTATCTCGTATCCCGTATCCCATATCCCTTATCCCTTATCCCTTATCCCTTATCCTGCTTTTGCCAGTTTCCTGTCCTTGCGGAAGAGCGCCCGCTCGATATGATTGACAACGACTCTCGCCGCGTCGGGGCGTCCGAGCGAACGGCTCGCCCTCCGCATCTCCTTTAGCGCGGCAGGTGAAAAGAGAGTTCCCGCTATGAGTTTTCTGAATTCGCCGGGCGTCAGGTTCTTCTCCTCAACGACAAGCGCCGCGCCGGTACGCGCCATCTCGTTGGCGTTCATGCGCTGGTGATCGTGGGCGGCGGCCGGGAACGGAACAAGAATCGCCGGGAGGCCGACAGCGGTCAATTCGGCAATGCTCGTCCCTCCCGCACGCGAGATCGCAAGGTCCGCGACCCCGTATGCCTTGTCCATCTCCTCGATAAACGGCATTACCACGGCCGGTATGCCTGCATCACGATACGCTTCGACAAGCGATCCGTCGCCTTTACCGCCGGTCAGGTGAAGAACCTGAATTTCCTTATTGAATTCTGCAAGCTCCGCTATCGCACGGTAAATGCGCCTGTTCAAACCCAGCGCGCCCTGGCTTCCCCCCATCACAAGCAGGGTCTTGCGGTATGGGCTCAGGCCGAAATATCCGTATGGCCTCAGGTAATTCGCCCTGAGCAGCTTCCGCGTCGGGTTGCCCGCGGGCACGACCCTGACTTTCGACGAAAACCATTTACGCGCCTTTTCCCACGGAACGAACACCGTGTGCGCCCAGAGGCCGGCCAGCCGGTTCGCCTTGCCGGGTATCGCGTTCTGCTCGAGAAGGAAAAGCGGAATACCCGTCATGCGTGCCGCGCCGCCCGGCGAAACGGAGCAGTAACCGCCCACGCCGATTACCGCATCGACCCGGTTCCGGGCAAGCAGGTTCCGGGCACGCCTCACACCCTCGAAAGCGCTCCAGAAAAATTCCGGCAGCTTCCAGGGCCTGACCGTAAACGGCGCGCTCGGGAGTTCGGCTACCTCGCAGTCGATTGACCGGAGCAACTGCCGCTCCATCCTGCGGCCGGTGGATAAAAACGTTATCCGGGCCCGGCTGTCGCGCCTTCTGATTTCCTTTGCGACCGCGATTCCGGGGAAAAGATGTCCGCCCGTGCCGCCGCCGGCAAAACAATAGCTCATGGTTTCCGTCATGCTGCTTCTCCTTCGGGCAAAGAACCAGGTGCCGTTTCTGTTTTAAATTCAACCGCTTCGAGCCGTCCTTCCCGTGCCGCCACGCCTGCGATGTTTGCGAGAATCCCGACTTCGGCCATGAGGAAAAAGAGGCTCGACCCGCCGAAGCTGATAAACGGAAGCGAAATCCCCTTGGGCGGTATCGAAGCCGTAACGACCGCGATGTTCATCGCGGCCTGCAGACCTATCTGGAACGTGATGCCGAACGCGAGAAGGAACCCGAGCCGGTCACGCGCGCCGGCCGCTATCTTCATCCCCTGCCAGATGAAAACCATGAAAAGCACGACGACTCCCGCCGTCCCGATGAAACCGAGCTCTTCGCCGAGGATGGCGAAGATGTAGTCGGTGTGCTGCTCGGGCAGGAAGTAGAGCTTCTGCATCGACTGCCCGATGCCGACGCCGAACTGGCCGCCGGAGCCGAGCGCGATAAGCGACTGATTAAGCTGGTGCGCGCCGCCGAGCGGGTCGCTTGCGGGGTTCCACCACACGGCAAAGCGGCTCCAGACGTGCGCGAACTTATGGGGCGCGAGCAGCAGTATGCCCAGTATTCCCGCCCCCCCGGCCGCGGCGAAGGGCAGGAGATGCAGGAGCCTTATGCCGCCGACAACCAGCACGACGACCCCGACGGTTCCGAGGAAAACGGCGGTCCCGAAATCCGGCTCGAGCATAATCAGAAGCGCGATAAGGGCGACCGCCCCGAACGCGGGCAGGAACCCTTTCCTGAATTCCCTTATCCGTTCTTTTCGGGTAACCGCATAGGCTGCCGCAAAAATCACCACAGCTATTTTCGCGAACTCCGACGGCTGGAAGCTCATGACCGAGAACCGGAACCACCTTCGCGCGCCCCCGACCTGGTGCCCGATGCCCGGGATAAGGACGAGAAAGAGCAGCGCGCCCGCGCCCGCCAGCAGCCATGTCGACCGCTTCGCGACCTCGCGGTAGTCGGTCCCCCATGCCAGCGTCATTCCGATTATCGAGAGCAGCGCCCAGAGTACCTGGCGCCTGAGCCGGTAGGTGCTGTCGGAGAACTCGACGCTTCTGGCCGCGGTGGCCGAATAAATCATCACGATGCCGACGGCAAGCAGCAGTGCCACGACCGCAAGCAGCGAATGCTGTGCACGCTGCACATTCTCGGTCTGCCTGTCGATGAATTGGTCTACCGGTCCGTTGGTCATTTGGTTCTTTAGTTCTTTGGTTCCTTGGTTCTTTGGTTCCTTGGTTCCTTGTTTCCTTATTCCCTTGTTTCCTTATTCCCTTATTCCCTTATTCCCTTCTTTTCTTTCCCGGTACTCGGTACTTGGTACTTGGTACTTCTTTCCCCTTGTTACCTTATCTTGAGCGTCAGAACGCCGAGCATCGCCATGATGCCGGCAAGTATCCAGAACCTTGTCGTAACTTTCGTCTCTTTCCACCCCCGCATCTGGAACGAGATGTGAATCGGTGCGCACCTGAAGATTCGCCTGCCCGTCGTCTTGAAGCTGCCGACCTGGAGCAGCACGGAAAGGGCCTCGATAACGAACACGAACCCGATAAGCGGGAGAAGCAGCTCCATCTTTACCGCAAGCGCGGAAACCCCGAGCCCGGCGCCGAGCGCCATCGAGCCCGTGTCGCCCATGAAGACCTCGGCCGGGTGGCAGTTGAACCAGAGAAAACCGATGCATGCGCCGAAAATCGCGGCGCAGAAAATCGCGATACCTCCTCCGAACTCCACGTACGGGATGCGCAGGTACGCGGCGAAATCGTTCCGGCCGGCGACATATGCAAGCACCGCGAACGCCGCCGCCGCGATGGCCGAACAGCCCGCGGCGAGGCCGTCGAGTCCGTCGGTAAGGTTGACCGCGTTTGCGGAGCTGACGAGAATGAATGCCGCCCATATGAAGAAGAAAGAACCGAGGCCGATGTGCCACCATTTGAAAAACGGAAAGAAAATTGAAAGCCCGTCGCCGTACCATCTCTTCAACCCGGTCTCGATGCCGAGCGCATACGTGCGTGAAAGGTAGTATGCAAGCCCTCCGGCCGCGGCAAGCGCTATAAGGACCTGCAGAGCCAGTTTCGTCCTGATACGGAAACCTTTCCTGTTTTCCCGGGCGATCGGCAGGTAATCGTCGATAAACCCGAGAATCCCGAACACCAGCATGGTGGCGAGCGCAATGTTCACCACCGCATTCTCGACGCCGGCCCAGATGACGGTTGCCGTGAATACCGAAAGGATTATGAGTACTCCGCCCATTGTGGGCGTGCCGGCCTTCGTTTCCTGCCAGTTGTCGACGAAATCGGAGCTCGTACCGCTTGCGACTTCCCTGAAGTTCATCCGCTTGAGCCATCTTATTATTCTCGGGCCCAGCAGAACGCTGATAAGGAGCGCGGTCAGGAATGCCACCCCCGCCCGGAAAGTGATGTATCCGAACAGCCGTGGCAGATCGAAAAAGTATTCGAGATAGTCTATCATTCCCCCAGCCCTTTACGCCGCGATGTCGCTTACCAGGTCCTCGAGCTTCATCTGCCGCGAGCCCTTTACGAGAATCATGTCGCCCGGCCTCGATACCGCGCGCAGGATGTCGCCTGCCTCCTCGCGCGTCCCGACGGCCGTCACGTTGTGCCGCCCCATGCCCCCGCGAATCGCGCCGAGCTGGACGTGGCCCGAGAACTCGCCGATGGCGATGATGTAATCGAGGTTCTCACCCGCGATGCGTCCCACCTCTTCGTGCGCGGCCGCGCTCGCATCTCCCAGCTCGAGCATGTCGCCGAGAACGAGTATCTTCCTGCCCGGCGCGCACTCGAGCGAAAACGCGTTTATCGCCGCGATGACCGATTCCGGGTTCGCGTTGTAGGCGTCGTTTATCACGACCCGTCCGCCTATTATTTTTCTTTCAAGCCGCATCGCGGGCAGGCGAAACTTCGCCAGCGGCGTCGCGCAGCGCGAGAGCCGGACGCCGAGCGCGTCGCACACGCCGAGCGCGGCGAGCGCGTTCATCACGTTGTGCCTTCCGGGGACGCCGAGATGAAAGGCGTACCGGTCGATTGTGAAACGCGCGCCGGTCGCGCTTACGCTTATCACGTTCGCGCGGAGGTTCGCGTAGTCGTTTTCGCCGAACGTCACCACGGGCCCGCCGAAGGCGCGGCCGACGAAACGGGTGAAGTCGCAGTCCGCGTTCACGACCAGCGTGCCGCCGGGGCGGATAGCCCTGGCGAGCGACGCCTTTTCCCGCCCGACCCCCTCGACGCTGCCGAAGCCTTCGAGGTGGCTTCGCCCGATGTTCGTTATCACCCCGATGTCGGGCGAGGCTATTTTTGCGAGGTGCAGCACCTCGCCCGGCCTGTTGGTGCCTATCTCCACGACCACGACGGCGTCGTCGGGCGTCGCGGAAAGGAGCGTAAGCGGCAGGCCGATGAAGTTGTTGAAACTCTTCGGGGACGCGACGACCGAATTGAACTCCCCGAGGAGGTGGGCCGTCATTTCCTTGGTCGTTGTCTTCCCGTTCGAGCCGGTAATCCCGACCACGGTGAAATCGTTCGCGTCCCGCCAGGCGGCCGCAAGGCTGCCCAGCGCCGCCAGCGTATCGTCGACGACGATAAGCGGGCACGCGGGCGGATATGATTCCCGCGACGCATACGCCTCCACGACGGACGCACGCGCCCCGGCCTCGAAGGCCTCGCCGACGAAGGCGTGTCCGTCGAAGTTTTCACCGCGCAGGGCGATAAACAATTCGCCCGGGCGTATGGTGCGCGAATCGGTCGAGACGCCGGTGCACGGTTTACGCACGTGCGCGCCGAGGAATCGGCCGCCGGTCCCAAGTACCGCAAACTCTATCGTCAGTTCAGGCCGATGCACGGAGCCGCTCACGGACTACCTCCCTGTCGTCAAATGGAATCGTCTGGTCACTGAATACCTGGTATGTCTCGTGCCCCTTCCCGGCAATGAGCACGACGTCGCCCGGGCGCGCGGACGCGATGGCAAACCGTATCGCGTCGCCGCGGTCGGGGATGCACTTCACTTTCGCCGAGGGGGGCATCTCCACAATCACCTCGCGGATAATTTTCATCGGGTCTTCGCTGCGGGGGTTGTCGCTGGTCACGACGACGCTGTCCGCGCCCCTGCCGGCGACGCGCCCCATGCGCGGGCGCTTGAGCCGGTCGCGGTCGCCGCCGCAGCCGAAAACCACGATAAGCTGGCCCATAGTCACGGGTCGAAGCGCGCCGAGGACTTTTTCAAGCGCATCGTCGGTGTGGGCGTAGTCGACAAAAACTGAAAAAGGCTGGCCCATGTCGACGCGCTCGAGCCTTCCGGGTATGCCGGGGAATCCGGCGATTCTGGAAAGCGCGGGTTCCCGCCCCACACCCAGCGCGCGAACGGCGGCGAATGCCGCAAGGAAGTTGGAAATATTGTAGTGTCCGAGGAGCGGGACGGTGATTTCGAACTTCCCTTCCATGTCGCTCACCTTGAGAGTGGTGCCGTCGATCCTTGCAGAGATAATTTCCGCGGAATAATCCGCCTCGCCCTCCAGCCCGTAGGTGACGACGTGCGCGCGGGTTGCAAGCTGGAGCCTGTTCATGCACGGGTCGTCGACGTTGAGCACGGCCGTCGTACCCATTATCAGGTTCCTGAAAAGCTTCGCCTTTGCCGCAAAATAGGTATCGACGTTTCCGTGATAATCGAGGTGCTCGCCGCTCAGGTTTGTGAAAACGCCAACCGAGAAATGCGTACTGGCGACGCGGTCCTGGTCGAGGGCGTGGCTGGAAACCTCGATGGCCGCGGCCTCGCAGTTCTTCTCCACCATCCTGCGCAGCAGTTTCTGCACCCGCCCCGCATCGGGCGTCGTCTCGGCCGTGGTTATGCGCTCGCCCCCGACGAACGCGCCGAGCGTCCCGATAACGCCGCATTTGAGGCCCGCGCTCTCCAGGAGGTGGCGGGTAATAAACGTCGCCGTGGTCTTCCCGTTCGTGCCGGTCACGCCGATGACTTTCAGGTTGCGGCTGGGGCTTCCGTTGATGGCGGCTGAAAGCTTTGCAAAAGCTTTCCTTGCCGATTGGACGACATACACCGGTGCACCGTCGGTAATCGGGTCGAGCGGGCGCTCGGCGACTACGGCGACCGCGCCGCTCTTCACCGCCTCCGGCACGTACCACGTGCCGTCTTCCTGGCTTCCCCGGATCGCCACGAAAAGCGTTCCCGGAACCACGTCTCGGGAATCGCACGTGACGTGCGAAATCTCTATATTCGGCACCGCGATCTGCGTCAGCTCGGGAAGCTGTGCAAGCAGGGCCACAAGTCTCATGGTACACCTCGTAATAAAACTCGGTTCACCGGTTATCCGGTTCGTCAGTTCTCCGGTAAAATCAACGCGCAGCAAGCTGCGCCGCTAAATATATTTTTTTATTCCGTATCCCGTATCCCTTATCCCGTATCCCTTGTCCCCTATTTGTCCGGCGGCACGCGGTAATATGTCAAAACACGCTCAATAATCCGCCCCGCCGCCGGCGCGGCGACGAGCCCGCCGTAATGAACGCCCTTCGGCGCACGCGCGGTTACTATCAGCGCAATCTTCGGATCACCGGCAGGGGCGAAAGAAAGAAAAGTCGCGTTGTGCCTGTCGGGCGCGTAACCGCCGCCGGGAAGCGCGATATGCGCCGTCCCGGTCTTGCCGGCGATTTTATATTTCTTCGACTTCGCCTTCTTGCCGGTGCCGCGCTCGACGACCTCGGTGAGAATCTTCACCATCTTCTTCGCCGTTTGCGCGCTGATTACGCGGCAGGCTTCCTCCGGCCTGTTCTCTTCAATCACGACGCCGTCGCGGTCGACCACGCGCTCGACAACGTAGGGCCGGTACCGAACGCCCCCCGTCGCAAAAACGGAAAACGCCGAGACCAGTTGTATCGGCGTTGCCGCGACCGCGTAACCGAACGAGGTGGATATCGTGTCCTGGTGGTGCCAGCGGGCGGGCGAATGCAGAAGCCCCGACGACTCTCCGGGGAGTCCGACCCCGCTTGCCTTGCCGAACCCGAAACGCGCGAGGTATTTCCTCATCTTCTCTTTGCCGAGCCTGAGCCCTATCTGCGTGGCGCCGATGTTCGACGACTTCACGATTACGTCGGTGGCACTCAGAGTCCCGTAGCCGTAGACGTCGGTGATTTTCCTTCTGCCGATCCACCACGTACCGCGGTGACAGTTGAACGGGGTCTCGGGCGTGATAACGCCCTCGCTGAGCGCGGGGCCGGCAATAAACGGCTTGAAAGTCGAGCCGGGCTCGAAGACGCATGTGACGGCGACGTTGTTTTTCTTCGAGCCTGCACGGCCGTAGTCGTTGGGGTCGAACGTCGGCCTGTTCGCCATGGCGAGGACCTTGCCGGTTTTCGCGTCGAGCATAATGGCGACGGCTGTTTCAGGTTTGAACTCCTCGTTCAAAGCGTCCAGCTCTTCTTCGACGATTTTCTGGACGACGACGTCGAGGGTAAGGACGACGGCGGCGCCCGGGACGGCAGGGACGTCTTTGAGACCGGGCAGCGATATCGCCCGGCGGCGGGCGTCGCAGAAATATTCTTTCGCGCCGGCGACGCCTTCCAGGTGTTTGTCGCAGGCGAGCTCAATCCCGCTACGCACCGGACGGCCGTCCCTGCCCCGGTCCGGACCTGCAAAGCCGATCAGGGCGGAGGCAAACACTCCGTTCGGATAGACGCGGGTGAACTCGGATTCGGTGAAAAACGCGCGGTGGTCCAATTGCCTTATCGCAAGTGCTTCTTCCGCGGTCGCATCGCTTTTGAGGGCCACATACTTGTTTCCCCTTCTCAGAAACCTCGGGCGCACCTGTGCAAACTCCGCATCGGAAAGGTTCAGCACCTGGCGGAGGGTTTCAAGCATAGCGGACCTTTTGTTTTCCTCTACCAGCCCCGGGTCCGCGCATACGGAGCGCCTGACAACGTCGATGGCCAGCACTGTCCCGTCGTTTGCAACGATAGGGCCGCGCGGGGCGGGGACGTGAATCGACTGCGTGTGCTGATGCCTAGCCTTTCCGAGGTAGTGCGAGTACTCGATAATCTGGATGCTGTAAAGCCGCCATATCAGGCCGAGAAACAGCCCAAGCAACAGGACCGCAAAGCCCGTGGCCCTGAGGTAGTCTCCGGTGCTCCGGTAGTAACTGCTGCTTATTTCGCCTGCACTGTTCATCTAATTATTTTTTCCTTATCCCGTGTCCCGTATCCCGTAGCGCGGCCTTCGGCCGCAACCAAAGAGAGTATCGGGTATCGCTAAACGAAGAATTCCTCTTTTCCTCCCTTCACCACGCCTTCCGGCGTGGTGCTTCCAAATCCTTTTTGCCTTTTGACTTTTGCCTTGCGCAGTTATACGTTAAGACAAGACATCGGAAAACTGTCCGCAAAATGCGTCGTCTCTAAGGACAAAAACTTTATTCCTGTTCCCTTATTCCCACGTCCAGGCCCAGCTCTCCGGCGCGCTCGAGCAGCCTGTTCGGGCTTTTATCCTCGTCCCTTTTCAGCTTCAGCTTGCGGTACTCCTGACCGAGCTTTGCCTTGTCTGCTTCGAGTCTGCGCATGCGCCTCCCGACCTGGACGAGCTGGACGTGCTGCCATACCGTGAGAATGCCGAGTATGATGAAAGCGGCTGCAACGACAATAACCCGGCGAAGGGTCATCTGTTTTCCTCCCGGGCATTCATATCCGAAACCTGCATTTCTTTCCTCTGCGCAATACGCAGTTTTGCCGAACGCGCGCGCGGGTTCGACACGACTTCGATTCTTTCAGGCACCAGCGGCTTGCGGGTAATAATCTCAAGCAATCCTTCCTTCGCCGCTTCGCGAAACGCGTTTTTCACTATACGGTCTTCACCCGAATGGAACGAAATAACGGCCACCCGGCCGCCGGGCGCCAGAAGCCCGGGCACTTCCGAAAGCGCCTTTTCCAGCGCGCGCAATTCCCCGTTAACCAGCACGCGGAGCGCCTGGAACGTCCGCGTCGCAGGATGAATCCTTCCGCGCCTGCCGACCGTCCTGACAATCAGTTCCGCAAGCTCCGTCGTCGTCCGAATCGGTCCCGCGCCGCGGCGCGCGCAAATCGCCCGCGCTATCCGCTTTGCGCGGCGCTCGTCTCCGTAACGCTGAAGCACGTCCGCAAGCTCCGGCCCGGGAATGCGGTTCAGGATTTCGGCCGCGCTCGGGACGCCTTCCGCCGGATCGAAACGCATGTCAAGCGGGCCATCGGCTGAAAACGAGAACCCGCGCCTCGCCTCGGAAAGCTGGTACGACGAAACGCCGAGGTCGAAAAGAACCGCATCCGCCTTATCCAGCGCTTCAGCCGCCATAATCCCGGGGAGGTCCTCGAAGTTTCCGTGCCGCACCCGGAAGTTATCAAACTCGGCAAGGTTCTTCTTCGCGATTTCGAGGATATCCGGGTCGCGGTCGATTCCGAGGTAAACGCCCTCCGGCCCGATATCTCCGATAAGCGCAAGGGCGTGCCCGCCCGCGCCGACCGTCGCGTCGACTACGACTGCGCCCGGTTTCAGCGCGAGCCCTTCGCGAACCTCGCTGACCATCACGGGGGTGTGGACCATGCCTTCATGATCCGCACCGCGACCGGACCTTTTCTTATCCCGCAAGTCCATCCGGATTCCCGCGAAAAGCATTGCCACGTTTCACTCTATCGATGCAACAGGGAATGGCCGACATGACGCCAGGCAAGGTACGGCGCCACGCCCGGAGTGCATGGCGCGCTTAGCGCCACGCACTCCGACAGCCTAATCTTCCCCCCTCTCAGATTTAAATCTTATTGACTCGAGCGCGGTTGCCGCACCCGGTCAAGTCTGAAGCGTCCGCGGAAATCGCCGGACAGGAGCCGCCCACCCGGCCCCCATCCGACAATTTTTTCATGTACCAGGATACACGCCTCGAACACCACCCCTCTCAGATTGTTGTATTTTCGAACCGACCACTGCCTCCTGCTAGTCGGAACTTTGGCTCATGGACTTTTCGTACTCGCCTTCGCCGTTTGCGCAATACTTGTCCCAGGTCTTCGTATCCCACAATTCAACGTGGTCGTCAATCCCGATGAAAACGCCTTCGCTTCCAAGGCCCGCGATCTTCTTATGGCTTTCCGGGAGAACTATCCGGCCCTGGCGGTCGCACGCCTGGAACTTAATAGAAGAATAAAATAATCTCTGCTTGTATTTTTCCGCTTCGGTGTTAAAATCAGAACCGGCAAAGCGGGTTTTGATTTCTTCCCAGTTTTTTGTCGGAAAGAGGTAGAGGCAACCGTTGGTTCCGCGAGTCAAGAACAGCTCGGCCCTGCCCTTGTCATCCATCATCTGCGCACGGAATCTGCTCGGCAGGACGATTCTGCTCTTTGCGTCGATCGGTCTTCTTTCTTCGCCGAAAAAACTCATGGTTGCGCTACCCTAATTCGTGTAAGTTCGTGGTAATTATATCCCAGTTTTGCCCAAAGTCAAGCCTATATAGAATATTTGTATCCCACATAATTGATATAATTTCCCTAACCGAAACCTAACCGGGTCTGGCTGAGCTTTTCTATCTGCTGTAATTACAATTAGTTGGAAAATCTGGGAATGGAATTGCACGATTTCAACTTTTCTTCACAGAACCGCCTCTTTTGTGTCAAGCGCCAGATCTTAGGTTGTCAAAAAGGCGTGTTTTCATCATTTAATGCGGAAATGGGCTGAGATATTCATTAGAAGTAGTTATTATTCGTATAATTCCTGTAATTTATATTATTTGCTATTTACAGGTATTGAATAGAATTATATAATTGGTTCGTGCTTAAACCGCCCGGCAGCCGGTCATTTATCTCCCGTTTTTCCAGGCGTTTCAGGGGATGTCCCAGTTCAGTTTGAAAATGGCAGGGAAAAAGTCGTCGTCTTTGTAAGGGCTTTTCTGGCCGGGTTCTTTTTTAAAATCGGGGGGATAGAAAACTTTCAGCAGTTCCGCATGGGGAGAGAGTTTTTCCGTCGAAAACATCTCGAGTTTCTCTACACCGCTGACGCCGGAAACGGTGACGCCGGAAAGAAGGTATTGCGGGCGGAGCCCGCGCAGGTACGCGGTCATCTTCCGGTTCTTATGCACTTCATACATCTCGGGGTTGACGTTTCCGGAAAGGTCGATAACGTCGCGGCCGGAAAGGTAACTTATCGTCGCGCCGGAGACATGGGCGACGATCACCGAATCCTTCGGCACGTTGTCGCGGACATGATGCCCGAAGTCGATAAGCAGGTTCTGAAACACCTGCATTTTCTTCGGGTGGTACGACCTGTACGTGCCGTAGGCGACAAGAAAAACAGCCACAAGCGGCGTCAGTACTGCGCCGATCACAAAACCCGGCCGCCGCGCGCGAAACGATGCGACGATTATGGTAATTGCCGTTGAAATAAATATCGCCCATACCGGAGTTGCGCGCTGCAAATAGGAGCGTCTTTTCAGCCACCTGAAACCGGAATGGATTACAATCATAATCAGAATTGCAATGGCAGGAACCAATAATGGTTTAGCGCGTTTCCAGATATTTCGAATTACTTCAAACCTTTCATCTGTTATCGAATACAGTTTAATGAAGATTGGAATGCCTATAAATACACTAAGCATTAAAAAATATGCGAATTTCGAGATACCCGACATACGAGGAAGCTGATCCCACAACGTCTTCCACACAAGTTCGAGAGAATGTTTAAATACGGGCCATCCTCCTCCATGCTCCATCCTGAACGTCTCGTGAAAGACGTACGAGTTCGTCATGGCGCTCTGCTGCATTATCGAGCCGAACTTCACCATGTTCCAGACAAGCCACGGCGAGGCGACCGCGATTGTTATCACGCCCGCCGCGAGCAGTTTCACAAAACGGTCACGCCCTTTTAGCGAAAAAATAAACAGCCAGATATACGCGGCAAACAGGAGCGCGACATTATCCGTACGTGCAAGGAAAGTCAGACCGCCGACAATGCCGAAAACAATTACCCTGCGCCAGCCGACGTTTTCAACCATCATGAAAAAAGCAAGCGTGAATGCCGTAAAGAAGAAGGCGCTGACGGTCGTATCGGAACCGTTGAGCGAAAAAACAATGCTGTGATAACCGAGGCCGTAGATCGCCGCGGCGAGCAGGCCGGCGGACTCCTTTCGGGTAACCCTGCGCGCGATGAGAAAAACCAGCAAAGCGGTCACGGTATCAAGAATCGACGCGAGCAAAAGCATCAGCGTGGGCGCGGCGGCGCCCGCCAGCCATGCCCCGCCCGCGGCGAGGACCTGCCAGAGCGGATGGATTCCGTTCGTCGCGCGCTTGCCGTCGAAGGTCATGCCGCGGCCGTCGGCGATGTTTTTTCCGATAAGGAAATAGCAGTAGCCGTCTTCGTTCGGGATGGAGCGCATGTCGCGGAAAGACTGGGGCGCGAATATTCCGGCGAGACGCAGGCCAAGCACGACAATAAGCAGTATGACAAGACCTATTCTTATTGCGTGTTTGTTTTCCGGCTCCAGCTCCGTGAGGCTTTTCTGCTCCGATAATTCGGGCGGGGCTGCCGAAGTCATTCTGCAGCCTCCAGTGCAAGCGCGTACTCCCGCAGAGCGGCTTCAGCGGTGCTTTCCCAGCCATAGTTTTTTGCGCGTGCAAGTCCGCGCACAATCATCTTCTGCCGCAGGTCGGAATCGCCCAGGACCTTGATAATCGCAGCCGCGATTTCCTCGGTGTGGTATGGGTCGAAATACTCGCCCGCGTCGCCGATGACTTCCGGGAATGCGCCGTTTTTCGAGCTTACGGCCGGGCAACCGCAGGCCATGGCCTCGAGGCTCGGCATCCCGAAACCGCCGGAAATGTCCGGGCAGATGTAAAGGTCGGCGGCGCGGTAATAAGCGACCGGGTCGCCGGTAAACTGGCCGTTGCGGATGACCGCGTCCTCGAGTTTCAGTTCCGTAATTACGGGATCGAATTTTTTTTCGGCAAACCCGACGCGGACCAGAAGCGCGTCGGGAAACTCGCGGCGGACAAGCGTAAAAGCGTTCAGAACCCGGACGACGTTCTTGTTCGGGCGCTCTCCCCCGATATTCAAAACTATCGGCACGCCCTGCGGAAGGCCGAGCGATTCCCTCGCCTCTTTTTTATCGCCGGGCGTGAAATTTCCGAGGTCGACGCCGTTCGGAATCAGGCCGACTTTTTCCCCGGGCACGCGGAGGATTTCCATAAGGTCGCGCCTGGTGTATTCGCTCACGGCCGCAAGCCGCGTCGCGTTCTTCCAGAGCGAAAGCGTCTGCTTGAACTTGTCGAGTTTCTTTTCAGTCATCGTGCCGGAGAGCTTGAACGGTATTATATCGTCGATTGTGAAAATCGTCGGGCGGATCTTGCGCGCCATCGCGAGCAGGACGTGGGAGTGGAAGTGGTACAGGTCGAACTTCGGCAGCTTCCTGCGCACCTGCCAGCTCCGAAGGAACTTGCCGGTGTACGTGGCGACGTGGTCAGGCGGGCTCTCCCATGCGCCCGTGTCGTCAGTACCGCGACGCAGAACCATGACGTCTTCGACCGCGGCAAGGCCGGTGGACTTGTCTGAAATCTTTTCATGCAGATACTTTTTCAGATTATGCATTATCACGCCGCCTGCCGTCCCCGGCGGGCCGTATCTTATAAGGCCAACCTTTTTTCCATCAAGAATATTACTCATCGCAAACCAAGTTAGTGTGCAAAGGCGTCAACATTAAGATCACGCGTATCAACGACTTCGCCTTTGATGCATTTGAAGTAACCGCCGAAATATACCGATGCCGCCCACGACGGCGGGTCTTTACGCCCGTCGGCAAGGTCTTTACGCGCAAGTTTTTCGTTGAAGCGGATTTTGGCGGCCTGCTTGTCTTTGGAAAAAATCGCAGCGAGCGAGCGTATGCGTTTCCAGAACGAGACGTTCGTAATCCGCCCTCCGCGCGCCGCGTAATCGACGACCTCGAACCCGGCGTATCCGAGCAGCCGCCGCACCGACTGCTCGGTATGAACGCGCACGTGGAAAGGCGGTTCGTCGTTGACGTAGGGCACACTCATGACGAGCACGCCGTCGTCTTTCAGAATCCGCCTGACTTCCCTGAGCGCGTCCAGGTCTTCGAAAAGATGCTCGATGATGTCGCCCATTATCACGGCGTCGAACTCGCCGTCGGGAAAATCGGTGCCCTTTGTGATGTCCCCGATAACGAGGTCGGGCAGGTGTTCCTGCGGCGCGAGATCGAAGCAGATCACGTCTTTCCCCCGCGCGGTGAGGTAATAGTAATCGCGCCCGTAGCAGCCGCCGATGGAAAGGACTTTCATCTTATCGCCGACGAGCTCGCCGACGATGTACGCGCCCTCGTACTCGCGCGGGTCGAGGAGGCGCTTCATAACGCTTTTCGGGATTTCCATATTCTTCATCGCCTCGACCGGCCCGGCGCCGTGCGCCGACTCCGGCACGCTGAAAAACGCAAGCGAGCCGCCGCGCAACGCGAACGACGGCACAAGCCGCCTCGTATAGACGTCGTAAATCTGGAATATGAAGGAAACCATGAAAACGGCGATAAGGTGCTGCTTTGCGTTCCCGGAAAAACCGGCGTCGAAAATCCCGTGCACGTAATGGCAGACAATCCACGCGAGCACGGCAAGGTTGAGTATCTTCAGGAAGTCCGGTATCTCGGAGCGCGCGTTATGGACCCCGATAACGAGAATAATCGCGAGAAAGACAACCATGAACACAAGCCCGACAAGCCCGAGCGAGAACCACATCTGCAGCGCCTCGTTATGCGCGTGGTTCCATACAGGATCAAGGCGCTGCATGAAATGGAACCGCTGCATCGGCCACGAGCGCGGCCCCCAGCCGATAAACGGGCGTTTCAGAGACTGCTCGATGGCCCAGGGCCACAAATCGCCGCGCCGCCCGCCGAGCCCTCTTGCGATTCCCCCTTTTTTCGGGTCTCCGGAACCGAAGGTCATCGCAATCCCCGCCAGGGCGGCAAGGAGCAGGCCGAGTATCACAACCGGTTTCCACCTGCGCGTCGAAACCGCGATAAGAAAGAGCGCCGCGGCCGTAAGCCCGAGCAGACAGCCGCGGCTGGGAAAGTAGAAAAGCGAGGTTGCGATTATTATCGCGGCAAGGCCGGCCAGCGCCCTCAGGTACGGTTTCACGCACGATGCAAAGACAACTGCGATTGCGATCAACAGCGGAGCTTCCATGCTGAACGCAAAGGCGTTGTAGTGGGTTTTAAAATAACCGCCTCCATTCAAGATGCCATATAGACCGGCGATATGCCACTTGACGGCAAAGATTGTGCCGCCGAGAATCAACGCGCCCGGAAGCCAGTGGAAAAATCGCTTTTCGCGGAGCGAAAACTTAATCACGATATACGCCAGCACGGCGAAGCCGAGGTTTTCCTTCGCGAGCGCCCATCCCTTCGCGTAAAACGCCCAGAACCAGCTTGCCAGCAGGTAAAGAAGAAAAACAAAGACCAGCACGTCGCGGCCCGTAACCCGTAGCGCCATCGGCTGACCCAGGACCCACGAAAGAAACAGGAGGAAGGTCGCAAGATAGAGGTACTGTTCGGGCGAGTGGCCGAACTTGATGACCCGCCCGGCAATCTTCAGGTTATCGAAAAAGTCATGCCCGACGACGCTGCAGAGCGCGATAACCGCAAGCACGAATACAAGAAGAACCCGCACGGCGCCGAGCGCGCGCGCCGGCCGGTGTGCCTGAACTGTCAGCGCGGAGACGTTGCTCACGATTTATCTCCAGCGGCTACCCGCACGACGCCGAAAAAGTTGCGCAAAAGGTTTTCCTTTCGCCACGTGAAAAGCCAGAGCATCGCGTCCGCCAGCCTGGCCAGAATCTTCGGCCCGCCCGCGTCTGTGTAATACCTTGCCGGGCGCACGCGGGAAAACGCGCACATCCCGAAATCGATGCCGGGCGCGCCCTCGAGCAGCTTCCTGAACGACTTCTCCGTATAGTACCGCCTGTGACTCTCGTCCCGGTAGTGCCTGAAGGCCAGCCCGCTAGCGGAAGTCGTATGCCCGTCGGCACGCGGTACGCTAATGAGCACGTTCCTGCGCGCCACGCGGCACGCCTCCACGAGCGCCGCCGCGTCGTCCTCGACGTGCTCGAGGACATCGAGACAGAGGACCGTGTCAAACGACTTGTCTGGAAAAGGAAGGTCGAGCGCGTCTCCGGTGACGACTTTCAGGCCGCCCTCCTCCGCGCATTTGGGCTCAATATCGCAAAGGGTCGCACTTTTCCCGAGCGAAAGCGCGTGCTTCGCATACTTGCCTTCCCGACCGCCGACGTCGAGAACGCTGTCGCCCGCGTAAAGCGCGATTGCGGCCTCCTTGAAATGCCCGGCCGTGGGTTCCAGTTTTATTTCGATTGACTGTTCCACGTAAGTAATCCCGCGATAATTAATGACGAAATCAACGCCGCGCAAGCGCGGCCGCTAAAATGTCGTTTGTCGTGTGTCGTGAGTGTCATGGATTTAATAACCACAAACGACAAACCACTAACGACTATACAAATCCAATTCGCGCGAGCCTGACTTCCCCGCCGTCAACATCTATCGTCACCGGAACGACCGCGTACCTGTACCGCCTTTTCAGGTCATACGAGAGCGTGCGCTTTGTTCCCGGGTGAACGTGGATCTTTTCATCCAGGACGCCGTCCGCTTTGATGCGCATGTCCGCCGGCCCTTCGGACTGGAGCTCGATTTCGAAACCGCGCACCTCGCCGTGCACCGGAATCTCGATACGCGCCCTCTTTTTCACGGGTCGAAACACCGGCTCGCCGTCAATCCACTTGCCGAACCCGCGCCTGACAAACCGCCATTCGTTTACGCCCATCGTTATCATCCTGTTGGCGAAAAACGAATCGCGCAGGTGCCGCCGGACCGCTTCGGCACCGCGCGACGGGTTGACCGCGAGCGCCCAGATGTCACGCGAGCCGAAAACGTTCATCGGGTCGCAGGCGCGGAAGCGCTCGTACGCGGACATCGGGTACAGGAGCTCGGGCCGCATCGTCCATACGCAGTACGCGAAGTGTTTGGACAGGTGGCGCGCAAGCGTGCGCGGGCTCTGGATATTCACATGGAGCTCGAGCTCGCCCGCGGTCCTGCGTTCCTTTCTTATGTGTTTTCCGCGCAGGATGTGCGAAATGCGCTTGAACGGCCAGTTGTAAATATCGCGCCACCGGTTGGGCGCGGTGTGCACGACAAGCACGCCCCCGGGCGCAAGCACGCGCGCCATCTCCGCGAACGCCTCGTTGAGCTCCCACTCGTGCATGTGCTCGACGATGTCGGCCATCACGATGCGGTCGAACGAGGCCGCGGGAAACGGGAGCGCCCTGGCGTCGCATCGCGTGACCCGGACGCGGTCGTCGACCTTGAGCCGGCCAAGCGTTTCGCGGGTAATCGCGACCGAATCCTTCGAGTAATCGACCGCGTCGACTTCCGCGCCTTTTCCCGCAAGGTGTGCCGAGAATTCCCCGCGGCCGCAGCCGGCGTCGAGAAGCCTCATGCCGGGCCGAGCCATGGCCATGGAAATTATGAACTGTTTCTTACGTGCAAGACACCTGCCGCCGGTCTCTGCGAAAAGGTCGAAGTCGCCGCACGAGGACTCGTAGTACCTGCCGTCGTACAGCGTGCTGGGGACGGTGCGCGGCTTCAACCCGTCACCTCCTCAAGCACGCCTGCCACCTGCGACGCGGTGTGACGCCACGTAAACCTCCGCTCGACCCGCAGGCGCCCGGCCTCCCCCATCCGCCTTGCCATCTCTTCATTTGAAAGCAGCTTTTCAAGCGCCGATGCGATATCGGAAACGTCGTCCGGGTCGACAAGGAAGCCGGTCTCGCCGTCCACGACCGCGTCGGCCGTGCCGCCCGAGTCGCCGCCGATTACCGGTTTCCCCGCCGCGTTCGCTTCGAGAAACACGATGCCGAAACCCTCAACGTTCATTTCACCCTCGACATACCTGTTCGGCATCGCAAAAACGTCGCAGGCCGCGTAATACTTCGGCAGCTCATCGTCTTCTATCCGCCCGGTAAAGTGAACGTTCTTCGCGATTCCCAGTCCCTTCGCGAGCGCGCGCAGGTTTTTTTCCTCTTCGCCCGTGCCGCCTATCACGTATTCAACGTTATATTCAGACCCGAGCCCGGAAAGCGCGCGCATCAGGTTGGCGTGGCCTTTCCGCTTGACCAGCCTTGAAACCGTAAAGACAATCTTCTGGCCCCCGGGCGCATACCGCTTGCGGACTCCGGAGCCGTCGGCGCCGGGGTGGAACCTCTCGGTGTCGGTGCCGTTCGGAATCACGACGATTTTTCGCGACTCGATGCCCAGGTCGACGAGCAGACCTCTTGTAAAATTCGAGACCGCGATTATCCGGGCCGCAGGCGGCAGGTTCCTCTGCACCGAAGGCTTCCTGCGCGCCTTCAGGATTTCACCACCGTGCGCAACGACGACGTACGGCACACCGCCCGGTTTCGCCATCAGTCTCGCGGACTCGGCGAAATCCGCGCGGTGGGTCACAAGCACGCACTCCGCGCCGCCGCGCCTTACGAACTTTCGGAATTTGCGGTAAAGGCCGATCTTCCACGCCGCCCGCTCGACCGGAAACGGGCATCCGGCGTCGAACTCTTTCCATCCCGGCGCGGTGCGCGCGAGAAACGTAACGTCGTGCCCGAGTTTTTCCAGGTGCCTTGCGACCTCGTAGCTCCAGGTCTGGCTTCCGCCGGCCGCGGGTGGAAAGTTTCCGCAGAGAAGCAGTTTCATGAGCCACCGCCACCGGCGTCACCGGCGCCGTCGGCGCCGCCGGTACCTTCGGGCGGTCCGAGTTTCCGGAATACCGCGTCGTGGAAATCCTTCGCGGAGGCTTCGTTTTCGCCCGCCCCCGCCGCGTAAGCCTTGAAAAAGGCGATGCATTCGGGATGCGTGGCGAACAAGCGGAAGCTCCGCATGAAACGCGAAACGTCGCGCAGACGGAGGCTCTTCGCTATCTTCCGCGGGTAGAGCCGGCCGCCCTCGAAATCGGCGAAGTAAACGTCGAGCCCCACGGAATCCCACCGCAAGGGGTCAACCGGGGTCACAATCATGTGGCTCATATTGAGGTCGCGGTGCGCGTATCCTTTTTCATGCGCCTCGCCGGCGGCGCGGCCGAGACGCTTTGCAAAGAGCAGTCGCACCTCATCGGGCCACTCCCCGTAGGTTTTTTCCCCGGCCGTCAGCACGTAAACACTTTTTGCGCCCACAACCTCGCGCGAGAAATACCAGCAACTGATAAGCCTGCGAAAGCGCCTTTCCTCCATCGCCGCAAGCGGCTCGGGAACGGGAAGGCCGGCCGCGAACAGCTTTCCCGCGAACAGGAATTCGCGGACCGCCTTCGAAGGCCGGAATAAATCCTTGATCGCACCGGTAATGCCGCGCGGGTGGTAGGATTTCACCGCTATCCTCATCGAAGAATCCGCCATCGGAATCTCGGCCGAGACGATTTTCGAGCGGGTCACGTCGTCTATCACGCCGACCTGGTATGCCTCGAGAAACCTGCGAGGCGAGTATATGCCGGTCGCGAAAAGCTCGGTCCTGTATTTCGAGTTGACCCACACGTCGTATTTTCGCTTGCGCGATTTCTCGAACTCGAATTCCGGCATTACGGTTGCCCTTTTCAAGAGTCGCAAGTCAAAAGTCGCAGGTCGAAGGTCATAATGAATAAACGTTTATTCATCAATCGACTCCGTCCGGAAGCGGGACCGGTCCGGCCCCGTCCAGGACCGAATCGTAAACGGTTATAAGCCGCTGCCGGTATCGTTCCCATGAAAATTCCAGAGCGCGTTTTCTCGCGGCCGCGCCCATCTCCTCCATCCGGCCGGGATTCGCCGCGGCATCTGTCAAAGCCTTTGCGAGCCCGTCAACATCACCGGGCGAAACCATAACCGCCTCGGCCCCGTCACGCGCAACAGAGCCCGCGCGTTCGGTCGTTATAAGCGGAAGGCCGGACGCCATGGCCTCGTAAGCGACAAGCGCCGAGCCCTCCTCGAGGGTCGGCAGGACGAATGCGGTCGCGCTCCGGTAAAGCGCCGGCATATCGCCGGAGTATGACAGGACCTCTACGCACGGATCGTCGGCGACGGTTGCGAACGCGAACCTGAACTCCGGGTCGACGTTACCGACGAGAACCAGCCTCGCGCCTCTGATCGCGGCCTTCTTCCACGCCTCGAGCAGATGGTGCACGCCCTTGCGGATGCCGATCCGCCCGCAGAAAAGAAAGGTCGGCGTTTCAGGTTTCTTCCTGGCCGGTGAAAACTTCTCCAGGTCCACTCCGAACGGAAGCAGTATGAGCCTGCCGGCGTCGAACCCTTCGTCGACGAAAGTGCCGTAAACGAAGCGGCTCGGAACAAGCACGTAATCGGCAGCCCCGTATTCCTCGACGCAGCGTTCGATAACTTCATCCAGCTCGATCACGCCGGGGTCAACGCCGACCGAGTCATATGCCTCGCGCAGAATCCGCATCTGAGTTTTCATATGCGTGGACGCGCGCTCCACAATGGTTGTAATCCCGTGCTCCTTTGCCGCGCGAATCGTATCAAGGCAGTTGGCGTTCCAGCCGTGGAAAAGCTCCATGCCGTCGCCGTCGATAATTTCGCGGGTCGCCGAATCGAAAGCGAGCCGCTCTTTCAGCCGGCGGCGCTTCTTTTCGGCAAGCGGATTGCGGAACGGGCGCTTGATCGAGTGAAACCGCTCTGCCGCCACGCCGTCGGGCGCACTGCCGTACGCCGCCGCCATGTGGAGGCGACCTGCATCCGCAAGGGTGCTTACCGCCTGCCGGGCGATACCACCCACGCCGCCCGAGCCGAGCCGGGACGCTACGGCATAAAATATATTTGCCTTATCCGCCACCCGCCGCCTCCCGGGACATATATTCCGCGTCGCGCCTGCGCGATTTCTCACCGCGCACACGCAGCGCCGCCGCGCGTGTGTTCACTTGTTTCAGCAGTTCCCTGTCCTCGGCCGTCATTTTTCCTTCACGTCCAAGATAGCTTTTGAAGCAGCGCAGCCGGTCGGTCGCGTGAAGAACACCGTCCGGCACCGGGCCGGCGTCGAGCGCGGCAAGGTCCTTGACGACCCATCGCCCCAAAACGCCGCCCGGGAAGAAAGCGGCGCGGTTGAGATCAAGTATCGCCAGCCCGCCGCCGTCCACAAATCTGTGAACGTGGCAGAGGTAAAAATCCCTGTGATTGAAACCGGAGTCGTGCATCTTCCTCGCGAGTCGTCCGATTTTTTTTGCAAGCGAATGCTTTTCACGAATCCGCCCGCCGTCGAGCGGCGGTGAAAACCTTTTCGGCGCGTAATCCTCGAGCTTCTCCGTTTCCCCGAGTCCCGCGGAAAGGCAGAACGTTTCGACCCGCCGGATCGAGCCGCGGCGCCCGGCCGCGACCGGCACGGCCGTCGGCAGCCCGGCTTCGAGAAACCTCCGGCAGGCCTCGAACTCGTGCACCATGTTGTTGAACTGCTTCGTCCACTTCAGGACGGTGCGCGCCGCCTCGAGCAGCGGGTTGTACACGGTCCGCTTGAGATAGAATATCCGCTCCCCGCCGCCCGATTTCAGTTTCACGCGCATGGTGGCGCGCTCGTCCCTCACGCGCTTGACAACGGCGTCCGGCTCGAGGTTGTAGAAATCGTCGAAGCCTTTCAGCCCGTTTTCGTCAAGAAACTTTTCGTAATCGACGTTATAAAGAATTCCGTTTTTGGTTCTCAGGTTCATCGGTTCTTCGGTTGTCCAGTTGTCCAGTTGTCCAGTTATTCGGTTTTATTTTTTTAACTCAAGCCTCAGGTCTCAGGTCTCAAGCCTTTTCTTTAAGCACTTCTTCGTAAAGTTCGAGCACCTGGTCAAGGCTCCGGTCCCACGTGAACCTGCTTATCGAAGCGGGAGCCGCGGCCCTCATGCCTTCGCGGCGCCCGGGCGAAAGGCATTTCTCGATCGCCGCCGTGATTTCATCGACGGCCGACGCGTGCGAGACGACGTAGCCGTTGAGCCCTTCCCGTATGACCTCCGCGCCGCCGGCCATCGCGGTCGTGACAACCGGAAGCCCGGACGCGAGCGCCTCGAGATGGACGTTCGCAAACGGGTCGTAAAGCGTCGGAAGCACGAACACGTCGCCGGCCGCGTAGAAGCGCCTGATATCGACCTGCACGCCGGCGTAGACAATATTTTCCTGAAGCCCGAGCTCGCCGACGCGCTTCTCGTATTTCTCCGGCTCGCCCTTGCCGACGACAAGGACGCGGACGTTCCCGCGCAGACCGGCCGGCAGGCTCGCAACCGCTTCCAGAAGAAAACCGTAACCCTTGCGCTTCCAGTCCATCGAAATGTACAGAACGACGTCGGAGTCCATAGGGATCTTGAACACTCTTCGCACCTCCGCGTTGTACCTCTCGCGGTTCGCGGGCGAAAAGCGCTCGAAGTCGACGCCGTTGTAGATGACCCTCACCCGCTCCGGGTCCACGTGCCTGTAATATTTGCAGACGAGTTTTTTATCGAGCTCGCTTATGGCGATAATCCTTCGGTGGTTGCGCGGCTCGAAAATCTTTTTCTCCAGGTAAAGCAGCATGCGGTGGCGCGGGTTCGCGAACCCGAGCACTTTGTCGATAACACCCCTCGGGTGCAGCTTCAGCCAGCATATGTAGAGCGGGTCGCCGATGCGGTAAATATCCTGGTAATAGATTTTCGAAAGCCCGTTTATGATGTCGAACCGCTCGGCCCGCAGGAGTTTTGCCGCGTTTTCCGCAAACGTCAGGTTCTTCACCGACGAGTGAAACTTCCAGACCGGCACCTTGTGGACCGTAAACCGCGGATCGTCCCCGAGGTCGTCGTATTGCGCCGCGAAAACGTGCACCTCGTGCCCGCGCTTCACCAGCCCTTCGGCGAGGTTTATGAGATAGTTCTCAGCCCCGCCACGGGCGCGCGCAAAATTGTTGCGTACAAGCGCGATTTTCATTATAGACTCACACACTCCAACACAGGCAAAAAGCCGCTGTTTTCCCCGCTGACGGGATTCTACATAAAGGGTGCAAGCCCGTCAATCAGAAACTGGTCATTCGGTCATTCGGTCATTCGGTCATTCGGTCATTCGGTCATTCGGTCATT
>SOJX01000127.1 GCA_004376375.1 Planctomycetota bacterium
TATAATAAAAGGTTATTATGCAATTGTCGTAACCGGTAACGTCAACGCTGACGGTGGCGTCACTCGATCCGGTCAGGCCCGTATACTCGATTATTCCGGTCCCGGTACGGGGAGTTGCATGAGGGTCGACAAGAGCCCAGCCGCCGGCCAGGGTCCAGCCGTCCGCGTCTCCTTCGAAGCCGTCAGTGAACACATTAGACATGGCAAAACCCGAAAAAACGTAGGCATGGCAGTGCCTGACGTATGTCGCGTTGGGACTGAGACCCGTTTCAATCGTTGTTGCCACGTCCACGCCCGTCGCGGCTACAACGGCCTCCGTTCCGTTATCGTGGACTTCGTAGCCGTCCTCGCCGGTGACGTCGTCCCACGCCCAGGTTAGCGTCGTGCTCGAGCAGTCGATACACCTGAAGTTCGAAGGCGGACCGGGGTAGGTTGCATAGGTTGTAACCGAGCTGTTGGCTGTCCACTCGCCGTCCCAGCTCTGCGCCCGTGCCTTAAACCAGTACGCAGTCTCGAACGCGAGGCCTGTAATGTTCCACAGATAATCTGTTGTGTTAGTTCCTTCAGACGTCCAGGCCCCGGGCGCACCGCCGGAATCGGGCGCGCGGAAAAGCTCGATAACCGTGTCGCCGGGGTTGGTTGCGTTATCGACCTGCACGTCGATAAAATCCGAGCCCCTGTCGACGAACGTGCTCGTGGTGTTGGTCATTACCGGTACAACGGGCATCGTGCCATAAAACGACGAAGATGTGGGTGTGTCTTCCCTGGCGTCGCCGTTGCGCCAGGACACGCGATACTCGTACGTTGTGTTTGGTGAAAGTCCGTTGTCTGTATAAGTATTCGACGCGAGCCATCCGGAATCATCACCACCGCTGGCACCTGAAATCCATTCGAAAAATACAGCGGTCGAACCGGCATACGCGTTCGGCGGTGCGTCACAGGACATACTTATCTGGCTGTCAGTGCGACCGGTAAAGCCGAAACCCGTGGGCGGACCGGTAAGAGTGTAATCCGTATCGGACGCGCTCGGCGTATCCGGCACACCGTCGCCGTTTCTCCATACCGCGCGGTATTCATAGCTCGTATTTGGGGAAAGACCGACGTCGGTATAGGTGTTTGTAGTCAGCCAGGCGGAATCGGCAGCGCCGCCGCCGCCCGCGACGAAATCAAATAATATCGCCGTGGAATCGGCATAAGCATTCGGTGGCGCATTCGAGTCCATAGTAAGGGAGTTAGCAGTCCAGCCCGTAAAACTGAAACCGGTCGCCGGCCCGGTGAGGGTGAAAGCTTTAGCCGAAGGTGAAGCACTGGTAAAGGTTGCTGCCAGCCCGTCGACATCAATTTTCACGTGGTCGAATACCACTACCCCATCCCAGCCGCCTGCATCAACGGAGCACTTGATGTAAAGCCTTATATTTATCGCGCCCGAAGAATTTACGTAATCGTTAGACCATCCGGAGTCCTTGAACCTGACAATCGGGTTGTTCGAATTGCTGTCAGTGAAATTGTCCCATATCTGGCTTTCAGCGCAGTCGCGGAACAGGGTCGGCCTGAAGGTGGTGAAGAAGTTACCACCCATCGGCTCCCATGAAGTGGTCGTAAAATTGTAAATCTGGATAACAGCTTCATCTATATACTGGACCTCTATTGGCTCGTCGGTCGGGGTATTCAGCGTGTTGTGACCGGTGAAAAAGACTTTTGCGGTATATGAAACGTTTGAAATATCCGCGCCCGTAAAGCCGGTGCTTGAGATATCGAACGAAAACTCGGCCCAGAACTCCACGGGATCAATTATCGGGAAATCCTGCTTCTCGAACGACCAGTATGAGGCGTTGTCTTCTGACTGGAGATTGGACAGAGCTTCCCCGTTGTTGACCATGCTCTGGTCCGGGTTGGAGCCAGGTTCGGCAGAATTCGGATAAATGTCGGTATAGGAACCACCGACCCCGTTGAAAGCGTGGCAGTGTCTTACGTAAGATGTATTCGGGCTGAGACCTGTTTCAACGGTTGTAACAGTATCGGCGCCGGTTCGAGCAACCACGGCCTCTGTAGTATTATCATGCACTTCAAAGCCGTCTTCGCCGGTTACGTCTGTCCATTCCCATGTGAGCGTCGTGCTCGTACAGTCTGCGCACCAGAAGCTCGAAGGCGGGCCGGGGTAAGTTGTATAAGTGGTAACCGAACAGTTACCGGTCCATATCCCTGCATGGTTTTGTGCGCGGGCCTTGAACCAGTAGGTGCTTTCCGCGGCAAGACCTGTAACGTTCCACAGATAATCAGTAATATTTGTTCCTTCCGAAGTCCATGCGCCGGGAACGCCGCCCGAGTCCGGCGCGCGGAAAAGCTCGATAATCGTACCGCCGGGATTGCTTGAATTGTCAACCTGCACGTCGATAAAATTCGAGCCCCGGTCGGTGAACGTGTTTGCTGTATTATCCATGTACGGAATAGCCGCCAGCGTACAGGCCTCGGCGACATTGGATGGTACGCTGAACTCCTTGACCTTGCCTCCAAGCGGAACGGCGATAACCGACGGGCAGCGGGCATAAGCCGTGCCCGAAGTCAGTCTTCTGAACATAACGCGGACCGTGTGGCTGCCGGCCGCCAGATAGAGACGCCTCATCGCCACAAACGACGCGCGGTCAGTAGTACTGTCACGCTCATAATATCCCATCTCACCCAGTACGGTTGTGCCGCTTGCGCAATCGTGCTCAAGCCATGCGAACGGCGTCCATGTGGCCGTGGTCGTTGAGGTTCCAAGGCCGCAAGAACCCATAATCAGGTAATTCTGCGGCGTCGTGACCGTGAACGTCCTTGTTGCCGCGGGCACTCCCGTCGCACTCGTCGTGCTCTGTTCAGTATAGAGGGCGTTATCCGCATAACCGTCCCATGTATAATCGTTCAAACGTATCGCTGCCAGATGGACGTTCCTGTCGTAGCTCGTCCAGCCGAGAGTAGAGTGATGCTGGTCTTCAAGCGTGACATCCGACGAAATCCCCTTCAGAACTGAAAATCCGCCGTTGGTGTACCACTCGACGGCGTTGTACGGGTCTCTAGCGCTGTAGGTCAACTCGTTGCTGCCGTCGTACAGGCGGGAATAGGCCAGGTATCCGGTTGCAGGCTGATCATGCCGGAAATTGCTGGAGTGGATTATCCAGTAATCATCACCGGCGCCGGCCGGCGATACCGTCAAACCGGTATGCCTGACAAATGAAGCCGACGTTGTTGAAGCCTGCGTAAGGTTATCGACGTTATAGTCGTTCGAAGAAGACAACTGAATGGCAATTATCGCCGCGTTCTGCGCAGCCGTGATATAAGTGGTGCCGGTGCTGCTCTGTATCTGCAACTGATACTTGTAGTCGTCAGAACCGCTTGCGGTTAGAATTTCAGTCGAGATGAACGAGTGAAAATAATTGTCCGTTTCTTCCATTGCGTAATTAAGCTCATTCGTCTCGTCGCGGACAAGGCGGAACTCGCCATAGGCGCCCAGAGAAGTACTTGCCTTGGCCTGCATCGCGGCGATTACGAGATAGTCGCCTGCTTCGGGCTGTGTCATACTCAGCGTGCAGACGTTTGACCACACAGTGCTCGACGTCGTGCTTATTTCTCCCAGGGTCTCAGAATAATAGCAGGTTAGCGGATCGCGGGTCCAGTATGACATTATATACCGGCGATAGGTCGTGTTGGGCTGAAGACCCGTTTCAACGGTACTGACGGCACCAGCGGCAATGTCTGATACGACGGCACCATCCGTGTCTGCGTCATAAATTATGTATCCATCGCCGCCGAGGCTGTTCCAGGACCATTCGAGCGTATCGCTGGTGCAGTCAGTATTGCGGAAATTGGTCGGAATGCCGGGCTCCGTGGTCCATACCGTAACGGAGCAGCAATCCGTCCATATGCCGACCCAGTTCTGCGCACGCGCCTTGAACCAGTAGGACCTGTCATAATCGAGGCTCGAAATACTCCATGAATAACCGGTGGTCTGCGTGCCCGCGGACGTGTATGCCTCGGTCGGCCCCGCGGCGTCGCCTCCCGCATAAAAGAGCTCCATTGCCGTATTGGGCGGGTTGCCGTACAGATCGACCATTGCGGTAATGCTGGAGTTTGACTCGTCGATGAACGTTGCAATTGTATTATCCATTGACGGTATGGCCGCCAATGTGCACGCCTCCGCGATATTGGATTGCTCGCTGTATTCCTTGACATTGCCTCCAAGCGGAATCGCGATAACCGCGGGACAACGCACATAGTGGGTGGTTCCATTCTGCCCGTTCTTGAACATAACGCTTATCGTATGGCTGCCCGCCGATAGATACATCCGCCTCATCGCTACAAACGACGCCCGCTCAGTGGTACTATCCTGCTCATAAAACCTCATCTCGCCCAGAACGGTCGTACTGCCCGATACGTGCTCGAGCCATGCCTGAGGATACCAACCTGCGGAAGTCGTTGCATCACCGATACTGCATGAGCCCATAATCAGGTAATTCTGCGGCGTCGTAACCGTAAACGTCTTCGTCGCCGCGGGCATTGGGGTCAAGCTGTTCCAGGTCTGCTCCGTATAAAGAGCGTTATCCGCATAACCGTTCCACGTAGAATCACTCAGGCGCAATGCCGCTATGTGCACGTTCTTCTCGTAACTCGTACCTGAACTTCGATAATACTGGGCTTCCAGAGTAACGTCTGATGAGATTCCCTTGAGAACCGAAAAACCGCCCTGGGTGAACCACTCATTAGCGTTGTACGGATCTCTCGCGCCATACATCAACTCATTACTTCCGTCGTAAAGACGTGAATAGCCACGCGCAGCGGTTGAGCTTTCCCTGAAATTACTGCAGTGAATTAACCAGTAATCGTCGCCGGCGCCGGGCGGTGATATCGTTATACCCGAATGCTTAACAAACGAGGCTGAAGTCGTCGATCCCTCCGTAAGATTGTCGATACTGTGGTAATTCGACCCCGATAATTGTATAGCTATTATCGCCGCGTTCTGGGCCGCCGTGATATAAGTGGTGCCGGTGCTGCTCTGTATCTGCAACTGATATTTGTAGTCGTCGGAACCACTTGCAGTGAGAACCTCGGACGATATGAAGGAATGATAATAATTATCCGTCTCATCCATCGCGTAATTAATCTCGTTCGTCTCGTCGCGGACCAGGCGGAACTCGCCGTAGGCGCCAAAGGTAGTACTTGCCTTCCCCTGCATGGCGGCGATTATGAGATAGTCGCCGGCTTTGGGCTGTGTCATACTCAGCGTGCAGACGTTTGACCACACGGTGCTCGACGTCGTGCTTACTTCCGGCAGGTTCTCGGCATAATAGTAGACAAGCGGAAAGCGGATCCAATAGGACTTTATATAACGGCGATAGGTCGTGTTGGGCTGAAGACCCGTTTCATCAGTGCTGAGTGCGCCTGCTGCAATATCCGATACGACAGTCGCATCGGTATCAGCATTGAATATGTCGTAGCCGTCGGCGCCGAGGCTGCTCCAGGACCATTCGAGCGTAGTGCTGGTGCAGTCCGTGTTACTGAAACCGGTCGGTATGCCCGGCTCCGTCCTCCAGACGGTGACGGAGCAATTACCGGTCCATATGCCGACCCAGTTCTGCGCGCGGGCCTTGAACCAGTAGGACCTGTCATAATCAAGACCGCCGACGCTCCAGGAGTAGCCGGAGGATTGCGTACCGGCCGAAATATATGCCTCGGTCGGTCCCGCGGCATCGCCTCCCGCGTAAAAGAGTTCCATCGCCGTATTGGGCGGGTTGCCGTTCCGTTCGACCGTTGCGGTAACGCTGGAGTTGGACTCGTCGGTGAACGTTGCAGTGGTATTATCCATCGACGGCACGACTGCGAGCGTGCAAGCCTCTACGACGTTGGAAGCATTGCTGTATTCACTGGAATCGCTTCCCAGCGGAATCGCGATAACCGCGGGACAACGGGCATAGTGAGTGGTTGAATTCAGCCCCCTCTTGAAGAAAACGGTGATTGTGTGACTGCCCGCGGCCAGAAACATCCGCCTCATCGCGGCAAACGATGCGCGCTCCAGATTAGAATCAACTTCATAAAAACTCATTTCACCTAATACCGTAGTACTGCTTGCGCAATCGTGCTGAAGCCAGCCGACAGGATAATAACCGGCGGTAGTCGAGGCATCACCAAGGCTGCAGGAGCCCATAATCAGGTAATTCCGCGGCGTGGTGACTGTGAAGGTCTTTGTTGCAGCAGGTGTACCGGTTGCACTATTCTGACTCTGCTCCGTATAAAGCGCGTTGTCTGCATAACCGGTCCACGCCGCATCGCTCAGACGTACGGCTGCTATGTGATTGTTATTCTCATAACAGAAATACGAAACGTTGATCGACCGGATCTGGCCCGCCAGGGTAACGTCTGACGAAATCCCCTTGAGTACGCTGAAACCACCCTCAGTAAACCGCTCGTTGATATCGTTATAGTGGTCGCGGATAGAATAAGTCAGTTCCAGGCTGCCTGCCAGATTATATAAACGCGAACCTGCATATTGGGTATTGCTGGATGATCTGAAATTGGCGGAATGAACCACCCAGTAATCGTCGCTTGGGCCAGGTGGCGTTACTGTCACAACAGAATGGTTCTGGAATGTAGCATTGTTAATTGACCCGGTGGCCTGGTTATCAATACTGATGTAACTGCCCGACGGCAATCTTATGGCTATTATCGCGGAATTCTGTGCCGCTGTTATGTAGGTGGTGCCGCTTTCACTCTTTATCTGAAGCTGGTACTTGTAGGAGGCTGACCCGCTTGCTGAAAGAACTTCATTGCTTATAAACGAGTGATAGTAATTATCGGTCTCTTCAAACGCATAATTTATAACATTTGTTTCGTCACGTACGAGGCGGAAGCGACCATACTGGCCCAAAGTCGTGGAACTCTTCGCCTGCATCGTGGCGATTACAAGAAAATCCCCTGAGCTCGGCGCTGGCATATCAAGCGTGCAGACGTTTTCCCAGACGGTGCTGGAAGTAGTGGTTATCTCGCTCAGACTTTCAGCATAGTAATACGAAGGCTTTGCCGCATAGGCCTTGATATAACGTCTGTATGTAGTGTTAATGCTGAGATTGATCTCCTCCGTGGAGGAGGAGTCGGCGGCAATATCACTGATTACCACCGTACCTGTATCATTGTCGAAAATGTCGTAGGCGATTTCGCCGGTTACGTCGTCCCATGCCCAGGTAAGGGTCGTGCTCGAGCAACCGGCGCACCTGAAATTCTGCGGATTGCCCAGCATGTTAAACTGCTGGGTTCCGCTCCACGCGCCACCGTTGCCCACCTTGTCCCTGAAACATATGCGCCAGTAGTACGTCATGCCCGGACTCAGGCCCGCGCCGCCATACGTGATTTCCGCACAGTTCTCACCAACGTTCACGTCGGACATGGATACCCAGCCGGTATCCCACATTTCAGCGCCGTCGCCCCAGTTGTTGTCGTCGCCCACCTCGATTTCATAATCGACGCCAATACCGAACGTATCGTTATACGTCGCCTTGAACTCGGGCGTGTAGTCCGTCAAGCCCGCGGGATCGACCCTGTCCTCGCAGTAGCAGGGGTTGGGCGCACTCGGCGCAGAGGCGTCATAGTTGTATTCAAACGTGACTACGCCTGAATTCTTCCCGCTTGTATCGTGGGCCATTACGAACAGATAATACGTCCCACCGGAAGAGATATCCGGAGATACTGTCCAGCTCTCACAATCGTTGTCGCCCGCGTCGGCAATCCACACCCATGAGCCGGTGTCCCACTTGTAATAGAACCCGTCCACGTCTTCCGTGCCCAGCTCTGAAGAATTGAACTCGAAGTACGGGTTGGCGTCATTGCTCCAGATGCCGCTGCTGAATGCAGTGCCTTTACCGGAGGAATCCCAGGCGTTTATCGTCGGCGTCGGGGGAAGTTCCGGCCCGACCGCGACGCAAATACACCAGCCGTCGTCGTCCTTTGCAAGACCTTCAAGTTGAGTAGTGCCACCCAGCAGATTCGTCCACGCGGTCCCGTCGTATTCCATTACCGCAAGGTCCGGGTTTGTATCATAATCTTCTATCGCCAGAAGAAGCTTGCCATTCGGCATCGGATACAGGAAAAAACTGGCAGCATATCCGAGTGTGGGATCGGTAGCGTCTGCGCCAAGACTCCAGGTCTGTCCCTGGTTAGCGGAATAATACCAGTCCAGAGAATTATCGTTGTAATCACAATAAATTAGAACAGGCTGATACGTCCCGCTGTCGTTGTACCATCCGACTGCAACAGGCAGTGTGTGATACTGCAAGTCGGGTCTATAACTGGCTGCATCCAGGTTTTGTCCATCTGCAAACGTGTCGCCGCCGCTCCATCTTGCCGCACCGTACAAGCCGTATGTAACAAGGCTGTCCTCAACAAACCCGGCTACAATCTTGTCGGAACCGGGCTCGCATGCAAGGTCGACGGCATAAAGCAGGTCGGTTGAGCCGATATCATAGCTGAATTCACCATTCCAGGTTCCGCCTCTCAAATACCAGTACTTGAGGCCTGCCGAGGTCGCGCCGTATGCAACGACAAGGTCGCCGTCTCCGCCTTCCTCGTAGCAGGCATCGAAACACCGGTGGTACATTGTTCGACCGTAATTACTGAACTGCCTGTCCAAAGTAGTAGACCATCCGGAGCCATCCCATATGGCAACACAAATGTATCTGGCTGTAGAATATGTGCTGGAAGATGCAGTAGAATAAACTAACGCAACCTCGTTTGAGTTGGGTTTCGGTACAAGAGTAATCCATGCCCGGTAATTGTTAGTGTCGCTTAGCTCCGTTGCATCGTCAATTTCAATTTCACTTGAAAGCACGCCGTCGATATATGTCCTGTAACACAGCCTATAGGAATTATTCTGGTACACAATTAAGCCGTCCCCGGAAAGCTGCTCATAGGCAATATCAAAGGGTTGGCTGTCAATATCATCTTCCAGGCCTGCTATGGCGGTTCCACCGTTCGTTATCTGGTAAGTGTAACTTCCAGCGGTCCCGCTCGCGTTGTAAAGATAAAGCGCATCTCCACCAATATAGAAGTGGCCGATAAGATACTCAGTTTTTAGCGGATGCGCCCTCGCGATAATCCTGGAAGCTTCATCCGGAGGCCCGGCCGGCGAAGTGAACTCGGATGAAATATCTGTGCCGTTATACCACCTGAAATGATGATTGTTCGCTGTAGGCGTACTTACGCTGGGCGACCAGGCAATCAGAACATTCTGCCGTGGTTGGCCTGCAAACGCCGGAGACGCAGCGAAAAATGTCAGGAAAAGAACCGCACAGACGATAGTAACGTTTCTCATGATACACCCTGAATGGTTGACAAAGCCTGGAATAAGGCTGTTTCAATTCCCCGGGTAATGGTGCCCTTAATACACACTCTCCCTGTACAGTGACACCTTTATCCCCATTGCATACATACAAGTATAACATATGAAAACGGTTCAGGCAAGCTAGCGGATGTGATTCAAAGGCTTGAGGTTTTTCAGTTATTTCAGGGTTTACGGCTTATACCGGCCGGTTTCTCCAAAAGCGGTAATTTCCACGAACTTTCCACTGAATGGCGAAAAGACGTATTCTTTCCACCGGGAATTATTGATATTTTCCGGATAATGTTGTATACTTGAAAAATATGCCGCATATCCCATCCGGCCGTCAGAAAAAGGTTTGACCATGCTGAATAAACAAAAGAGCATTTCGGTCTTCCTGGTAATTCTTCCGGTTCTTGCCTGCCTGTCTTCATGCGGCCCATCGGGCATCGCCATAGCGATTGCATCCGGCGTGGGCGGCGGCGGCGCGGCGGCCGCGGCCGGCGGCGGAGGCAAGACCAGTTTCGTGTATGTCCCCGGAACAGGCACATACACGGGAACCGGTACCGCGACCGGCTGGACACAGGAGTTTCCCTCGAACAAACCCTCCGGGCGCAGGCACCATGCAATGGCGTACGACGATACAAGGTACGCGCTCGTGCTGTTCGGCGGAGAAACAGACACCGGCCTGAGCGACGAAACCTGGGTATGGAACGGCACCGACTGGACGCAGAAGTCTCTCGCCGCGAAACCCTCTCCCCGGCGCTCACACGCCATGGCTTATGATTCCGCGAATAACGTGGTGGTCCTGTTCGGAGGGGAAACGGATTCCGGTTTCAGCAACGAAACGTGGATATGGAACGGAACGGACTGGGCGCCGGCATCCCCGGCAAACCAGCCCGCCGCGCGCCATTCTCATGCAATGGCTTTCGATTCGTTCTTCAATCAAGTCGTGCTTTTCGGCGGAACCACCGGCACTTTGAGCGAAGAGACCTGGACCTGGAGCGGAACGGACTGGGCCCTCGAATCGCCCGCTGACAAACCGTCTGCCCGGGTAAACCACGCCATGGCATTCGACGGGACCCGTAACGTTGTGGTGCTTTTCGGAGGCTCCACAGGCGCGGCCGGCAGCGATGAAACATGGGAATGGGACGGTACGAACTGGTCGCTCATACCTTCTTCAACCAAACCATCCGGCCGCGACGGCCATGCCATGGCGTTCCGTACCGACCAGAGTATAGTCGTGCTTTACGGCGGATACACCGGCGGCGGCCTGACGAGCGATGAATACTGGGGATGGAACGGAACAGGCTGGGTGGATGCAACACCCTCCGCAAGACCTCTGGCCCGCATGGGGCACACTCTGGCCTATGATTCAATGCGCAATACGGTTGTTCTTTTCGGCGGTTTCGCAGGCACTCTCAGCGACGAAACCTGGGAGTACTAACAATTAACTGTTCGTGAAAAGTCGTATAAACAATGGGGACATTTCCAGTGAAGATATTCAAGATAATTCATAATTATCAGGCGCCGCCGCGGCCGGCACCCGGTGCCGGGCGCACGGGCCGGTGCCGAAACCTTCGCATTATTCAGGCGGCCCTGGTTGCGGTTCTGGTGTTATTCCCCTTTTTCACTCTTGCCGAGGAAAATGTTCTTATCGTCCATTCCCCCTCGGTCGGACCAGGCAATAATCATTATTACAGGTTTTACAACGGTTCCAGCATTACGGCCGTGCAGAACAGCCCGGGAAATCCTATATTCGAAGCGCGCAGGCTGATCGCAAGGGCAAGCCCTGTAAACGACGAGTTCCTTATCGGCCATCTGCAAGGCGATTCACTCCCGGACCTGTTCCTTTATAACGCAAGCGGAACTTATGCCTCCAACGATTATACGGAACTGAACGGCGGAACCGCGATAGGCACTAACATGCTGCCGTTCAGGGGCGCGTTCGATATCGCCTACGAGCAGCATTCCGGCCACGGGCTGATTGTCTACGTCGAGGGACAGGGCCTGCGGTATCGCACGTTTATCGACGGCGTGCTTTCAGCCGAGCAGACCCTCAGCGGAACCATCGCGGAGAGCGACACGTTTAATTACAGATGCTGGATTACGCTTGTTTCCAAGCCAAATTCAAATGAAATAGCGCTCGTATATGCTACTTCAGATATAAACGATTATTCCAGTCCCCGGGGAGTATGCGTCTGCATCTGGGACGGGCTGTTATGGTCGCCCTCGCTGGACAAGAAGCTGACTAACACCGTCAGGACCTGCGACCTCCGCTGCTTCGACGCATGCTACGAGGAAGGCGGCGACAACGACCTGGTTGTCGCCTACGGGACAACGCTGGGCGTACGCGGATTCTATCTCCGCTCGGCTGTCTGGTCGAGCGAACTCAGCATAGACCCGGGCAGTGCCGACAGGCCCGATATGCTTGACATGGCATGCAAACCGGGAAGCGACGTAATATCCATAGCCTTTGTGGAAGACACCGGGCCGGGAGGCCTTCTCGGCGCGTGCCGGTGGAACGGCGGCGACACATTCGTTGACGGTGCGGACCTGGACCTGAACTGCGAGGATCCCAACTTCATCAACGGCTCAATGACGGTCGCGACGGGCTGGTTCGACAACGGAAGCGGCTATCAGCCCATCATCACATACTGCGATACCGGGTCCGCCAATATCGACTGGTTCAAATCCGGCGACGAGGGGCAGACCTGGGTTATGCAGACCGACTGGTCGGCGGGGAAGCCCGCCACCCAGGGGAATGGGTACACGCAGTTCCTCTACCCGATGCAGAACGGGCATCTCCTGTATACGGTACAGGACGGCGATGTGACTCCCGATATCACCCTCTGGGAATACGACGGCGCCGCCTGGACAAACGTCATGGGCGGGACCAACCTTCTCGAAGGCTCTGCCGACGATGCCGAAGGCTGGTGTTCCGCCGTCGCAGTGAGGTTGCCGACGGGGCTCAAAACCCTGCAGGACTTCAGTTGCACCGACTGCTCCAGCACAACGCTTACCTGGGCGTGGAGCGACATTGCCGGTGAGGATTACTACCATATCTACGACAATACTACCGACACGGCCGTCGTCAGCGATATCGCCGCCAACTCTACTTATACGGTTGAAACCGGCCTCTCTCCGAATATGACTTACATCCGGTACATAAAAGCCTACGTATTTGAATCCGGCTTCGATAATAACGGCGCCCGGACTTCGGGATACGTCGCCGGAACAGCTAAAACCGCAAATGCCAACATGATAACCAACGGTTTCGGCTCCGCCTTCCGCGGCTACTGTATGTTCAACATCGGCAACGTACCCCCGGGTTCGACCGTTACCGGGGTCAAGTATTATTTCTACTGTCACGACGAAGCGCCCGGCGGCACTTCGCTGCTTGATATCAGGAAGGTAACGAGCGATCCGTATACGGCATCCGGCATTACAATCAGGGACGAAATCGATGCCGGTACGGCCTTCTTCCAGGATTCACCAACACACAGGTCCACCGGCTACAAAGTCCTCACGTTGAACAGTGCAGCCCACAGCTGGGTCGAGAGCGGCGCATCCGACGGCTGGTGCGCGCTCGGGATGAAGGAAGTCGGAAATATTGTGGACGACATCGCCGCCTACCGGCAATACAACTATGTCACGGTTGGGATGCGGCCCTATCTCGAAGTTGCCTGGGGAAAAAAAACATACAGCGAAAAGTCGAACGTCGTCGAGGTATGCACGGCCGCAAATATCCCGTTCATGGACAACACGGCGGCGACGTTTACGTTTGAAAATAATGACACTATAACCGTCCTCGTCGGCGACGGCGGCAATCCCGTCGGTACAACGATAGAACTCGAATACGCGAAGGGCGACGCGAACGGTCCGACGGAGGCCTTTAATCCGCTTGGAACTCTGACAGGCGGCTACATCTGGGATGTCACCAGCCTTGAAATAAGCACGTCATACTGGTTCAGGGCGCGCGCCCGGAACTGGCGCGGGTGCTGGACGAATTACTGCGACGTCACAGTCTGGAGCACCCTGACCGATGCGCCGCTGAATTTCAGGTGCACGGGTTGCTCCAGCACGACGCTTACCTGGGCATGGGACGACACAGACAATGAAGAAGGATATGATATCTTCGATAACACAACCGACACGGTCGTAGTCAGCAATATCGGAGCAAATGAAACCACGACAACCGAAACCGGCCTTGACCCCAATACAACTTATACCCGCTACATAAAAGCGTATACGCTGGCCACAGGCCTTACGGAAAACTGCGCCGCCACTACGACGGGGATGGCCAATGACGTCGGAGGCAAGTGGGTCGATTTCCAGATCCGCGCTTCATCCACCTTCCGCGGCTACGTCAGGTTCGGCCTCGAAAACGTATCAGACACCTGGACGGTTACCGGCGTCAAGCTTTATGTCAACTGCGATTATGCTCAGCCGACGGCCGGCGCTCTAATGGATATTCGAGAGCTTACCAGCGATCCGGCCGGCGCGAACGGCAGTACAATTTACTCGGAAGCCGGAAGCGGTACTATTTTCGTAGACGACTCCATCGAACATCGGACGACCGGGTCAAAGGTTCTCACGATGAACGGCGCTTCCCATAGCTGGGTTGAGAGCTGCGTTTCACAGGGCTGGTGCGCGGCTGGCTTCGTTGAAGAGGTCGCTCTCGTGGACATGGCGGAATTCGAACCGTTCAATTGTGCCACTGTTGAGGAGCGGCCGTGGCTTGAGGTGGAGTACGATGAGAGGTCATACTCCGCCCCGTCGAACGTGGTCGAGACCTGCACCGCGGCGGCGATACCGTCCATGGACAACACGGTCGCGACGTTTACGGGCGAGACAAATTCCAGCATCACTGCACAAGTAGACCGGGGAAGTAATCCGAACGGCACAAGTATTGAACTCGAATACGCCAAAGGCGACGCGAACGGACCGACGGAAGCCTTCACTTCAGCCGGAACACAAGACTCAGGCTATTCATGGAACGTAATCGGCCTTGGCGTAAACACTTCATACTGGTTCCAGGCAAGGGCGCAGAGCTATGCCGGTATCTGGACCGGCTACTGCCCGATAACCGTCTGGAGCACGGACATTGGAGCGCCGGCCGCTTTCACCTGTATTGACTGCTCGACAGCAACTCTCACATGGGCCTGGAATGCGCTTGGCGGCGACGGGTTCGAGATCTTCGACAACGACACAGGCGCGGTCGTTGTCCCCGGAATTGCATTTGACGCAACCTATACAATCGAAACCGGCCTTTCGCTAAACAAGACGTACTCCCGTTATATCAAGGCGTTCAAATCGTTCGGCACAGGACTGGAAAACTGCTCCGCCACCCAATCCGGATATACTACTACCGGCGGAAAGAATACTAATTCTTTCATCAACATCGTGGACGGGCAACATGGTTTCTGCAAGTTTGATCTGCAAAATCTTCAGGACTGCTGCTCCGTCACCGGCGTTACGCTCTACGGCTATTGTTACAATGCGGCCTCCGCCCCGGGATTGCTGGATATCAGGAGATGCGACGAAGACCCGGACTCCGCCAATGCAGGTACGCTCTTCGGCAGCATCGACGGCGGAGTCGTCTTTGTCGACGACTCGATCGATCCGAGAACGATCGGCTACAAGGTTTTCACCCTTAGCGCAAGCTCTCACGGCTGGGTTGAAAACTGTATCTCGCAGGACTGGTGCGCGCTCGGGTTCGTGGAGGACAGCGGCGCACCCGGCGACACGAGATTCCGGGCGTGGGACTACGTCCCCGCTGAGGAGCAGCTCGTTCTCGAAGTATCGTATGACTTAAAATTCTACACTGCCCCGTCGAACGTGGTCGTGACCTGCACGGCGGCGGCGATACCGTTCATGGATAACACCGCGTCGACGTTTAACAGCCAGACCGAAGACACGATTGATGTGACGGTAGGATCGAACAGCAACCCGAACGGCACAACCATAGAGCTGTGGCGCGCGAAAGGGGATGCGGATGGGCCGACCGAAAGCTGGGTATGGGTCGGAACAGAAACATCCGGATACTCGTGGAGCGCAATCGGCCTGGAAACGGACACCACATACTGGTTCCAGGCGAAGGCGCAGAACTGGGCCGGCCTCTGGACCGACTGCTGCTCGATAACCGTCTGGAGCACCGTGTCCGGCCCGCCGACCGGCCTCGCGTGTACCGGCTGTACGAGCAGCACTCTTACCTGGTCCTGGGCGCCCCACGGGGGCGAAGGTCTCGACATCATAGATAATGACAGCGGCTCGGCTATGGTTTCCGATATCCCCCCAAGCGCAAACAACACAATCGAAACCGGCCTCTCGCCGAACACGACCTACCGCCGCTGCATCAAGGCGTTTTCGAGCGTACCGCTTATTTATTATTACGCCGATAACCAGACCGACACCATAAACACCCTCGGTTGGCAGAACGCATGCACGTTGACGCTGCCCACGCCGCAGGCAGGCGATTACCTGGTCATGGCTACCGTCCAGGTCAAAGACCAGGGCGCCGAAGCGCGGCTGATTCGCGATTCAGCCGAAGTCCATTATTCGAATGTTCAGAATTTCGGATGGAACTGGTGGTCCTTCATGAGCATGGAGGTGCTTACCGCCGACGGCGTGAGCGCCTATACGTACGCGCTCCAGGTCGATCCGGCCAACGACAGGGCGACGAACGCTGCGATAATCGCCATACCATTTCCAACGGGGAATTACAATTTTGTAAACAACTCTTCCGAGATATCGGCGAGCAGTACTGAAAAGACCCACACGACACTTACGGTAACGCCCCCGTCAGGACCGGGCAGTGACTACGCGCTTTTCTATACGGCAGTGCACCGCACAACCAACTCTGCATATCAGTCAAGAGCGCGGTTCTCAACCACCAATCCGGATATCTCCAGCCTGAGTTGGCGCTATTACGGCCAGTCCGCCTCTGAACGGTTCATACACGCCGGCTTCTGGCCGCTTATCGGCATCTCCGCAAATCAGGATGCCGGCCTTTATATATCAGCCAGCAGCGGCGGAACCTGTTACATGTGCCGTTCCAATATCGCGGCCTTCCGCCTGAGCGATTCGACATGGGCCGGCTACGCATGCAGCACCTACGCCGGTGAAATGACGACTACGAGCACCACGCCTCAATCTCTTTTGAGCACGACATTCACGCCATCCGTTGGTCAGGATTATCTGCTCTTCGCTTCATGCCGGATCGGCGCAGCGGTAGAGGATGAGTACGTGGAGGTCTGGTGGGAGCTCGACGGAAGCGGCTATGACTTCACGGAATATCGGCCGAGAGATCCCGAGGACGTCACGGACCGCATGACATTCTGCGGTATGCGCAGAATGAACCTGACGGCCGCGGCCCACACCTTCGGGATCAGTTTCAGGTCTGCTGCAGGCGGTAATCTGGTTTATGCGTCAAACGCGAGCGTGCTGGCCCTTCCGCTCGAGGGAGACACAAAAAGCTATTCAGACCCGTCGAACGTAGTCGAGGTCTGCACGGCCGCGGAAGTGCCGTTCATGGACAACTCGGGTGCAACCTTTACAGGCTCGACAAATTCAAGCATTACGGCAACTGTCGGCCCGGGCGCCAACCCGGTAGATACGGCATTGGAACTCTGGTACGCAAAAGGCAACGCAGGCGGGCCCACGGAGGGTTTCAGTTCCGCGGGAACCAAAACATCGGGATACTCGTGGGACGTCACCGGTCTTGACGCGAACACTTCCTACTGGTTCAAGGCGCGCGCTTACAACTGGGCCGGTAGTTTCACCGGTTACTGCGACGTCACGGTCGGGAGCACCGCGCCGGGCGGACCGGTGAACTTCAGGTGCACCGACTGCTCCAGCACAACCCTCACCTGGGCCTGGGACTCGAACGGCGGCGACGGTTTCGAGATTTTCAACAACGATACTGATGCAGTAGTTATTCCCGGCATCGCATCGGGCGCGGTCACGACAATCGAGACCGGGCTTTCGCCGAATACTACTTACGCGAGATATATCAAGGCGTTTTCGAATACCCCGCTTGTATATTATTATGCCGACAACTTGCCCGAGGTTTCCACAAACTCGTCCACGGTATGGGCCAATGCCTGCACGATGGACCTGGACACGCCGGCCGCGGGCGATTACCTTATTATGGCGGCCATGCAGGGAGCCAGCGGCATGTCCACCGGCGGCGACAGGGGACAGTTCCGCTTTTTCCGCGACGGGACGACGGAGCTCGGCTTTTCAGAGCACTGGACGAGGAACCGGTTCCACTCGTTCATGTTTTCCGAAGTCCTCACGGCCAGCGGTGCAGCCAGTTACAAATACCAGCTGCAGTTGAAGAACGCCGATACGGGTTCTTACGACACCAGAGCACAGAACTCTGCCATCATCGCCATCAAGCTGCCGACGAATAACTACAACCATATCGACAACCTGACTGAAGGTACGACCAGCACCGCAGCATGGGAAAAGCACTCCGGAATAACCGTTACACCGCCGGGCTCGGGCGACGACTACTGGATTATCCACACAAGCAACTTCAACTATCCCGACTACCGTCACTACGGCGGGGAATCGCGCCTTTACAGGACGACTGCGACCGCGCGCGAACTGACCTTCGGCAAGCGCGAGGCATATGAATCCGGCTTTACTAATGAGTGGTTCATCCAGGGCGGGTTCGGAACGCTCAAAGGCATTTCGTCCAATATTGTTCTGGAAGACCAGACCAAAAGGGGCTCTGACGACCCGACGAAAAAGAAAAACGTTCACATAGCGGCGGTACGTCTCAGCGATTCCGCCTGGAGCGGTTACGCGGATAACTCTTACGACGGCCAGCAGGGAACCGTAAGCACGACCGGAGTAACCGCTGTAACGCGCACGTTCACTGTTTCGACTGCACAGCAATACCTTATCATGGCTTCCTGCGGCCTGGGAGCGACCGAAGGAAGTTCCTACCGGGTAACCGGCTGGCTGGAGCATGAATGCGCATCAGGCACGACTGCTTACGATACTATGGAGTACGCCTGGGCCTATTCTGATTTTGACCGTGCGACATTTGCTGCCATCAGGCGTCTGTATCTCGAAACAGGAAGTCACACGATTCGTATCATGTTCAAGATGAATTCGGTCGTTCAGCCGGGCTGGGCCGCGTACCCGACCGTTATCGCCGTCCCGCTTGAAGGCGTTGGAAAAAATTATACCGGCCCCTCGAACGCGGTCGAGGCCTGCACGGCGGCGCTGGTGCCGACGATGGATAATACCGTTTCCACCTTCACTGGCCAGAGCCAGACATTTATTGACGTTCAGGTCGGGGACGGCGGTAATCCCTTCGCCACGGAGATCGAGCTCCTGTATGCAGCCGGGACCCCGGCCGGTCCGACGGCCGCTTTCCAGTCGGCGGGAATACAGTCGCTCGGATATTCGTGGAACGTTCTGGGCCTGACTTCGGATACTTCCTACTGGTTCATGTCCCGCGCGCTGAACCGGCACGGCTCTTACACCGGCAACTGCGCGATTACCGCGTGGAGCACGCAGACGGAGACCTTCCTCTCGCCGTCCGACTTCGGCGTAACGGCCTGCACTTCCAGTTCCATAACATGGGAGTGGACCGACAGGAGCCCCGACGAGGAAGGCTTCCAGATTCTTGACGACCTGGCTGAAACGGTCGTCATCGACGATATCGCGACGAATTCGACCTCCGTTACCGAGGGCAGCCTTTCGGAAAACGTTCAGTACACGCGCAAGGTCCGGGCGTTCAAGGACGGGAAGGCCACGCTTTCAAGCAATTCCAGCTCGGTTTCGGCCTACACGCTCTGCGAGCCGCCGGCCGACGGCGAATTATCAATCTCAGACGTCACCGCGAGCTCGATGAAGGTGCGCGTCGACACCTGCCCGAGCCCGACGGGCGACCTTACCGGCGCACAGTTTAACGAGATGCTCGGGAACCCGGGCGCCGTCGACTCCGGATGGGTAACCGACATGGAAACCGGCGATTTCGTATATACAAACAACGGCCTTGACGCAAATACGCTGTACAGCTGGCGCGCCCGCTACCGCAACGGCGACGGCGTTCCAACAGCCTACAATCCCCTCGCACTTACCAGGTATACTCTGGTGCCCGACCCGTCCGTTGACTACCTGAATCTCTCCACACTCGACGCCTCGCAGGTCAACGGCACCGTCACCGCGCCGCCCAACCCGGCCGCGGGACAGACCGGTTGCATCTTCGATTACGTCACGACGGGCGGCAACTCGGGATGGCTCACCGGCACATACAGTTTCAGCCAGGGAGGGCTCTCGCCGAACAGCACCTACTCGTACCGCGTCCAGCTGAGAAATGCCGAGGACGTTCCGACCGCATGGTCGGGCCAGAAATCGATAGTCACGCTCGGTACGATTCCGGGCGCGCCGCAGTTCACTACCATCACCACCAGTTCGGTCACAATCAGCTGGGCCGACAACGGGAATCCCGGCTGGACCGCCTTCAGGCTGGAGCAGTATCCGCCCGGCGGGCCGTGGGCTTTCCGCGGCTCTTTCTCGACCACCATGACGTCCGATTTCGGGCTCGCGGCCGGCACAACGTACAAGTACCGCGTCTGCACGATAAACCTGGAGGGCAATCCGTCGGCGTGGTCGGTGGAGAATTCCTTTGAGACTCTGCCTCCGAGTCCAACCGGGCCGGTCGTGTCAATCATTACCGCTCCCGTGCTGGTGTACGGCAACACGGCCTGGCCGACGTTGTCGTTCAACTGCGACCAGGACACGAACTACCTCGTGGAACAGGGCGGCGACGGGACGCCCGGCAGCGGCGATCAACTGCCCTACATGGGCAGCATCACGGGCGGCGCGCAGGAAGATATCGTTTTTGCCCGCGACGACCTCGAGCCCGACAACGTGGGGCTTCCCATTTACGTGATATGCTACCAGGTCGGCAACGTCGCGAACTTCGGCTTCGACGACTGCATCGTTTACGACGACCACCTGGCGCCGACCACCGCGGTCACCTATCCGGCCGATAACCAGCTTCTCGTTACGGTCGATACGATAAGCGGGACCGCAGCCGAGGCGGGCGGCGGCAACGTCGGTATCGTCGAGCTCGTATTGCATGACCTCACCGACGGCGACTATTACGATAACGCCACCGGCGGCTTTACATCGGCAACTCCGGTATTTTTTGCAGTGTCCAATGCTTCGGTCAACTGGAGCTTCAACTCCTCGGGTATAAGTTTCGTTAACACGTATTCCTACGTCGTATACGGACGGTCGACCGACTCCGTCGGCAACATCGGCCCGGTATCGGACAACGTGACTTTCATTATCGACGAGACAATCCCCGATATCACGATAGAATCACCGGCCGCGGGCCCGGCAACGATAATCGGGCCGGCTATCGGCGCCTCCATGCGGTGGCGCGTTGACGTCGACTGCGAATATTTCCTGCGCGTCGGCGGCAACGGCTCGATTGCCTCCGGTTTCGACGCGGGAGGCGGTCTTGTGTCCGCAAACTCGTCCGTTACGTCTATCGTTCCCGCAACCCGTTTCCCCGACGACACGAGCGAGAGATTCTACGTCATCGCCCGCAGCCTGAACCTTGTAACGGCTTTCGAGTTCCATGAGTTTTACGACGATGAGACGGTGCCCAACACTACTCTGACAACCGCGATTGCGGGACAGATGACTCCTCCGCAGCTGATTGAGGGCACTTCCAGCGATGATACCGCCGGCCTGGCAAAGGTTGAGATCGCCGTGCGCGATATCAACGACTTCTATTACTCGCCACCGGACGGATTATTCATTCCCTGCCCGGTCTATGTAACCGTGACGGGCCTGACGTCATGGCAGTACGATATCGCCGATGTGCCATTCGCCAATAAAATGACTTATATCGTCTCGGTGCGCGTGATCGATCTGGTCGGCAATATCGAGCAAAGAGATATCGCCACTTTCGACGCCGTCGTGCCCCCGAAAGGAACGTTCATCAAGAAGAAGAAGGGCGGGTGCGGGCTGGTTAAAACGGATGGTAATAATTACAGGGAGATATTTGGATTTATTATTCCGTTCTTTCTGCTTTTATCAATCCTCATGCTATGGCGCAAGCCCGGGAAGATCGGTATCCCGGCGGCAAAATGAATCGACCGTTTATTCCTCCGGCATAATGTTTTCCAGCACGTCGAGGAATTCGGCGGGTGTCTGAAATCGGCGCTTGAGTTTTACAGTCATCATCTTTTTCAGGCAATCCGCAAGAACTTTCGGGACCTCCGGGACCAGATGCCTGATAGGCGTCGCCGCACCCTTGCATACCGCAATCTGGACTTCCTTGATATTATTCCCCGGAAACGGGAACTCTCCCGACAGCAGGTGGTACGCAGTCGAGCCGAGCGAAAAGATATCGCTTCTAATATCAATACCTTTTCTTCCGATAATCTGCTCAGGAGACATATACGGTATCGTTCCAAAGATATGCCCCTGCTCGGTAATACTCTTCTCAAACAGCACGCGGGAGCGGACAAGGCCGAAATCCATCAGGCGATAACTACCGTCGTCGCAGGCGAAAATATTTGCAGGCTTGACGTCGCGATGAACGAATATGCCCGGCGCCAATTCGGTGTGCCCGTAATCAAGGACCTGCGCAATCTCCCAGAGGACGGTTAATACCTCATTTACGGATAATTGCCCTTCTTCTGAAAGCCTCTGCGAAAGATCAGACCCGGACAGTAACTCCATCGAACAGTAAAGGTGCCCGTCAATTATTCCCGATTCGAGGAACTGCACGGCGTTGGGGTGCTCGATATTTCTCATCGCGGCCACTTCGACCAGGAAGCGATCCCGGAAATTGCCTTCTCCGGCGAGCATCGGGTGCAGGATTTTTAGCGCGATAAATTCATCTGCTTCGGGGTCGTATGCTTCATAAACCGCTCCCATCCCGCCTTTACCGATCCTGTTCTGGAGAAAATATCTGCCGAATTTCTTGCCCTGTTTCTTTCTGGTTTCCTTGGGCGCTCTGGCAATTTCAAGGCCGGCGCCTGTAACCGCAACCAATTCAAACTCCTCGGGCTCGGTAGTGGGATACGGGGAATTACATTGCGGGCACGTCTGTCTCGTGATGTCAGGACGATACCGGGACCCGCAGGTTCGACAGAATCTCCGCGGCTCGCCGATCGCCTCGAAAGCCACTTCAGCATGGTCGAAAGAGATCATGTCCCTTTTAATAAGGATCTGGCACAACCTGACAAGTTTCCCGGATTGAACGTAACGCTGCTGGATCGCACGCGCTCTTTCCAACTGGTACGCCGTGATGTGGCCACTGTCACTCAGCGACGTGCCGAACTGCAGGTCGTCTTGAAGCGTTTTTTCGCGATATCCGGCAGGAAGTTTTTGTGGGGATTCAAGGTTGTTCGTCAAGTCTGTCCCCTTTGTAATTACATAGTTAATTATACACGACTTATTTCCGTGGTCAAATGCATTGCGATGGGCGATTGATGATGGTTTCAATCCGGGGGGTATTTCATATTACAATTAATACTGCCGCAACTTAACGTTTTTCAGGATCGACATTTACTCCCTCTTTTCCACCAACGACGGCGATATTTTCCCTGACTTCGCCATAGACTTTCAGGGCCCCGGAAGCTTTCGCGGTCGCCGGGAAGGCTTTTTCCAGGAAGTTCACGAGCTCCCTCACCACGATTACTCCATCGCCATCCGCGTCAGCCTTGCCTTTCAGGCCGGAAAGGGCGCTTTTGAAAAGACTCATATTACCGCTTTTTTCCTTCTGCACCAGGGCGACTATCACCAGGCCGTTACGGTTCTCAACGAGGCCGGCGAGGGCTTTATCGAGGTTTCCCTTCTCTTTTTCAAATCGCGCGAGCTCCAGAAGGACCAGAACGTTATCGGACCTGATATATCGTTGCAGCGCTTTTTTTAAAACGGCAAAAGAAATCGTCGAGGCAGCTTTGGGCTTCAACCTGCTGTCCGTAACAAGGAGGTGGCTTTTGGATAATGCAGACTCAGGCGCGGCAACAGGGCCGCTGAATGCAATCAATGCCGGGTTTTTCGATGAAGGTTTTTTCAGAAAAGTAAACAGCCCGGCAAACAGATTCTTATGCGTCGCTCTTTTCCCGATGATTAATCTATTGCGTTCCTTGCCCCATCCCTTCCGATTGCCGGAAGAAAGGAAGTTGTACAGCGCAATGAGGTCGTTCATCTGCGTTTTGTTTTTCCACTCGAGTGCGCCCACGTCGCCGACAAAGGTGAACATCGCCCACCAGTCCGGCTGCCTGAGGAGCGGACGGAAGCGGATCTCGAATATCTTTTCCGTCTTTTTCCCCCAGCGATTCCTGGCGAGGAGCCTGATGGTGTTCTTCCCCTTGGTCAGTGAGACGGTTTCCTCGACCTTTTCCGATCGTTTGTTCTCGGGCCTGACCATGCGGATGAGCCTGTCATTAACCCAGAGGCCGATATCGAAAAGCTCCTCTTTGCCTGAGACATGGGCAATAACCTGTATCCTGTTTTTTGCAGTAACCTCGCTATCCGGGGCAAGAAGCGTTATCGACGGCGCGGTCCGGGGGACGGGAGTTCTTTCCTTCTTTTTGATTATCCGGGGAGGGTCCTTTTCGACTTGCACAATCAGATCTTCAAGCGCCCGCGTAAACGCCTCCATCAGCTGTACATTCGGGGTATCGCGCTCGGCCCCGTAAATACTGACCCAGTCTTTGTACTGCACTTCCGTGTAGTATTTTTTCGTTCTGCCTCCCGGCAGCGGCTTGACGGCAAACTCGATCTCGACGCTGGCCTCAGGCCAGTTGACGGGGAATCCGCACAGAGCATACAGGCCCGCAGTAGCTCCGGAAAGTAATGCTCCCGGGATTACGCCGGTTCGCTCCGACCATTCGAACTTCCTGACATGACCGGACAGTTCATAACGCACCTCGGGCAATGCGCCTCCCGGGGCAAGGATCTGCCTGAACAATCCGCTTCTGGCCAGATAACCCCTGGTTTCGCGCGCAAGAGCAGCGCCAAGGTCTTCATCGTACTCTATCTCGGCAAAAGAAAAGTTCGACGAGAACGTCAGCGGAACTTCTTCGTCGACATGAAAAGTATTCACGACACACGGAGCGGCAAGAGGAGCCTGTTTCACAGGCGCCGGCGGGCGGGTCGTAGCGACCTTGACGAACTTGCCCGGCGCACAGCCAATACCCGCCAGAAACAGTCCCAGGACGGCTGCGATTCCCATCGGGTGTTTCATGCATTCTCCAGGAGTTTCAAAAAATCATTTACCCCGAACACATCGGAATCCTGTTTCATCATCACGGTTTTCCAGGTCAAGACCGAGGCGGTTGGTTGTCCGCAGGTTATCGGCCGCGTTAAACCACGAGCCGCCGCGGGCGACTTTCTCCGTGCCGCGCGAGGGACCCGCCGGGTTAACCTGGAATTTTTCCCTGTAGTAATCCTCGGAGTACCAGTCCAGACACCATTCCCATACGTTTCCGGCCATATCGTGGCACCCGAAAGGAGATACTCCTTTTGAGAAACTGCCGACCTCAACCGGTTTTCCTTCTTCTTTTTCGCGTGAATTACATCCGGCAGGATTGAATGAGTTCCCCCACGGCCATTTATTTTTATTGGTTCCCTTTGCCGCATATTCCCATTCCGCTTCCGTCGGCAGGCGTTTTGAAGCCCATTTTGAATAGGCCGACGCTTCATACCATGAGATTCCCACGACCGGCTGATAGGGTTTGTCGTAATCCGGATCATCCCAACAGGCCGGTTTTTCTATTTCGTTGGTTAATCTCCATCGCCAACCTTCCGGGGACCAGTATTTCCTCTTGTTATATCCATCTTCATTTTCGAGAAAGACTTTGAACTGGATATTCGTGACTTCATATTTATCAATATAATAGTCGTTAAGGCTGACCTGATGGACCGGGGCTTCATCGGCCGAGCCGGACTTGCCGCCCATTGCAAAAGTGCCGCCCGGTATCTTAATCATCTCCTCGACCCGAACCCGCATGGCCAGCTCTTTGACTTCTGCAGATTCAGGCCCAAAGGTCTTGAGTTTATTTACCGAAAGAGCAGCCTTCTCCCAGTCACGTCCGGCGATTGCCTCTCGCGCAGACGCCAAGAGGGACCTGAAGCGGTTCGCATTCTCCACTTCTTTCGCGGCTGATGTTATTTTCCTTTTGCAAAACTCAAAATCACCCGTTGAAGGTGCGGTTTTCTCGGCCCCCCTCCACTTCCCCAGGGCTTTAGCCCACTTGCCGTCTCTCTCGAAGGCTATAGCCGTATCACGAAGACCGAGATAGCGGGTCCTCATTTCTTTTTTTAGTTGTGTGATTGAATTCTTCAGCTCGGCGATAAGGTGTGTATCTTTCCGGAAAAATGTCTGCGCGTTATTATAGCTTTCCAGGGCTTTCCTGAGTGCACCGGAAGCAATACTGCTTTTGGCCCGGCTCTTTGCGGCATGAAAGTCTTCCCACCTGGATTTGTTTTCCGAGTAATACTTTTCAACTTCACTTACAAGTTTCGCAATTTCTTCCTGCTTCTCCGAGCCGTAAATATCGCGGAGCACTCTTAATGTATCGGCCGCCTGCTCGAACCTGCGGTTCCTGAAGCTTGTTTTCATTGTTTCGAAAAGTTCATTGATTGCCTTCATTTTCTGCAGATCGGCCCGACGCCCGGCATCCCCCGGTGAAGCCGGGCCGTTATCACCCCGCCTACCCGCAAAAATAAAAATGATTATTACGGCGATAACAATGGCTGCGGCAACGGGAATATAGATCTTTTTCCGGCTCTTTTGGGACAGCCCCTGAATCATGGGCACTCCGCCGGTGGCAATTTCAGTAATGTCATCGACAAGCTCCGCGGCGCTCTGGTGTCGGTTCTCTTTTTCCTTTTGAAGAAGCTTCAGGATCAAAGCGTTCGTCGCCCTCGAGACTTTCGGATTCAGCTTGCGCGGCTGGACAGGCGGCTCCGATATATGCAACAGCAATATGGAATGCGGGTTTTCCGCATCAAAGGGGGTTTCGCCGGTGAGCATGGCATATATTGTTATCCCGAGCGAGTAAAGATCGCTGCGGTGATCCGCCTCCTCCCCTTTGCACTGCTCGGGGCTCATAAACGGAATAGTACCCATGACCCTGCCCTGGGTAAGGCTTGCAGTTTCCCTTGTGTTTTTCGCGAGCCCGAAATCGGTTATCTTTACCACGTAATTACCATCGACCTCGGACGGGACAAGCATGATGTTGTCCGGTTTGATATCGCGATGAATGATTTTCAGTTTCGCGGCGGCTGCAAGCCCGGACGCGGCCTGGCGGGCAATATCAAGGGCGACGTTTTCAGGGAGCGGTCCTTTTTCCTGAAGAAACCTCGAGAGGGATATTCCATCGATATATTCCATAACTATGTAATATGTACCGTCCTGAACGCCGAAATCTATTATCTTCATAACGTTATTATGCTCGATCTGGGCGGCGTTCTTGGCCTCCCGATTAAACCGCTCGATATACGCTTCCTCTTCCGCAAATGCGGGCGGAAGTATCTTGACGGCCCGCGTCTTGTCAAGCGCCAGTTGAGTCGCCCTGTAAACGGTGCCCATTCCTCCGGCGCCAAGCCGGGTTTCTATCCTGCAACCGCCGATAACCTTGCCGATGAAGGGATCGGTACCATCCCGGTCCAGGACCTTGGTTTCCGCAAATTCCGAGTCCGACCTCGGAGATTTTATATCTGAAAGGGACCTGATCGACGCCGCTACTTCCGCTGTTTCGATCCGTTCCGGGATAATTAAAATAGAAGAGCATTTCGTGCAGCGGTATTTCTTTCCAGGAGCATAATTCGAGATATTGTATTGCGAAAGACATTTCTCGCAGATTAAAATGGTCTTTCTCTGAATTGCCAGTACTTTTCTTACTAATTCAGGTCCCAGAATACCTTTTTCAACAAGGATTGTCCCGATGCGTACGAATTTCCCATGATATGCCAGTCTCGCCTGCTCTCTAAGGCACTCGTTAAGCTGTTTTTCAGCAGCCAGTTTATTCTTTACAACGATCCTTCCAAAAATAAAATCTTCCTTTTTCAACCTGGAATCCGGGTCAAGTTCGTTGAATTTACCGATTTGTGCTTCAAGGATATTTTTCAGGTTCTCAACTGTAAGGAGACCTTCCTTAATCAGGACTTCTCCGATAGGCTCGTCAGGATAACGGTTTTCCTGTAATTCGGCAGCCTGCTGAATCACACCTGGATCAATCAACCCAAGCTCAACAGCAACTTTGCCGAACAGGATATCAGTTTGTGCTCTGGCTTTAACGTTATCCACAGGTCGATCTCAGCACATCGTTTGGAATTGCGCTTGAACCGTGGCCCAGGCAAGGAGTAACTTCAAGTTGTTATGGCCACATGATGATATATAAAACTAGCACAGAAGAATGTATATGTCAAGGATAACCCTTTATCTGTCAATATCTTCCGTGCATATGGGAACCCATTAGTGACGAAGCGAACCGCGTTGGTCTCGGAAACGGCGGGCAGTCTCAAGTCCGGGTAGAATTATCTTGTAATTTGCAGAAGAGCTGGTTATAAAATCTCAATTATACCAGGAGCCTCTAAATGTAACTTAAATGGACTCTTTTCCGGAGTAACGACTATGGTTAGCAGACGTTTTCTATGTATTCTGCTGTTCTCCTGTGTCTTCGCAACGGCTGCATTGGCAGGATTGTCCAAGGCCAAAAAGGAATTCTCAAAAGCCTTCAAAGCGAAGGATTTCAGCCGTGCCGGCAAAGCTCTCAAAGAAGCCGCAGCTGACGACGGAAAGAAATCAGCCGAATGGATAATAAAAACCGTCACCAAGCGTAAAAACCATATTATTTACCGGGCCGGTGTGGAAGCGCTCAAGTCAATGAAAAGCAATGATGCAATAGGATACATATGCAAACAGGCCAGGGGACGCTCCATCGAGTCGAAGATCCTCTGCGTAAACGCAATGGCTGAGATGTCGGATGAAACAACCGCCAAGGTTCTCCAATTGATGCTGGGCGACAAAGATGAAACCGTCGTTCGCGAAGTCGTCCTTGCGATCGGCGAGCGCAAGCTGCGCGACGGAGTCGGCAAGCTCATCGAAACTCTGAAGAAGTACGAAAAGAGCAGGGGGCGGACCTATGCCTGTATCCTCAGGGCGCTGACGAGGATCGCATACCTTGGAGACGAGCTTACGACCGCGGCCCAGTGGAAGGATTTCTGGGAGCGTGAAAAGCCCAGGAACATTGACGACCCGTTGCAGGAAGGCGGTGTCTGGAGAAGGAGAAAGCTGAGGGCCCTGAGAGGACTTCCGAATCTGTTCGGGACATCCGTTGAATCAAAGCGCGTACTTTTCATTATTGACAGTTCCGGCGCGATGGAGCTTTGCGTTGACAATTCTTCCGTCGCAAGGAAGGCGGATGAAGGGATTACGAAGGATGCGCGGTGGTTTCATGCGCGGGACGAGCTCCTGAAAACGATCAGGCAGCTTGACAAGTCGGCCAAATTTGACGTCATGCTGTGCCCCAAGTCGCCTTCCTCGTGCTTCGGCAAGCTTAAGCCCGCCACGAAAAAAAATGTTGAAAAAGTGGTGAAATTTCTCGAAGAGGCTGAAACCGAAACGTCCGGCAGACCGAATCTCAAGAAAGCGCTCGAAAAAGCCAGGGCCTGCAAGGACGTTACCAGCATGTTCATCATTCTCGGCGGCGCTCCCCTTGACGAGGCTACGGGTCCCGGCGGGACATGCGATGAAGCCATGGGAGGCGTTGTAGACGCGTTTCTCGGTGAAAACGTTTTCTGGAAAATTCAGGTAAACGTGTTCTCCTACACCAGGCCGGATTCACAGGAAGATTCGGCAAGGAAGCTATGGGCGGATTTCCTCGAGTATTCAAAAAAGTTCGCCGAGTCCAGCGACGGCTTCTTCAAAGGACTTCCAAAATCTCGCAACCGGTAAGGCAGCAACGATAACAGGCGACACCTGATTATATGACTGCCCGGATATGCCCGGACATAATCCAGCCTTTATCCGCCATTACCCGCGCCGCCTTCGACGGGCGGGAGGCCTTTTTTCCCCTTGACGTAAGCGCGGGCGGCCTCGATTATCATCCATATCTCCAGCACGAGCAGGATAATTGTCGTTATGGTCAGAATGATGTACCTCACCTGCTCGTCGGAATCTATCTTCCGGATGAATTCGAGCAGCTTTATGATAAGCGCCCACGTGGTTATTACGATGAGGAACACCATGGGAACGAGGGCGTAGATACTGTTTACGCCACGCTTGATCAGATAGATCGTGATAACCAGCAGCACGAGGCCCGCGAGCATCTGGTTCGCCGCTCCGAAGACGGGCCAGAGAATCATTCCGCCCGACCCGCCGCCGATAAAGGCAAGTATCGCCGCGCTGCCGACCGCGATTATGGCCGCTGGATGTTTTCCGCCGATTACGGGAACTTTCACAATGCCCGCAATCTCGCCGATTATGTAGCGCTGGATACGCATCGCTGAATCGAGCGTGGTCGCGGCGAAGCTGACGACGATAACGCTTATCATCGCGGCCGCGAGTGGGATAGGTATCCCGACCACGCCGGCGAACTTTGACGAGCCCCAGATGAACGCGCCCACTTTCGCCCCCAGGCCGTTTGCCGCAGTCCACGACGCGTAATGTAATTTCCATTCCGCGAGGCTCGAGAAGCCGGCGGTGCATGCGATTATCACGACGGTCGCGAGCGCCCCCTCGAGAAGCATCGAGCCGTAACCGATGGAAAGCGCGTCCTTTTCGTTGTTTAGCTGTTTGACGGTCGTGCCGGACGACGCGAACGCGTGGAACCCGCTGATCGCGCCGCAGGCGACAATGACGAACATGAACGGAATCCAGTTCGGCGCACCTGCGGCATTTTCGATATTCACCGCCGGCGCAACGATAGCCGGGGCGCTTATGACAAGCCCAATAACGATAATCGCAAGGCCCAGATAAAGCTCGTGCGAGTTGATGTAGTCCCGCGGCTGGAGCAGCACCTGAACAGGAAGGATCGAGGCAATGTAAACGTAAATAAAGAGAATGATAATCCAGACGGTCAACGAATTCAGCCAGCTAACGCCGAAAAGTTTCAGGAAATGGATGTTGCTGTAGAAGAACGCGCGGTAGACGGGTTTCTCGATACCCATTATGTCCCACTGGAGCTCGGTCACGGCCGAGGCCATGGCAATTCCGCGTTTTTTCTTCTTGTCAACCTGGAGCTTGATTCCTTTACCCGGTTTGAACCTATACGTCTCGTCCCCCTTCTTTATTTCGATCCATTTACGAACGTTGTTCTTGAAGGACTCCGCAACAATTTCGCCGCCAACAATGTTGTTGTCTGTATCCCTGAATGACTTCGCAGTAATTTCGCGGCTGATAACTCTATTGTCAATGTTTTTGAAAGACTCCGCAACAATTTCATCGCCTTCAACTGTATTGTCTATTGTTACGCTTGCCTGAAGCGAGAGACCTTTTCCGGTGGCATAGCGCGGTGCAAGCTCGTCGAATACGCCATAGATGCGCTCAGCGGCAAACCCGCCTTTAACAGCCAGTTCCTTGTTCACCTCCTCTGCCGACTTGCCGTCCTTGAGGTCGGCAATCGCCTTTTCGACCTGCGCTCGCTCCGGGTGCGAAATCTCCACACCGCTTATGGTATCGAAGGAGATCGGCAGGCGCGTACCGATGAAGATTGTGACGTACATCAGGGCGAGGGCGATAATCGCGATGACGTGGAAGTTCACTTTTCTCTTGTGCACCATGTATGCGAACCATACGGCGATGGGCAGCTCCACCCATATCGGAAACACGCATGCGGGATACATCCGGAAAAGTACGGAGATGAGAAACGCAAAGACCGCGGCGACTACCCAGATGAGCACGAACACCACGAATACAAAGAGCGTGCGCACGCGGGCGCCGACGATGTCCGCGCTCGCGTCGGCGATGGACTTTCCGCGGGCGCGGGCGGATATTACCAGCGCGCCGAAGTCGTGGATCCCGCCCATGAAGATGGGACCGAGGAAGATCCATATAAACGCGGGCAACCATCCCCATATCACCCCGATAGCCGGGCCCACGATAGGCCCCGCGCCGGCAATGGTGGTAAAGTGGTGCCCGAAAAGGATACTCCTGTTCGTCGGCACGTAGTCCACACCGTCTTCAAGCTGGTGCGACGGTACGTCGGTAGTGTCGCGGAGGCCGAATATTTTGCGGCTCAAAAACCTGCCGTAGAAACGGTAAGCCAGGATGTAGCCGAGAAACGCGATAGCGGCAAGTATTATCGAGTTCATGTGGGCCGTCCTCCATGAATTTAACGATTATTGAAATACCGCAATACGGGTCGAATTGCAAGAAAAAATAGTTACCGGTTTCTCCCGCGCGAGGAAGTGGCTGGGTATGTGCAGGATAAGTATGAAATCGAGGACGAAATCCGGAAACTTTGGCGTATTCTTTGTAATCGAAAACACTTACAGCCGCCATGAAATCTGAGATTTATTGTCGGAGTATTCCTTTTTTTCAGTATATAGAAGTAGCACTTGAACCTTTAACCATCAATGCGATATAATCTTGAGGTGAATAAAAGTGCGAATGTTTCGAACCTGTGAAAAAGGAAATCGATTTGTCGAGTGATACGGAAATCGGCGGCCATAATCATGCGTTCATGAACACGCCATGGACGGATATCCTGAGCATGAAAATGCTCTCGCAGGACGACCGCCGGGGGAAACTGGACTCCCTCTTCCGAAAGTACTGGCGCCCGGTCTATTTCTTCATCCGCCGCAAAGGGAAGGGCAACGAGGAAGCCAAGGACCTCGCCCAGGCTTTCTTCGCGAAAATGATCGACGTCGATATTGTAAACAGGGCTAATCCCGACAAGGGCAGGTTCAGGAATTATCTCCTCGCTTCGGTCACGAGGTTTATTGCTTCGCCCGAGGGGAGGAAAACCGAGGGTAAACTCTCGTACCCGAAAGGCACGGCTTTTATACATCAGATGTCATCGGAAGACATGCCCGACATCGAGCCTTCGCACGACGCCACGCCCGAAAAGGAATTCAACCGCCAGTGGGCGATCTCCCTCCTTAATAATATCCTCACGAAGCTCAGGGAAATGTGCGAGTCCGCAAACTCTCCCGACAGCTTCACCGTTTTCGAAAAACGCCTGCTCACCGGCACGTCGCCCTACGGCGCAAACATGAGAATCGCGGACGAGATGGGAATCAAGGTAAGTGAGGTTGAAGCCCATTATAAAAAAGCGCTTCGCTGGTACCGCTACCTGCTCAGGCAGGAAGTGGCCGCGTGCGTGGAAAAACCGTCCGAAATCGAGGACGAGATCCGAGACCTCTGGCATATCCTCGCCCAGTAAGAAGAGTTAGAGCCTTCAAATAATCCGGGGAAAAACCGGGTTTTCTTGGCAAAATTCGCCGTTTTCATGTTAAATAGAATAGAAGATACTATACGTCGAACAGTAATCTGAAGACACATTAACGGAGGAATTACGCTATGAAGAAAACCATGTTAAGGCTAATCGTTATTGCCCTGGCCGTCATGCTGACCGTACCGGCACTGGCGCAGGACAGGGAAGACGGCGACAAAGGAGATCGTGAAAAGAGCGGCATCGATATTGATGTGATCATAAAAGCCTTCAAGGAAGCCGGGATGACCGACGAGCAGATCAGACCGGCCCTGGGCGGTATGCGCAGGGTCATAGTTGAACTGAAGGAATGGGATAAGGAAGACGGCGACTTCAAGCTGAGCGAAGAGCTTCAGAAATACTTCGAAGATGAAGTCGGCCTTACCGAGGAACAGATCAAGCTCGTAATCGGATGCGCCCGCCGCCTCGCCTGGAGCCGGGAAGACTCGGACCGCAGGCGCGGTGAGAAAACCGACAGGGCAAAGAAGACAGACCCTCTTGACTGGCTCCCGAAGGCTCTCAAAGAGAGAGGCGAACTCACCGACGAGCAGCTCAGACCGGCCATGCTCGGACTGCGCAGGGTCATGGGCGAACTGGGGAAATGGAACGAGGAAGACGGCGACTTCGAGTTGAGCGAAGAGCTCAGAAAGTACTTTGAAGATGAAGTCGGCCTCAACGAAGAACAGATCGAACTGGTGATCAATTGCGCACGCCGCGCCCTCCTCAGCCTTAAGGATACGGACCGCAAGCGCGACGACAAAGCTGAGCAGCCTTCGAGCGACTGGGTCCCGAAGGTACTCAAAGAGAGGGGCGAACTCACGGACGAGCAGCTCAGAGCGACCATGGGCGGACTGCGCAGAGTTATGCACGAGCTGAAGGAATGGAATAAGGAAGACGGCGACTTCGAGTTGAGCGAAGGGCTCAGAAAATACTTCGAAGATGAAGTAGGTCTCACCGAGGAGCAGATCAAGCTTGTGATCGGATGCGCGAGCCGCCTCGCCTACAGCCGCGAGAATGTCTCGGACCGCAAGCGCGGCGAGAAAACCGACAAAGCAGGTGAGAAGAAGCCTGAAAGGACGCGCGAAGTAGATATGGCCGACATCTTCAAGAGACTGGGCGTCGATGACGTGGCGTTTGCAGAATTGCAAAAAGCCCTCAAGGACGCCGAACTTTCTGACGAGCAGATTGAAAAGGCCCTGGGTGGCATACTCAGAATCGCTTATGGAGTGAAGGCAGCGGGCGATGACGAATATGAGCTGGACGAACGAATGAAGAAATACCTCGAAGACGAGGTCGGCCTTACTGACGAGCAGATCGAAGAGGTCGTGAAACTCGCGAAGCGGATCGCCGAAGGCCTGCCCGAGCGTGGGAATGAAAGAGGCCGCGGGCGATAGTCCGGCGATTCGTTCAGGAAATATCAGGCCGCATCCGGCTTCGTCCGGATGCGGCAATCGTTATGCAGAGACGGGACATGAGTAAAGAGTTCAATCTATCCGATTCCAGCGATGAAATCCTCACCAGGATGCTGGCCGTAGGCGTCGACGCCACGGACCCGGATGACGAGACCTCGGTCGAGATGTTCATGAAATCGGCCCTTGTCGACAAAGGATACATAACCCGGCATCAGCTTATCGAGGTCATGGACGAAAAAGCGTTTGCCGGTCAGGCGAAACCCTTTACCGCGATTCTCGACGAGAAAGGCCTTGTCACCGACAAACAGTTCGGCGAGCTGCTCAGGTTCTTTATCGAGGCTTCCGTCGATAAGGAAGAGACGAGGGACAATCTTTTCAGGAAGATCGACACATTCGAAAGCGGAGCCGGCAGCAGTGGCGCAAAGCACGCCGACATCTGGAAGTCGCTGGAAAAACACGAAAAGGAGATTGGCCGGCTGTCTTTCGAGACGCTCGAGTGCCTGCTGGCCGGGCAGGATATTACCGAGATTATGGACGCCGGCGCGAGTCCGGCACAAACCGCAGCGCTCAAAGACCTGGACCGCCATTTCATTGGAAAGAAAATCGGTTCCTGCGAGATTATCGAGAAAATCGGCTCCGGCGGGATGGGCGTTATTTACAGGGCGAGGCACACCCGGCTGAATAAGACCGTCGCGGTAAAAATACTGTCGCCCTCTCTCATGAAGGAGAGCCATAAAAAGAGGTTTCTCAGGGAAGCCCGCGCGGCCGCGAGTATAGAGCATCCAAATGTCGTTATGGTATACGACGTTGGGGAGGAAAAAGGCTATTCTTACATCGTCATGCAGCTCGTCGACGGCAAATCCGTGAAAAAGATTCTCGAGGAAAAAGGGAAACTCGAACCGGCGCAGGCCCTGCTTATTCTCCAGAGCGCCGCGAAGGGGCTCGGAGCCGCGCATGAAAAGAATATTATTCACCGCGACCTCAAGCCCGACAACATTATGATAACCGCAACGGGTGAAGTAAAAGTCACGGACTTCGGGCTCGCGAAAGGCGTTTCCGATATCGCCGTCGGCAACGGCGAGGGCAAGGATGAAAAAGACAGCATAGATGTTACTTCCGCTGGCGCTGTAGTTGGAACGCCTGTATACATGTCTCCCGAGCAGTTCCGCTCGGAGAAACTCGATATCCGGAGCGATATCTATTCCCTCGGCGCGACATTCTATCATATGCTCTCGGGAGCGCCTCCATTTGCGGGGCGCACGCCATCCGATCTGAAAAAAATGCATGAAAAGGTTCCGCCCGCGCCGCTTGATTCTATTGTCGAAAACATTCCTCCGGAAACTGCCAGAATAGTTTCAAGGATGCTGGAAAAGGACCCTCGGGCACGATACGAAAACACCGCCGAGCTTATCACGGACCTGAACAGGGCTTTCCTTTCGCTGGCTGAAAAGGAAGCTATTTCAAGACACACGCTCGTGCCCGAAACCGTCGCCGAAAAAGAAAGACCGTCCCGCAAATGGCTGGTCGCAGCCGTCACCGCAGCGGTCCTGATGATCGGCGTTGCCCTCTTCAGCAGCATTTATGCGGTTATGAAATCAAACAACCACGAGCCTGCGAAAGAGAAAGAAAACAAAGAAGAAATCGTTAAGCAGGTAATTAAAGAGCTTATGGCAAAGCGCTCTGAAGGTCGAAACAGGACCAGGGTTTCGAATCGCGATATTGGTGCCAGGGCGAATAAGCCGAGCCGTGAAGATATGGCGCTGATAAAGAAAATGATCTGGGCCGAAGTCGGTCCAGGTAAGATGACCGAAGAGCAGGCCGAAGAGCGCTGGCAAGGTTACCTGAAGAGTATTAGCGCTCCCAAGGCGAACGAAGGCACTCGGGAGGATTGGCTTCCGGGGGTGCTCAAAGAGAGAGGGAAGCTCACGGACGAGCAGATTGAAAAGGCCAGGGGTGGCGTGCGCAGGATCATCGCCGAAATAGAAGCAGAGGGCGAAGCTTTTGAGCTTAACCCGGAACTCAGGAAATACTTCGAGAAAGAGGTCGGTCTTACGGACGAGCAGATTAAACTGCTGGTGGGGATTGCGAGCCGTCTCCTCTACAGCCAGAAGAATCCGAGGAGGGATAAATGAAGCCTGTACATTTCATAATCGTTTTCATAATGATCGTCGCGGTGGTCGCGGTCGCAATTGTAATCGTAATGCCGGAGATGGGAAAGAAAGATGCAAACAGCTCCGAGGCTGAAATAAACAGGCTCAAAAGCGAGCTGAAGGATCACGAGCAGAAAATCGCGACTCTCGAGGGAAGGCTTGAAGACCTGGAGTCCCGCCGGATGTCGACCAGTACCACGATAGAGAAACTTGGCTCACAAGTTCGGGGAATCGAGAAAAAACTCGGGTCGGACTTGGCGGCGATTAATGCGGCAGAGAACGGGGACGGGCTGGAAGCTGCCGCCCTTGCAGGCAGGGACGGCATGCCGGCATCCAGGGCGGCTGAAACGGAACTTTTCGCGAGGCTCAAAGAGGAGATAAAGCAGGACCTGAAAGCGGACGAGCGTGCAAAACATATGGAGCGGAAGAAAAAGGAGGCCGAGGGGAGAAAGAACTGGATGACCGGTAATAATGAGAAAAAGCTGAAAAACTTCGGCAGGATTGCACAGCGCCTCGAACTCAGCGCAACACAGGAAGAGGACATCAAGCTGATCTATATAAAGCATTTCGAGAAAATCATGATTATAATGGAAAGGGGCTGGAAAAAGCAGGAAGAGGGAGAAACAGATGAGGTCGCCTGGAAGGATGTCAGGAAGGATATAGGGGAGGTATACGAGGAGACCGGAAATCTGTTAGAGGAAATTGTCACCAAAGATCAGGCCAAGAAGATTGAAGGATATTTCAAAAGATAAACCGCCAGCTTCGTATCTTTGTTCAATAATGGAGCGTTACTGCATTAAAGAAGGTGCATGATTTGATTTAAGCAGTTTGCCGAGAATTGGTGCTCCCCGGGTGGACCTAAACTACCTTCCAGCCTTTTGCGTGCGCTCTGGGGCGGTTTTTTCCTGAAACCGCACCCGGGGGTATACCCCATGCCCCCCGGCAGGGAAAAAGGGCGGGGCCTTTAGGAGTCCCAGCCCCGGAGATACGCCCGGTGTTTCAGATGACTTCGGGTACCGTTAAAGCCAAGCTTCATCGCGGACCTCACGGCCAAATACGGGGTCAAGAAATCGTATGTTATTTACTTCAGCCTTTGATAAAGAATCTTTTGCATGATTGTAAATAAACGCGCTATAACTTCGGGTGAAAATCCTTAACAGAAACTTGACAAATTCGCTTAGATCTTTTCGATATGGGGCTATTGAAAAAGTCTCTTTCACAAAGGGAAAGAGATAAAATTTTTGCAGCCCCAAATCTTCCTATGTCCTTACCAATCTTCTACTTCACGTAGAAATAGGCTATTGCCCATCTGTCTTTTACCAATTAAAGATTTTACTTGTCAATTTGGGTGACTAAATAGTAAAAAGGCATTATTGTATTAGGCTCTTGGCAACTGATTCGGAAAGCTAATGGACGACACCGGAGCTGAGCAACTCAATGATGTGCTTTTTATGAGGGATTAGAAGTGCAAAGCACCTCAGAACATAAAGAGCTTCGCCTGCGGAAGAAACTCATTCTGCTTTTCTTAATCTTTTCCCTTGTTCCATTAACACTGGTCGGTATCGGGGCCTACCTGGTAGGGAATGAACTAATTTATGATTCTGTTGTTTCGCACCTGCAAAGTATTGTCCTTGCCAAGTCGAGAGTTGTTACGGCATTTATGGAAGAGCGTGCCATGGACTTGCGGTATCTTGCGGATACGGCATATCTCGACGATTTGGAGGGGGAGACTGCCATTGACGCGCACGTGCAAAACTTAATGGCACGAAAAGAAATCTACAAGAGAATTGAGATCGTGGACAACTCAGGGAAAATCCTGGCTGCAAATGGGCTCGAAAGCGTGGCAGATGATTGTGATTATCGCCAAAACTGTATATCAGAGGCGCTGCTCAAGCGCGAATATATTGGCGATATTTACCTGTGGGAAGAAATGAAGATTCCCGTCATTGCCATTAGCAGGCCAATTCTAAATAAGCTCGGCCATGGCAAGTATGCTCTCATAGCTTACGTCAGTTTCGAACATATTGGAGCTCGTTTGAGAAAGTTTGAGGTTGGTGAGACCGGAGAAGCATACCTGATAGACAATCGTGGCCGGTTCCTGACTCAAACAAGACTGGGCGGGCGCTTACTTCAGGATACGATCCCGGAGGTTTCCAGGAATATTTACATGAGCGGACCTGGAATCAGCAGGCATACGGATTATCGCGGAGTTACCGTTATCGGCGTTAGCGAAAAAATTCCTGAGAGAAACTGGATTCTTATTGCCGAGCAGGACAGCAAGGAAGCATTTGCCGGAATTCGTTATCTCGGCATCGCTATTGTAATAATATGGTGTGTTGTCTTGGTATTGGTGTTGGCGACCGCGCTTGCCATCTCACATGCCGTATCTACGCGTCTGCGGGACAGGTATCAGCAAATAATAGATTTGAAGGTTTATAGCGAAAGCATTGTGGCTGCGTTGCCTATATCTGTCGCGGTCTTGGATGATGATCTTAAGATACTTACCGTAAACAGGGCATTCCTGAAAGATTTCGATTTGGCTGCGGAAGATGTCCAGGGGGTTGCGCTGCAACGACTCGTGGACAACAAAAAACTCGTGCAGGGCGTTAAAAAGACGTTGCAAACGGGTGCGGTATTTGACGAAAGAACGCTGGAGTGTGATCTGGATAGAAAAGGGGTCCGTTACTTCAATGCAATTTCAGTCGCCCTTCATATAGGGAGTCAAACCCAGGTGCTCCTGATTCTGAATGATGTAACGGAGCGCCGCCAAATGGACGAGCAAGTTCAGAAAACGGAACGCCTTTCGTCGCTGGGCATTCTTACTGCGGGTGTCGCGCACGAACTCAACACGCCCCTGGCGAATGTGCTTCTATATACCCAGATGTCGCTGGAAGAAATCAAAGATGATGACGAGGTTATAAAAAAATACCTGAAAGAAGTCGAGGAAGAAGCCAAGCGCGGAGCTGCAATAGTCAAGGAGCTGCTTGAGTTTTCCCGGCAATCCGACCTCGAAACCAATGTTGCCGATGTCAACGAAATCCTGGACAACCTTCTCGCCCTGGTTAAAAATCAGTGTCATTTAGGCAAAATTGAGATAGCGAGAAACTTTGACCATTCGATTCCCAGAATAAAGATTGACCTGGGCAGAATCCAACAAGTATTCATGAATATTGTTGCCAATGCAATATGGGCCATGCCTGGAGGCGGAAAATTGACCGTGAGAACCAGTATTGATAAGAAGAAGGGATCTCTACAAGTCGCGATCTCAGATACGGGCATTGGAATTTCAAAAGCAAACATCAGGAAGATATTCGATCCGTTTTTCACAACCAAACCGCCTGGCGAAGGAACCGGTTTAGGACTTTCCGTCAGTTACGGAATTATTAAGAAATTGAGTGGTAGAATCTCTGTGGACAGCAGGTCTGCCGCGGACTATCCCGATGCATCAGAGGAATCTACGGGAACGACTTTCACGGTCGAGCTTGCATTAAAGGACCGTATTGTAAACGCATAGCAACCGGGAGGAGCCGGAAACCATGCCTTCAGAGAAAATACTTGTGGTAGAAGACGATCCCAAGATGCTGAAAGCGATAACGACCTTGCTGCAAAAACAAGGCTATGAAGTAACTTCCTCAGTTGATGGAGAATCGGCTTTAATACAAGCCGAGCAAGGCGAATTCGATCTGGCTATCGTTGACCTGAAATTGCCCGGCATCGACGGCCTTGAGGTCCTGAAACACCTGAGAAAAATGGATAAAACGGTTTCAGTAATAATGATGACGGCGTATGCGACTATCGATTCAGCGGTAGAAGCAATGAAAGAAGGCGCCCAGGATTATCTTCCAAAGCCTTTCAATCTCGAAGAAATCCGAATAGTGGTCCGGAAAGTCCTGGAGCGGCATGAACTCCTGCTTAAGAATAAATACCTGCAGGGGCAATTGAAAGGCAGATACAAATTCGGGAACATTATTGGCGAAAGTACAAAGATAAAAGAAGTGCTCGAAATCATTGGCAAAGTTGCCGCCTCGAAATCAACAATCCTGGTCTATGGCGAAACCGGCACAGGCAAAGAGCTGGTCGCGCGCGCGATTCATTTCAACAGCTCGCGGGCAGATAATGTCTTCCTCCCTGTAAACTGCGGCGCTTTGTCTGAAAATCTGCTTGAAAGTGAACTATTCGGCCATGTGAAAGGCGCTTTTACGGGAGCCGTCAGCAACAAGCGCGGAGTATTTGAAGTTGCAGACAAGGGAACTATTTTCCTTGATGAGGTCGGCGATATCAGCCAGGGGCTCCAGCAGAAACTTCTCAGGGTCCTTGAAGAAGGCGAAGTGCAGCCTGTTGGCAGCACCAACAGGAAAAAAGTGGATGTGAGAGTCATTGCGGCAACGAATAAGAACCTTGAAGAAATGGTGAAAAACGGCAGCTTCCGGGAAGACCTTTTCTTCAGACTGAGCGTTGTTCCGATTGAAATCCCGCCGCTACGGGAACACAAAGAAGATATTATCCTGTTGGCGCAGCATTTTCTTGGGATATTCTGCAAAGAGAATCACAAGCCTATACAATCAATTTCTAACGAGGCAATGGAGATTCTTACTGGATATGATTGGCCCGGCAATGTGCGGGAACTCAGCAACGTTATCGAGCGAGCCGTTCTATTGGAGGAATCAGAGACTCTTGAGCAAGAGTGTCTCCCTGATCGGCTGAAAATATCTGAAAGCGCGGAGGCCCAAATAGAAGTTGAAGATTTACAGACTTTGGAAGATGTAAGTAGAAATTATATAAAACAAGTGCTTGAAGCTACAGATGGAAACAAGTCCAAAGCTGCAAAGATACTGGGTATCAATCGCACCTCGCTGTGGCGGATGATGCGTCGCCTGAAATTGGATACTGATTAAGCAATTAAGCTCATACCATTTCACAACACAGTCAGTCGTAAAGTGATGCATTAAGCAACTGCTGTTGCTAAGAGCAACACCTTTTCTGTTTCTGCAGCGATAAAATGCCGCAGCCGAACCTTTCCCTATCAAGTCGTAATCCTTTCCTGAAAGCCAGATTAGCTACCCATCGGTTCACTACTTAATTGCAGCACAATTTGGCACCATTAATGCGATGCAGCAGTTCGTTGCTTATCGCCCTATTGATGCGAAGTGTTCAATGAGCCTTGGCTATAAAACAGTTTTGATCGTCGATCCCGATGCGGACATCAGGGAATTGCTTTTGACAGCACTTACCCTTGAAGGAGTGAAAGTAGAAACAGCCTCTACGGGGGTAGCTGCGCTGCAGATGCTATATCGAACCGGCATTGATCTGCTTATCGTGGAGGCTGAATTACCCGACGTCAAAACCGGTACGGTAATTGACAGAATAAAGCACTCCCCAAAACAGATACCAATTATTGTTATTGCCGCCAATCGTTCAGAGGCATTTGAGAAAGTACTTCGAGAAAAAGGGGTGTTTACCTACATCACCAAGCCGTTCAGTCTGGAATTACTCAAGATTGCCGTCCGCGATGCACTGGCGTCACGTTCGAAAACTACAAACGGCGGAGGACAGAAAGATATAAGTTGACAGTTCAAAGAATAATTACCGTCGTCTTGAGAAATTCAGGCAGCATCTTGAATTGCTGCACAGCACTATTATCAAAGCGTTGGTAGGACGCAAATCATGAAAGGAAGGTAAACAATGGACAGCAACGACGTGTTTCGAAAAGAGTTGGGAAAACTGTTTTCGGAAATAACCACGGCCCTGAACGAAATAGCCGATGTTTGCACGGATGATGCGCTGAAGGAACGTTTCTTCATGCTGAAACGCTGCTTTGAACGCGGGACGGCCATATGTCAACCCGGACCCCGGCAGGCCCTGGGCGAGGAAGCGCCGGAGTTTGCTTCTGAAAAAGGGAGTAAACCCAGGATCGTGGATCTTTAATCAAGGAAAACAGCCGTGATTGTGGGCATCCCTAAAGAAATCAAGCAGCAGGAATACCGAGTTGCTTTAACGCCAGAGGCTGTTCAACGGTTGACCGGCAGTGGTCATTCAGTCCTGGTCGAAAAAGCTGCCGGAGAAGGTGCTTTATTCAATGACTCTGACTATATCAATGCGGGTGCCAAGATTGTTAGTACGCACGGAAAGCTTTTCTTCCTTTCAGAGCTGATAGTCAAAGTAAAAGAGCCGATGCCTGAAGAGTATGTACTGATGGGCACGAAGCATGTTCTCTTTGCGTATCTTCACCTCGCATCATCGAGAAATCTTACCGAGGCGTTGCTTGCAAGGAAAATTACAGCCATAGCATTCGAAACGGTGGAAACATCTGATGGCAGTCATCCGCTCCTGGCGCCTATGAGTGAGATTGCGGGCAGGCTTTCCACTCTGGAGGGGGCAAAGTATCTTCAGCGCCCATGGGGAGGCGTCGGCAAGCTCCTGGCCACTTTTTCAGAAGATGAGCTTGCTCCTAAAGTAGTCATTTTAGGCGCCGGCGTTGCCGGCACCGCTGCCGCCAGGACCGCTGCGGCATTAGGGGCTGACGTTACGGTTCTGGATATAAATGAAGATAAGCTAAGGGCCGCAGTAAACATGCTCGACGGAAAAGTCACCGCGGTGCTTTCAGATCAGAAGGCAATCGAAAAGTATGCGGCGGAAGCAGACTTGATTATCGGTGCGGTATATCGCCCAAACGACAAGGCTCCCGGCCTTATTACCCGCGATCACCTTAAGTTGATGAAAAAAGGGACAGTTATTGTGGATATAGCCATCGACCAGGGCGGTTGCATTGAGACTTCAAAGCCTACGACTCATGCCGACCCGATATTTGAGGTTGATGGAGTTATTCACTATTGCGTGGCCAACATGCCCGGGTGCGTTCCGGCGACTTCAACCGATGCAATCTCGAAAGCCATAGTGCCCTATGTGGAATTGCTGGCCGACATGGGTTGGAAGGAAGCATTGCGCCAGGACGAGCCTTTAAGAAAAGGCCTGAATATGCATCAGGGAAAACTGACCTGCGAACCAATTGCCAGACTCTTCGAATTGCCGTTCTGGTCAGCCAATGACGCGCTGGAAAGCGAAAGCGAGAAATAAGCATGACAACAGAGCGTGAATTGCCGGAAGGGGTTGACGAAAAAGGGAATCTTGTATTCAAAACTCTCCCTGGAGAAAAGAAGGCTGAAGGCCTTTTAAGAGTATCCGGTGTCGTTTTAAAGGATGCAATAGAGACATGGTCCGGCTTGTGGGAAGAATTACGCGACAGCGTAAATCAGAAAGGCCAGATTACAACCGGGAAGAAGGTTAGCTTTACGCCCTCATGCGGCTGGGCGGAGTTGTTGGAGAGAATGTGGTTACTGGGACATTATCTCGACTATATGAAGCGGCTGATAGACGGAAAGGCATAAATCCACACTGCAAACACATGGGAGAACGACAATGAATCTGGTCAGGCAAAAAGTCAACTCGGTTTTGGAGATGTACGAAAATCCCAAATCGAACATGAAGGCTGTGCTTGAGGATATTCAAATGACTTTCGGTTGTCTTCCGAAAGCTGCGTTACACGAACTTGCCAACCAGACAAATATTGCTCTGGTTAGGATTCATTCATTTATCGATTCATCCAACGGATTTGTTCTGGAAGAAGATATTAAACAGGCCGTGGAAATCTGCAATTGCCCGAGCTGCCGCATGAGTGGAGGCAGAGAAATACGGGAAGGATTGGATTATATACTGCTAGTGGATGCACTTAAGAATGGCGGGAATGGCAAAGCATTCTACACAAAGGTCCACAACAACCCTGAGGCTCCTTGCGCCAAGCCGCCAACAGCTTTGGTCAATGGGCATAGATACTGCGATTTGACTTTGAGTGGGTTGTTGGAAATCATTGGTATGGGTAATTCAACTGCAGACGAAAACTAAGCAGCAAGACTTCTCTGCAAGCTGAAAGGGAATGATAATGGGAACATCAACAAGGGCAAAAACAAAAAAGAAAACAACAAGCCCCTGGGAAATGGCCAGAGGTCAACTCGATACAGTAGCTCAAAGGATCAACCTGGAAGCAGATTTGCACGAGATGCTTAGAAACCCACAACGGGAAATTACTACATATTTGCCCGTAAAAATGGATGATGGCTCGCTTAAAGTCTTCACGGGCCATAGAGTCCAGCACAGTATGGCGCGTGGACCGGCTAAAGGCGGAATAAGGTATCATCCCGGCGTTACACTTGATGAAGTTCGCGCCCTGGCCATGTGGATGACCTGGAAATGTGCAGTCGTTGGAATTCCTTACGGCGGAGGCAAAGGCGGCATCACATGCAATCCGAAAGAGATGAGCCAGAATGAGATTGAACACCTCACGCGCCGCTTCACCTGGGAACTTGTCAACTTCATCGGGCCGGATCGCGACATCCCCGCACCGGATGTTAATACCAACCCACAGATCATGGCCTGGATGATGGACACCTATTCCATGGGCAAAGGTTATCCCGCTTTCGGAGTCGTAACCGGCAAGCCGATTGAGACAGGGGGATCTCTCGGACGAAACGAAGCTACCGCTCGCGGATGCGTTTTCGCCACGGTCAATGCCCTGGACAAGCTTGGCATAAACGGGAATGTCAAGGTTGCCGTTCAAGGCTACGGCAATGCCGGATGGATCGCCGCAAAGCTGATGCACGAAATCGGGCATACAATCGTTGCGGTAAGCGATACAAAAGGTGCTATCTACAATCCCAAAGGCTTCGATCCCGTGAAAGTTTACCAGCACAAGCAAAAGACCAGCACCGTTGCCGATTATCCCGATGCGGAAAAAATAGGCGATATGGAAGTACTTGAAGTGGAATGCGATATACTTATACCGGCTGCTCTCGAACAGCAAATTACCGCTGAAAACGCACCTAAAATAAAAGCCAGGATAGTCGCAGAGGCGGCTAACGGACCTACCATGCCGGAAGCAGACAAAATCCTCGCAAAGAAGGATGTCCTTGTAATACCCGACATTCTTGCCAACGCGGGTGGAGTTGTGGTTTCGTATTTCGAATGGGTACAAGGCTGCCAGGCGTATTTCTGGGAAGAGAGTATCGTCAATGATCGCCTTAAAGAGATTATGGATAAGGCTTTCAATAACACGTTTGAACTGATGAAAAAAGAGCAAACGGACATGCGAACCGCTGCCTATATGCTCGCCGTGGAGCGCGTAGCGAAGGCTGTAAAAATACGGGGAATATATCCATAATAAGATTATGACGGCAGTGGACAAGCTGGCGCAGACTCTCGGAAGCCTGAAGGAAGCGCTAGGCCGCTTACCAGTTTACGAGCAAAAGGAGTTGATGAAGCTAGTGGTAAACAGGATTGATGTAGGGCGAATGGCAATAAAAATAGGCTTGGACGTTGCATTTACAGCATCCAAGCCTGACTTGTCCGACATCGAAAATCAAGATGTGTTCGCTGAGCGACACGATTGGCTCCCCTGCAGCAACCCTCTTCGGAACCATCACACCTCTCCATCGTAGTCAGCGCCATCGATTTGTCAAGATTTCATTTGACAGCAACTGCTAATTATAGACAATAATGGTCTTTCTTGCGGGCGGACTGCGACTCGCCCGAGAACGTGCAGGAATGGAAAAAATGATGAAATACTGGATCACGACGCACTGGCCGCCCCTGGAAGGCAACGGGCCTTCCTATGGCGTGTACATTTGCGATGGCCGCGAGGAGGCCGGGCTTGGTCTGCGCGCCGGGGACAAGGTGCTGATCTACGAGATCGGCTCCTGCCCGGATGTTCTGCACAAAAGAGCTGATGGGTCCGAGGAGTGGATAAGCCACAAACGCGGCCGCAAGGGAATCATCGCCATTGCAGAACTGGATGAAGAGCTGTACTGCGACGATGATGAGCCGATGACCCACTACAGAGATGGAGCAAAGAGGCGCTGGTGTTGGCGGGCCGAAGGCCGGATGCTGAATGTCTCCGGGTTTGTGTCCTATGCCCGAGCCGCTGAATTCATGGGCAAAGGCCCCGGATTCAGATTCCGCGCCATCGGCAAACGCAAGAGCGGTCTGCTGCAAATCGAGGAGGACGTTTACCGGGCCCTCGTCGAAGAATTCAAGCGGAACAGGCCGCCGGAGAAAGCTCCGCCGCGCAAGAGCCGGTTCATGCCACCGCGTCCTGGTCATGGAATGGGAGGCGAAGGCCCGGTCCACAAGGCGTTGAAGAAGGCCCTCTACTCCAAACCTTCCGACGTTCTTAGCATGCCCGGCCTGAAGGGCCTACACCTCGAATACCAGTTTGAGACCGGCGACCGCGCCGACGTGGTGCTGGAGGATTTCGAAGGGCGTTACATCACGGTTGAGGTCGAGGAGACCGTTGGCTTCGACAACATCACCGGGGTGCTGCAGGCGATCAAGTACAAGTATATGTTCGCGGTCAAATGCCGCCGCCAAAACGCGGAGGTTCTCGCGTTCCTTGTAGCGCACGAGATTGATGGCAAAGTCAAGGACCTCTGTTCCGAGTATGGGGTTGAATGCTTTCAGGTTCCGAGGCCGTGAAGAGGAGCGTGTGATGACCGAAAACTCAGGCAATGTCTTAACCATCGAAGAACTGGCCGACTACCTGAAGATCTCCAAGTCCACGCTCTACAAGCTGGCACAAAACGGGGTTCTCCCTGGAATCAAGGTGGGCAGACATTGGCGCTTCCACAAGGATGCTGTCGATGAATGGCTGAAAAACCACCCGAATCAACTAAGCAAGGAAGAAACCAAGGAAAAAGCGCATGGCTAATGACGCCGAGCGCAAATTCCATTTAAGCGGGCTTGCAGCCCAGACTGTTTATGGAAAAGAGTATGCACACTTTCATTGATAAAATGATTCATAAAGTATTTGACGACTTTCAAGAAGGCATTAATCAGAGAGAAGGTTTATGCGAATTGAAAGACCTTACATACAAGGGAAGAAATCTGCCTGATTATGAGAATGAGCTTATCCAGCAATATTATATGCTGCGATTTTTCCCCGCATACCTTGCAGAATATTATCTTATATATAGAAAGCTTTTCCGTAAGAGGTTTATCCGCTCGCCGCTAAACATATTTTCCATTGGTGTTGGGTGTGGCATAGACTATTATGGACTCCATTTTGCCGCTAAAGATGATGAGAACAATCGATTGAAGAATATGGAGTATACGGGTATCGATCAAGTGGACTGGCTTTATTGGAATGATTTTGGACGAAAAAACATTCATTATATCGTAAAGGATATCACTAAATGGTCAAAACTCGACGAAGATAGCTATAACATCATTATTTTCCCAAAATCCATTGGCGAATTTAGTAACAAAACATTTACTCACATCAAAAATATTTTTCGCAATTCTACTTTCTCCGCAAAGCGAATTTATTTTCTCTGTTCATTAATGGATGTCGAATATGCAAAAGGAGTTGACATCGGGAGGCTTTCTTCGTTAGTTGATATAATGAAGCGGAAACATGGGTTTTCGTGTCAAGATGACCCTGAAAAGTTCTGGCGTCTTAAAAAGGATGCGGGAATTATCACTGTTTGCAATGGATTTATGTATCCTGATGATATTATCGACGAGTTAAGAAAGCTTTTGGAAAGGTGTCCTACATATATATCAAATGGCAATGAGTCATGCGAATCAAACTGCGCGAATATTAATCGATATCCAATTCTCAGGACAAAGTATATGAATTATAGTATTCTGAGGCTGGAGAAGAAGTAGATGCTTAAATCAATCACAGCATAGGAAGCTTACGCATGAAATGGCCGAAAACAACCATAACAATTGATAAGAAAGAATCCCCAGCGATTGCACCACAGGTTATATCTGCAAGCCGTTCAACTGACATTCCTGCATTTTACGCAAATTGGTTTATTAAACGCCTTAAAGCAGGATACATCAAATGGATCAATCCGTTTAACCAACGTCCTCAATATATTTCCCTAACTAAAGTAAAAGCTGTCGTCTTCTGGACGAAAAATCCTTTGCCCTTAATACCCTATTTAACTGAGCTCGATAGACGTAAGATATCGTACTATTTCCAATTTACACTTAATGATTATGAAAAGGAAAAATATGAACCAAGGGTTCCTAAACTGGAAGACCGTATAAATGCGTTCATTACACTCTCTAAGCGCATCGGGAAAGAGCGCGTTATTTGGCGCTTTGATCCCTTATTGCTCACTGAAGAGATATCGATTGATAAGTTGCTTCAGAGAATCAAAAATGTAGGCGATGCTCTTCGCTCATACACGAGCAAGTTAGTGTTTAGCTTTGTTGATATCAGTTCATATTCGAAAGTCAAACGCAATCTAAAACATGCCAATGTTAAATACACTGAATTTGATCCCCGCACCATGAAACAGGTTGGAGTAAAGCTAGCCAATTTAAGTAAACAATGGAATCTTGTAATCTGTACTTGTGGTGAGAAGATAGACCTCTCGGAATACGGAATAAAACACAACAAATGTGTGGATGATGAATTACTCCTCAGAATCTCAAATAATGATCAAGAATTGTCGGACTTGTTTGGACGTAAGAAATATTTCCAAAAAGAGATGTTCGATACGCCGGAAAACATTAGGAAATCGATAAAAGACCCAGGGCAGCGCGAAGAATGTGGATGTGTATTTAGCAAAGATATCGGACAGTATAATACCTGCCCTCATTTGTGTGTGTATTGCTATGCCAATACATCAGAGAAAACAGTCAGGAAAAACATGGAAAAGTTAACACCAAATGGCGATTCGATTGTATCTTAAGCCCCAGCAACATAAAGATCGATGCGCTTGATAAGATGTCGCTGCCGGGCTTATGCTGAATGATCAGGAACCGTAGAGATGCATTTGCTCGACTCGGATGTGTGCACATTTTTCCTGCAGTATCTGGACTGTTTCAGGATGACAGGTGAACAATAGGACCTGGTTCAATTCCGCGAAGCTTGTTAGCACTTCCGCCATTGCCTGCGCCCGTGTTGGGTCAAAGTTTACTAGAACATCGTCCATCACAATGGGCAACGGACATAGCTGCTGGGCAAACTCCCTTGCTAAGGCCAACCGTAAGCACAAGTACAGTTGTTCAGCAGTACCCCGGCTAAGTTCCTCTGGCTTTTTCCGACCAAGCGAGCGATCTATAATAGCTAGGCTCTGTCCGTCAGGTTCGACGACAACCTTCTGGTAATTGTGGTCAGTGACTTTTTCGAACATTCTACTGGCTTCCGCCAGCACGCCAGGCTGACGATCACGAACGAATTGCGCGAGCGTAGTTTCGATAACAGCCTTTGCAATTGACTTGATTTGCCATTCGTTTAAGGCCGCGACAAGCTCGCAGCGAACGTTCTCGATGTCGATCTCAATAGCTGGCACATCAGCGGATTCTTCGACAGTTTTCCGAGCCTTCATAGCATCTTGATGCTGACGTACCGCCTCTTCGTGGTCTCGAACTACCTGCTGAAGTTCTTGCTCGGCCCGTAATCGAGCCTGCTGCCATTCATCCACAAGCCCCGACCGGAGTTCCTTGAGCGTCTTGTCAGTTTCCAATCCTAGACCAACCCGATCTGTGATAATGCGCTCTAGCGATCCGATTTCGCCTCGAAACTCCTGTCGTTGCTTGAAAATCTCATGTTTTCGCCAGAAAGCAGGTTCGTCAATCACCCCAGCTTCGGCAAGGAGTTTATCACGTCGCTGGGAGCTTTGCTCTACCTGCTTTCGTGCTGCCTCAATGTTTGCTTCCAGATCAGCGATCTCACCCCTAAGTTGGATTAGTTCTTGGCGTTGTCCAGCATCTTTACGACATGCGTTTCGCAGTTGCAGAAACGAGTCGATGACCTGACCTTCAGGGGCATCATCATGGGCCAGGGGAGTGTTGGCACGAGCAAGAAGCTCTCTGGCGCGTTTCTGCCAAGCGGTAATCGCTTTACGTAGTTGGTTAAGTGCTTCTTTCGCGGAGTCCAATTTCCTCACTTTTTCCCGGGCCGCTTCGACTCGTGGCAAAAAAGCAAGCACTCCATCCGGCGTCAAACCTTCGGGGATTTCACAGCCAGCTTTCCACTGCTGCCAGTCCTGTTCAGCTTGATCCTGCGCGTTTTGACCCCGGTCAAGATCTCTTTGCAACTCTTCGCGTTCTTCTTCATATTCTTGGAGTCTGTTGTTGGCTTCCTGAATACGGGTTTGTGCATCTTGCCATTTACTCAGAGCCCTGCGTTCCTCGCGCAGTTTCTTCTCTACAGCAGATAGTTCTTCTCGTGTTGCCGTTACGGAAAGAACTAGAATCTCAGCTTGCTTAGAAATCGCTGTCCGCACGTTCTCCGCCTCTTTGCAAGTCTCGTCATACTGTTGCTTGGCCCGACGCAGACCGTCATCTAACCAGGCAGGCAAAGGAACTGCGGCCTTTTTTCTCTTGAGTAGCCAAACCGCAACAGCGAAAGCAATGCCAAGGCAAGCTAGCACCGCAAATCCAACCTTGTCGTCCACAGCGAATCGCCAAGCTGCAGTGATTCCCGCGGCCAGAGCTCCAAGTCCAGTTAATATCACTGATGTTGCGCTTCCCGTCGCAGGAACATTGGGCAGGCTCTCTATGGTCCGCTGCCGATCCTCGACCAGAGCCTTATATCCGTCTGCCCGTACCTGGAGGTTCTCCTCCTTTGCCCACAACTCAGAAAACTGCGCAAGCGCTGATTCACGGGCCATCAAAGTAGCTTCATCCGGTGTCTTTGCCTTGTTATGTCTTGCTTGAATGCGGTCACGTTCTTTGATGGCGAAAGCAATCTGTTTTTCGATGGATCGTACTGGTTGGACTGCTTCGGCAATATGCGAAACCGCATCTGCCAATCGTTCTTTCCAGTTACGGACTTCTTCTTCTCGAGGCAATGACGTATCGAATGCCTCTAGGCGGGAGCGGTCCCACTGTGGACCGAGAGACCGAAGCGCGTCTTCAAGATCTCGGCATGCTTCATCAATCCGTTGTTGCGCTCCAGACATCTGGTTCAAATGATCACGATGCAGGCGCAGATCCTCGTGATGAGCTTCGACCTCGTTGTTCAGTTGTGCTAATTTGTCCTTCAAACCGTGCTTAAAAGATTCGCATTGGTCGGCTTTGGCCTTATGAGCCGCCACTAGATCGTCCGATTTTACTTGGGCGGCACGGTAGTCTGCAGTAACCTCCGACATTCGGCGCTCGGGTTCCGGCGGAAACTCGTCAACAGCTTCTAACTGTGAGAGCTCGGTGCGTGCCCCCTCAAGCCTTTGGCACGTAGGCCAGAGTTCCATGAGGAGCTTGTATCGTTCCACCTGCCGCCTAAGACTCTCCTGGTTCTCTGTTGCCTCTTGAATGTGTGCATGGCATTTTTCTTCCTGCTCGTAGAATTCCGAATAACGCGCGGCTTGATTCCTCGCTTCACGAAGCTCGTCGCTCAGTTTTCTGAACCGTTTGAGAAGATTAGCCACTTTTGTTTTCTGACGGCGAGGGGCATGGATATCTCGAATCTCCTTTTCCAGCCTTCGGATTGCTTCTGTAGCAGAGTGTCCCGCGCCTGCGATCCCAGCAGAGAATATCCGATCACGGACCTCTTCGGATTTCAGTGTCTGCAACTCTTGGAGTTCCGAAAGGCTGAAAGCGAAAATCTGTTTGAACAAGCTCCTGTCTGCGCTGCCCAACAATTGGACCAGTTCTGCCTGGGAGGCCTGAGAACCATCAGGCAACGTTACTACAACAGGCGTTTTTTTTTCGGTGTATCGGGCTATCGTGATAGACCCTTTCCCCTCGACATCAATGACAATCTTACCGCCATGCCGACCGCCTTTGAGGGGAGGAAAATCAGGCTCGCGGCTCCTGCCGGAAGGATACCCAAACAAAATGCCCCGCAGGAAACCTAGCAATGTACTTTTACCGGCTTCATTGGGACCGAGGAAAACCGTCATGCCATCGGGGAGATGCTCAAGCCCGAAGTCGTGAAACATGCCGAATCCATCAATGTGCCAATCTCGAATCTTCACTCGCCGGCCTCCCGTTGAAGTCTCTCTAATGCGATCATCTGAGCTCGCTCCAGCACGGAATCGTGGTCCAGCAAGTTCAGTTCATCTCGCAATTGGACAGGAATCTTGCTCAAGTCCAGCAGGTGTTGCTCAAAGAACTCCTGGCCTTGCTGTTTATCACCGCACAACGCTTTGGAGCAAGTGAGCACTTCCGCTAGGAAATCGCCTCGATCCTGGATTGCCTCCAAGTCGACTTCCGGATGGGTATGGTCGAGTATGTTTTCCCAATACAGTACGGAGCGCGAATCCGCGTGGTTTCTGCGTAATTCCCCGAGTAACTCATCTAACCTTTCAGGAGTCAGATCAGAATGGATTTCACTACCACCGGTTAGTGCGGCGCGAACAAGCAATAATCTGTCACTATTTTCTTCCTGAAGTTGACCGGCTCTCTCCTCAAGGGCCTGTTGTAGCCCTGCCAGATCGCTGATTCCGGCGACATCTAGTGATGTTTGCACGAACCTAGCCTTGTCCACCGGGACGAACTCAACAGAATAAACATTGGTCGGATCAGCTTCTACAACGACCACTCCCTTGGGCCCGCTTTCGCTGGCCTTCGAGCTGCGACCTTGTAGGTTACCAGGATAAACAATCCACGGGTCGCGTCGATATTCGGTGGGGCGCCGGTGGATGTGTCCTAAGGCCCAGTAATCCATGCCGGCGTTCAGGAGATCCTCGATCTGACAAGGACTGTAATTATCGTGCGCAGGATTGCCCCCAATATTGCAGTGCAGAAGACCAATGTGGAGACCTGCGCCATCCCCGCGCTTGAACCTTAAGGCCAGGTTCTCACTGACCTCACGACAGGCATAACTGATGCCATAGATATGAGCTACCGTGTTACCGCTGATCTGCACAGAATGGCAATCGACCTCACTGTCTCCGTAGACAATTACCCCCGGCGGCCACGTGCGAATAGCTGACCAACCGCCGAGGGGATCATGGTTGCCGTGGACAATGAACACCTTAACGTTTGCATCTGAGAGCCTTTTCAGGCCATTCAGGAAACGCAGTTGTGCTCGTACTCCACGCTCTTCGCCATCGTAAATATCGCCTGCCAGCAGCACAAATAAGCATTCACGCTGCAAGGCAAGTTCAACCAACTGATCGAATGCGTTGAGCGAAGCATCTCGCAGCATTTGGGCCACATGCTCATCCATAGCAGAGAGGCCCTTGAAAGGGGTATCCAAATGAAGGTCGGCTGCGTGCAGAAAAGTAAATCTCATGATTCGAATCACCTATCTCGCCAGGTTCATCGCATAAACACAAGAAATTCCATCGCGCCAGTTATCAGGCGTCTACTAGCATCTGACGCTATTTCTTCGGAGAGCGATTTCTGTAACTAATATGTGGGCTACCCCAACATTTCATTTAACTGAAGATAGCATCACTAACGTGTTATAGCAAGGGGAAAGAATAGATCGGAATCCCAAATTGGCGATTTACATACGAATTACGCCAATAACTCGCCAGGGACTAAGCGCTTGGCGTTTAATATTTGGCTGCAGATTGCGGAAATACTACAGGCAGATAGTGATTCGTCGCTGCAAATAATATCAGGTACTGAAGCTTCGGAGCAGTCGGAAGCTGCAGAACTTAATCGGCAGTTGTGTAAAAAAACAAAGATTAAGATCCAGTATCCTACAGGCATACGGGAGCTAGCTAGGCTACTCCGGATCCCGGGGGCAACCCCCTTCGGAATTTTACCACACCCAATTTGTAACTGTTTTTCCAGTTTAACGTCATTATATAACTGAAATTCTCATTCTGTAAGCGATTTTCTAGCCTTGCGGAGAAAATAACCCTTATTTTCATAAGCGTTTTTCTTGACAATAGCCGAAATATAACTATAATTCCAGGAACATAAGCGTTTTTCTGGAGGTTCCCATGAGTGGAAACAATCAAGAAACAACGTCCCGAAGGTCAGCAGGTTACGAAGCTCTGATCGAGCAGCATGATCTTGATGTTATTCCGAACTGGCATAGATCCTTTGTTGCCAACAGCGGAACCCATAGAATTGAATCGAATGGCAACATTGTCGAAGAAATCTATCCTGCCAAGTATTGGCCTGGTGATTCACTTGGAGATCACCTTGAGTTTGCGCTTAAGTACGATGGCACAAATCTTGGAATCCTTGCCTGCCTATTCAAGGTAATGAGTATTGACGAATTTCTGGATTATTTGAAATCCAGGCCAATAGGAAAGTATGCCAGGCGGCTCTGGTTTCTGTATGAGATGCTTACCGGTCAGAAACTTTCGCTGGACGACCTTAAAAAGGGTAATTACGTTGATCTTCTTGACCCGGAGAAATATTACACGATTACGCCGGCATCTCAGGTTCGCCGGCAGCGTATCAACGACAACCTGCTCGGAGATGGAAAATTCTGCCTTACTGTTCGTCGCACAGATAAACTAAGGACATTTGAAAAAGCCAATCTCCCTGAACGTTGCAGGCAAGTTACCTCCGCGTACCCACCGGAGTTGCTGAAACGGGCGCTCAGTTACCTTTATACGAAAGAATCAAAGTCGTCTTTCGAGATCGAGCATATCAAGCCCAACTCTACCAGAGCAGAACGGTTCATTGGGCTTCTGCAACTTGCAGAACGAAAGGATTTCTGCAATAAGTCGGACTTGATTGAATTGCAGAATCGAATTGTCGATCCTCGGTTCCAAAATACGGATTACCGGACGAACCAGAACTATGTTGGCGAAACGGTCGCTCTGAAAAAAGAAAAGGTCCATTTCGCGTGTCCAAAACCGGCTGACATTTCCAGTTTAATGGAAGGGCTGATTGCCGCACATCAGCGCATGGATACGGGCAATTTGTCTATTGTGATGCACGCCGCAGCAGTTTCATATGGATTTGTTTTTCTTCATCCGTTTGAGGACGGCAACGGTCGTATCCACCGTTTCCTAATCCATAACATTCTCGCCCGACGCGGCTTTACACCTGAAGGAATAATGTTTCCTGTGTCCGCCGCAATGCTGAAAGATCGCGCAGGTTATGATAGTTCTCTGGAAGCCTTCTCCCGGCCGCTTATGCCGCTTGTTGACTATCTTCTGGATGAAGAAGGCCAGATGACTGTACAGAACGACACGGTCATTTGGTATAGGTATATCGATCTGACACCTCAAGCCGAGTCGCTTTTTGAGTTCATCGAGCGAACAATTGACACGGAACTCGTAGAAGAGTTGGCGTTTCTGGCCAACTATGATAAGACCAAGGAAGCTATCCAGCAAATAGTAGATATGCCGGATCGACAGATCGACCTGTTTATCCGGTTTTGCCTGCAGAACAATGGACAACTATCAAAGCGTAAGCGCTCAACCCATTTCGATTTCCTGACTGAAAAAGAAATCAGTCGCATGGAGCAAGCCGTTCAATCAAGCTATGGAACTGATTCCCCTGTAAATTAATGGGGTTCATTATCTTCTGTTGCTATCGAACGACTCCAGGAAGTTACCGACCAGATTATCGAATATGATGACTATCTCGTGGTAAACTAGAGTCTGACCGTTCTTGTTCAACCCTCTGTACCGGAAGCGGCTTATGTGTCCTTCAGAAAGGCAGAAATATGGCCACTCTTAGCAGGAAAACGCTTGGAATTGCAGTCCGCATCTTGGGTGAACGGCCTTTTAGTTACATAGAGCAGTTCCTTTTTGAAATGCAGGTGCCTGACGATGCGGCGAGATACTATCGTTCAAAGCAAGAAACATTAGTAAAAGCCTTCAGACAGCTCGAGGAAAACGATCAGCAAAGCCTGTTGAAGGATGTCATTTTTGGCTTGGTTCAACGCTTAGAGATTACCGGCAGCGAGGAACGTATCGAGCTCATCCAGTCTCTCCGAAAAGACGGCTTTGTAGTATCCGAGAACGGGCTTTCTGAAGATGTCCCACTTGGACTGGCTGATGAAAATCTCACTGCGCTGGAAGGGCTCTTGCAGGCTAATACGAGCTATTTGCATACAGCTGTGCTGGAACACCATTTGAGAGAGAGCATTGATCTGTTCAAGCAGGAAAAATGGGATTCTTCCATTGGTCATGCTAGGAACTTTGTGGAACAACTCCTGTCGGATATTGCTAAGGCCGTTGCCAATATAATCCCTCCGACTACGAAATTGGAAAAACCGTATGAGGTTCGGAGCTTCCTGGAAAAGGCAGGTTTCTTTAGCGAGGAGGAACGAAAGAAACTTGTCGACGGCGTCTATGGTTATTTCAGTGAAAAAGGTTCTCATCCTGGAATTACTGAACACAGTATCGCCCGAGTGTCGAATCATATTTTGTGGGCTTTTGCATATTATATTCTTGAGAAGTTCGAAGATTGGAAATCGAGGAACGACGTGTAAGGAACGTAGTATGCTTGGTGCCAACTTTGACCATAATGTGATAGTCTGGCGCGGCTTGGTCATCCATGACGATATGCCGCTTTCTGTTGACGAATATATTGACGAAATAATGACTACAGGTTCTCCCCTCGGTGCCAGAGGCGGTAAAGGTGGACCTATGCGGGGAGTTACGCTGTCTATTCCTATTATTCCGCTACATAATCTAAGTCCTTTTGAAGCGGCCCGAAAAGTCCAAGAAGCAGGCTCAGATGTAAAGCGATACAACGATAATAATTCCGATGATTCGCTGGGTGTTTGTGTCTGTGGAGATTGCGAAGGTGCGATCCATTATTCAACTCGATCAAGCGGTACTGGACTCATTATCAAGGTGCTGGTACCGCGGAACCGGCTGGTTATAGATGGGAGAGACTTTCTCTACACAGCTTTACCAATGCTTTGCAAAGCTGATGTCCCAATAATTTCCTCCGTTCTTCCCCGAATGAAATCGGCTTTCTCAGCAATAATCGAAGATTACATCCAGGCTGGGCGCGTACTTGCCAACAATGACCAACTTGTTTTCCGGCTCACTGACTATATTATTATGGATTGCCGAGTAATCAATGCTCAGCTTATTAGCAAGGTTGCCATCGTCGGTAGATATGGAACTGCGTTTAGGAGCGCGTTTGGTATCCGTGGTGGCATTGCACCATCGGAAGTAGTCGATGTTATAAGAGTTGATGATATCGATAGTAGCAAGTTTGAACCTCCTGAGGCAACACTCGGCCTTTCCGATCTACGTTGAGCAATCTGATATTACTACATATATCACGTACTATAATGAAACTCCCGCTATTTAAGCCATTGGTTAATGATGGGAAGGAACTACAACTGAGTTGCTGGATGAACTGGAGCATATCCTGGACGAAAAAACCGTCAAGTGCAGAAGTTGGCCAATACTATTTTACGATGCTCCGTAAAACAGTTACCCTAACAAGTACCTGATATGGGTTTATATTTGACAAGAACCGCTATGAACTGGTAATATAGCGCCTCGATTCAAGATGCATCAGAGACACACCTGAGAGGAAATATTATGGGAGTTGAACATGATCGAGTACTCACCATCGGTGAATTATCTGAGTACTTGAAAATATCCAAATCCACTCTTTACAAACTCGCCCAAGAAGGTAACCTGCCTGGTCAAAAAGTCGGCAAGCATTGGCGCTTTCACCGGGAGGTCATCGACCGCTGGCTGGCTTCAAGATCAGAGGAAATCAAAAACGACGGACAAGAGGAATCGAAACAGGAAACGCAGGAATGACGCGTAGCTCTTCTGCGGAGGCGAGAGTACAGAGGGAGGCGTAGATGTCAAACCTTACGCGCGACATAGGATCGGAAGACCTGAAGATCGTCGATGTAGTTAATCTGCTCAGAGAAGACAAGTATCTGATTCCGACGTTTCAGCGGGGCTTTGTCTGGGATGCTCATAGCATCAAGAAGCTCTGGGACAGCATGTTCCGTTTCTATCCCATCGGCAGCTTGCTCTACTGGGAGACCAACTCCTACCTGCACACGCACCGCAGACTGGGTGGATTCGAATTCCCGCACGACGAAGATACGGTGCGAAAGTTCGGGGAATGGAAGTATATTCTTGATGGTCAGCAACGGGCCACCTCGATTCTCATCTCCATGCTCGGCGGCAAGGGGCGAGTGGAGGACGACGAGGACTTTGACTATACACTCTACTTCGACGCGACAAAGGCGGAGTTCTTCTTCCCCAACGAGCTTGAAGCGCGGAAAAAGGCCGTACCCGACGAACGTTTTCTCGTCCGTGTCCGTGATGTGCCAGAGTGGAAATTCACTTTCTACAAGGAAATATCGAGTGCTGAGGGTTTCAACGATAAGATTGAGCTCAACCTTAACCAACTTCAGCGCATGTTCACCGACTACAAGTTGTCAGTTATACGGATCAAGGGTGTAGAGGTCAGTGAGGTCTGCGAGATTTTCGAGCGAATCAACCAAGAGGGGAAAAAACTCCATCCGGTGGACATCATTGTCGCACGTACGTATCGAAACGACCAGGACGAAAAGCCTGGCTTCTATCTGAGAGATCACCTGCAGGGGCTAAAGGATGTCTTGATTGAGAGTGGTAGCCGCTGGCAGGAAATGGATGACCTTACCATCATTCAGATGGTAGCTGTTTGCCTGCGAAAGCGGCATACTGAGGGACGCAATCCTTTCGGAATCACTCCCGCCGCTTTGGACAACTTGACGACCCGCCACTTCGAAGAGAATTGGGAGACATGCCAGAAGACGATTCTGGAAACCCTCAAGTTCCTTATGGACCAGAAGATCCTCGGTCCGTCAATGATGCCCTTCATCTACCTGGCGTTGCCCGTGTGTTATTACTTCGACCGGAACAAGGCGGCGAACCGGGATGTTGCCCGTCAGTGGTTCTGGCGGATGGCATTCGCGTTAGACCGGCTCAGTTCTTCGAGTGAGGTCTACGGCTTCTGTGAGAATTTCTTCGACCCGCTGGAAGGCGGTAAAGAGCCAAAGATCCCGTCTCTTGTTCTATCCAAGACAAGACTCGTTCAGTCCAGTTACTACTATCGCAACGCTCTCAGCCGGGCTGTTCTTGCGTTCCTGGCCAACCAGCATCCGAAAGACTTCAGTGACCCGCAAGCTGAGGTCCTCGACAACGTGTATCTGCTCTTGTCGCAGGCGCCCAACTTGCACCACATCTATCCACAGAATTTCTTGAAGAACGTTGAGGGTCTGCCAGCAGACGCCGAGACCAACAGCCTGATGAATATCTGCTATCTTCGGGCGCGGACCAACATCGAGATTAGTGATCGGAATCCGCTGGACTACTTTAAGGATTTCAAGGATGTGCGGAATTTCGCGGAAATCCTGGAGTCGCATTTGATCCCCGCAGGATTCACCGAACGCGGCAGCTTCGGGCCGAGCGACTACCGTGATTTCTTGTTCGCTAGGGTGGAACTCTTCTGTCAGCGTTTAGAACAAGCGTTACCCGATGTGGGCGTGCAGATCGTTGACTGAGCAGTGACTGGAGTGGTAGAGGATGAATAGTCAACCTGAGTACACGGAATCAGAATCGGAGCCGCAAGAATGACGCGCAAGACGCGGACTATCACTGCTGATCAAGTGAAGCTCCTCATCCGCGAGGGCGAAGGCCTTACCGTGGAGTTCAAGGAGCGGTACACGCCCCGCATCGATCAGGACATCGTGGCATTCGCCAACGCCAAGGGCGGAATGATCCTTCTCGGCGTGCGGGACGATGGGACCGTCTGCGGTGAGCGCCTAACCAATGACCTGAAGGCCAAAATCAACAGCCTCGCGCGCAACTGCAAACCGACCATCTCCGTCGAGATGGCGCAGGTCGGCAAGGTCGCAGCCGTTGTCGTGCCCGAAGGCACGGAGAAACCGTACTCCTGCGGTTCCGGATACTACAGGCGGCTTGACGGCAACACGCAGAAGATGAGCCACGACGAGTTGGGCATCATGTTCGCGGAAAACGAGCCTTTCCCATTCGAGGAAAAGACGCTCCGGGGCTTCACCTTCGACGACATCTCCAAGGCCAAGATTCGCGCTTTCACCAAAGAAGCGGATATTCGTATCGGTCGTGCACCAGTGCCCGACTTCCTGCGCAGTTTAAATGTGGCGGACGACACTCGGGTCAAGAACGCCGGTATCCTCTTCTTCGCCGAAGATGTGTACAGGCACATACACCAGGCACAGATGACCTGTGTCGCCTTCAAAGGCACGGATAAGCTGCACATCTACGACCGGCGCGACGTGCGGGACGACCTCCTCACACAATTCAACGAGGCTGTCGCCTTTCTCAAGAAGCATCTGAACATCCGCAGCGAAATTCGAGGCGTGAATCGGGAGGACATCTACGAGATCCCGCTGGAGGCCCTACGCGAAGCCGTGGTGAATGCTCTCATGCATCGCGACTACAGCATCACCGGCACGCAGGTGAGCGTCGAAGTCTATGACAACCGGGTGGAAATCGTGAATCCCGGCGGTCTGCCGAAAGGGCTGACGCTGAAAAAGTTCGGCTCCGTTTCCATTCGCCGGAACGAGATTATTGCCGATCTCTTCTCCCGCCTGAATAAGGTCGAACGCCTGGGCTCCGGCATCCGGAAAATGCGAAAGGCGATGGCGGACGCAGGTCTTGCCGAACCCGAGTTTGATCCCAACGGCTTTTTCACAGCGATCCTCCACCGGTCGCCCGAGTTCGCCTTGAAGGAAGGAGTGCCTGGGTCGGAGAAAAGGGTCGGAGATCGGCTGACCGAAACCGCGCAGGTAAGCGACAGGACATCTGCACTGAAAGTTGCACTGAAAACTTCAGTGAAAAGTGCACTGAAAACCGCTTCGGCAATCATGGAGGCTATGGATCAAGACTCCAAGATCACCGTCCCCGACATCGCCAAGGCGATCTCTGTCAGTACGCGCACAGTCAATAATCACATTCGCCGTTTGAAAGAAGCGGGGTTCATCCGCCGCGTTGGCCCGGATAAGGGTGGGCACTGGGAGGTGGTGCAGTGAGTATATGCCTCCCAAAACCTGGCGATTTACACGATTGTGGCATAAGGACAGCAAGGGTAGCCGGCAATGAAGGAAAACAGGGTAAGAGTGAAACCTTCGAAGAGCAGGAGTACACTCAGGAATGAGTACTGTTTATCATAGTCAGTATTGGGCACATGCATTAACCTTGCGCGGTTCGGCGGGAAGTATCGAATCATTGTCGAGATCAATTGCTAATGCCCGCGTTGACCTGAATCCACATCAAATCGATGCAGCTCTATTTGCACTTCGCTCACCGCTTTCCAACGGGACTATTTTTGCTGATGAAGTTGGCCTCGGTAAGACAATCGAAGCTGGGATTGCGCTGTCTCAGCGATGGTCTGAACGTCGTCGACGAATCTTGATTATCGTTCCGGCAATGCTTAGGAAACAGTGGCAGCAGGAACTAAATGAAAAGTTTTATCTGCCATCTGTCATTTTGGATACAAAGATATTTAACCGATTATGCAAAGAAGGCCTGGCCAATCCTTTCGACCAGGATGACCGTATTGTAATCTGCTCATACCATTTTGCCTCTGCTAAAACCGCTGAGATCGAGCGAGTTCTATGGGATTTGGTCGTCATCGATGAGGCTCACAGGCTACGTAATATTTATCGCTCTCGGAACAGAACTGACCCGCTTGCCAAGAAGTCAATGGCTCACAAAATCGCAGATGCAATTGGTCAGGCCCCCAAGCTTCTACTAACCGCTACGCCACTCCAGAATTCTCTAATGGAACTTTATGGACTCGTAAGCGTTATTGATGCTCATGTTTTCGGTGACTTGGGGTCATTCCGCGAACAATTCGTTCGAACGCCCAATGAAAAGCTCCGTAACGAGGAACTTAAGTTGCGTTTGGAGCCGATCTGCATCCGCACTCTGCGCAAACAGGTAACCGAATATGTTCCTTTTACCAGGCGCGTACCCATCACTCAGGATTTTCTTCCCAGTGATGCGGAACATGAACTATACGAGCATATATCTACCTATTTACAACGTGATTTTTTATTCGCTTTGCCTGCCAGTCAACGGCAATTAATAACGCTCATACTGCGCAAGTTACTGGCCTCATCTACGTTCGCTATTGGCAAGACATTACGAAGGCTCGTTCAGCGCTTAGAAAACCTCCAAGAACAGATCGAGCTCCTCGATGACGAAGACATGGAAGGAATTGATGAAATCGAAGACGAGTGGGAGATTGCCGCCGAAGAGGAGAGGAAAAAGATACAAAACATCGATCCTGCCATGTTGCGGGACGAATTGGATGAGCTTCGTCGTTATGCAGATCTTGCTGATAGTATTCGCAACAACGCTAAGGGCGAAGCCTTAATTCCCGCACTACAGACTGCATTCAATCAGGCAGAAAACCTGGGTGCTCAACGCAAGGCCGTCATATTTACCGAATCCCGCCGGACACAGCAGTATCTATTTGAGCTCCTATCCGCCCATGGTTATGTGGGCAAACTGGTAACCATCAACGGTTCCAATACTGACCCACATTCTAAAACTATTTATGAACAATGGGTCGCCCAGAATGAAGGCAGCGACAAATTATCCGGCTCCAAACCCGTGGATATTAAAGCCGCTATTATCGAACACTTCAGGGATAATTCCACCATCCTCATCGCCACGGAAGCTGCTGCAGAGGGTGTAAACCTGCAGTTCGCATCGCTGGTGGTTAATTATGATCTTCCTTGGAATCCCCAGCGCATCGAGCAGCGCATTGGGCGGTGTCATCGTTACGGCCAGAAACACGATGTTGTTGTTGTCAACTTTCTAAACCGTCGAAACGAAGCCGACCAGAGAGTATTTCAGTTGCTCAGCGAGAAATTTCATCTTTTTGAAGGCGTATTCGGTGCAAGTGATGAAGTCCTTGGTGCTCTTGAATCTGGCGTGGACATTGAACGCCGGATTGCCGAAGTCTATCAAACATGTCGGACTTCCTCAGAGATACAGACCGCATTTGACGCGCTCCAGCATGAATTAGATGAACAGATACAAGCCCGCCTTGCAGAAACGCGGCAAAGCCTGCTGGAACACTTTGACGAGGACGTTCGCTCGCGCCTGCGAATCAGTCAGAAAAAGACCCTTGAAACCTTGTCCAAGCGCGAACGATGGCTTCTGGAATTGACGCGAACCGAATTGAACGGACAGGTGGAATTTGATTCAGAACTGCCGCGCTTCCGTTATAATGGTTCCCATGTGAAAAACGGCTGGTACAACCTCGATTGGAAGCAGGCGGAAGCCAGAGGTGAATATTTCTATCGACAGGACCATCTGTTGGCTGTTAATATCATCGAGCAGGCTATTGTAAGGGAACTTCCCGCGGCCGATGTTGAACTGGATTATTCCAGCTACGGTTCCAAGGTCAGCGTTCTTGAGCCGCTTGTCGGGCAGTCCGGATGGTTGGAGTTGTCCAAACTTACAGTCGAGGCGCTCAATACAGATGAATTTCTAATCTTTTCGGCCCGAACGGAATCAGGGCAAGTGCTCGATGAGGAGATTTGCGGTAAATTGCTACTCTTGCCCGGGCGGACAGGTGCACCGTGTTCTGAAGCGCCGGACTTGTCGCGCCTCCGTCATGCCGAGGTGCAGGCGAAGCTGGACGCTATTGACAAGCGAAACGGCAAGTTCTTCGACGAAGAGGTTTTGAAGCTGGACCGCTGGTCCGAAGACCTCAAGCAGGGGCTGGAGCGGGAAATCAAGGATATTGACAAGCAGATCCGAGAAGCCCGCAAAACGGCTGCGCTGGCGCAATCTCTGCGGGACAAGTTGGAAGCTCAGAAAAGCATCAAGGCACTGGAGCGGACACGCAATACGAAACGCCGCGAGTTGTTCGACGCGCAGGACGCCATTGACGAACAGCGCGAGGAGTTGATTGTCAACATCGAAAAACAACTTAAACAGCGACGAAACGTGCAGACACTGTTTACTATTCGGTGGCGGCTTGTATGACCACGCCATTGAGAGCTTTTGTTTCGACGTCCAAACTATGCATGAAGATTACGATGCGTAGAAATACGGAAACTCTAAACGATGTCGAGCCCAGACTAATTTAGTAAGAGAAAGGGCATGTTTATGCACATAAAGAAAATCATAATTGAAGGATTCAAGACTTTTCGCAAGTTTGAATTGGAACTGAACAAATACCTCAACAGCATCGTGGGCGATAATGAGACAGGAAAGACTACCGTACTCGAAGCAATCAACCTTGTGCTATCCTGCCAGATTGATGGCCGCAATATTCAGTATGAACTGAATCCGTATATTTTCAATAGTGACATGGTTAAGGACTACTTTTCCGACCTCAAAAACGGGGGGCATCCATCTCCCCCACAGATACTCATAGAGGCATACCTTGACGATGGTCAAAGCAGTGATCTAGCGAAACTCAAGGGGACCAACAACCTAGCAGGCGAAGATTGTCCAGGGCTGTACTTGAAAGTGGAGTTAAACGAAAACTTCGCTGATGACTTCCAGGAATACATCCGTGCGTCTGAAAACCCAGACATCCTGCCGACAGAATATTACTCGACCGTATGGCGCTCGTTCGCAGACAATTCAGTGGCAACCAGGCATTTGCCCTTCCGTGCGAAAATAATCGACACGAGTCTCATCAAAGGATACTTGGGCCCGAACAAATATATCTCAAGAATTATCAGCGATGTTCTGGAAAACAACCAGCGGCTTTTGCTGTCCACCGCTTATAGGAAGCTCAAACATTCATTCATGGATCAGGAGGGTATCGGAAAAATAAATGAGTGGCTGGAAACTAAAAAAGGTGATGTTACTACTAAGAAGCTCACTATTGCAATGGACATGTCCGCACGTTCGACGTGGGATAACAGTATAACGGCTCACCTGGATGACATACCCTTTGATTCCGTTGGGAAAGGAGAGCAATGCCGTGTCCAAATGAAGCTTGCTATCGAAGCCGCTGGTGATTCAAACGTGCTGCTGATTGAGGAACCCGAGAATCATCTGTCACACTCAAACATGTATCGATTGATAGAAGAGATCACGCAAAAAGGTGCTGATAGACAAATCGTTCTCACAACGCATAGCAATTTCGTTCTGAATAAGCTTGGCATAGACAATCTGAAACTGCTATCCCCAAGCGGCGACACGATGACCATGAAAGATTTGTCACTAGACACCAGAGACTACTTTTTGAAGCTTCCTGGGTATGATACATTGAGGCTAATTCTGTCCGCCAAGACCATTCTCGTAGAGGGGCCGTCCGATGAGCTGATTGTTCAGAAGGCTTATAAGAAAAAGCACGGGACACTGCCATTGGAAGACGGTGTTGATGTGATCTCGGTCGGGACTTCTTTCCTGAGATTCCTTGAAATCGGAAAACTGCTGAACCTGAATGTTCGAGTCGTTACGGACAACGACGGAAAAATCGCTGCACTCAAAACTAAGTATGTGGACTATCTGGATGGAAAGGTAGAAAACATAAAGATATGCTTCTCTGACGATGCGAAGTGCAAAACATTGGAGCCTCAGTTGCTGAAGGCAAACTCGCTAGAGAAGCTGAATGCGGTTCTAGGTAAAGCTTTTACGAGCGATAAAAAGCTTCTCAGCCACATGAGTAATCACAAAACAGACACCGCTCTAAAGGTGTTTAACTCTAGCGAGGACCTGAATTTTCCGGAATACATAAATAATGCAATCAAAAAGTAACAAATTAATCATGGCTTCTGCTGGCTCTGGCAAGACAACATTCTTGGTCAAGGAAGCGTTATCGCGGCCAGATAAGAGGATCGCAATACTCACATATACCAATAACAATATTAACGAGATCAAGAAGAAGTTCTGCGAAAAGCATGGCGGAATTCCCAAGGCTGTCGACGTGATGACTTGGTTTTCCTTTCTACTCCATGAGTGTACAAGACCGTATCAACGGTCGGTGTACTCAAAACGAAGAGTGAAAACGATTCACTTTCCTAAAGGGCGCTCGCCATATTATGCAGAATATTCTGCTACTGAGAAGTACTATTTCAGGAATGGCGACGAGATATACTCGGATAAGATTTCTCGGTTTGTCATTGATTGTGAGAGCAAATCAAATGGACTTGTAACCAAGAGACTGGCTGATATTTATGATGAGATTTTCATTGATGAATTCCAAGACTTGGCTGGTTACGATCTGGATCTTTTGGGAAAATTCCTGGAAGCCGGAATTCGTATAGTAGTAGTAGGTGATTCGCGGCAATGTACCTACACTACGAACAGCTCTGCCAAAAATAGACAATATCGAGGCATTGGGATTATGAAGTTGATATGCAAGTGGGAAAAAAACAGTCTTTGCGCGATTGAGAATCATGCGAAAAGCTACAGATGTAACCAGAGAATATGCGATTTTGCTGACCTGCTTTGGCCGGATATGAAGAAAACGGTATCCCACCAAAACGCTACCACTGAGCATGATGGTATTTTCGTGGTATCTAAGGATAATGTGCACGAGTACGTTGATCATTACAAACCGGTTGTGCTTCGATATAACAGGAATACCAATACTTACGGCTATCCTGCACTGAATTTTGGAAATGCTAAAGGCCTGGAGTTTGATAGGGTCCTGATTATTCCACATGGACCGATAAAGAAGTACCTTCAAAAAGGTGATGTGAAAGATGTTAAGGGGTCTCTGGAGAAATTCTATGTTGCTGTTACAAGGGCAAAGCATAGTGTTGCATTTCTGTATGATGGAAAATGTAACGTTGGTTGTATTGAGTGGCAGCCCACAACAGACTCATAGAACCAAAACAGCATTTGACGCAGATTGAATGGGCAATTGGTCGAACTGAATGTGGATTAGCAGGTTACAATGGAGCTTAATATATGGCAAGCAAGAGAACAAAACTCGAACTAACGTGGATTGGGAAGGAAAACCGGCCCAAGCTGGAGCCGCGGATTCTGATTGAGGATCCGGAGAAGTCTTACCACGCGGCGCAACGTCAAAGCGAAAACGATATTTTCGACAATCGGCTGATCTTCGGTGATAACCTGCTGGCCCTCAAGGCGCTGGAACAGGAGTTCACCGGAAAGGTCAAGTGCATTTACATTGACCCTCCATATAACACAGGTTCTGCATTCGAGCATTATGACGATGGTGTTGAACACTCACTATGGTTGTCGCTGGTGCGTGATCGGCTCGAGATTCTCAGGAAGCTTCTCACCAAAGATGGGTCACTTTGGGTCAGCATTGATGATGTCGAATATGCATACCTGAGGGTATTGCTCGACGAAGTGTTTGGGCGGGCGAATTTTGCCACCACGATAATTTGGGAAAAACGCAAGACTCGTGAAAACAGGAGAGTATTCTCGTTCAAGCACGACTACGTAGTGGTATATGCAAAGAACCGCAGGATTTTCGAAGGCACAAGGAATGCTCTTCCAATGAGCGAGAGCGTGCGTGCCCGTTACAGAAACCCGGACAACGATCCGCGAGGGTCTTGGCAATCTATCTCAGCACTAGCTCAAGCTGGCCACGGGACCGCGTCGCAATTTTACACCCTCACTGCGCCAAATGGCAAGGAACATGAACTACCCGAAGGGAACTGTTGGCGCTACACACAGCAAAGGATGACTGAAGCAATAAACGACGGTCGTATATGGTTCGGGAAGACAGGCAACAATGCGCCCAGAATCAAGAAATACCTGAGCGAAAGCGGCGATTCTGGGCTAACCCCGGAAACGATATGGTATGCAGACGAGGTTGGCACCACCGATACGGCAAAGAAGCATTCCCTTCAACTCTTCGAAGGCGGAACCGTTTTTGACACACCCAAATCCGAAGAACTCCTGCAGCGAATACTCCAGATAGCCACCAACTCAAACGACATTGTTCTGGACTCATTCGCCGGCTCCGGCACCACGGGAGCAGTGACTCACAAGATGGGCCGCCGCTGGATCATGGTGGAGCTTGAAGAAACATGCCACACGCACATCATTCCTCGCATAAAAAAGGTCATTGACGGCAAAGACGAGGGCGGCATCACCAAGGCCGTGAACTGGAAAGGCGGTGGCGGTTTCCGTTACTACCGGCTCGGCCCGTCGCTTATCATTGAAGACGAATGGGGCAACCCGGTCATCAACTCCGAGTTCAACGCGGCGATGTTGGCCGAAGCCATGTGCAAGCTCGAGGGCTTCGAATACGCTCCCAGCGAGGAGGTCTACTGGATTCACGGCAAAAGCACGGAATGTGATTTCCTTTATGTGACCACCCAGTTTATGAGCAAGCAGATGCTGACACGCCTCAGCGACGAGGTCGGGCCGGAACGCAGTCTGCTGATCTGCTGCTCCGCCTTCCGGTGCGATCCGAGCCAGTTCCCAAACCTGACCGTTAAGAAGATACCAAAGGCCGTGCTCAAGAAGTGCGAATGGGGTCACGACGACTACAGCCTGGAGATCAAAAACCTCCCGAAGGCTCCGCCGGAGCCGGACCAACTGACGGAAGACAAATCTGCCAAACCACGGAGGAAGTTCGGCAAGGACAAACAGGTGCAGGCGACACTGTTCGACATGGGAGGTGAAAAATGAGTATTCAACATATCAATTCTATCAGCAACCGTTTGAGCCTGCGTCCCCCGCAACGGGATTCGCTGGAGATTCTGGCCCGCATTTGCGAAATCATCACACTTGAAAAGAACAGCGATACTGCGCAAGCCTTAGAAATAATCAAAAGTGAGTTCTCAACCGTTGAGGATTTCGAGCGTGATTTCCCGTCGCTTTGTTTTGCCCTGGCCACTGGTGTAGGTAAGACCAGGCTGATGGGCGCTTTTATCAGCTACTTATACATGAGTCAGGGGATCCGTCATTTCTTTGTGCTCGCGCCGAACTTGACAATATATAACAAGCTGATTGCTGACTTTAAGCCGAACACGCCGAAGTATGTCTTCCAGGGGATTTCTGAATTTGCAGTAAATCCTCCGGAGATCATTACCGGTGATGACTATGAGAGCGGCCGCGGTATGCGCGGCGGCAGGCTATTCGACATGGGTGAAGTGCATGTCAATATTTTCAATATCTCGAAAATAAACAGCGAAGTGCGTGGCGGAAAGTCGCCCCGCATCAAGCGTCTGAGTGAATACATCGGGCAAAGTTATTTCGACTACCTTGCCGGGTTGGACGACTTGGTGATGTTAATGGACGAATCGCACCGCTACCGGGCCAGCGCCGGAGTACGGGCGATCAATGAATTGAAACCCATCCTCGGACTGGAGCTGACCGCTACGCCACAGGTGGAACGAGGCCAACGCGCCGAGCCTTTCAAGAATGTGATTTACAGCTATCCTCTAAGCAGTGCAATGGATGACGGATTCGTGAAAGAACCTGCAGTTGCGACGCGGGAGAACTTCGATGCGGCAAACTACACACCGGACGGCCTGGAGAAGGTCAAGCTCGAAGATGGTATCCGAATTCACGAAAATACGAAAGTCGAACTAGAGGTATACGCCCGAAATAACGAAAAACAGATCGTCAAACCATTCATGCTGGTGGTCGCCCAGGACACAACACATGCCAATGCCCTGCAGCAAGTAATAGAAAGCGAGGATTTCTTCGAAGGAAGATACAAGGATAAAGTAATCACTATCCACTCAAATGTGCGCGGCGAGATAAAAGACGAAGTTGTGGAGCAATTATTGACCGTTGAGCACCCGGATAACCCCATTGAGATAGTCATTCACGTCAACATGCTCAAAGAGGGGTGGGACGTCACAAATCTCTACACCATTGTTCCATTGCGAGCTGCGAACTCCCGGACTCTGGTTGAGCAGTCCATCGGACGTGGACTGCGCCTGCCTTATGGCAAACGTGTGGGAATCCCGACAGTAGATCGTCTAACCATCGTGTCACATGACAGGTTCCAGGAGATAATCGACCACGCCAACGATCCGAACTCGATTATCCGAACTGGAATAGTCATCGGAAAAGATATCCCCGAGGCCGGCAAGAAGGCGGTGATTGTCGAATCCGAGTTTGAGAAAACCATTTCTGTACCTCCTGCGAAGGCAAGCGAAAAGGGGGAGGCAGCAGAAAGCCGCAGCCTATTCGAGAAGCCGGAGGAGCAAGAAGTGGCGAAGGCGACGTTTCAGGTTATTCGACAGTATGAACGCTTACGTGGGAGCGATCAACTTCAGCGTGAGGATATACAGGAAGAAATCGTCAAAAGTGTTGAAGAAATAGTTCGCCCAAAACAAGGATTACTCTTCGATGCTCTCGGCGAAAAGACTGTTGCAAAGATTGTGAAGGAAACCACAACATTATATCAGAACTTGTCTATTGACATTCCAAAAATCGTGGTATTACCGAAAGGGGAAGTGGCTGCAGGATACGAGGATTTCGATCTGAATACAACTAATATCAACTTACAACCAGTTTCCCAGGATATACTTATTCAACATCTGCACGACATGCAAAGATATAAACTACGAGATGGGTCGGGGATTATTGAGGAGAAACGACCAGAAGACTACATGGTGCGCGGCTTGATCGATTTCAATGACATCAGTTATGATGACCATGCGGCATTGCTTTATAAACTGGCAGGGCAGGTCGTGACGCATCTACGATCTTATCTAACTGAAGAAGAAGACGTGTTGAATTCGCTGCAGTACCATCAGCAAATTCTTGTAAACCTGATTCATGCACAGATGCAAGACCACTTCGTAGAATCTGCCACATCTTATGAAGCCCATGTCACCAAAGGTTTTCGCACCTTGCGCCCAAATAGCTACACTGCCGGTGCAGATGAGGTGATTCGTAACTTCAGGACGCCAATCCCCGAAGGTAAAAAGAATAGAATTAGGAACATGCTATTCGGTGAATTCGAGCGGTGCTTGTATTCAGTCCAGAAGTTCGACACTGACTCGGAGAGACGCTTTGCAGTAATCCTTGAGAGCGATGAGGATGTTCTGAAGTGGTACAAGCCGGCAAAAGGTGATTTTCAGATTCACTATAGTCACGATAAATCATATGAACCGGACTTCGTAGTTGAGACAAAAACCGACAAATACATCTGTGAGCCAAAGCGAGCCAGCGAGATAGAGGATGAGACTGTCTTGGCAAAAGCAGACGCGGCGACCGTGTGGTGTGAACATGCTACGATCCATGCGAAGACCTATGGCGGTAAGTCATGGACTTATCTCCTTATTCCGCACGACCAGATCTCGGAACAAATGAGCTTGTCGGGTTTGGCATCCAAGTGTACGCATAAGGAGAGAAATAGAAATGCCCGACCGGGACGTTAGGACACTGCGGGATTTAATCTGGTATCAATACGCGAAAATCATCGCGAAGCGCGCTCTTGGCCCTGACGCGAAGCGGGAACATTACGGGTTCGTCAAGCAGACACTTCGTGACCTGCAGAGCGGCAGGAAACAATGGTCGGACATCAGCCGGGAGGACTGGCAGTTCGTGGAATCCGAAAAACAGTGTATCTATTGTAGTTCCGTGGAAAATCTTAGCCGCGAGCATCTTGTCGCTAAATCGCTCAGAATCAACGACCGATGCGCGACGTGCGATGTGATACAATCCATTCACAACCAAGTCTGGTCGTGCAAATCATGCAACTCGCAGAAAGGAACTATGGGGTTGTATGCTTTTTATGCCAAGCGGCTTCATTCCGACAAAAAGTTTTACGACCGCATCCCGCCACTTGCGGAGAAAAAGTATCTAAAAACAATATACGTGTGCCTGGACAAATGCACAACCTACTTCAGCGAGACGCCCGGAGGCGGGAAGCAGCCGGATGTTTTGGCGCTCGATAAAACCTTACAGGTTATTGGGCAGTTATTAGAATACGACGGTCCAAATGCTCATCTCATCAGAAAATGGCAAGAGTCAAATACAGACGCTTCTATTCTGGAATATCTTAAATATCTGGACAGTGGTTATGAATTGACCGAGAAGCATCTTAATCAGGCATTCAATCTTTTTCTCCAAACAGCGGAAGACCCGCGTTGGGATACAGCGGGATATGGAGAAATTGAGCCAGGTCAACGCATATGCTTATCTGAAGCTTTTGAAGATAATCCTATCGATGATACACTGATATATTTTGAGAATGCAGATCTTTTTGAAGTATGGAATCGCGAGGCCATCATGCAATATTGGATTGATGATGCTCCATTTTATACATTAGAAGAATTATCTCTTGTAACTCGAAAAGCAATTGAGCACTTAGAACGTAACCGCGAATACCTGTTGCAGTATGGTCACTCCCTATCTGTGTTTACTCGGTGTGATTTTTTAATGAGATTAACCGACCGTTTATATTATACAGATTGCCCTTCCTCTCTACACCGTGTACGGGCAAGTCAGCTTGATAAGAAAACATTAAATAAATTATTCCCACATGGGAATCTCCCGGAACCTTTTAATTTTGTTGCTAATGCTGATATGGCAATAAAAAATCCTTTTCATAAAATGGAACCAATTGATGAGATATCCCCTCAAGATAAAAAGATGCTTATAGATGGCCGTAATAGGTTTTTTTCTCTTAAACAGCAAATTCTGCAGGAGTTATTCCGCTCTATATGTTCTCGAAGCGCAGACGGCCTATGGGATAGGTGTGTTAATTTGATCCGCGAAGCAATTTCAGCCGAGGAGGCGGAATTTTATCTTCGAGTTGATAGAATATATGAAGGATACGATATCCAGACAGATGAAAACAATCCTGACTGTGGGTTAATCGCAGGAGGACTGACAAGACTTCTAGATACTATCTGGCATTACGAAAAAGAAATTACGATTGGAACAATTCATCATTGTAAATCAAAGCTGAATGAGGTTGGGCTTGGGGGTATAAGCGAAATAGGCCGTGGTGAATTGTATGTATCAACTGGAGAGCCCACCAAAAGTTACTATGCTTTTATTAATGATGAAAAACGTAACATATTGGACGCCGCTCTTGATCAATTTATGATTCTTTATGAGAGAGAAACTAATCATTGGCAGGAGTATCGAAAGCGGGTCAATTATGTACTTGAGAATGAGCTTTATGTTGATATTACCATACATAAGAAAATCAAACGTCCACTGGCATATAAATATAAGCCGGTAGTAACGAGATTTGCAGAATATGCAAAATGTTTCCTCGAAGCTAACCCCAACGCATCCTTACAGAATACATTAGGAGTATCAGCCATTACTTGTGTTCAACATAATGCAGGGGGTATAGATACTTCAAAATCGCCGGAACATATTGATGTGCAAGCAGATCAGGAAAGAAACGCGAAAAAACTGAATTACCAGGCTGCTATTGAAGGTAACGTTCTAAAAATCGAAGGCCACACCATTCCCGGGTTAACTCGAGATGAAGTACGAAAAATTTGGAAGCTACATTCCATAAAACCTGGAGCAGATGGGAAGAGACGACTAGACCATCAAAGCTCCGACTACAACCGCATGATAAATGCATTAGTTGGTAGAGGAAAAACAAGACCTGGGGCTATTGCCAAGATAAATCAAACTCAATACAACGGATTTATTGCAAAAATAGAAGGAGAAGTCGCCTTCCGAATTTATGGAACTATCGAGCGCCACGACCAGCAAAGATAACCCTTTCAAGAATACTTTAACCACAGTTTAACCAACCACTTAACCAATAGTTACCCTTTCTTTCATGCCTTATATTTCCATTGCCGAGCAGGAAATTATGTCTGTTTCCATGGGCTTGGCGGAAACATTACTCCATTACGCCCAAAGGTGCAAAAGAAGGTTCGGCATGACCGAAACAGTAAAATTCGATTCTCTTTCTCCCACAAGAAAAAGCTTAGTGAGACTTATGCAGGAAACCGGATTCGGTCGCCTCGAAGGGCTTGTCATCCGCGCGGGTGAACCGGCGCTTGACCCGCCGCCGCGCATTATACGTACGTTGAAATTGGGCGGCGACAACAGACCAAGGCCCGAGGTCGCCAAGAGGAACTTCATCCTGAAGGCACAGGTCGTCGAACTTTTCCAATGCATGGATAAAATGCAAAACGGCGTTATCGCCGTCATCGAAGTGAAACATGGTCTCCCATTCAAAATGGAAATCGAGGAAAACGCAGCCTAATTCAAGGGTGGGTTCCCTTATGAAATTGTAGTTTTCGGAACCTGACAACAATCTGGCCACAAAGTGGAAGGCGTTGTGGGTGCCGCGGAAAGCGGTAATTCACAACGCCTTCTTTGTTGAGGGCTCCACTTCCCTGCGGCATCCACGCACACCTCCGGCCAAGGAGGCAAACGTGAATGCCAACGGAAAACAGCATGAACTCAGTAAATGTATCGCCAATTTTATTCGTTTCAAAGCCCGCCAGATCGTGGGCAAGGCTGGTTTTACAGAAAGCGATATTAATGACATCGCGCAATCGATGACGACCGACCTTCTTTCGCGCCTGCCAAAGTTCGATCCGAACAGGGCCGCGCAAACAACTTTTGTCGCTCGCGTCATCGAACACAAAATCAGCAAGCTCATTCGTCACCGCAAACAGAAAAAACGTGACCACAGGCGCGAATCCTGCTCTCTCAACGATTCTATTGAAGGTCTGTATGGAGAAACCATCGAGCGTGTTGCAACCCTTGATCAGGACGAAGTGGCCATTCGCATAGGTAGGCGCCGTTGTACACGCGAAGAAGAGGCGCGACTTCACTTCGATGTCTCAATCGTAATCTCCCGCCTCCCCAATGACCTGCGCCCAATTGCCGAGCACTTGAAAACAGAAACCATAACCGAAACCGCCAAGAACCTCGGGATACCGCGCACGCCACTATCCGGAGCCAGTCATCGTCTACGCGGTCTCTTCGAGGACGCCGGCCTGAAAAAATATTTATAGGTTCCCCGTCATGTCGTCAATGCACGGGGTATGTATCCAATGGCGACATTTGCAGCCAAGAAAGGACAAGCGAAATGAGCGCTAAATTATACCGTTACCAGTTTGAACCGGAAATACAGGCACAGGAAGTCGAGGAGACCTTGCACCTGGCCGTCCTTGCCGCCGAGTGCCTGCACGGCCAGTCGCGCGTGCGGCTCGACGCTTCTTATTTCATGGATACTGAAAAACGCATTTGCGTTATCAATGCCGGTACGGATGTAGGCCGCGACATCGTGCGTATTTTTACCGGCTTCGCAATCCGCGAATTCGGAGAAACCGCTTTCACGGTGCGCCGTGTCGATAGAGCGCCCAGGCCAGAGACGAAGGAAGGACGAGCCCATGAAGGTCATTGATATGAGCTTTATTAAAAGCCGTTTTCTACAACGTTCACACCAAGCATGGCGAGAGCCGCCATTTTAATGATCGACTTGAAAAACCAGCTCCTCAACGCTGCGATCCATTACGCCGAGCTTGAATACCCGGTTTTTCCATGCGCGCCTGGTGGCAAAGTGCCTATAACCAAGCACGGTTTCAAGGACGCGACAACGGACATCGAGCAGATCGAAACGTGGTGGCGACAACGTCCGGACGCCAATATCGGGATCACTACAACCGGCCTCGTTGTGATCGATGTCGATGGCGCTGACAATCCCTGGCTCGCCGGCGATCCAGACATGTGCGCCGACCTGGCGCAGGGCGCGTTATCGTTCACACCCGGCGGCGGCCGGCATCATATTTTCCGGCAGCCTGAAAGCAAGAACTGGGGTAATACCTCGGGCAAGCTCGCTCCGAAGATCGACACGCGCGGCAATGGTGGATATATCATTGTTCCACCATCGGTCATCGATGACAAGGCCTACACCTGGGCGGAAACTTACGAACTGGACGAGTCGCCGGAGCAACTTCCCGAACCACCGGCCTGGCTTGCCGAACTTCTCGACAACGGGCCGCACTTATGCAGCCAACGGCCGCGTGACGCGCCCACAGTCGCGCCGTGTTCGCCACAGGGCGAAGATTCGGCCGCTACTGGCAACATTATACCATCCGGGCAGAGGAACGCGACACTGGCACGCCTGGCCGGCGCAATGCGCCGCGTGGGGATGGGGTATGCCGAAATACGCGCCGCCCTCGCGCAGACGAACGCGGACCGCTGCAAGCCGCCGATGTCCATGCGTGAGGTGGATAAGATTTCGGCAAGCATCTGCCGGTATGAGCCGGATCAAGTTTCTGTCGCTGTTGCTGAGAACCACTGGGCGCAGGATTTTCAGGGCGGTGAGAAAGAAGAGGAACTCACCCCATCGCTCCCCGATCCAGGGCCGCTACCGGAAGAGCTACTCCGCGTGCCTGGCTTTGTATCAGAGGTCATGGATTACTGCCTCGAGACCGCGCCGTACCCGAATACTGTCATGGCGTTCTGCGGCGCGCTCGCGCTCCAAGCCTTCCTGGCCGGGCGCAAGGTGCGCGATCCCGGAGACAATCGCACTAACGTCTACCTGCTCGGACTCGGGCATTCAGGCACCGGGAAAGACTGGCCGCGAAAGATAAACACGAAAATTATTCACGGAATCGGTCTCTCCGACTCGCTCGGTGAACGGTTCGCATCCGGTGAAGGCATTCAGGACGCCTTGTTCGGAAAGCCATGCATGCTGTTCCAGACCGATGAGATCGACGGAATGTTGCAGACAATCAACAAGGCCAAGGATGCCAGGCACGAGAATATTATGTCCACGCTGCTCACAATGTTCTCGGCGTCCAATAGCGTGTTCCCCATGCGCAGGAAAGCGGGGAAAGAATCGCCCGGGGCTATCGACCAGCCATGCCTCATCATCTTCGGAACCGCGATCCCGAACCACTATTACGAAGCGCTCTCGGAACGCATGCTCACAAACGGGTTTTTCGCCCGGATGATTATCCTCGAGAGCAACAAGCGGCCGGAAGGTCAGGACCCCAAGCTTATCGAGCTCCCGGACAGGGTTCTCGAAACCGCTAAGTGGTGGTCCGAGTTCAACCCCGGGACCGGCAATCTGGAAAAATGGCATCCGGTACCCAAGGTCGTCGAGCATACCGATGAGGCCGTGGAAATCCTGACCGAGTGCCGTCGGGAAGCGGAAACCGAGTACTCGGCTGCTGAGGCACGTAACGATTCCGTAGGCACGACCGTATGGAGTCGGGTCAATGAGCAGGCACGGAAGCTGGCCCTGCTCTACGCCGTAAGCGAAAACCACATCGAGCCCGTCATCGGGAAAGGTGCTACGGAATGGGGCAGCCTGTTTGCCGTCCACCAGACTAAGCGGATGCTGTTTATGGCCGGCGAGCATGTTTTTGAGAGTGAATTCGATTCCAGGTGCAAGAAACTCTTGGCAATCCTGAAAAAATGGCGTGCAAAAAAGGGCAACCAATGGATGGAGTTCTGGAGAATCCGACGGAAACTAAAATGGAATGATAGAGACCACGAGGAAGTTCGAAACGCTCTCATAGGCCAACGGATTATCGAATATGATGAACCTCCGACTGGAGGAAAACCCAAAAAATTGTACCGCTTAGTTGAAAGTTATTGATGTGCCTACTGCTCGAATTGAACTTATTGACGAGCAAATAATTGGAAGGGGAAAAACCAAATGGACAATAAGACAATAAGTCGTCAATTGGTTGAAAGACATAACTGTATATATGATAAAGAAATATATATTTTTATTATACTTATTGTCTTATTGTCTATACCCCCCTGTCTCTATATTTTTCCCTGTTTTTCTGTGTATACGCGACCCCCTTGACAATTAGTCAATAAGTTTTGCTCCGGATGGTTTTCAGGATTATTGCTCAGCCTAACCCAATAACTTATGAAAGGACGGATTGTATGGAACGCTGCTGTTACGACTGTGATTACTTTTACTCGTCGGTGGAACTGACCGGAAAAGAGCAATGTATCGATCATGTTGAAGGCGAATGCCGACGCCAGCCTCCGGTTGTGGGCGATTATTTCAAAGGCTCTGGAGATGAAGATACAGATGAGCACGGCTTCGGTGAGTTCCCGAAAGTGCTCGGAGCCGACTGGTGCGGAGAGTTCGTGAAACGGGAGGGTTCAGGTGGACAGTAAACTCCGCGACATTTTCACGATAACCGAGGTCAGGATAAGACTCGCGGATGAGCCGCGAGGCGGTCTCATCGGTTGGGCATCATGCGTGCTGAACGGGATGTTCCTCCTGGATAGCATAGCCGTGTTCCGAGGTGAAAGCGGGGAGTTCTTGCTCTCGTTTCCGAAAAAATCATCCCAGCATGGGACCGAGTACCATTTTTTCAAGCCGATTACACGTTCCGCCTACCAGCAACTTCTCGAGGCGATAGTAAAAAGGTTGGACCTAACCAGAAAGGACTTGCGATGAAACCCGAAGAAGAAATCGACCGGATTTTGAAAGAAGATATACCTCTCACGCGTGAGATCAATGCCGTCCACAGGAGGATACGTGCGGAAACGGCAGTCAAACGCAATGAACTGCGGGAGATGTACGACAGGTTCGATATTGTGTAGCCGGAAGGTTGTGCGGGTTCCGTTCTTGCTTTGAATGCCGCTTTCGGAGTTTTGACAGAGGCGGAATATTATCTTTCAGCAGCGGAGAGCTTTTAGCGGGAGGGCCTCCTGATCGTATATTCCTGGAACATGGGCGACCGTGGTGTCACACCCCACGGGGTGAAGTATCCACATAACGCCCAATATAATAAAGAGTTACGCGAGCGATGCCGGGCGGCTCGGTGACGGCGCAGCCTTTGCTCTACCCCTTACCCTTGTTTCCGTTAGGCAGATATGGCCCGCAACCCCCCGGCTACACTCAAATTATGACGAGCTCAGTTTCGATTTGCCTTTTCCGGCGCTCTCGGCGAACTACGGAGAATTGACTTGACTTCTGGTGGCGGAAAAGCCCTCATGTATAATGATTTGCTCTGGAATAGGTTACGCAGATTGGAGGTGCATCCATGAGCGGATTTTCAGGCAGATTGTACATTCCCGAAAACGAGTTTGACATCGAGGAAGGCAATGAGCGAAACAGATAAAACCCGTGTCGCTGGTTATGGCTTCGCCGGTCCTCATCACGCCGTCGTGCTTGCGAAATGCCTTCCTGGCTTTTTCGTAGCTCTTGTTCTTCATGGATAATAACGCCTCCACTTATTGACATTTGGAGGCATTTTTATCCATATCGGAGGAATTATCAAGTACTTTTTCGGGAATACTGGGAACACCCTTGCTATTTCGCCGGGAATACCCCCTCATGTGTGTAACCTTTTGAATGAAAGGAGGTTGCGCAATATGGTGATTAGCGAAGAAAACCCGATAACAGCGGCCGGATACATCCGCGTGTCGCAGGAGCGGCAGGTAAAGAACGGCTATGGCTTGGAGGCGCAAGAGCACGACATCAAGCGATTCGCGGAGTACAAGGGCTGGCAGCCCATTGAACTTTACCGCGAGGAAGGCGTGTCGGGTTACAAGCGAGACAGACCTGCACTGGAGCGCCTGCTTGCGGACGCCAAAGCGGGAAAGTTTGACGTGGTCGTATTTCCGTCGATAGACCGCACAGGCCGTTCCGTGAAAGACATAATCGAGATTGACACCGCGCTACGCGACGCCGGCGCGAGCATTGTGTTCCTTCGGGAAGGTATTGACACGTCAACGCCGACAGGTCAACTCTTTCGGAACATCATGGCCTCGGTCGCCGAGTTCGAAGGGCGCATGATCTACGAGCGACTTTCCAAGGGCAGGTGCCGCAAGGCTGCCGCGGGCGGTTACGTCGGCGGCTGGCTTCCACTCGGTTATCGTCGCGGCGAAGATGGCAAGGTTGCCGTCGTGCCCGAAGAAGCCAAAATTGTCAAGCGCATCTTCCGCTGGTCAGCCG
>SOJX01000057.1 GCA_004376375.1 Planctomycetota bacterium
TTTCTTCTTTCATCCTTCACACTTCACACTTCATCCTTTCTTCTTTCATCCTTCATACTTCATCCTTTCTTCTTTCATCCTTCATACTTCACACTTCATCCTTTCTTCCACGCCCCGCCTCCAAATTATCTTGAAATTCTTCAGAGCAGAATGTAAGTTGGCTTCCGCACGGATTCATTCTCTCTGATACTTGCTTATGAAAAAAATAATTGCAGATCGTTACAGGGTTGAAAAGGTGCTCGGAAAGGGCGCCGCAGGCACCGTCTACCTGGTGCGGGACAAACTGGAGGACGATAATCTTCTTGCGCTCAAGCTCCTCCAGGTGCCCGGCGCGCGTCATCTCGAACTCCTGAGGCTCGAGTTTACCATACTGACTTCGCTCAGGCATCCCAATATAGCAGGCGTCTTCGACTTCGGCCTGGACGAAAAATCCGGTCTATGGTTCTACACCTCGGAATTCCTGGAAGGTGAGACAATAACCGATGCCTGCAAGGGGTTGAATTTTGTCGACCAGTCCCGCCTTTTCGCCCAGGTCCTGCGCGCGCTTCAGCACATTCATTCGCAGGGTATCGTCCACTACGATGTAAAACCGAGCAATATTATCGTTGTTGATGGCAAAAAAGCGAAACTGATTGACTTCGGCCTCGCAACGACCGAAACGCCGCTCTCGAGCGCAATGCGGGGAACCATCGGTTATGCCGCGCCCGAAGTCGTACGCGGAGAGCTCGGCGATCCCCGTTCAGACCTGTACTCGCTGGGCGCTGTTTTCTACAATGCCGTTACGGGCAGACCTCCCTTCGTATCCGATACTCCTCTGGCTGCGCTTCAAATGCAGGCAACCTCGGACCCCGGGCGGCCTCGCAAGTTCAATCCGGAAATCCCGCTCGAGCTGGAGCGGATAGTCACCCGCCTTCTTGACCGCGATCCGACCGCGCGTTTCAACTCCGCGGGCGAAGTCAACCGCGCGCTTTCTCAAACCATGGATATTTCCATTGAAGAGGAAACAGCCGAAACCGCGATGGCCTACCTGCTCGGCGGTGGATTCGTCGGTCGCGACAGAGAACTGAAACGTTTCCGTTCCTTCATTGGCTCGCTCAAAGACGTGGCGGATGAAAGGGCGGTAAAATTCATAACCGGTGAAACAGGCATCGGCAAGACCCGGCTCATGCGGGAAGTGGGATACTATGCACAACTGAAAGGTTTTCTACTTATCCGCACGCGCTGCATGCAATCTCATGACCGTCCGTTCGGACCTTTTGCGAATGCTCTCGACGTCCTTTCCGGCAAACTTGTTGAAGACGCCGGGAAGCGTTATTCGGAAGCTATCAGGTATATATCCGGACGGACGGATAATGCCCAAACACCCGAACGCGACGCGGCAATCCACGATGCCGGCCTTCTATTCATCGAAGCGGCGAAGCTGAACCCCGTCGTAATCTCCATCGACGACTCCGAAGAGGCCGACGACGACACCCTTGCTTTTCTCTCACACCTGGCCCAGCTGCTGTGGCTCAATCATCAGAAAAATGTCCATATACCCTTGATTGTACTCTGTGCATGCAATACCGAAGTCAAATCCGCTGCCGCGATGCTCAGCCATATCGAGCGCATGACAAAACAGGGAATCGCGGAGACAACGGTCCTTCAGCCGCTTTCAAAGAAGGCGGAGAAGAATCTTATTTCCGCAATGCTCGGTGGGTCCCATATACGGGAAACGACTCTGAAGCCGGTTCTCGAGGCAGCCGGTGGTAATCCCCTCATAATCGAGCAGACCGTCCGCCAGCTTTTCGAGGCAGGGCTTCTTTTCTACGAGGCCGGCAAATGGCGCATCAGTGATTTACTTGCCGGGATGCCCCTCCCGTCCGGTGGTGAAGAAGCGCTTGTCCGCCGCCTCGAAACTCTTTCCGCCGATGAGCGTGCCGGTGTTGACGGGCTCGCATGCCTCGGGCGCCCTTCGGATTTCGAGCTCATATCCACGGCCTCCGGGCTGACGGCCCGCGCCTGCGCGAAAGCTCTTGACCGCCTTATCTCGCGTCGCCTGCTTTTTGCGGACGAAGAAAATAATTACTCCTTTGTAAGCGGTCGAATGGGCGACGTATCTCTTAGAGAAATTCCGTCTGGGCGCCGCAGGGAAATACACGGCCGAATATATGAATATCTGGCCGAAACCGGCGGCGACCTGCTCGAACGCGCCCTGCATGGCCACCTGGCCGATATTGATAACGACGTACTTGTCCCTCTCCTGACGAAAGCCATGCAGAAGGCAAAGAATACCGCGGCCCTGTTTATGGCAATCCGCCTGTCCAATGCTCTCTTCGAGAGAGTGCCCGAAGACGGCGAAATATGGTTCGAGGCAATGGATACTCTGGCCGAACTTTACATGAGAAGCGGTCAGTCCGAAGAACAGAATAAACTTCTCAAGCTGGCAAAAAGGGATTCTCTCTGGGAATATCCGGAAATCGCATCAAGAATAATTACAAAATTCGTCGGCAATAACGTTCGTGCCGGAAAATTTGACAAAGTTGAAGCCTTCGTGCAGAAAGCCCTGAAAAAGTTTGACAGGCCCGAAACCACCATGTACCGGGCCAGAATACTCGCTGACGTAGGCAGTATTGAAGAGGCAAAAGGTAATCATAAAAAAGCCTATGACATCCTTCTCGAAGCGAGGGAAGAATCCTCCCGACACAAAGACCAGTCCAAGGTCGACATGATCGACTACCGGTTGGCTACCCTGGAATTCCGTCTGGACCTTATCGAGGATTCCGAGCGCCGTGCATCGGCTGCCCTCGGCCGGAAGTCGGCCTCAAAGCAATACGGTCATCTTCACAACGCACTCGGCGTCGTATATATGACACAGGGAAAACAGGAAAAAGCTCTCGCCGAGTTCCAGAAGGCTCTTGACAGGTACGAGAAAGATGGAAACCTCAGCGGTGAAAGCTACGTGCGCCAGAACATGGGCATTCTTTATCTCAACATGGGCGAATTCGAGAAAGCGCTCGATACTTACGCCGCTGCGAGACCCCTCCTGCATCTCATTGACGATAAATTCAGCTCCGCCGCATGCCTGATAAACATGACAAGTACGCAGCTTGCCGCGGGGAAAACCAAGGATGCCCTTGCCTCCAGCGAGCAGGCCGTCGAAATCGCACGCGAGATTGAAAACTCTTTCCTCGAAATGGGCACTCTTATCTCACGCGGCGACTGCCGGAGGATGCTGGGTAAAACGAAATCAGCTTTGAGCGACTTGAACGCTTCCTGTAAAATCGCTCAGAAAGAAATCCATAAATCAACCGAATCAACATTGCATTTTCTAAAAGCCTGGACACTTGCTTATCTTTGCGGTGATATCCCCGCCGCGGAGAATGAACTCTCCCTTTCACGCTCACTTATTGAAACTGATACCGGGGAACCGGCCAGCGGCCAGGTCATGCTTGAAATCCAGCTTGCCCTCCTCTTCTTGGACACGGAGAAAGCAGAGCGCCTCTTTGAAGAAATAAAAACGCTCGAACTGCAGGGGACCGGCCTCGGTGAAAGAAAACTGGTAAACGCCGAAATTCTGCTTGCCCTGGGCAGGAAAAAAGATGCGGAGAATGCCCTGCATACGATCAGCGAAAATGAGATGAACCGGTTTGCGCGAATACGAAAATCCATTCTTGCCACGCGCATCGAGCTTTCACGGAAAAACCTCGATTCAGCCGTAAACTGCGCAAAAGAGGCCCGCAATCTCGCCCTGCCGTTTGAAAACCCCGTCCTGATTGTTGAAGCGGACCTCATCTCTGCTGCATGCGCCGTTGCTGAAGGTGATAACTCTCAGGCAATTAAATACAAGAATGAAGCCGAAGAAACTTTCAGCCTGATTGCCGACGAGCTTCCGGAAGGATACGACGTTACGCAACTCCGGGCCTTGCCACTTTACAGCGGCCTGGATTCAATCGCACAATACATTAAAACCACGGACTCTACCATGCAGGAACTCGAAGCCTTCGATGAAGATTTCAAAGCCAGGCGCAAGCTGCTCGAAGATGCGGGAATCGACGAGCAGCTCCTTACCCGAGACGGGCTCGCCCTGTTGGGCATGATCAGCCGTCTGGCTGCCGCGGAACTGGACGTCGACAAACTCCTCGACCTCGCCCTGGGCATGCTGCTCGACGTTACCCGGGCCGAGCGCGGATTCATAATACTCGTCGACGAGGAAGGGAATTTCAGGCACCTGGCCGCCCATGACATCCTCGACGAAGAAATAACTTCGCCTGAATATAGGACCAGCCATACGATGGTTCAGAAAGTTATAAGCTCCGGTAAATCAAGGCTGGTGCTGGATACCACCAAGGACGAAACACTCCGTGAGGCAAAAAGCATTGTCGACCTCGGCCTGCGCTCCGTCCTGAGTGTGCCGATAATTCTGGAGAAGAAAACAATTGGAGTCGTCTACCTTGATACTACTTCACTTGCGCGAAGCTTCACACAATCCGATATCACTCTCATCGAAGCCTTTTCTGAACGAATATCCCCGATGATTATGCGTGCCGTCGAACTCGAGATGCAGGAAGCGAGACTGCATGCCCTGGAAGATGAAGTCCGCACCCGTTACGCGTATACAAACATCATCGGCCGTTCAAAACCCATGCGCGAGATGTTCCGCATACTCGATTCCGTCACCGATACCGATCTGACGGTATACATATACGGCAAGACCGGAACGGGGAAAGAACTTGTCGCAAAAGCGCTTCACTATAACAGCAGCCGAAAGGATGCTCCCTTTATCTCCATAAACTGCGGCGCAATGGCGGAATCTCTGCTGGACAGCGAACTCTTTGGCCACGTCAAAGGCGCCTTCACCGGCGCGAACGCGGACAAGCCCGGCCTTATTGAATCTGCCAACCGCGGTACGCTGTTCCTGGATGAAATCGGCTCGATGCCTGTTGAAATGCAGGTAAAACTGTTACGCGCGATTGAGGAACGCGAAGTCAGGCGAATAGGCGCGGCAATTTCCTCTCCTGTGGATATTCGTCTCGTCTGTTCCACCAACACGCCTCTTGAAAAACTTGTCGAACAGGGCGTTTTCCGTGAAGACCTTTTCTACAGGTTGAACGTTGTGCGTATTGAATTGCCACCGCTCAGTAAACGGCGTGAAGATATTCCCCTTCTTGTCGAACATTTCCTCGACCTGTTTGCCGGCGAAATGAAAACTCCGAAGAAAAATATCTCACCTGAAGCACTCGAGCTCTTTATAGCAGGGGATTGGCCTGGCAACGTTCGCGAGCTTGAAAACCGCCTCCGGCAGGCTGTAGCCCTTGCACCTGAGAACACAATTCGTACGAAACACGTCCAAAGTACGGATACCGACCTTAAACCTGGCTCGATTCAGGCTGCCCTTCTTCCTGATGAAACTCTGAAGCAAGCAAGGGACAGAATTGAAAAAGAATTGATCATAAGTGCACTCACTGAAACTGATTACAATTATTCCAGGGCTGCAAAAAGGCTCGGAATGGCCAGAACCTGGCTCCACAGACGTGCAAAACAGCTTGGAATTGAGAGAAAATAATACTGTTACTGATAAGTTACACTGTTACTCATTAAGCACACCTTTTCTTGAAATTCCCAATTACCCTTTCCGATAATTCCTTCCCTTACTCCTTTTGTTACAATAAGTTACACGAATGCAGCCCAGCATCCTTTAGATGGCACAAGCATTGCTATATATAATGTCAGCACTGAGAGGAAAAAACCATCAAACACTTCAAAACATCTCAAGGAGACAGCAAAATGAAACATCTCATCACATTACTCATTATTGCAACAGCAGTTGGACTCATTTTCATACTTCCAGGATGTGGCTCGGGCAGTAAATCAAGCAGAGATTCTTCTTCCACAACTCCTGGTGGTACTGGAGGTTCTGGAGGAGGTGGTGGTGGAGGTGGAAATACCACTGGCAACATCCCAAGCGCCTCAGACTTCCAGGCGGCAACCGATACTACTGATTCGCCTGCTCCCAATCCTGATATTCACATCTCTTCAATCGACGAAATGTTCCAGTATCTCAACAAATGCCGTCAGGACTATAGCTTTCACGGCAGAAACCCAAACCCGGGTGCAGGTTGGGCCATTACGTTCACCTGGGACGATGGACTTGCCCAGCAGGCACAGGACCGTGCTGAAGAACTCGCCGGCGGCAGTGGACCACAGGGTTCGCGTAAATCGTTTATGCTTGGCAACATGCATCGCGGCGAAGATATGTTTCTAACCGATGGCCCGACCTGCAAAATCGAAGCTCTTTCTGATCCGTCCTCGGCCGGAAACGCAACTTCAGGTGGCAATTCCGGGAAATGGCATGACAAGGGCAATTCTGCATTCAGAATGTACTTCTGCTACTACGATGGCACTGGCGGCAAAATGTCAAAGCTCGGTATCGGAGCGGCAACGGCCAGCAACGGTGGCGTATGGTGGGTCCTTCAGTTCGGGCAGTAAGAAGCTTTTGAAACCAAAGCGATTCATCTAAGGAGATGAGAAAATGAAAAAGGCCGCCTTACTCACAATCCTGCTTCTCGCTCTCGGACTTATCCTGTACACGCCCGGCTGCAGCAGCAGCCACAAATCCAGTCGTGGCAGTTCGCCGAGTGCAGGAACAGGTGGAGGAACCACTGGCACCGGAACTACCACCGGCGGAGGAGGCAGCAACGGAGGAGGCAGTGGCGACGAACCATCGGTGCAGGATTGCGCGACTGCCACAGCCGGCGGAGACAATGCCACTCCCGACAGTTGTCCGACAATCTCATCCCGTCAAGAAATGTTCGATTGGATTAACCAGTCAAGGCAGGATTATTCATTCCACGGCCGTAACCCTGACCCGGGTGCTGGCTGGCCGCTCACCATGAGTTGGGACGACGGCCTTGCTGACCAGGCCCAGAACAGAGCCGTAGAGCTTGCAGGCGGAAGCTCATCTCAGGGAAAAGCGCTGTCTTTCATGCTTGGCAACCTTCATCCCGGTGAAACAATGTGGGTTACCGAAGGTGGCAATTACCACGTTGAAGCCAAATCCGATCCTGAATCGGCAGCCAACGCACACTACGGCGGCGGAAGCGGAAAATGGCATGAACATCATAACAGTGCGTTTAGAATGTATATCGCCTACTACGACGGACAGGCCGGAAGCCCTGCTATGACTAAGCTCGGAGTCGGTGCCGCCAAGGCAAGCGATGGCGGTGTATGGTGGGTTCTTCAGTTCGGACCTTAATTCAAGGTCAAAAGGGTTCGGAGAAGAAAGCAACAATCTCATATAATAAGGAGAAAAGAGCATGAAACGCACCGCCATAATCATAATCCTCATAGCCCTTTTCGCCCTGGCTTCAATAATGCCCGGTTGCGGCAGCAGCCACAAATCCAGCCGCGGCGGTTCCTCGGGCGGTGGCGGTACAGGTTCGGGTGGAGGTGCCGGCGGAACAGGCACTGGTGGTGGAAACGGCGGCGGTACAAGCGGGGCTGGCCAACCTCCTTTTGGTGAATCGTCAGGCGGTTCAGGCGGCAGTGGCGCGGGAAACGGTCTCACCACCTCCAGCGGTGTCACTTACAACCTTATAGTCCCGGGCTCATACAGCGACAACTCACCGAATGAACTGCTGATCGTTTACAGCGGCACCGAAGGCGCGGCAATGATGACGCAGAATCTTCAGAGCGCCGGTTCGCAATACATTGGCAGCTTTATCTGCGCCGTGCTTGACGGTGTGACCTATCGCGGCAACGGCCAGGCAGGCGCGGACGTACTCGACGAAGTTCGTTCGAATTACAACATTGATAATGACAAGACCTGCCTGCTGGGCGAATCGGCCGGAACCACGGCTGCACTTCAACTTGGCTTCAAGCTCAAGCAGTCGTATTTTGCAGCCTACTGGGCAAACGACGTGAATGCTTCGGATACTCCGGGCCAGACCGCTTCCGAACTCGGCTTTGAGCCCTGGGGCAATGCGGGTCCGGGCGGTGCATTTGCCCACGCTGAAGCAATAGTTGACGGAATGAGAAATGCCGGTTACAGGCTTCCCGCCGATGCGCCTTACAGCGGCCCGGGCGCGGGTTCCCATGGCGATCCGCAGCAGTTTTTCGCAGCGTTACAATTTTTCCCCGGAAAAAGCAGGCAGTAGCCGAACGGGAGATTTATGATGAGTACATCATTTTCAATAGCATTCACAGATGACGGTCGGCTTCAGGTGAGTGTCTCGGGCAAGTTATCGGGCCATGCTGCAAGGAAAGGCCTTGATCTCTTGCGTACCGCTGTGGATTCAGGAAGACGGAAAATCTGTCTTGATCTCAGTGAAACCGTTTCTATTGATTCTCTTGGCATCTCAATTTTCGATTGGATTCGATCTCAAAACGGAAGTCTGAACGTGAATATCCAGCCGCCGCTGCGCGGCGTCAGCGACGACGAGATTGAGGTAATCTCCCGCGCTGCGAATTCTGCGTGCACAACCGGGCAGGCTTTTAACCATCTCATCGGAGGGTAATGGCATAATACGTAAAGGAGTTGCCAAAACCGATGATTATTCCTGCCGGGTCCCGATGATTTCAGAATAATGAAACATCAGGATTTCCGGGTTATTGTGCATCCCGCTTTTTTCCCACGAATGCCAGGCAGCTTTTTCAGCTGCCAGGCGTTGATAATAAGAGCAGCTAAACCCGCCGCACTTCCTTTCTCCAACTTATCATCTTTTTCTTGACAATTGATACCTGAGATACGTATAATTATTAGGTAGATCGAGTAGAGATTAGGTTGAAGCAAGTGACAAACCCGCCGAATTACAGAAATGCGAACGAGATAACCAGCTGGGGCTGGTGGTGGCGGCATTCTGTGATTTGGTAGGGGTTGCATTTTACTGAATTAATTATGATAATAACCGCTGCCAGATCATCCGATTTGGCAGCGGTTTTCTTTTGGAGGAGTGACATGGGAGCATCTGATAGCAAAGTAACATCGCAGGAAAAGAGATTCCATATCGTATCCAGCGACTTGCCATTCGACCTTGAAACGCCGGTATCCACTTACCTCAAGCTTCGAGACATGGGAGCGACGTTCCTACTTGAAAGCGCGGCTGACTCCGGCAGGCTGGGAAGATATTCTTTCATCGGATTCGTTTCCGGACGAACACTGTCGGCGGACCGGAAGAAAACAGTATATCGGGACGGCGACAGACAACTCGAGCAGAGCGGCGATCCGTTGAGCATTATCCGCGCAATAATCGAATCCACTACCGTGGAGGCAAACGGTCATGAAGTGCCCGTCCTGCTTGGCGCTGCGGTCGGATATATCGGTTATGATTACGTCCAGTTCGTGGAAGGCATTCCGATAGAAAGTACTTCGACACCACTTTGCCAGTTCCACTTCGTGGAATCACTTATAGAATTTGACCATTTCAAAAGGCAAATGAAAGTCTACTCCCTTGTTCCGGAAAGCTCGGACGGAAAAACGGACCTCCATGAAAAAATACTCTGTTCGCTCGAGACCTCCCTGCCCCATCGGCCCAAAAGAACTAGCGCCGGCGGCGTCAAGTTCTCATCAAACACTTCCGAGGAAGAATACGAGGAGACGGTCAACAGGGCAAAGCGTTATATTTACGAGGGCGACTGCTTTCAGATAGTGGTCTCCAGGCGGCTCTCGGCCCCCTGCACCGCTGACGCTTTCGACATTTACCGCCACCTGAGGATTAACAATCCGTCGCCTTACATGTTTTATCTTGATTTCGGCAATCGCAAGATTATCGGCTCATCTCCTGAAGTCCTCGTAAAACTGACCGGACGAACCGCACTGATTTCACCTATCGCAGGCACGCGACCCCGAAGTACGGACATCAGACGTGACACGGAGTTGGAGGCTGAGTTGCTTGCCGATGAAAAGGAACGTGCCGAGCACACAATGCTGGTCGACCTTGCCAGGAACGATGTGGGACGCGTATGCAAATACGGTACAGTCAAGGTGGATGGCCTGATGCGAATCGAGCGTTATTCACACGTCATGCACATTGTCTCCGACGTCCGGGGAGAACTGCTTGACGATGTCGACCAGTTCGACCTTTTCCGTGCATCTTTTCCCGCCGGTACCGTGACGGGCGCTCCGAAAGTCCGCGCTATGGAAATTATCGATGGACTCGAAAAACAGCCCCGTGGGTTCTACGCGGGTGCTGTTGGATATTTCTCACCCACCGGCGATATGGACACCTGCATTTCCATACGGACTATCCTCGTTGAGGACGACACCGTCCACCTGCAGGCCGGCGCCGGTATCGTGGCCGACTCAGACCCGGCTTATGAATTTACCGAAACCGAGAACAAGCTCGCCGCTTTGAAGGAAGCAGTTAAGAATTCGGAAGGAGAATTAATATGATTCTTCTAATCGACAACTACGATTCATTCACATACAATGTCGCCCACGCCCTCGGCGAACTGAACCAGGAAATAAAAGTGTTCAGAAACGACCGTATCACCGTCGAAGAGGCAAAAAAACTCGCACCCGAATACCTGGTAATATCGCCCGGGCCCGGCAGGCCGGAAAACGCGGGTAATTCAAACCAGCTGATTGAAGAATTCCACGCTGATATTCCGATCCTCGGGGTCTGCCTCGGCCACCAGTGCATCGCACAGATATTCGGCGGTAAAATTGTAAATGCTGATCGCCTGATACACGGCAAGACATCGCGCATCTATCATGACTCGAAAACTATTTACAGAGGACTGCGCAATCCAATCGAGGGTGGACGCTACCACTCCCTTATCGTAGATGAAAACTCTCTGCCGCAATGCCTTGAAGTAGCTGCCTATACCACCGAAGGTGAAATCATGGGAATAAGGCACAAGGAACTCAGGATTGAAGGAGTCCAGTTTCACCCCGAATCGATCCTCACTGAAGTAGGCGAAACAATCTTCCGCAACTTCCTGAACGGGGGGACGGTGAAATGATAAAAGATGTTCTTGATAAACTCCTGAACGGGATTGACCTCGAAGAAAATGAAGCCGCAGAAGCCATGACCGAGATAATGGATGGCCGCGCAAGCCCCACACAGATGGCTGCTTACCTTGTCGCTCTCAGGGCTAAAGGTGAATCCATTAGCGAGCTTGCAGGCAGCCTGCGCTCCATGAGAAGTTTTATGCGGAAAGTCGACATCGGAGACGACACTGCCATCGATCTCTGCGGCACCGGCGGTGACGGCAAGGGAACTTTTAATATTTCCACAACCAGCGCGTTCGTCGTTGCCGGAGCCGGAGTCAAGGTCGCCAAACACGGCAACCGGGCGGCATCGAGCCAGTGCGGAAGCGCCGACCTGCTCGAAGAACTGGGCGTAACGCTAACGCTTGAGCCCGAACAGGTCGCGCATTGCATAAGTGAAGTCGGCATGGGGTTCATGTTCGCGCCTGCTTTCCACCCGGCGATGAAAAACGTCGCTCCCGTCCGCAAAGAGCTCGGCGTGCGAACGATTTTCAATATGCTCGGCCCGCTGGCGAACCCCGCCGGTGTGACAAAACAGATGGTCGGGGTTTTCAACCCCGCCCTGATGGAAAATTTCGCCCATGCGCTTGGCAGGCTGGGCGGGGAAAGCGCCGTAATCGTTCACTGTGACGGCTACGATGAAGCCACGACAACCGGCCCGGTTGAGGTGGCTCTCCTCCGCAGTGGTGAAGTAACCTCAATACGCATAAGCCCGGAAGAACTCGGGCTGGCCAAATCAAAACCCGAAGCTCTCACAGGTGGAACAGCGGCAAATAACGCGCAGATTACAAAAAGCATTCTTTCCGGGGAAGAGGGACCGAGGACGGATACAGTTCTGCTGAACTCCGCCCTTGCACTTTATGCTGCCGGCAAAATCGATATTGTAAAAAACGGAATCGATATGGCCCGTGTGTCAATCGCTTCCGGCAAAGCCATAAACGTACTGAATAATCTGGTAGACTTGTCGAATTCGTTCGGGTAGGCTGCAATGAATGTCCGCAGAACTCAGACCGTGCTTGACAGAATAGTCGAAAAGAAAAAACTGCGGCTGGACGCGGATATAAAAGATACCCCGCTTGAAGCGATACGCGAGCAGGCGGAAGCAGCACCAAAGCCAAAGGATTTCCGTGCAGCTGTCAGGCGAAAAGACGGGATATCTCTTATCGCGGAACTTAAAAAAGCATCCCCGAGCAAAGGGCTTTTACGGCCAGATTTCGACCCCGCAGGCCTTGCGGAGATTTATGAAAACGCAGGAGCAAGCGCGCTCTCAGTTCTTACGGAAGAAGATTTCTTCCTCGGCTCACCGGAAAATCTCGGGCTTGCACGAAACGTATGCAGTCTTCCTCTGCTTCGAAAGGATTTCATTTTCGACAAGTACCAGATTTATGAAACAAAAGCCATGGGTGCTGACGCACTCCTGTTAATTACCGCGATTCTTGAAAAAGACGACCTGGGCCGATTGATTGAGTTAACCAACACGTGCGGCCTGACTCCGCTTGTAGAGGTGTACAACAAAGAAGAAATGGAAATCGCACTGCGCGCAGGTGCGGACGTAATAGGAATAAATAATCGTGACCTGAAAACGATGACCGTAGACCTTGCCACCACCGCGCGGCTGGCAAGCCTTGTGCCGGAGGGCAAAATCCTTGTTGCTGAGAGCGGTATTCATACACACGATGACGTAAAAAGTATCAACCTCCCTGGTGTCGATGCAATGCTTATTGGTGAAGCGCTGGTGATGGATAACGATCCCGGCTGTAAGATCCGCGAATTGATGGGTACGGAACATGATAGTTAAGATTTGCGGAATAACCAACATTGACGATGCGATGGCCGCAGTTGACTCCGGAGCCGACATGCTGGGGTTTGTGTTTGCACGGAGCCCTCGACGAGTCGGGCCGCAAACAGCAAGGGAGGTGATACGTAATCTGCCACCAGGCGTGGATAAGGTTGGTGTTTTTGTGGACGAGCAGATAGAGCATGTCCGGGAAATCGCAGACCTTTGCTCGCTCAATTATGTCCAGCTCCATGGTTTAGAAACTCCAGAGTATGCACGGGAATTATCTGTTCCGTTCATAAAAGCTTTTCGCCTGAAAGATGAAAGCGTGCTCGAACAGATTGAAGCTTTCGGGGCAGACAAATTTCTTATCGACTCTTACGATCCGAATCTTTCAGGCGGTACCGGAAAGACCGCAGACTTCCGCCTTGCCGCCAGGGCGGCTGAACTCGGTGATGCGATTCTTGCCGGCGGTCTCAACCCGGAAAACGTGGCGGAGGCCATTCTCAAGGTCAAGCCCTACGGGGTCGATGTCTCCTCGGGAGTTGAACTGCGCCCGGGCAGGAAGGACCATGAAAAAGTGAAAACCTTCATCGCGGAGGCAAAATCATGCCACCCCAGTTGAAACGCGGATATTTCGGAGACTTCGGAGGATGTTTTATCCCGGAAACGCTTCAGAATGCAATCCGGGAACTGGACGACACATATAATAGACTCCGCACCGACAACCACTTCATTCAGGAACTGGACTATCTTCTCAAGCATTACGTCGGCAGGCCGTCGCCGCTATACTTCGCATCCAATCTGACTACTGAATGGGGCGGCGCGAAAGTGTATCTCAAGCGTGAAGATTTAAATCATACGGGCGCGCATAAAATAAACAACTGTATCGGCCAGGCACTTATCGCGAAATTTCTCGGTAAAAAGAGAATCGTCGCGGAGACCGGCGCCGGACAACACGGTGTCGCCACCGCTACCGCATGCGCTTTACTGGGAATTGAGTGCGTTGTCTATATGGGCACGGTTGACATGGAGCGCCAGAAACCGAATGTCGAAAAGATGCGGCTGCTCGGAACTGAAGTTATCCCGGTTCATTCGGGCGCAAAGACCCTTAAAGACGCTATCAACGAGGCTCTCAGGGACTGGGTAACGAACGTCCGCAACACGCACTATCTTCTCGGCTCGGCGGTGGGGCCGCATCCCTTTCCCACGATTGTCCGCGACTTCCAGTCAGTTATCGGGACAGAGACAAAAGAACAAATACTGGAAGCTGAAAAAAGACTGCCCGACGCAATCATCGCCTGTGTGGGAGGCGGAAGCAACGCAATCGGGATTTTCCAATCATTTCTGGACGACAAAGAGGTACAGCTTTATGGCGTGGAGGCACAGGGGAAGGGAGAAAATGCCGGCGAGCATGCGGCGAGCCTGAGCCTTGGAAGGCCGGGAGTGCTGCACGGCGCGTACTCCTTTCTCCTTCAGGATGAGCACGGGCAGGTAACTGAAACTCATTCCGTCTCGGCCGGGCTCGACTATCCCGGCGTCGGGCCGGAGCACAGCTATTTGAAAGACACCGGCCGTGTTACTTATGTAAGTGTAGGCGACGAGGAAGCGCTTTTTGCATTTGAAGAACTTGCCCGCATTGAAGGCATACTCCCGGCACTCGAGCCGGCGCATGCTCTGGCATACGCACGTGAATTCTCCAAAACGCTTGGTAAAGATAAAATTGTAATCATTAACCTTTCCGGCCGCGGTGACAAAGACCTTGGAATCGTTTTTGAACACCAGAAGAGAAGGCGGGGAAATGAATAGTATATCGGACACATTCGATAGACTGAAAAAAGATGGCAAATGCGCCCTGATGCCATATTTTATGGCTAATTACCCTGATTCGGAAACATTCTCAAACCTGCTTATTGCCGCGCAGAAGTCCGGCGCGGACCTGATAGAAGTCGGGTTGCCATTCTCCGACCCGATTGCCGACGGCCCGACTATCCAGGAAGCAGGACAGGTTGCCATTAGAAACGACGCGACCGTACAAAACGTCTTCGACCTTCTGCGGGACCTTCCCCGCTCTTTTTCAGTACCCCTCATGATTATGTCTTACACTAATCTGTTTCTTCAATACGGCCTTGACAGATTTTTCGAAACTGCCGCCCGCGCAGGAATCAGAGGAGCGGTAATACCCGACCTGAGCCTCGAAGAAAGCGGCCCATACCGGGAAGCAGCCGGGAAACACGGCATTGACCTGATACAGTTTGTAACTCCGACGACGCATAAATCCAGACTCGCAGCTGTTGCAGAAACCGCCAGGGGTTTCATATACCTTGTCTCCGTCACCGGCGTTACCGGCGCAAGGCCCGAAAAAAAAGATTTTGGTCTGCAGGACCAGATCGAAAATATCCGTGCATCAACGGACATGCCTGTCTGCATCGGATTCGGCATCGCAACGCCAGAGCAGGCCGCGGCAATGGCGAGGCTTGTCGACGGCGTTATTATCGGCAGCGCTATCATAGATATAATTAAGCAACATCCGATTTCAGATGCTCCGGCGGCAGTTGAGAATTTTCTTCGGCAGGTCAGAAATAAAATCGATTCTTAAGGAGAGATAGAATGAGAGTAGTCATGCGGGACGACGCGACACTGAAGCAGATCGGCCAGGTCATAACGCTGATCGAAAACAAGGGATACCAGCCTTTCGTTGTCAAAGACGATAAAGTCACGACAATCTGCGTCCCATCGATACAGGATGAGAAACTTTTTGATGAAGTCATGCAGATTCAGGGCGTAAAAGAGGCTCTCCCTTTCTCGAAGCCTTACCGGCTCGTGAGCCGCGAGTTCAACGCATCTGATACGGTTATCGACGTTGGCGATGTACCTGTCGGAGGCAAAGAGATTGTCCTCATGGCCGGACCATGCGCCGTTGAATCAAAGGAACAACTTTTCACCACAGCTGAAAGCGTTAAGAAAGCCGGCGCTAAAATACTCCGCGGCGGAGCATTCAAACCGAGGACCTCGCCTTACAGCTTCCAGGGCCTTAAAGAAGAAGGCCTTAAACTACTTCGTGAGGCCGGCAGAGAATTCGATCTCAAAATCGTTACCGAGATTGTCTCACCGGGAGACGTCGAACTTATCGCGGGGTATGCCGATATCCTTCAGGTGGGCGCCCGCAATATGCAGAACTTCAGCCTCCTCGAGCAACTCGGGAAAATTGCGAAACCAGTCCTGCTTAAACGGGGGATGATGTGTACGATTGAAGAGATGCTTATGTCGGCCGAATACATCGCGGCAGGCGGCAACCCGAACGTAATCCTTTGCGAGCGGGGGATAAGAACGTTTGAGCGGCATATGCGCAATACGCTGGATATCTCCGCTGTTCCCGCACTCAAGGAGTTGAGTCACCTTCCGATCATCGTAGACCCCAGTCACGCTTCCGGTAACGACCGTTACGTTCCCGCGCTTGCGCTTGCCGGAATCGCCGCCGGCGCCGACGGGCTTATCATCGAAGTGCATTCATGCCGCGAAGAAGCGCTGTGTGACGGCAAGCAAAGCCTCGAACCGGAGACTTTCGCAGCCCTTGTGGAGCAGCTCAAGCGGGTCGCCGCCGCGGTCAATCGCAAACTGTAAACAAAGGAGCCAATGAATACTATGGACAAAAACGGCAATGAAATCGACAAGCGTTCTTTTCGCCTGGGAGTAATCTACTGTTTCGCGGAAATGGTAAGTGTTGGAGTAAAGAAACTCGCGCTTAGCCCTCCCCTTTTACCTGAAGAATACGAGGAAATCCTTGACGGCTCCGACAAGATCGTTTTGGATTTCAAAATAAAATCCTGCCTCGACAAATCATTTCTTGTTACCGACCTGTTTTCCGAAGAATTGACGAAAGATAAATGGGTTATCCTTTATTTCAACGAAGACGATGTGCTGGAAATTTATAACTCGTTGATAAATAGAAAACATGAATTGCTCAAAGCCGATAAGTACACAGGCAACGAACGCAGAGAGATTGCCGTGGAGTTTGGAAAACTGCTCTGCTATCCTGAAAGAAAAATTGAAGAAATGCTTTCAAAAGGTCCTTCAGGCCTGCCTTCTATTGAATGAATCAAATTCCTGAAACGAAAATGCCGTTGTGTGTAGACTTCCTTATGTGTATAATGCCGCGGTTCATGAGTACAATTACAAAAGCAAAGGCAGGTGATAACCATGGCCGGTTTCAGCCCCAATCAGGCCTTTGAATTCCTGAAAAAACTCTCTTTCGAAAGGAAAAGCGGCTCACCTGAAGAAAGGAAGGCTGCGAAAATAATATCATATGAAATGAAGAAACTAGGCCTGAAACCAAGGCAGGAGAAGTTTGAAGTTGAATCCTTTACAATGGGCACGGCCAGCCTTGAAGTAATATCTCCATTCAGAAAAAAATACGGCGCATGGCCGCTCGGGTATTCCGTTTCAACACCGCCGAAGGGAATTACCGCGCCCATGGTTTACGTGGACCCGCTCTCACCGGCTTCGATCAAAGCTCAAAAGGGAAAAATGATTCTTACCGAGAGTGCGCCAGATGCAAAGTTATACAAAGTGATAAAAAACTCCGGCATTAAGGCCATAATCCGGATTTGCCCGCTGGGAAAGAACATCTATAACAAGTTCTTTCACGGCCTTCCGAAAAAACTCGGCCGCATTCGCGGAGTATCAATCAAATACGAACACGGACTGGAAATCATCAAGCGCGGCGCAAAAAAAGTCCGGCTTGTCAGCAAAACCACGAACCGCAAATCTTCGTCTCAAAACGTTGTCGTGGAAATCAAAGGAACGACTCTTCCGGACGAAATAATTCTGGTCGGCGGCCATTACGACAGCGTTCCATGGTCCATGGGCGTTATGGACAACGGCGCCGGCAGCGCAATGATGATGGCGCTTGCCGCTTATTTTGTAAAAAAACCTCTTGCACGTACTCTCAGGTTCGTATGGTTCGGCTGCGAAGAAGTCGGTCTTGTCGGCTCTTTTGAGTACGCAAGAAAACATAAAAGGCGGTTGAAAGACATCAAGCTCATGCTGAACCTGGACGTCGGCGGCAGCCTTATCGGCAGGATCAACGCCTACGCGACGGGCTCGAAAAAACTGGCGACTTTTGCACAGGTGATGGGTATGGAAACCGGTGCATTCCGTAACGTCACTGAATCAGCGGTGCCGAGCGATGCTACCCCGCTCGCAGAACAGGGTATCGAAGCGCTCAGCCTCACCCGCTCCGGAAGCTCCGGCGGCCAGATTCATACCTCGGGCGACACTATCGACCACTGCGGACCGGAAGGGTTCGACCTGCTCGGAAAGTACTCTATTGAATTTCTAAGGCGCGTGGGAAATGCTGTAGAGTTCCCATTTGAAGACGGTCTTTCCGATAACGTCAAAAGCAGCATGAAGAAATTTATGGAAAACATCGGCCGCACATATAAAGCGCGCTGAAGCCAGTCGTTATTAAATCACGCCCAGGAATTATCGAGGGAAAAATGCCACGCAAACCAAAGCCCAGTATACCTTCGGGGTACGTTATAAACGATAATCTTTACAAGACCTGCCTGCGGTCTTTTTCCGGCGCGCAGGCGAAACGTTACGTTGAAGCGCTTTCAGCTTTCCACCGCATCCAGGCTTCCGCAGGCTTCCTCGATGCCGCAAAATACATCGCATCAGAGCTGAAGGACGCCGGGCTCGACGAAGTTAAGATCCACAAATTCCCTTCGGATGGAAAGAAAAAATATTTCCAGTGGGTCGCCCCCGCGGAATGGCGCGGGCACCGTGGTGTGCTGAGAATGCTTAAACCGGAAGAGAAAATCCTTGCTTCGTTTCCAGACATAATGTGCGCCCTGTGTCCCGGGTCACAAAAAGCTGATAAGGTCCGCGGCCAACTGGTCTTCGTACCCGGCGGCGGCGGGAATCCTTCGGACTACAAAGGAATTAATGTTCGAAACAAGTTCGTTCTCGCAACTTCCCACGCCAGTTCCGTTCAAAAAGAGGCCGTGATGAAACGCGGCGCTTTGGGGACGGTGCAATTCCCGGTCGACGTGGACGATCCCGACAAGGTAAAATACTTCGGCCTTTTCCCTGCGGGAGAAGAATTAAAGAAATTCACATTCTCTTTCAGCATCTCAAGGCGAACGGCGGAAAATCTGCGCTCCCTTCTCGATAAAGGCGTTAAAGTGGTCCTGGAAGCCGATGTAGATGCATCCGTAGGGCCCGGCGAGTTGAGCGTACTCAGGGCTTCAATTAAGGGAACAGGGAAAGAAAGAAAAGAAATCAATATTATTTCCCACCTCTGTCACCCAAGCCCCGGGGCAAACGACAACGCTTCCGGCGCTGCGGCCAACCTTGAAGTCGCCCGCACGCTGGCTCATCTGATAAAATCACGGAAAATAAAAAGGCCCAAACACGCGATCAGCTTTCTATGGGTACCCGAGTTCTACGGCACGTTCGCCTATCTCTGGAAATATCCCGACTATGCAAAGAAACTATTGTTTTCCATCAACCTGGACATGGTTGGTGAGGACCAACACAAATGCAACTCTACATTAGGAATCGTCAATGAGCCTGATTCCATGCCGGGAGTGTTATCGGATATCTTCTATGACACACTGGCACGGATGAGAGATAAGGGAGTCTTTTCAAAAGACGGGACCAGAAACGAACTGAGATTCAAAAAAGCCGGCTTCATGACCGGCAGCGACCACGCGGTCCTGGCCGAACGGACGTTCGGCGTTCCAAGTGTCGCTCTTATAAACTGGCCTGACAACTTTTACCACAGCTCACACGACCTGCCTGAAAATACAGATGCATCAATGTTAAAGAGAATCGGTGCAGCTTCTCTCGCCACCGTACTGTTTTGCGCGGAGAACTCCAGTGCTAATGCTTTAAGCCTTGCCGCACATGCTGCCGCGACAAGACGTTCACGTTTGCTTGATTTCATCGCAAAGAAAAAAGCAATTGTTTCAACATTAATCGCCCAAGGGAGAAAAAAAGAAACGGCAACTATATTTCAAAAAACCCTTCTGGAGCTTGAAGCGATCCGCGATGCTTCCATAAACGGATTATCGACTGTTGAACGTATTTCCGACGACCCTTTTGTCCAGGAGCTTATCGAAAACACGATTGAAGAATTCGATGAGTTTGCCAATTACGAGATCGCGCTTTATAAGCAGTACATGGCAAGAACGGCTGGTAAATATAACATCCATATAGATAAACAGGTCAGTCGTGATGCTGCCGAAAAACAGATGCTTTCTCTTGTGCCGAAACTGAAATTCAAAGGCAACCTTTCGTGGGACAATTTCAGGAAAAGGCTTGGAGACAAAGGATATGGATTTTATCGCGATAAAGTATATGGCGGAGCCGGTGAACACCTCTGGGAAGCAATGAATTTTGCCGATGGCATAAAAAATATCCATGATATTTACATCCGGGTCTCAGCAGAATTTTCAAACGTTGATAAAAACCTGATTCTACGATTGTTCAAAGACCTGAAAAAAACTGGTCTTGCAGGATTCAAAACCGTACGAATCATGGAGATGTAACAAACAGCGGCAAATATATTGCATATTTCAAACATATCATTTAAGATATGCGTATAAGAAACAGCGGACAGAATAATGAAGGAGTCTTGGTTTAACCTTGCTCGCCCTTTTTAACAAAGTCAGGGGGTAGTTTATGCGTCTTAGACTCGGCTGTCTGGTGCTCGTCTTTGCATTAACCGCCTCTATTGCTTTCGCGGAAGAAGTAACGCTCGAGCCTGTAAAGGCAAAGAACCCGGCATATTCCCGCGGAAGAGAAATCAGGTGCCAGATCCTTACTGAATGCCCCGAGGGCGTCAAAGCCCCCGAAGGCGAACTGGGCTGGGCAAATCTGCGCCTTGGCAAAAACAACATGCTTCTCGCTTTTGCGGATGATTCCGAAAAAGGTTGTATACTATACGTCGACCGGGACATGGACAAGAACCTTGCAGAAGAAGAAGCACTTACTGGAACCTCCTACTCGCGTCAGAACTACAGCAGAGACACTTTCGATTTAAATGAAATGCCCGGCCTGTTCAAGGTCGGTGATACTGAACTTTCTCTCGACATGAGCCTCAGGATAATACGGTCTACCAGTAAATATCAGGGACAAAAACGGATATATTACCAGGTGTCAACATTTACGACATATCAGGGCAAAATCAAAGCTTTTGAAAAAGACTGGAAAATAACCTGGATTCCGGGACAGGACCCTACTCTACAGGCCTCAGGAACGGCAAGCTACATAAGCGGTTATCACTTCGGGCGAAAACGCATTTTACTTACCAGAGACAACATCTCACTGAAGAAGGAAAAGATTATCTGCACCTTTGAGACAAAGGAAGACGAAACTCTCGTTCCCGTCAGCGTTCCCGAGGGCCTCACCTCGCTGACGATTATGAAACGCGGAAACAACATATGGATCAACTGTCTTCCCGAAAAAAGCAAGGTCTATCTTGAAGAAGGTGATTACTATAACGTTCGATACGAAATTGTTGTCAAATCCGATGCCGATACATGGAAACTGAGCGCTTCGCGCAGCGGTGCTTTAAAGGTTGATAAAAATACCGCGATTCCGGACGTGGAGCCGCTTACCCTCGAGGTAACACCAACGTTCAGAGATAACGGCAAGATAACACTCAAACCCTCTCTTACGGCGCAAGGAGGCACCCGCATAAGAATTTATAAAAACAACCAGATGTTTCCAGCGCCGGATCTTATAATCAAAGACTCGGAAGGAAATGAGCTTGCCAGGACAACGCTCAAATATGGCTGAGGCGGCCTGAATTCATTCGCCTGGACGTTTCCCGGCGACAAGGCGGACCGGAAATTCAAGGCGGAACTTGAACCGGTCAAGACTCCCTTCAAGATTGAAATCAAGAACGCTACCTTTATACCTTCCGAAGTAAAAGAAAAGCCGGTGAGAAAGAGGCCGACATCTTCTGGTGGAGTAATCAAGAAACCCGTTGATAAGCCAAAAAAGAAATCTGAGGAGAAAACCGAAAAGAAAGCTGCTAAAGAAAAGAAGTGGCACTAGTATCAGCCGTAACGGTTTTGCCATGCGCAGACGTACGGAAATAACGTACGCATTAATTCAATCACACTACCAATCAAGCTTGAAGGAATTGATCATTTTCTTGAAGTCTTTCTCGTACTTCTTCCATAGCTCGCTTTCGCATTCCGCAACGATATAGTACGTTACCTTCGGAGTTATAACAACAACTCGGCGTTTCTTCATAAGGTTGGTTGATACTTTGCTTTTCGCATTTCTGCATTCATAGAGAAACTCCGCGGCTTCGTATTCGGCGACGAATGTTTTCTTCTTGTTCAGAAGAGAGAAGTCCTGAATGTCGGCATTTTCTTTAACATCCTTTTCGAACTTCTGTAACTCCATGTCAGCGCTCGCGCCGGACGCTTTTACGTAAAGGACGGAAAAAGCGGCTGCGGCTTTCTGGTTCCTCCAGGACATGGCATAGCCGGAGCCCAGCTCGCTTTCATCGACTTCTTTCCAGGTCTTGGTCGGCCTGGTCACTTCAAAGCGGAGAGTTTTGGAAATAAACCTGTTTCCCGCCATGACTCCGAATTTCGGGATCTCGATCTTCATTACGTATTCCCGCCACTCAGCCGCCAGTTCGTCGAAAGTTTTTCCGGTTATTTCCTGGGCCATTTTTTCAAACTCGCCCCTCTGCACGCGACTTTTGCCTTCGACCAGCTTTACGAGATACCGCTCGTACAGGAATTTATATTTCTTTTTCTTCGAGGCTTTCAGCAGCCACCATGTAAACGCGCCTGCCGTACAATAGTGCGAACCTCTGAAGCTCGATTGCGGAGTAACCAGCATCTGCTTCAGGGTAACGTGCCGGTTGCCCTTCATCATCGACTGCAGGTTCCTTACGCGGTCGGTGTTGAGGCCGACCAGGTCGACTGTTCCTTTCCTGGGATCTATTTCAGCCGACTCGAAGATCACGGCCATTCCTTCCAGCACCCATATGGGCATCGAAAACATTCCTCTTTTGGCGAACATATCCTGGAACTGGTGGCATCCCTCGTGCGCCAGGACGGTCACCGTTGAACCCGTTATCCCGAACCTGCCGTGGTATGCGCAAAGCGAACCGCCCCCATAAAAACCACCTACGCCGGCCGGTTTCCTGTAAGCCTGCATGAACTCCTGATGGTTGCGCCTTATCTGTACGCGGCATTTTTTCTGCTTCGGATTAAGAGCGGCAAAAATCTTCATATATTTCTTATAAAGCGCTTCAAGGGTGCGAAGATACATATTGGCAATTTCCTTGGAGCAGTTGCACTCGAGCGTGTAATGCCCGCTCTTGAGAATATGCCTTTGCTCCCAGGGAACACCCTCCTCCCCTATCCGCTTTTCTTCTCTCAGTTTTTCAGCTTCTTTTCTCAGTCTTTCAAGGCGTTTTCTTTCCTTGTCATCCTGTTCCTTGCTCTTCTTCACCCAGTTTCCGTTTTCATCACGGGTATATCCCTGCTCTATTGCTTCTTCTTTACTCATCCAGTTTTTTCCGACAAGAACCTGGCCCAGCTCTCTCCGCGCATCCTTATGGTTCGGATTAATATCTGTGGCTTTTTCAAAGGCGCCTTTCGCCTCTCTATCCATCCCCATTTTACGGCACCACAGGCCAAGTTCGTAGAAAGCATCGGACGAATCCTCTTTGGCCGCTTCCGCCAGTCTCCTGACATATTCCGAGCCGAGAGTTTCACGCGATGCTTCTTTGGGCGTTTCGGGCTTTTTCTCCTCCCCGCTTTCGGGCTGCTCCGATTCTCCTGGCGATTCCTCACCGCCTTCCCGTATTACTTTCTCGATATATGCACGGAGAACTATCACCTCGCCGTACTTGGTCTCGATGAGGACATAATCCTCATTTTCCTCTATGATTTTACCCTCGATCTGCCGTCCGTCACGGCGCACAATCGTATCCGCATATCCGGGCATGGGCAGAACAATCAGCAAAGAAACAAAAAGAGCAAGGATCGTCAGAATCAAAATGCGAGTTTTCATTTTGCCTCTTCTTTCTGTTTCAGGTCACGAATAAAGGGATTCGCATTCCCGCAGACACCCGTATGATCAGGTTGTCACCTAATCTCGCATTATTATACATGTTTTCCCTTTAATTGCAAATGCTACGCTGTTTGAATCGCATTCGAATACGGGTCTCAAATCTGAAATCTCTTGAGAAAAACCATATTGCAGTCTATAATATGGCAAATCAGGCTGAGAAGTATCTTTGACCTGACAAGCAAAAGCATTACGTAATATAAACCCGGAAGGATACGCGTAATGTCCCAGAAGCGCCTGCAGGCAATTGCCCCATTCGTATCGATTGCTTTACTGCTACTTCTCCTGTATTTCCTGGTCCGACGCGGCAACGAGGAAACACCCCAAAAAATAGATAAGGGACAAACCGGCCAGGGAAGAACCACCGATGAAAACAAGCGTGAAGAATGGCGCAAATTAACGTTGAAAGAAAAAGGCAATCTATCGGCTACAATCCGCGGTACCGTAACATGCGTAGACAATGGCGCACTCCTGTACGGCATTGCGGTTTCATGCGAAGTCTCTTACGTCGAAGACGCCCGCTCGAAAGCGGCTACACGAAGCAGGCTCGACGGGACATACGAACTGAACCCCCTGCTTGGTCAATCGCTTGAGACATTTCAAGTATCCGCGGTGTCAAAGCGATGGCTTACACAGCGCCGGGAAGTCGATATCCGTATCGGAGAAACGCTGGAAAATGTTAATTTCATCCTGACTGACACAACCGATATCACCATCACTCTTATCGATGCAGACGACAATTCGCCCGTTACCCGCGCTGAAGTTACTCTCAGGGAACCCAAGTCTAAAGCAATCTACAAACTGGATTCCGAAATGCCGCCGGGGGATTATTATTTCAAAAATATCAGGAAGAATTACTACCAGTTTACCGCTCAGGCCGAAGGATACGTTGAACTGATGACCGGCGTCAGGGTAGTAGAGGAAAACCAGAAATTCCGGTTCCGTCTCGGCCAATGTTCCACTCTTTCCGGCCGCGTAACTGATCCGAATGGTTTCCCAATTGCCGGTGCTTATGTCTTTTTCCGCATGGCCGGCGGTATGATTACAAGAACCATTACGGACGAATACGGCGACTATATCTTCAACCGACTCAAGCCCTGCCAGGGAGAAATCGGCGCAGAACACCCGGATTACGCAAAAAGAGTCGACGCGGTGATTGAGATTGAAAAAGGCGAAAACGCCACCCACGATATCGTACTCGCCAAAGGCGTCGCCGTCTTCGGTACCGTTGAAGATCTGAACGGAACACCCCTGGTGAATGCGGAAGTCCGCATGATAATGGAATTCTTCCACACCGGGATGACGCACATCGGGAAGACCGACAAGGAAGGAAAATACCGGTTTGAAAATGTAGCACCTGCGAAATATACTTTCCAAATACAGGCCACCGGCTACATCACGAAGTTTGAACAGCATTTCCAGGTAGAAGTGGACGCGGGAGACCAGCAAAAAGACTTTGCGCTTGACCCCGGCGGTAGAATCCTCGGCCGCGTCCAGGACTCCTCAGGCGAGCCCATTGCGGGCGTCAGTATCAGCGCCGAGTCCGGATTCGGCTTTCCGGCCAAAACCAAAAGCGACGAGAACGGCGATTTCGAAATCGGCGGGCTCGCGCTGGACCAGGAATACAATGTTATATTCACTCCCAGAAACAACGCCTATCGTAAGATGCCGGGCGTTTCCCCCAACACGGACCTCGGCGTCGTGACCCTGGAATCTTACGGCTCGCTGAAAGGGACGGTTGTGTGGGGTAACACGCCGCTGCCCGTTGTCAGAGTTGTTGTATGGAGATTGGAGGACCCCAGCTTCAAGAACGCCATGTTCACTGATGAAAACGGTATTTTCTTCAAAAAGGAACTCCGGCCCGGGATATATCATCTCGAGGTCAATGCAGCAGGATTCCGAAAACATGCAATAGATAATCTGGACATAAAGGAAAACACAGCTGTTGAAGACATGATAATTAACCTGACTCCATCAAAACCGCGATAGCCTTTTCCCTGCAATCTTTTTAGACAGAATAACCGCCTAAACTTGAAAAGGCCGTATATCTTATTGTATAATGAAATAACGGGGCATAATTGATGTAGGGGTCTGTATATCAAACCCGATAACACAACAAGCAGAACGGGATTAATCGTTCTGTTTACCAGGGTGAAAACATGAGATACACTGGCATTGTGGCTATAACGCTTCTTGTCCTCTTTTTCTCTACGCCTGCATTCGCGGCCGGTGCGCCGGCCAATTTCAGGATGACCGACTGCTCGAGCACGACGCTGACGTGGTCGTGGGATGACATGACGGACGA
>SOJX01000042.1 GCA_004376375.1 Planctomycetota bacterium
TCGGTACTCGGTACTCGGTACTCGGTACTCGGTACTCGGTACTCGGTACTTCTTTCCCCCTTATCCCTTCTTCATAATACATGCGAGCTCGTCGTCGCTTACTCCCATGAGGGGAAGGAGCACGTCGCAACTCAGGTTTCCGTTCTGGTTTTGAATCCAGTCGAAAATTCTTATTCCAAGCGAATCAAGGGATGTGGTCTCGCGGAGGTCGAGCGTTATCTCCCGTTTCCCCTGCTCGACGGCCAGCTTCAGAAACTCCAGCCCTTCCCTTGCGGCATGGCCGGTCAGCTTGCCCGATACTCCTATCTGGAGCCGGCCGTCATCTTTATAAGCTATTGAGAACGCGGTTCTCATTTACATCCTCCTGCCGCGGCCCTTGCACTATTGCCGCGTTTTTCCGGGAAAGAACGAAAGCGCTGCCTGAAACTGGGTCGGACTGCCGTGCGAATCAGCGCCGGGACCGCTGTACGGCGCGTCGGCCGGAAGCCGGTAACCCGCATTCCTCATGCCGTCGACGATGGCCTGCGCGGCCGCGTACTGCCCGCCCGGACCGGCGTTGCCCCACGGCTCGAAACCGAGCTCGGCCGCGGTCTTGCCGGGCGATCCCGAAGCGTTGACATCGTTCGCCCAGTACGCGGCGAAGTATTCCTGCCGGATACTGAAGCCGAGCGACAGCGCCGCGGTCGTGCCCGCGGACTCGCCGAGCAGGTACATGCGGTCGTTATCGATATTGTAATTCGCGCGGACATCGTCCATCGCATCCGCGCCCGCCTGTCCGTCGCCCCTGTATGTCGGGCCGTCGAGGCATGCGATAATAAAACTCTTCGGCGCGAGATTCTGAAGGTTCTGCGTCATCTTGCCTGCGCCCTCGGTGCCGCTGTAAACGATGAGGAACTCGTTCGGAACGTTCTCGCTGTAGGAGCCCGGGACAATCAGGTTATATGTCACACCGCTCGACGTGGTCAGCGTCTGAGTACCGCTGCCGCCGCCGGTGCCGCCCGAGGATTCGCCGAACGGCAATGTCGCGCTTCCACCGCCGCCGTTGCCGCCGCCTGTTGTTCCTCCGCCGCCGGTCGTTCCGCCGCCGGTGCTTCCACCTCCGCCGGAACCGCGGCTGGATTTATGGCTGCCGCCGCATCCTTCCGTCAGGAACACCAGGCAGAGAACCATCAGGATAATCAGAACGATCGTTTTTGTGCTGGCCACGGTTATCTTCTCCTTATTGAGTCTGTTCTAAAGACATCATTCTGCTTTCTACTCTCCGTACCTGACGACCCACCATGTTGCGCCGCCGCCGGCGTCCGCCGCGCCGATGCCGATTTTCGTGAAAACCGGTCCGTCGCCGCCGAAATCATGGTAGTGCATCGCCATGCGTGCACCGCCGCACTGGTAAGAGAAACCAAGTACCTGGCCAGGTACTTCCTTGGTGGTGCACATATAATCGGCTGAAATAGGGGCGTTGAGATAAAGCTGGTCCCCTGTTGCCTTAGCTATCACACCCTGTGGCGAACCGCCGCCAGCGAGGCGGTCGGCTTCCGCCTGAGCTATTGCTGCTACACCGTCGTTCCAGTCGAAAACATCCGGCCAGGTTGTAATGTCGTGGTCTTCGCCTTCCCATGGTATTCCTTTATAGCGCCGGTGGCGCTTATATGAGCCGTCTCCGTAATCGCGCCGCTGCTGCATGAGGAAATCGTACATCGCCTGTACCGAGCTGTATTCCGAGCCGCTGCCGATGGTCGCGGTTCCGCCGCCGGTGTTACCTCCGCCACCGCCGCCTGTGCTGCCGCCGCCGCCGGAGCTTCCGCCGCCACCACTGATGCCGCCTGAAGAAGCGCGGTCAGAAGATTTGTGGCCGCTGCTGCAGCCGGGGAAAAGCAGGAGCGCTCCAACACTTGCTGCGATTATTAATATAGTTGATAGTTTAGTCATTTTTAAGCTCCTTGAGTTTTGGTTGTTGCTGAAACTGACTGAATATATATCAATATTCATGCCATATGAGCAGATTTATGGCAGGAATCGTAATCCCTTTTGGTTCAATTAGTTATACATGAGGCTTGGAAACGTGATAATTTCGTCCTGTCTTTTTTAAGACGATATTCGTCTTAAAGACGAATAACGAGGGCTCTGCCCTTGACCGCCAAAGCAAATTAATGTTATAATTTTCTGATGGCTGAGATAGCCTGATATCGACATTGTAGAAATTTTTCGGATATCCATCGGCCGGCAGAAATAGAGGACGGAGACATGACAGAGAGCACGTACGATCCGAAGAAACATATTCGGAAGACTCTCAAGGAAAAAGACCTTTTCGAATACGTAAAGGAAATCGGGAAACCTGCCAGGATGACGGGGACGGAGGATGAATTCCATGACGTCCTTATCGAGGAGATAGAGCGGCTGGAAGATCCCATTGATATCGCCAGGCTGCGTCTGACTTCGTCCAGCTTTTACCTGACCAAGTACCAGCCCGACCTTGCCGAGAAACAGGTTCAAACCGTTATGGAGGAGAAGGACCTTCCCCGCGAGCTCCGGATTCTGTGCCTGTATTATCTCGGGTCTGCGCGTCTCGACCTGGGTAATTCCGCGGAGGCGGAAGCGATCGGGAAGCAGGCGCTGGGGCTTACAGTCGACAGGGCAAGCGGTCTTTCAACCATTCTTCTGAACCAGATGGGCGTGTTTTACCTCATACAGATGAAATACTATCTGGCGATGGAATACTTTCTCGAGACGAAGGAAAACGCCGGTAAGCTGGGGATTGAAGAAGTATATTTCGTGGCGATAAACAACCTTGCGCTCGCCTACAACCGTATCGGAAGATATGCGGAAAGCGAAACGCAGCTGCTCGAGAACCTCGCGCACGCGCGGAAATCCGGATTTCCCGAGCGGGTGCCGATAGCGCAGACGACGCTTTCAGTCCATTATCTCTCGACGGAGGAATACGAACCCGGCCTGAAGCTTGCACTCGAAGCTGTGGAGAGTGCGATAAGGAGTAAGAATCCCGGTAACGAGTGTTTCCGCCGGATATTACTTGCAAAGTTTTACAGGGGGCTCGGCAAACACTCCGAAGCGGTTGAGTGCATAAAGATCGCGCTTGCCATTGCCGAGGAACCCGAATACGAAAGACACCTTTCATATGCGCAGAGGATATACGGATCACTTCTTGCGGATTCGGGAGACCCGGAAGCGCTGCTCTATCTCGACAGGTCCATAAAGCGTCAAGAGGCGCAGATGAAGGACGAGGCGCCCGAGGGTCTCGAGAGCGCCTACTTCGAGTACGGGAAATTCATTGCGGACAAGGACAGGGAGAGCGCCGCCGAATATGTTTTCAAGGCGATTCAGATAATAAAGAAGCGTCCGCTTTCGCCTCATCTGAAAAGAATACTCGCGGAGGCGGAGGAGCTTGCGGACAGGCTGCCGCCGGTGTCCGCGGTCGAGTCGGCGAGCATCGAGATCAGCCAGGAAAACCTTGCCAAGATTCTCGACGTTTCGAAGGCGATTATTTCGGAGACGAAACTTTCGAGCGCGCTCGAGAAGGTTCTCGATATCGCGCTCGAGATAAGCGGGGCCGAGCGCGGCGTCATCTGGACGAGGGAAAAGGCCGAGCTGAGCCTTGCGTACGCGAAAAACTTTTCCGGCGAGATAGTAGAGGAGGCCGATTACCCGGCGATAAACCAGGCGGCGTGGAAGGTCCTCGAAACGGGCGGCGAGTTTTCCGCCGCCACCCCGGCGGAGGTAAAGAAGAAAATCAGCGGACTGCCGGGCTACGCGGAGCCGATGGAGGCGAAATCATTTTTCACGTTCCCGCTTTCGGCAAACGGCAGGGCTATCGGCGTCCTGTACCTCGACAGCCGCTTTGCGTCCATCAACATGTCCGCGACCATCAGGGGCCTGCTTCTTTCGGTGATGGACCAGGCGACGATGGTTATCGAAAAAATAAAAAGCCTCGAGGAAGCCAACCGGCAGAGCAGCCAGTTGAAGCGGGAGGTGAAAAAGAAGGATAACGAGCTCAAAAACGTTTTCGATATCGTAGAGAAGCAGCAGAGGGAGCTGGAGGAGCGATACGGGGTCCATAACATCGTCGGCCGCAGCCACGAGATGAAGGCGATGTTCGATCTTATCGAAAGGGCGGCGCAGAGCGACCTGTCGGTGACGATTTACGGCGAGAGCGGAACGGGCAAGGAGCTTGTCGCACGGGCACTTCACTACGGCGGGCCGAGGAAGGAAGGGCTTTTCGTCCCCATCAACTGCGCGTCGATTCCGGAGGGGCTGCTCGAGGCCGAGCTTTTCGGTTACGAGAAAGGCGCGTTCACGGGCGCGGTCGAATCGAAGGAAGGCCTGTTCGAGGTTGCCAGCGGCGGCACGCTCATGCTCGACGAGATAGGCGACATGGGCGAGCAGATGCAGGCGAAACTTCTCAGGGTCCTGGAGGAAAACAGAATAAGGAGAATCGGAGGACGGCTGCAGATAAAAGTCAGCCCGCGAATCGTAGCCGCGTCGAACAAGAAGCTGGAATTCCTCGTCCAGTCGGGGGAATTCAGGGAAGACCTTTATTTCAGGATGAACGTAATACATATTCCGATACCGCCGCTGCGGGAGAGGAAGAGAGACATCCCCCTCCTGGTCGACCATTTCTGGAAAAAGGCGGGCGGCGATCCTTCCGCGGTCCCGCCTGACAAAAAGCAGGCATTTTTGCGGACCCTTTCAAAACACAGGTGGCCCGGCAACGTGCGGGAGCTCGAAAACGAGATCGAGCGCATCATCGCGCTCGGCGGTGAGATGGACGTCGAGTTCCTTTCCGAGAATATCGTCATGAGCATGCAGAGGCCGCTCCTTTCCGACGGCCTCGGCCTGCCCGACCTGAACCTGCGCGAACTCGAGATAAAAGCTATCGAGGAAGCGCTGACCGTCTCCGGCGGCAACAAGGCGAAAGCGGCTCGCCTCATGGGCATTCCGCGGACGTCGTTTTACGACAAGCTGAAAAGATACGGCATCGAGATGGTGGTCAGAAGAAAGTTTGAAGTATGAAGGCTGAAGGATGAAAGTTAAGAAGTGTTGGAGTGCTGGAGTGCTGGAGTGCTGAAGTGTTGAAGTGTTGAAGTTAAGAAAAAAATAATAATACATTTAGCGGCGCAGCTTGCTGCGCGTTAATAAAAATAATTAGCTGGCGAGTTTACTCGCCGGTTTTCTGCATTTCCGTCATTCCGGCGAAGGCCGGAATCCAGGATTCCTCTTCGTCATTCCCGCTTGCCCGCCGATCATTTTACCGTCAAGTCAACTTTTCGTTTTTCTTCTTCTGGCGTCGCGGGCCCTCTGGCCTTCGTTGAGGATAATCTTGCGGAGCCTTATGGCCTTCGGGGTAACCTCGACCATATCGTCGTCCTGGATGAACTCGAGCGCGGCCTCGAGGGTAAGCTCACGCGCGGGGCGGATTTTCGCGGCCTCGTCCTTGCTCGTGCTCCTGATGTTGGAAAGATGCTTGGTCCTGACCACGTTCACGAGAATATCCTTGTCTTTCGCGTGCTCGCCCACTATCTGACCCTCGTAAACCTTTTCGCCCGGCTTTACGAAAAAGAAGCCCCGATCGTAAAGGGCGTCGAGAGCGTAGGCCGTAACCTGCCCTGTGTGGCTTGCAATCATGACGCCGTTCTGGCGCTGGGGGATATCGCCTTTCATGGGCTCGTAACGGAAAAAGTTATGGTGCATTACCGCCTGGCCACGGGTCGCGGTAAGCATCTTCTCGGAAAGGCCGATAAGTCCCCGTGCGGGAATGCGGAATTCCATGTAAAGGTAGCTCTTGCCCGTTGACCTTGTTTCGAGCTTGACGAGCTCCGCGCGCCTGTTTCCCACGAGGCTCATGACCGCGCTCTGGCAGTCAGCCGGGCATATCACGACCATTGTCTCGACAGGCTCGTGAATCTTGTCGTCTATCGTTTTGAAAATAACTTTCGGTTTCCTGACGCAGAGCTCGTAGCCCTCGCGCCTCATGTTTTCAAGCAGTATGCCGAGGTGCATGAGCCCCCTGCCCGCGACGCGAAACTCTTCCCCTTTCCCGGAGAGGTCCACGCGAAGGGCGACGTTCGAGCAGAGCTCCCTCTCGAGCCGTGCCCGCAGCAGGCTCGAAGTCACGTACTGCCCGTCCTGCCCGGAGAACGGGCCGTCGTTTATCCTGAAAGTCATGTTCAGGGTCGGCTCGTCCACCTCGATCGGGGTCAGCATTTTCGGGTTTTCAAGATCCGCGATGGTGTCTCCTATGTTTACCGGGTCGAGGCCCGCGACGGCGCAGAGGTCACCCGCCTTCACCATATCGACTTTCTTCCTGCCAAGCCCCTCGAAGTGGTAAAGCTCGAGCACTTTCTGCTTCGTCTGTACCTTGTCTTTGTTGATTACGGTAACCCGCTCGCCCTGGTGAATTATCCCTGCATGCACTTTCCCGATTGCTATACGCCCGATATACTCGGAGTAATCGAGCGTCGTCACAAGCATCTGAAGGTCTTCTTCCGTGCTGATTTCAGGGTGAGGGATATGCTTGATTATCGCGTCGAGAAGGGGCGCAAGGCTTTCGGATTTCAGGTCCATGTCCGTGGTCGCCCACCCGTCGCGGGCGCAGGCGTAAATCGTGGGGAAATCGAGCACATCGTCAGGCGCGCCCAGTTCCACGAAAAGCTCGAAAATCTCGTCGTGGACCTCGTTGATTCGGCTGTCCTGCCTGTCGACCTTGTTTATGACGACGATGGGCTCGAGCCCGTGGCCGAGCGCTTTCTCGAGCACGAACCGCGTCTGAGGGAGAGGGCCCTCTGACGCGTCGACGAGCAGCAGCACGCCGTCGGCCATTTTCAGGACCCGCTCGACCTCGCCCCCGAAATCCGTGTGGCCCGGGGTGTCGATAATATTAATCTTGTACTGCCTTGCGCTGTTCCCTTTTGATTTTTCGAAAGTCGGGATGTAGCGGATGGAGCAGTTTTTGGAAAGTATGGTAATTCCGCGTTCGCGCTCCAGCGGGTCAGAGTCCATGATAAGGTCGAGCTTTCCCCCAACCATGTGGTCGAGTTCCTTCTGTCTGAACATGCCGGACTGGTAGAGCATTTTGTCCACGAGCGTCGTCTTGCCGTGGTCCACGTGCGCGATTATCGCTACGTTCCTGATAAGTTCGACCTGCATTTTCCCTGTCCCGTGTTGCCTCTCTATTGGTAAAGGGTCAAACTATATCACCGCAAGGGAGATTCTCAAAACCTTTTTTGAAGATATATTAATTGCATTTCACCGCTGCTCGAACCGACCGGTATCCGAAGGAACGGCAAACACGACTAAAATCCTGCTCCACCTTCAGCTTTAACTGGCGGTCCCCTGGCGACTTTAAATGTCACTCGTTGCATCTTATTGCATGTTTAAGGCGGCCTTTATAATTAATCCTGGATTCCCGCCTGGGGAAGAAGTACCGGGTACCGGGTCCGATATGAATTACCCGTGCCGCAAGCGGCACGGCTTCACAAATAAATCTTCGTGAAGCCGCCGCGCTTGCCGCGGCGGGTATAACTATATTCTACACCCAAACGCGGATTGTGCAAGCGGGCAGAAGAAGGGATACGGGATAATGGATAAGGAAACAAGGAAATAAGTTGATAAGGGGATAGAAGAAAAGTATAAAGTATGAATTATGAATGATTGAATAAATCCTGGATTCCTGCTTCCGCAGGAATGACAAAGAGGGAGGATGGAAGCTATGAAACATCTGCTCCGCGTGTTCGTTGTGGTGGCGCTGCTGGCAGGGCTCGGGGCCTGCACCGGTGAACCGGAAAAAACGCAGCCGCCCGACCGGAAGCGCAAGAAAGACGACCCCAAACCCGATGCCGGCGAGGCGAAACCGGTTTTCAACCTTCCTTCACAGTGGGAATACAGCGCACCGCTTATCGCGCCCGAGAAGCGCGACGCCGACCCCAGCCGGGCACAGAAAGATCCGACCGTGGTCTACCACGAGGGGACGTGGCACGTTTTCATGACCGTCAAGCTTCAGGGCCGGACAGCTATGGAGTATTGTTCGTTCGAGCGGTGGGAGGACGCGGACAAGGCGACGCGCACGCTGCTGCCCGTCTGCGACACCAGGTATTTCGGTGCGCCGCAGGTCTTCTATTTTACACCGCACAGGAAATGGTATCTGGTCTACCAGATGGGCGGCGTCCCCGGCGCGACGAAGATGTCGGTCGCCTATTCGACGACCTCGGATATCGCCGACCCCGGCTCCTGGACCAAAGCGCGGGCGATGCTCGACGGCGGGAAGGATGATCCCCGCAAAAAAGGCGGGCTGGATTACTGGATTATCTGTGACGACAAGCGCGCTTACCTTTTCCTTACAAGCCTCGACGGCAGGATGTGGCGCTTGTGGACGAGCCTGAAGGATTTCCCCAAAGGTTTCGACCATTGCAAACTCGCCCTCAAGGCCAGGATTTTCGAGGCAAGTCATACCTACAAGCTGAAAGGTATGGATAAATATCTGACCGTCATTGAAGAGAACGGCCGCAGATATTTCAAGGCCTACCTTGCCGACCGCCTCGACGGGAAGTGGACCCCAATCGCCGACACTGCCGAGAAACCGTTCGCCAGTTGGAAGAATATCCGCCCCGCTGAAGGCGTCGAGGCATGGACCGACAACGTCAGCCACGGGGAGCTGATTCGCGACGGAGTCGATCAGAACCTGGTTGTCGATCCCGCAAACCTGCGCTTCATCTTCCAGGGCATGTTTGATAAGGACAAGGCGAGAAAAGGCTACGGCCAGTTCCGCTGGCGGATCGGGATGCTCACGCCGGTCTCCACTTCCCCGGAAGAAACGAAACCCGGCGGCGGGCGGTAATGACGGGTTTTGTAGGGGCAGGTCTTAGACCTGCCCGGAAATATATTGGGCAGGTCTTAGACCTGCCCGGAAATATATTGGGCGGGTCTAAGACCTGCCCGGAAATATATTGGGCGGGTCTAAGACCCGCCCCTACATAAAGTGGCCTCAAAATGGGGCAGATTGCCGGATTGATGACATTATTGCTGTTCTGCAGCCCCCGGAGCAGCCATACATTCCCACAACACTTTTGCGGATAATACGTTATGCCGACTGGCTTTTCAACGCAATTCTGGCACCTGTATTGCTATATTACTGGTATGGCTTGATAAAATAAAGGAGGTTCCATGATAGCATTCCATATTACCACTAACGTAAAACAATACCGGCAGAAGCTCGTGCAGGCGGTACAGTCCGAGCTCAGGCTCAAGGAAAAGGAAAAGCAGCCTACGTACGCGCAGCACACGCACCTCATCTCGCAATATAAACAGGCGATGAAGCTCGCACCCTCTTCCGGTCAGGTCCGTTACGTGAAAAGACATATCGACAAGCTCAGGTCCGACTTTGTAACGGCATGCTAGAATAAGGGAATAAGTCGATAAGGAAACAAGGAAATAAGGGAAGGGGAGAAGAATTATGAAGGATGAAAGTAAATAAATGTTGAAGTGTTGAAGTTAAGAAGTGCTGAATTGAGAATTATCTGTTATTATGATAAAATTATCTGAGAATGTGGGAAGTTAAAGTTAAATTACCGGCATCTGTGCAGGAGTGGCTGGGGGAGTATACCGCGCGGTACGATACCTCGCGTCTGAGCCGCGTCCGGTTCTACTATACGAAAAACAACGAGATAAACGGCACGTGCTGGTATCCTGAAGAGAAAAACTATTACCCGCTGTTCGACGGCGTGGAAAACACCTACCGCATTTCCGTCGGCCTGCCGCGGAAGTACCCGTACACGGTAACGCTTTTCTGTCCCCCCGTGTACCGCAAAGCCGACGGCTCGTGGCCGCCCGTGCCCCCGAAATGCGAAGTCGTAAAAAAGAAAAAGGTCCAGCAGAAAGGAAAGACGGTCGAATGGCGGCGGATTGCACTGGACCTTTCCATGCCGTCGCTCGAGGTGATCGCGGTCTACCTTTTCGGGCACGAGTTCTGGCACTACCTGCGCGAGACGCGGCAGGCCCCGGGCCGGAACACGCAGACCCAGGCCGACATGTTCGGCCTCGCTTTTCTCAGGATGGCGCAGATAGAGGGCGCGGTCCCCTTCACGGGACCGAAGGGGCGGAAGAGTTGAGAAGAAGTACAGGATACAGAGTACGCTGCTGGACTTTAATCAGATTCATAATAATATAAGATTCCGCGTTCAGTATCAATCCAAATGCAGGGTGTGTGAGAGCTGTTTTTTCCCCAGACTTCACCTTTGACAATTTTTTCTATATCGAACCATTCGACCTTTCCAAGTTCGCCGAATTCAAACGGGGATTCTCTTTTTTTCAATTTCACTGGAGTCAGAGGCAACTGCCTGAAATTCGGATTATCTTTATTATATTTCTCAATAATTTTCTCGGCAAACGTTCTGCAATCATCGACCGGTGCTTCGAAACGAAAGCAATGCTCATGAGGCGCCGGACCCATTACTCCCTTGGCATACCAGAACTTGTATTGAATATTTATTGCAGTTTTTGGGAGCAGTTTGAATTCATTGTATTCGGTGCCAAAAAAAGGCTTGGCATTCGATATTTCCTGAAAGGACATGGGATTTTCCGAGCCGGTAACCATTTCCTCGTAATTGTAGTCCATGTAGATACTAAATAAATACCCTCGAAGGAAAAAACACAGTACTATTAAAACAACGAAAATTGTGGCGCAAGAGAAGATGATAATGCGTTTCTTCTTGCCCATCGGACCTCCGGGATAACGGCGAGCAAGCTCGCCGGCTAATTATTTTTATTAACGCGCAGCAAGCTGCGCCGCTAAATATATTATTAATTTTTTCTTAACTTCAACACTTCAACACTTCAACACTTCAACACTTCAGCACTTCAGCACCTCGACACTTACTCGCGTTTCATCTCAACGACGTAATCTTTTATGTCCTGCGTGACCGCGACCTGGACGCTTTTCTTGCGGTAGCCGATGGCTGTAAAAATCAGCGTCCAGTTGCCGGGCGCGAGGCCGTTTATGTTGAAACCGCTCGTGTATTCCCACCTGCACGTGGCAAAATAGTTGCCCGCCTGCTGACCGGACTCGTTCACCGCAAAGACGAACGAGCCGTGAATCGGCCCGCCATCGGCGCCGATAAGATACCCGGTAACCCGTTTCCCCGTGACCTTCGGCGCGACAAGGTTCACCTCTTTCGTCTCGCCCTCCTTCAACTCGACAACGCCGGAGAAGACGACCTCGTCGTTGGTCCACGCGGTCCTCATAACGTGGCGTCCGGGCTCGAGGCGGGGGACGACGTAGCTTCCGTTATCGTCCGTCTTGACCCACCCGGCGAGGATCGAGCGGTGCGGGTTGTCGAGGTACTCGACCCCGACCTGGACGCCCGGCTTCGGCTGCCCGTTCTCGTCGGTGAGCCGGCCGAAAATCGAGGACGTCATGGGCGGGAACTGCACGTCGACCGTCTGGGCCGGGACCGTGTTCACGATGAACTCGTGGAGGTACTGCGCCGACTGGTCGGCGATGCTCTTTATAATCGAAAGCGCGTATTTCTTTTTCGCAAGGCGCGGGATCGTGTAGTTCCCGTCGGCATCGGTATGGATTATCCCCCACGCGTGCAGCGAATAATCATGGTCCCCGACATGAAGCCAGATGGTCGTGTTCGAGACCGGTGAGCCGTCGGCGCGCCTTATCCGCCCGCTGACTTCCGTTACCCCCGGCACTTCTATCGTTATCGCATTCGTCGACTCGCCGGCCGTCACGGGCCTGCAGAAGAGGTTATAGGTCGGCACGACCAGGAAATAATCGCCGTTCGGAATATCCTGGAACGCGAATTCGCCATTGTTATCTGTATTCACGGCCCGGTGGTGCTCGCTTATATTAGCGTCGGCCGCGTGGAGCGCGGCGGCGCCGCCCTCGATTTTCTTCCACAGCCCGACCCAGACGCCGGCCGGGAGCGGGCTCCCGCTCTGGAGAAGCCGGCCGAAAATTCCGCCGCCGGGCTCCAGCGCGAAGTTACAGTTCGCAACCGGGTTTTCGCCGGTCACGGTAAGCGTCAGCGAAGTGGCGGTGATAAACCCCGGCTTCACTGCTTTCACGCGGAAATTCCTCCGCGTTATACTGTCTATCCTGTAGCCGCCGCCGTTGTCCGAGGCCGCGGTCAGGCCGGGCAGCTCGACGACCTGGAGCGTCGCGCCCGAGATCGGCTCGTCGTTTACCGCGTTGGTGACCTTTCCCTGCACCGAGTACTGGCCGCGCGCGAGCTGGACCTGGATGTAAACCTCTCGCGATTCAGGTTTCTCCGGGTCAGGCGGCGCCATCGCAATGTTTTTCACGAACGTGGCATACCCGTTTTTGATTACGCGAAGGTTGAGCGAGCCGATCGGCAGGTTTTCAAAAATGAAAGTGCCGTCCGGTCCGGTATTCATCGTCTGCGCGGCCGCGCCCCAGGGAACGATGCGGACGGACGCGCCCTCAATCGGCGCCGTTGCCCCCTCCCCGACTTCCGACACCACTCCCTTCAGAATCAGCCCGTCGCAGAGCGCGATCTCTCCGAGGTCGATGGTCTGGCCTTCCGAAAGCGAATAGCCCACGGTCATCGTCGGATACTCGGAAGCGCCGACCCTGAGCACGGCCGAGCCCTGCGCGATGCGCTCGATCTCGAACATTCCGTCGCTCGCCTCGTGCGGCTCGCCGTCGAGCGTTATGTCGTTAATCGGCTGCTTCGTGAAGAAATCGACCACGCGGCCCGTGACAAGCCCCATGGGCAGCGGCGTGAGGACCAGGACGCAGTCGGTCTTCCCCGGTGGCACGCTGAGGAGCTTGTTGCTGACGTAGCCGTACTTGCCCGCGGTAACGACGTTCGACGAGCCCTCCTGCACCGCGACGCTGAAGGCGCCGTCGGCATCGGTCATTGTTTCGGAAACAAAACTTATCCCGGCCTCGATGAGGTAGCTTGCCGTGACTTTCGCGTCCATTACCGGGGTCTGGTTTTCGTCCATTACCATGCCCGCGACCCTGAACTGGCGGTCGAGCACGATTTCAACGTAGTTCTCGCCCGGCTCCAGCGCAAGCGAGGCGAAATAACCCGTAACAAACTCCTGCTTCTCCACCTGCAGTTTGTAACTCTCGGGCGGGAGGTTGGCGCTCGAGAACTGTCCGCGGTCGTCGGTGAAATGGATTTCCGGGAAACGGGAAGCGTCCTCGCCCTGAGCGAGGCCTGTGCCGGGAGAATAGTTTTCAAGGTGGAGCGTTACTTTAGCGCCCTCGATGGCGCGGCCTTCCTCGTCGATAACGTAACCGTTCAGGCTCGCGCGCGTCGGCGCCTCGGCTTCCTCTTCCGGCGGGATTTCGCCTTCCCCCTCCCCTTCTTCACCTTCGGGGATTTCGGACGCGTTTTCGGATTTGTCCACGAGCGCGCCGCCGGTGCCGTCGACGACCGTGACTTTCGGGTCTCTGTCTTTCCTTTTCACCGATTTTTTCGAGCGGGCGCTCAGACTGGAAATATATTTCTTCCACTGCTCCGGCGTAAGCTGGGTCAGCTTACCCCTCTTCCAGCGCCTGCCGGGCCGGCGCGCGCGGCCTTCGTACACCTTGCCGCCCGGGCCTTCTTCGCCCGCGCTTTCGCGCTTTTCTTTTTCTTCGCCTGATTCGCCTTCGCCGCTTTCGCCCGTGGCTTTCCCGCCTTTGCCGCTTTTCTCGTGCGGGCCCTCGCCCGGCTTCCAGTCCGCGCGTCCGGGCCCGCCTGGCCCGACGACCGGTTTGATATCCTTTTCACCGTCCTTCAGGAGAACGAAACCCGCCATCCCGACAACGGCAAGGACCAGGGTAATTATAACAGCGTTCTTGAACTGCCGCATGTGGTGCCTCTCGAATGAATAGCTGTCAGCTTTCAGCTATCAGCTATCAGCTTTTTTTATAATATTGCTGACCGCTGATTGCCGAATGCTGAATGCTATTCCCGATTTATATGTCTTTTATACCCTCTCGTCGGGAGTTTAGTACATTTTTTTAGCATATTTTTATGCCTTTCCCCTTTATCGCCTTTGATAACTGAAGAACCGATTAACCGAACAACTGAAGAACCGAATAACTGAAAAACCGAATAACCGCTGCACCGCTTGCACTCTGCGCGTTTGCCTGTATAATAATAAACAAGAATCGTGTTGTCGTATAAGAAAATAAACAACCAGATTGAGAATAATACCCGTGAGTGAAGAGAATCAGGATTCCGAAAAGAAGATAAGCCGTGACGAACACCTCTGGAGTGTGCTCCGTTTTACGATAATGCTCTGGTGCTGTTTTGCCGTTCTGGCGAAACTAATAATAATCATGAACCTGAGAAACGCTCAGGTTCCGGTTGCCGTAGCGATACTACTTTTTCCTGGCGCTTTCTTTATTGCAGGTATGTTTTTTGGCATTATTTTTGGAGTTCCACTTCACCGTTGGATGGTTGTAAAGTACTCTCAGCCGAACGATGAGAGCATTCGGATTACCTGGCCCGCGAAACTCGGCCGGTCGATAGGCAGCGGGCCGTTCTTTTTTCTAATGATAGTACTATTAGTCGTTTCTTTTTTTTCCGGCGCTCTTCAATGAAATTATCTCTGCCAATAAAACTCGGCATTTTTGTCGTCCTGCTCTTCGCGGCGGTTATAACCACCTGCCTGCTGTGGACGCCGGTGAAGATACTTTGGTTCGGGTCAAAGTTGAAGTCGGATAAGCCAGCGGAACGGGTCGCGGGAGTTAATGGCTTTCTTGCCCTCGGTGAACCCGGAGAGAAAGAACTGTTAAAGCATCTTCCCGGGGGCGAACCAGCCCTTGGCTACATGAAAGAATGCTGGCATGATGTATCGGTAGACACTTACAAATCAGATAATATCAATCCGCTTTACTGGGCCGTACTTAACGGATGGACCGGTGTAACCGGTTTCCTGATTGATAAGGGGTTGGACGTCAACGTAATAGACAATATCAGGAGTCATGATTACGACGGCGACGGCTTTTCGCCCCTGCATCTCGCGGCTGTTTACGACAGGATAGATACCGCAGAACTGCTCATTTTGCGTGGCGCCGAATTAAACCTCCGTGATGCCAAAGGCCGAACTCCCCTGCTTGTCGCATTATGGCAAAACCACGGTAGTTTTGCAAAACTCCTGGTTGGAAAAGGCGCGGATGTAAATGCCGAAGATAATAACGACTTCACACCGCTTTACCACGCTCTTTTCCATGACAATATGGAAATCGCTAAAATACTCGTTGCCAAAGGCGCAGATTTCGGCGAACTGGAAGACAGGACTATTCGTATAAGAAGTACAAGAAGGAAAAATCGTTGAAGTAAAAGAGAGGAAAACTGTAGATTCAAACCTCAGGACTACTATCCTCCGCGCGCACGGCGGCAAAACCGGCAAGGAAATAAGGGAACAAGGCAATAAGGAAACAAGGAAATAAATTTAGCGGCGCCGCTTGCGGCGCGTTAATATTAAAAGATAATCGACAATCGAAAATCGAAAATTGAACCGGCTTCCGCTGCGTGCGCGACCCGAAATAGCATTCAGCTTTCAGCAGTCGGCAATCAGCTATATTTATTATTAATAATGCTGAAAGCTGATAGCTGATTGCTGAGAGCTTCGTTGAGTAACGTCACATCCTTTTCTCAATAAGCTTGATTTTTGCCTTGGCCCATTTCGCGGCGGGCGTTCCCGGATATTTCTTGATTATAAGCTCGAGCTGTATGAGCGCTTTTTCATACTCGTGGTAGCGGAGCAGGTTCTCGATCCTGTCCTTGATCATGGCGATGTCCTGCCGCCTTTTTATTTCCGCGATAGCCTCTTTCACCTCTTCGGAGCTGTTGAGCCCGTCCAGCATTTTCTTCGCTTCTTTCCCGATATCGGACTTGAGCGACGACAGATTTTCCAGGAGGTTCATGCCCTTGATGTAATCCTTGTCCTCGACAAGCTCCTTTGCGCGCTCGAGCATTTTTGCGGGGCTGTGTATGATTTTTTTCTTCTCGACGCTGACCGCCTTGAGCGACCTCAGCAGCTTGCGCGCATCCTCGAAAGGACCGGTCCCCTTGAAGTAGCGCATCATTCTGTAAAGGACTTTTCTGGCATCGGCGACTTTTCCCTTTTCGACCAGGCTTTTTGCCTTTTTGAAAGTAGCGGCAGCTTCCGTCTCTATTACCTTAAGGGCTTCCGTAATCTTTTTCTTTATCTTGTCGTCCGCGCCGTCGTGCTCCATCGCCCGGTCGAGGTATTTCTTCGCTTTCGAGTACTTCTTTTTCTTCATCGCCTTTTTGGCCGAGTCCATGAGCTTTTGGACGCTGTACTTCGCGAGCAGCTCCGGGTCACGGACGCCGGCCCTGCGCTTGTCGAGATAGTTCTTGGACTTGCAGACCGTGAACTCCCTGGGCTCCCCGTTCGGTCTGTTGACGTCCTTGAAACCCATGGGGATTCCGCGGTACTTCAGCCAGACCGCGAAATGAAGGTGAAAGAGCTTTCCTATCGCGGCGATTACCTGCCCCGCGCGGACCTCGTCGCCTTCGGTAACCTTGACCGAACCCTTCTGGTTATGCGCGTAGACTGATACTTCGTCGTCTTCATGCTGGATCATTATCATGTTCTTGTCGTCCGTGTTGTCGCTGTCCGTGACCCTGATGACGGTGCCGTCCCGGGCGGCGCAGAGTATGGCACCCGGGCGGCCGCCGAAGTCTATCGCGTATTCGTTCTGGTTGCCGTCGTGGTGCGTCCACCTTCCGTGAAATCCCTGGTTGACGGGGTGGGACACGCCGCCGGGATAAGGCAGCCAGTACTTGGGCTTGACTTTCCCTTCCGGTTTCTTCGCCGGCTGCCCGCCCTGCGCGGCCGGGCAGGTAATTAATATTGCCGCAATAATCAGGGCAGACATAAAGATGTGTCGGATTTTCATGCTCTTCCCCTTGCTCGCCGGTTGCAGATACGCCATATAGCTTAAACCAGAAACAGAAAAAAACAAGCGGATTCCGGTTTGCAGAAACAGGATTCTTGGTTATTGGTTAACCAAAAACCAAAGACCAAAAACCAATAACCAAATCTTTTCATCCTTCACCCTTCATACTTCATCCTTTCAACATGCCATTTGACGTTTGACACTCCGTGAGATGCAACTTATAATGCTGAATCACCATTGCTGACAGGGAGAAAGAATGAAAATCTGCGTCATCGGTACGGGTTACGTCGGTCTCGTCGCGGGTGCGTGCTTTGCCGCAAACGGCAACGACGTCATCTGCGTCGACAATGACGAAGAGAAAATCAACGCGCTCAACTCGGGCGAAATCCCGATTTACGAGCCCGGCCTCGAGGCGCTCGTAAAACGCAACCTCGCCGAGGAGCGCCTCACCTTCACGACGGAGGCGGCCGCGGCCGTCAAAAAATCGCTTATCTGCTTCATCGCCGTCGGAACGCCGCAGGACGAGGACGGCTCCGCCGACCTCAGGCACGTGCTCGACGTCGCAGCCGACATCGGAAAAGCGATGGAAGAATACACCATCGTCGTCAACAAGTCGACCGTGCCCGTCGGCACGGCCGAGAAAGTCCGCGACGAAATCTCAAAACACACCAGTACCGAATTCGACGTCGTCTCGAACCCCGAGTTCCTGAAAGAGGGCGCGGCCGTCGGCGACTTCATGAAGCCGAACAGGATCATTATCGGCACGGCCAGCCCGAAGGCCGCGATGGTCTTGAAAAAGCTTTACAGCCCGTTCGTCCGCACCGGCAACCCCGTACTCATAATGAGCAACCGCTCGGCCGAGCTCACGAAGTACGCGGCGAACGCGCTCCTGGCCACGAAAATAAGCTTCATGAACGAGCTCGCAAACCTTTCCGAGCGCATCGGCGCCGACGTTTCGGACGTGCGCCGCGGCGTCGGGACGGACGAGCGCATCGGCCCGAAGTTTCTTTTCCCCGGCCCCGGCTACGGCGGTTCATGTTTCCCGAAAGACCTCAAGGCGCTGATGAAGACGGGCGAGGAGGCGGGGTACGAGCTTACGATACTGCGCGCGGTCGAGGACGTGAACGCGGCGCAGAAGCGCGTCCTGTTCGAGAAGGCGGAAAAACATTTCGCAGGCGACTCGCAGGCCAGTGGCAGTCTTGAGGGCAAACACTTCGCCGTCTGGGGGCTCTCGTTCAAGCCCGGGACCGACGACATGCGCGAGGCGCCTGCTATCACGCTTATCGAAGCGCTGCTCGGCGCGGGCGCGACCGTTACCGCATACGATCCCGAAGCGATGGAGGTCTCGAAAAACCTGCACTGCGGCGACCGGATATCTTACGCCGGGCCCAACTACGACGCGCTGAAGGATACCGACGGCCTGTTCCTCGTCACCGAGTGGAGCGAGTTCCGCTTCCCCGACTTCGAGCGGATGAAAAAACTCATGCGCACGCCGGTGATTTTCGACGGCCGAAACATCTACCCGCGTGAAACGCTCGAACAACTCGGCTTCACCTACTACGGGATAGGAAGGTAATATGCCACGGACGTTAGTGACCGGTGGCGCGGGGTTTTTAGGCAGCCACCTGTGCGAGCAGCTTCTCGACCGCGGGCACGAAGTCATCTGCATGGACAACTTCATCACCGGCGCGGAGGAAAACGTCGCACACCTTATGAACAACGAAGGGTTCACGCTCGTCAAGTACGACGTCACGAACTACGTCAACGTCTCCGGCGCCCTCGATTACATCCTGCATTTCGCCTCGCCTGCAAGCCCGATAGATTACCTCGAACTCCCGATACAGACGCTCAAGGTCGGCTCGCTCGGGACGCACAAGACGCTCGGCCTCGCGAAGGCGAAGGGCGCGACGTATCTCCTCGCATCCACGAGCGAAGTCTACGGCGACCCGCTCGTGCACCCGCAGCCGGAAACGTACTGGGGGAACGTAAACCCGATCGGCATCCGCGGCGTCTACGACGAGGCCAAGCGGTTCGCCGAGGCGATGACGATGGCCTACCACCGCTACCACAAGATCGACACGCGCATCGCTCGGATCTTCAACACGTACGGTCCGCGGATGCGGCTGAACGACGGCCGCGCCATCCCGGCCTTCATGTCGCAGGCCCTCGAGGGGAAAGATATCACGGTCTTCGGCGACGGTCAGCAGACGCGGAGCCTCTGCTACGTCGACGACCTGATAAACGGGATTCTGAAACTTCTTCTTGAATCAGATCACAACGAACCCGTCAATATCGGCAACCCGGACGAGCTCACGATGAACCGGCTCGCCGAAGAAATCATCGGCATCAGCGGCTCGAAGAGTAAAATCGTCTACAAGCCGCTGCCGCAGGACGACCCGAAGGTGCGCCGGCCCGACATCGCAATCGCGCGCGACAAGCTCGACTGGGAGCCCGAAGTCCCCCGCGCCGACGGGTTGAAGAAGACGATGGAGTATTTTAAAAACAAGCTCGGACTTTAATGTAATATGAAAGCGTTAACCGTTATTGTTCAGACGCGGAGACGGGGCGACACGGAGACACGGAGAAGGAATTTTCGATTTGCGATTTTCGATTGTCGATTACGGGAAATTATGAATTATGAAATAAAAATATATTTAGCGGTCGCGCTTGCGCGACGTTGATTATAATAAATAATTAGACGCGAAGCTCATTACAACCGGATAACCGGACAACAGAAGAACTGAAAAACCGATGAATATAGACGGCGTAAAAGTCAAGGAACTCAAAGTCATCCCCGACGAGCGCGGGAAGCTGTTCGAAATCCTGCGCCGCGACGATGAGATGTTTACCGGGTTCGGGCAGGCCTATATCACGACGTGCAAGCCCGGCGTCATAAAGGCATGGCACCACCACAAGCACCAGACCGACAACTTCTGCCCGCTAAACGGAAAAACGCAGGTCGGGCTTTACGATGCGCGGGAGGATTCGCCGACGTGCGGCACGTCGATGTCGCTCGAGGTCGACCCGGCCGCGCAGCCGATTCTGATTCAGATTCCGCCCGGCGTCCTGCACGGCATGACGCCGCTCGAGGATTCAGAAGTCATGCTGCTCAACATCCCGACGAACACTTACAATTACGACTCGCCGGACGAGTTCCGCGAACCATTCGATAAGTTCCCCGATTTCGAATGGAAGACACCGGTGGGATTGACACCTGTTCAAGGATAAACATGGCTGAGACAAAAAACAGCAAACCATCCGATAAGCCGACGCTGCTCGTCACGGGGGGCGCGGGATTTATCGGCTCGAACTTTATCCGATACGCGCTGCTCAAGCACGGCGGTTACCGGATAATCAACCTCGACTCGCTGACGTACGCGGGCAACCTCGAAAACCTGGCCGACATCGCGAACAGGAAAGACTACGTGTTCGTCCGCGGCTCCATCGGCAACTCGGACCGCGTCAAGGGCCTTATCGAGAATGAAAGGCCGCACGCGATAATCAACTTCGCGGCCGAGACGCATAACGACCGCGCGATCATGAACCCGAAGATTTTCGTCGACACGAACATCCGCGGCACGATTGTCCTCGTCGAGGAGGCGCGCAGGGCCGGCGTGCCGCGTTACATCCAGATTTCGACCGACGAGGTCTACGGCTCGCTCCGCGCCAATGAGCCGCCGTTCACCGAGAAGACGCCGCTCGACCCGACGAACCCATACTCCTCCTCGAAGGCGGGGGGCGACCTCCTCGTCCTCGCGTATTTCAAGACGTTCGGTTTCCCGGCTATCGTTACGCGGTGCTCCAACAACTACGGCCCGTACCAGTTCCCGGAAAAACTTATCCCGCTGATGGTCACCAACGCGCTCTCCGACAAGCATCTCCCCATCTACGGCGACGGTAAACAGGTCCGCGACTGGACGCACGTCGACGACCATTCCCGCGCCGTGCTCACCGTCCTCGAAAAGGGAACGCCGGGCGAGGTCTACAACATCGGCGCCTCCTGCGAGTGCCGGAACATCGACGTCGTGAAAACGATTCTCTCCCGCCTGGAAAAACCCGAAGCCCTTATCGAATACGTCAAGGACCGGCCCGCCCACGACCGCCGCTACGCCATGGACGCAACGAAACTGAAAAAGGAAACCGGCTGGGAGCCCGAGGTCAACTTCGACGAAGGCCTGGGGGCGACCGTCGACTGGTACCGCGACAACTCGAAGTGGTGGCAGCGCGTCAAGACCGGCAAGTACCTCAAGTACTACAAGAAACATTACGGTAAAGAATTATAAATATGTAGGGGCACGGCGCGCCGTGCCCCTACAATTACGCAATCAGCAAGATCAAGGAGAAGCGGTCATGAAACGAGTTACTACATGTGCTTTTCTGTTGTGGCTCGCAACTGTAATCGGCGCAACCCTGGCGGGAGACAAGAAAAAATCAGACAAAAGCATTTTCAAATATCTTTCAAAGGCCCGGGAATACGTGTCGGATAAAAAGTTCTCAAAGGCGGAAAAGGAATATAAAAAATACATCAATAAGATAAAGAGCGACAGCAATGCCATGTTCGAGCTTGCCCAGACATACGCGAACATGAAGAAATACGACAAGTCGATAAAGGTAATCAAGGGACTGATAGACAAGGGATTCAGGGACTGCGATGCGCTGGAGACCGGCGCGGCTTTCAAGAATATGCAGAAAAGAAGCGCGTTCAAGAAACTCATAAAGGAAATCAAGGACCTGCGGAAAAAGGAAAAGGCCAAGGCCGAATCCGAGATAAAAAAAAAGACGGGCCCGTCATTTCATATAAACGTTTTTGAAGACTGCAAGCTGGTCATGGCATGTGATTGCGACGAGAGGATACGTAATGACTACACGAAAAGGCTGGACGAGTACTGCAAAGGCCTTCAGAAACACCTTTTTTTCAACCCCCTGAAAGAATACTACCATATTGTCGTCCCGAGGGATTTCAAGGGGTTCTGCGCGAAAATCGGCCGCCCCTCGAAAAACAGCGCCGGGTTCACCCTGAAAGAGAAGCGTTTAATTGTTGTAGACTTCCAGTCGGGGCCGGGCACAACGATCCATGAGCTGTCGCATGCAATTCATTTCGATGATCAGGAGGCCCTCGGACAAACCCACCCGAAATGGATTCTCGAAATGCTCGGAACGCTCTACGAAGTCCCGAGCCTGAAGAAAGGCAAGCCCACGGGTCACGTGAACTGGAGACTGCCGGGTCTGAAAAAGGCTTTTTCCGAAGGCTCGTATACCTCGTGGCGCAGCATTCTCTCCAAGGCAGACAAAGCATTCGGCGGCGACAAAAACATTGATTATGCGGCCGTCCGCTTCATCGGACTATACCTGCAGGAGAAAGACCTGCTGCATGAATTCTACAGGCAATACGTTGCAAATCACAAGAAAGACAAGAACGGCATCAATACGCTCGAAAAAGTACTTGGCGGAAAACTGGATAAGGCTGAAGCAGAATGGAAAAAGTGGGTGCAGACTCTGCAGTTTCCTCCCAGATAAAAAATAACCCGGCAACGGATAACATCGGCGCGGAGCCGTTCGAAATTGTAGGGGCGACGCGGTGCGTCGCCCATTCTGACAAGAGGGCGACCCAACGGGTCGCCCCTACAAAACGCATGACGCTCGACGCATTCCCGTTTGCAATCCGCCGAATCCCGTATACAATTAATACAAGACCTGAAGCGCTGCCGTACAAACCATGCAGAAAAACCGCACCCTCTCCCCGGCCCGCCGGGCGGCCGCAATGAAAAGACCGAAACTCAAGGCCGACCCGGCCGTCTCGCGCAACATGCACTTTTTGTATGTCACGGTCCTCTGCGACGCCGTCTTCATCGCGGCCGCGGCCATCCTCTCGGCGTTTTTCCCCATTTATTACACGGCCGCAAAAATCAAGCTCGGCGAAGACATCTTTTCCGAAAAAAACCCGGCCGCCCTCATCCCCGAGCCGGCGCAGATACTGAACCTCGGCCTTTTCATCTTCCTTATCGCGGGAATCTTTTTCGCCTTCCCCTTCTCGATTGTCGTGAACCGCCTCTCGCTCGTCGCCAGTTCCGGGCACGAGCAGAGAATGGTGCCGCTCTCGCGCCCGGCGCGCTGGGGCAAGACGCTCCTCGGGTGGCGCGGCGGCGTATTCCTCGCCTGCCTCATATTCGCGTTCTTAAGCCTCAGTTCTCTTCGGCCGGTCTATTACACGTCGACGTTTACGGGTTACGTGCCCGGGCTTTCGTCGTGGAGGCCGCTTCGCGTCAGGCTGTGGACCGCGCTCAAGCTTTACGAAAACCCGAAACCCGGCATCAGAGAATCGCTGGCGGAGGCCGCGGCATACGACGACAACCCCGACGTCAGGTTCATCGCCGCGCTCACGCTCGGCGGGCTCAAAGACAACCGCGCGGTCGGCCCGCTCATCGACAGTTTCAACAACGTAAAATACTGGCGCACCCAGAAAAAAATCAGAAGACTCCTGATACAGCTCGACTCGCCCGACATGATAAGAAGGCTCCACGCGGCCTTCAACAGGACCGGTATGGGAGACCCGTCCGCGACGTGGCTTTCCGACCTGATAATCCTCAGAGGCGGCGACTTCCTGCGGGGCAAGCTGGAGGGCTGCATGAGGTCCGGACAGGGTTACGTGATGGGCGAGGAAATCGAAAAGAACTGGGACAAATTCTCAGGCACGGTCGGCACCGACCTGAACAACAGCGCATACGTCGACGAGCTCGTCGGCGACCTGCTGGTTTACCATATGGCAAAGACCCGCTGGCTCCGCCGCATCCGCCGCTGAAGATTATTAATAAAAGCTCTCAGCTGTCAGCTTTCAGCTGTCAGCTTTTTTATCATTAATAAATATAAATATTAAGCTGAATGCTGATAGCTGAAAGCTGATAGCTATGCCTATTCGCCGCCTTCCTGGGCCTCTTTCGGCGATTTGTCGAGCGCCCAGTACCACTTGCCGTCGACTTTGTGAAAGACGACTTTTTCCGACCACGTACTGCTGCCCTTGCCGACGCACTTCCACGAGGCAACGGCCCAGTCGCCGAAAATATCGATCTGCAGGTTTTTATCAACGCTGACTTCTTTTTTCAGTTCAGGCAGGCTGGAATCGCAGGTGAAACCGCCGAAACTCTTTTTCACGGTTTCAACGCCTTTCTCGAGCGCGCCTTTCATATCCCCCTCGACGCCTTCCCTTTTCTTGATTCCGGGGTCGAGGATTTCCCAGAACATCGTTTTAATACTCGTGGGATTGCAGCCGGTTCCCTTGCACGACTTGCAGGTAACAAGCCCGTCGCCTTCGCACTTCTTGCACGGTATCCATTCGCGCTCCTTGGTGATCCACGTGGGATGAACCTTTCCGGTCCCCTTGCATTTCCTGCATTTGTGGCCGCCCACCGCTTTGCACTTGGAGCAGTTCACCTTTATCCGCGCACGCTGCCACCTGTCATAGAGTTTCTTGGTAGCCGTACGGTCCTTCTTTTTCTTCTCTTTCTCCTTTCTTTTCTTCTTTTCCTGCTCCAGCTCTTCGTCGGTTTTTTTCTTTACTTCCTTTTTCTCCTCCGAGCCCTCGTCGTCGCGCTTGATGGACTCTATCTTGCTTCGCTCAATAGTCTTGAATTTCCCGCCGACCTGGATGACGACCTGCTCGTCCGTCTCGGCAATTATCTTGCCTTCGATTTTTGTTCCGTCTTTCAGCTTGATGACGTCGGCGCTGGATGTCCGGGGAAAAACCGTAAGGAAGAGAATAGATACGGCAGCCGTATAAAGAATTATTCTATACATCGAGTCAACCTCCGTCTTTTGGAAATTCTCATCTTTGATTTTTGTCAAGTATAGAAAAAACCCGCCGCCATGTCAAGCCAAATTGGCCTTCGTGAGTAACGCCTCAGGGGATTTGCGGCATTGTAGGGGCACGGCGCGCCGTGCCCCTACAGACTCGCGAAATAACACTACGGTTTCCAGATGAAAACCTGCGTCCAATGATAGCCCGGAACCGCGAGGCCGACCCCGATGTGCGTAAACTCCGGATTCAGAATATTCGCGCGGTGACCCGCCGAGTCCATCCACGCATTCATGACAGCGGCAGGCAAGTCCTGCCCGCGGGCTATGTTCTCTCCGAGCGAGAGATAAGCGATACCGGCCGCCGTCAGCCTGTCCCCCGGATTAACGCCGTGTCCGTACGGGCAGACGTGGTAAAAACCGTCGTGGTCGCGCTGGCACTCCGAATGCGCCCGCGCGACGGCGGCAACGGCATTATCCCACTCAAGCGGGGCTGCTCCCTGCAACGCCCTTTCAGTATTTACAATACTGAAAACCCCCTGCTCATACGCGTCGATATCGATCGTTCCCGTACCGGTTCCCGTTGGCGGCGGTAAAAAAATCACCTTCTCATCGTCGTCGTCATCCTGGATGGCGGATACTACCGCTACGCCGGCGGCCGCGCCGAGAAGATAACCCGTTGCTTTGCCGCAGCTGGAAATTGTCAGGCAGGTTACTATAAGGGAGATAATAAGAAAGCGGGGCATTTTACACATCCTGAAAATCTCGGCATGTTTAATATAACATGTAAATCCACAAACGTCAAACGGAAGTGCGCAGCGCGCAGAATACGGGGACAGGCTGCCGGTACTACGGTTTCCAGATGAAATTCTGCGTGGCGTAGTAGCCCGGCATCGCGAGGCCGACGCCGATGTGGGTGAAGTCAGCATATAAAATATTGGCGCGGTGGCCCGGCGAGTCCATCCATGCCGTCATGACGTCGCCCGGCGTCGGATAACCGTAGGCGACGTTTTCCCCCGCCGATAACCAGGGAATGCCGGCCGCGTTCAGCCGGTCGACCATCGAGCCGTGGCCGAATTCGCAGTAGTGGTAGATATTCCCGTGGTCGCGCTGGCATTCCGAATGCGCGCGCGCGACGGCCGCGAGATCGGGGTCCCACTGAAGCGGACTCTGACCGTCCGCAGCCCTCTCGTCATTTACAAGATTAAAAACTTCCTGCTCAAACCATTCTTCAAAACTCGTTCCCGTGCCCGTATCTGTTCCCGTTCCGGTATCTGTTCCCGTTCCGGTATCCGTTCCCGTTCCGGTATCCGTTCCGGTTCCCGTTCCGGTTCCGGTTCCGGGGCCGGTTGCGGTACCGGGGGGGGTGCCG
>SOJX01000151.1 GCA_004376375.1 Planctomycetota bacterium
GTACCGAGTACCGAGTACCGAGTACCGAGTACCGAGTACCGAGTACCGAGTACCGGGTACCCGGTACTTGGTATTTCTTAATTCCTTGTTTCTAATACACGCGCAGCAGACCACACCGGCCACGCTGCGCAGCTAAATATTATTAATATATCCGCTTTTCACCCTTCATCCTTCATACTTCATCTTTGTGGCCTTTCGAAATCCACCTGATTGTCAAACCATAACTGAGAGCAAGGGTCACAATAACGGCACACGCCAGTACGCCTCCAACGCCGGGTGTGTTGAAAAAAGCATCAAGAAACTCCATCATTTTTTGGATCTCCCACCTATATGAGGATAACGCACTAGCTTTCGGTCGTGGCCGACGTTTTGCCGGGCATATAATCCTTTATCACTTCGATCTTCTCTCCAAGGGCCTCCTCGGCCTCTTCAACTTCCCAGATTGAGATAATCGGGAACAGCTTCACAAAGATGAAGTACAGCAGGACAAAGCCGCAGAAGCTGGCGATCGTAATCGACCATTCCACCCAGCTCGGGTAGTAAATCCGCACTTCGTGGCTCGGCACTGCATAATTCGTCAGCGTCGGGACGATGATCGAGTATCTCTCGATCCACATACCTATAACGATGAATATCGAGGCAATAACAGTGGCGCCAATCGCATGTTTCGATCTGAAGAAAACCAGTGCAATGAAAGCGATGGTCATGCTCATAACCATGAACCAGAACAGGCCGCTGAATTCACCCGTCAGCTTGGCCGAGAGAACGTGCATTTCCTCGCTCAGCCCGCCGTAGCCCGCGGTAAGGTATTCCGAGATGGTGAAATAGAACCACAACGCCGTCATGGTGATCAGGAGCACCCCGAGGAATCTGAAGTGAATAGGCTTGAGGTAATCCTCCAGTTTATATACTTTCCTGATAATCGCCATTGCAAGGATGAGCGCGGCGATACCGGAGAAAATCGCCCCCACGACGAAGTAGGGTGCGAGTATCGTCGTATGCCACATCGGGCGAATGGTCATGCCGAAAATCCAGGAGACGACCGAGTGCACGGAGATCGCGATCGGGATAATCGCGATGGCCATGATGCCGATCGCGATTTCCAGGCGGCGCTTCTGTTCCGGGTTGCCGTCCCAGCCGAAAGAGAGGAGGCGGTAGATTTCTTTGCGCCAGCCCTTGATATCCGGGTTGTCTCTCAGTATTCCCATGTCGGGGATGAGAGGCAGAAGCAGGTAAAAGAGGGAACTCAGAAGGTATATCGAGATGCAGATAACATCCCAGAGCAGTGGGGAACCGAGCCGGCCGTAGAAAATCACGTTCAGCGCCCGCTCCGGACGCCCCATGTCGAGCAGGATCTGAATTCCACCAAGGACGAGTGCAAACACCGTGATAGCTTCCGCCACCCGGGTGATCGGCCGTCTCCACTCGGCTCCGCTGACTCTGAGAATCGCCGATATCAGGGTGCCCGCGTGGCTGATGCCTATGAAGAAAACGAAGTTGGTAATATACATTCCCCAGGCGACGTTGTTGTTCATGCCCGTGACGGTCAGGCCCCTGGTCAGCTGGACTATATAGGCGATAAGACCCCAGATCACGGCAATCACGAGCAGAACCAGCGTACCATAGTAGGCGCGGCCCGTTTTTATTATAGGCCTGGTCAGGTGGTTTGTTATTCTGTCTTGACGTGTGTCGCTCATGCTTCTGTTCCTGAGGTCAAAGGTCGAAGGTCAAAAACCGTTTTTCGTTATGACGTTCGACGCTCACACGATGTAGTAGACGTTAGGACCCGTTCCAAGAGCGTTCTGTCTGCTTATAGTGCGTGTCGTTTTCAGGAGCGCTGAGACTTTCGAATTCGGGTCAGACAGTTCCCCGAACGTCATAGCTCCTTCTGTAATTCTGTTTGCCGCTTCCACGCATGCGGGCTCGCGGCCTTCTCTGAGCCTTTCCGCGCAGAAAGTGCATTTCTCCACAACGCCCCTCATCCTCGTGGGATATTCCGGGCGGATATTCTTGATATGAGGGCGCGGCTCGTGCCAGTTGAAGCTGCGGGCGCCGTACGGACAGCCGACAACGCAGTACCGGCAGCCGATGCACCTGTGCATATCCATCATCACCACGCCGTCCGACTCCCTCTTCCAGGTGGCCTTGGTCGGGCAGACTTTCACGCAGGCGGGGTTGGTGCAATGGTTGCACATGACCGGAACCTGCTCGCCTCTCAACTCCTTCGGGGTAAGGCTGTGCGCCTGATCAGGGAAAGTATGCTCGAACTTCTGTGTCCACATCCACCTGATCTGCCTTTCGGGATCGGATTCGCCGCCGGGGAGGTTATGCTCGATCCTGCAGGCTTCCGTACAGTCTTTGATAAGGTCCTCGTTCAGGCATTTCTCGATATCTATAACCATGCACAATTGCCTGGTCTGAACACCCGCCGCCGGAGTGCCGGATGACGCGAGCGCTCGCAGAAGCGGGAAGGTGCACCCGAGGCCCGCCGCGGCGGCTGCAACGCCGATTCCCTTCAAGAAGCTTCGTCTGCTCTCATCCATCGTTCAATTCCCTTTCGGCTCGTTCCCGTTCAACTCGACGTGGCAGTTCCAGCAAGTGGGATAGACGTTTGCGTAGTCGTGGCACTTGTTGCAGAACCGGTCTCTCTCAGGATGGCATTTCAAGCATGTTTTGGTAAGGCTCATCTCGTATTGTTCGCCGGCCTCGGATGTGTAAAACCTTTCCCCCTCGCGGACGACCAGGTTGCGCCAGTTATCAAGCAACTGCATGTGGTTTCCGGTCATGTACACCTTGTCTTCGACGCACCGGTACTCTTTGCCTTCGAAGACCTTGGCATCCCTGGCGGGCGGTTCCGGCTGCGGCCGCGAGCCGCCGGCCGCCGAGGTGTACCAGACCGGAAACGTCGCTACGATGAGAAAGACGATCAGCCCGGCGATGATTATTCCTTTACTCATCGTCGGCACCTCCTTCCTTCTCGTCCCCTTCCATTCCGGGAACCGGCTCCAGGCGAAGGTTTACGGTCCGCTTGTTTTCGCCCTTGAATATCATTGCATTGGCGACCAGCTCGGTAATACCCGTTGCCTGTACGCCCGGCGCCCAGTAGTCGCACACCGTGGTCAATGTGGCCCGGTCGATAGCACACATGGCGGCGAGCTGATTCACCCCGTGTTTTTCCTGCACGTACTTGACGGCGGCGCCCCTGGGGAGCCCGCCGCGCAGTCGCATTTCCATGTTCTCGTCGGTTCCCAGCCCGGCACCGCCGCCGCAGCAGAAGGTCTGCTCGCGGATCGTGTTAAGCGGCATCTCGAAAAAGTTGTTGCACACGCTCTTCAGCACGTACCGCGGTTCCTCGAAGATACCCATGCCCCGCGCCGGGTTACAGGAGTCATGGAAAGTGACCCGGATATGATCGTTACGGCTGGGATCGAGATTCAGCTTGTCGTGCTTGATAAGGTCAGAGAAGAACTCCATGATGTGAACCGTTTTCGTGGACCTGGCGTTCTCGAATACCGTGCCCGTGAAGGGAGATTTCGGTACCTCCAGGAAATCCGCAGGACCACTTACCGTGTCCATGTACTGGTGCAACACCCTCCACATGTGGCCGCACTCGCCGCCCAGGATCCACTTGACTCCCAGCCGTTTGGCTTCGGCGTAAATTTTTGAGTTCAGTCGCTTGATCATTTCATGCGAAGTAAAGAGCCCGAAGTTTCCGCCCTCGGACGCATAGGTGCTGAAGGTGTAGTCGAGCCCCAGATCGTGGAAGAGAAGCAGGTAGCCCATGCATGTGTAGATTCCGGGCGCGGCGACATAATCGCCCGACGGCGGTATGAAAAGGACTTCGGCGCCTTTTTTGTTCAACGGGAGACCAGCTTTGATACCGGTAGCTTCCTCGATGTCCTCCAACATGAATTCCAGAGTGTCGACCAGGCCGTGGGGCGGGATCGCAAGGTGGTTTCCGAACCTGTAACAGTTGGCCACCGGCTCGATGGACCAGTTGATATACAGTCCGAGCAGTCCGAGCAGTTCCCGACCCATCATCGTGATCTCGGCCGTATCGATGCCGTAGGGGCAGAAAACCGAGCAGCGCCGGCACTCGGTGCACTGGTAGAAGTAGTAGAACCACTCCTTGATGACGTCGATTGTGAGCTCGCGCGCGCCAGCCAGCTTGCCGAGAACCTTACCCAGGGTCGTGAAGTCTTTCCGATATACTGAGCGCAGGAGTTCGGCCCGAAGCACGGGCATGTTCTTCGGGTCTCCGCCGCCGATGTAGAAGTGGCACTTGTCCGCACAGGCGCCGCAACGGACGCAGGTATCCATGAAGAGCTTGAAGGAGCGGTACTTCTTCAGGCGCTCCGCCATCCCTTCGAGGATGATCTGTTTCCAGTTCTCCTGAAGCTTCCAGTCATCGTCGGTGAGGGCCCATTCCCTCGGGTTCGGCAGATCGAGGATTTTCAGGTTCTTGGGCTTTCCCGGATAGATGTAGCTTCCCCGCCGGAAATCCACGGGCGTGTCCATCCACTCGGTTGCCGGAAGGCTTTCGTAATCAACCTTCAGGAGGTCATCCTTCTTGTAGTATGCTACCTCATCAGGTTTCACCATGACTATTCCTTATCGACCGGAACCCCGGCCCCCTTCATCTTCTCTCTCCACTCGTCCTCGTATTCCTCGTAGGAATGAGTCTTGACGGGGTAGTCCCAGGGGTTGACGTGTCTGACGGCTCTGTTGTTGTTTGCCATGTTTCTGGTCGGGCTCAAAAACACGCCGGCCATGTGGACCAGCTTGCTGAAGGGGAAATAGGCCAGCAGCACGCAAACGAGAAAAATGTGCCCGAAGAACAGAGAGTTGATCGTGTTATTCACCACGGGGCTGAAAGTGACCAGTCCCACGGCGAGTTCCTTTATGCTCCCGACGTCCGTCTTGCTCAGGTGTCTGAGCCAGAGTCCGCTGATCCCGATGCCCAGCAGCAGAAACAGCGGAAAGTAGTCGATCGCGAGCGAGATGTATCGCAATTGAGGGGAGGCAAGCCTGCGGAACAGGAGGTATGCCAGCCCCACCAGGAAGAGAATTGAAGACAGATAAAGAACCGGCATCCACACCTGGAGGAGAAGAAACCCGTCCACTTCCTGCAGTATCGTTATGAGGAAAGGCGCCGGTTCGGTAAGGAACCGAAGGTGCCTCAGCAGAATGACAAGCAGCGACCAGTGGAACATCATGGCTCCAAGCCAGAGCGCCAGGCTGCCTGCGTATGCAATCTTTCCGCTTTCACGCAGCACCGTTTTCGTATTTCTCAAAAGGGAGCGGAAGATGAGCACCTCGAGGGCCATTCTTACGATAACGCCGAAGGTGGTGGAGGGATTATCCACCTTCGCCTGCTCGATCCACGGAAGCGATTGCTGTTGGCCGCATGTTGTCGGTATGCGGAAGGGAACGGGGACGTTCGCCCAGCTGATAACGCGATAGATCAGGCCGCCCAGGAAAAGAGCGACGGCGAGATAAGGGATAATAACCCCGAATAGAATCCCCGCCCAGCCACCGAGCAGACCCACTAGAAAGAGTACCACGACTGCTACGAGGGAAATAACGGCATTCACCGGTCACCACCTCGCTTTTCGTTAGTGCACTTCGATTTTGTTTCCGAGCGGTCCGGGGCCGAAGCCGAATCGGGTCCGCTTCTGTTGAACCTTTCCATTATGGCCGCTACGCTTCTCTTTACCTCGCTGACTCTGAGCTCGCACACCTGCTCGCGGCACCTCGTATAAACGTCAAATGCGAGCAGCGCTATCCGGTCGACGTCGGCGTCGAGTTCCGTCAGCTCGACCAGGAGCCGCGGGTCTTCGGCTTCCTTTCCCAACTCCGCCCGAACGGCCTTCTTCAGTAGAAAGACAAATGAGACCGCCTGGGAAGGGGAAAAGTCCTGTATCGCCCTGATCCTGATGATGTCGTCCAGATGGCTGCAGATTCTGTCCGGCTCCATTCCCTCGAGCAGATTTTCGAAGACGGCTTGAGTGCCGACGCGCAGGGCGTGGCCCACGGGATTGGCAAACCGGTCCTTGCCCCGGTTGAGGAACGCACGGGTTTCCGGAGCGTAGCTCGCCGTGGTGTCTTCCAGCCATCTTTTCACGATGGCTTCTTTCTTTTCCCCGAGAATGCTCCTGAGCTTTGTCATTCGGTCCTCTGAAAAGCTCGCGAACTCACCCTGGTCAGTCACGCGGAGCGCTTGCCGGCAGAATCCTGCCGGCGTCATCGCCGCGCCGCGAATGACCAATGAATAATTAACGCATCGCTTATTCCTGCGACGCGTCGTACGGATCAGACACAACCGGTCGGCTTCGGAAGTCCGGCGACCTTGCAGGCGCCTTTCGCGGGGCCGCTGGGGAACAGGTCGTATATTTCCTTGAGTTTGAATCCCGTCGTCTTACAGAGTTTGCGGATCATCGGTGCCATATTGAACTCGAGGTAATACTCCCGCAGGTAGTTAACCACTTTCCAGTGGTCCTCGGTCAATTCGGCGACGCCTTCGGTTCCCGCAAGAGATTTCGCGACTTCCTCATCCCAGGCATTCGGGTCCTGGATGAAACCGTCCTCGTCGATTTCAATCTGCTTTCCGCCAAGTTCCGCTATTGCCATTAGGTACCTCCCTGACTTAAGTCGCAGGCATTACTGCCTTTCTTATGTAATTTCCAGGTCCACTTTCGGCAGATGTTTTAACGTTTCGTGGATCGGACATAGTTCGGCCAGACGTTTGACCGCCGATTTTCTATCTTCGGGAAAGTCGTTGGGTAGTTCCAGGTCGATCACGATGCCGCCTATACGCTTGGGATTGTCTGCAAGTTCCAGAGTCAGGCTCGCGCACACGTCGCCGTCCGTGTATCCGTGGTTGTCGCAGTACCGTTGGACCATCATGGCGACACACGCGCCGAGAGAGCCGGCCAGCATTTCCGCCGGCGAAGGTCCTTCATCCCGGCCGCCGTCCTTTTCGGACATGTCACACGTTAATCTGTGCCCGCGTACGCGAACGTCAAAGGCCAGACCTTCTTTTCTTGTGACGGTAATCAGATCCATTGATTCCGCACGCTGCCCCGGGATCCTTCGCTGCTACTTCTTCTTGTCCTTGCCCTCGCCCGTTGCGAACTTGTGAAGCTTGACCTCGACCTTGTCCTCATCCTTCAAACCGGCGTAATACTCTTTCAGTA
>SOJX01000130.1 GCA_004376375.1 Planctomycetota bacterium
CGCGCCGCGCGGGGTGACGCCCGTCAATGTTTATTTATTGAAGTCGCCTTCCCCGCTATCTTCCGACATTACCAAGTAGCAGCCCACGTCGTTGGTTATTGATCCTCCGTGTATAACTGCAACGCCGCGTGCGCTGTCGTACGCCATGACGTGATGGCGGCGTATTTCCGGAAAATCCACTCCAGGCGTTCCCGATGTGGGGGACACGTCGGTCCATGTGGTACCGTCCCATTCCCATACGTCGGAAAAATAGGTGCCGTAATTGTCAAACTCCCCGCCGAACAGGACTACGACTCCGCGGGCGCTGTCGTACACCATCGTGTGCGCGCGCCTTGCCTCGGGCCAGTCAGTCCCTGCAACACCGGTGGTGGGAGATACGTTCGACCAAGCGGTCCCGTCCCATTCCCAGGTGTCTTCGAAGTAGCCTTCAGGGCCATTGTTGCCGCCCTGTGCGCCGCCGAATAATACGGTGACGTTGCGTGCGCTGTCAAAAGCCATGGCGTGAAAACGCCTCGGTCCCGGTACGGTTACTCCCTCGGCGCCCTGGGGCGATACGTTCGTCCATGAGGTTCCGTTCCATTCCCATGTATCGGACTTATCAGTACCGTTCCATTGGGGGTCTCCACCGAATAATATGGCAACGCCGCGTGTGCTGTCATACGCCATCGCGGCCCTGTCGCGTCCGATGGGGAAATCTATGCCCGCTGTTCCCGCGGGGCTCGAGTCCGTCCATGCCGAGCCGTTCCACTCCCAGGTGTCGTCCAGGTCGGATCCGTCATTACCGCCGAAAAGCACGACATCGGTGCCGTCGAAAGCCATCACGTGGTTCTCGCGCCCTGTCGGAAAGTCGGTTCCTGCAACTCCACCGGGGGAGACATCGGTCCATGCTGCGCCGTCCCACTCCCAGGTGTCTTCGTTGGCTCCGCCGCCGAAAAGCACGACGTTAGTGCCATCAAAGGCCATCGTGTGATTATTGCGGCCGGTCGGGAAATCGGTTCCTGCAACTCCGCCGGGAGAGACGTCGGTCCATGCTGCGCCGTCCCAATGCCAGGTGTCACTGTTGCTGCTGCCGCCGAAAAGCACGACGTCGGTGCCATTATATGCCATCGCATGTTCAGTACGCGAGGTCGGGAAATCAGTTCCCGCTACTCCGGCGGGAGAGACATCGGTCCATGCCGTACCGTTCCACTCCCAGGTTTCAGTGCCGCCGATATTGCCGCCGAACAGTATGACATTGGTGCCGTCGAAAGCCATTGCATGGCGATAGCGTGCGGTCGGGAAATCAGTTCCTGCAACTCCAGTGGGAGAAACGTTAGCCCATGTAGTGCCGTTCCACTCCCAAGTATCGCTGTAATTGGTGCCTTCATAGTCCCGTCCACCGAACAGGACGACAACCCCGCGAACGCTGTCGAAAGCCATCGCGTGGTCGAATCTCGGGCCCGGGAAATCTACGCCGTGCCTCGTTCCCGGCACGATACTGAACCCGCCGTGCTCGGTCACTACTACGTCGAAAGAACCCAGCGCTATGAGGCCGCCGGTATCAAGGACTGAAAAATTCACGGTATGAGTCCCGACGCTTGTAAAAACATTGCTGTAGACTGCGCCGGTGAACGAACCGCCGTTGAGCGCTGTGAACGTCAGATCAACAACGTCGTCCGCTTTGTCCGTGACGTAGGGCGACAGGTCGAGGCTGACTGCGCCTGCCGCCTGATCCGGTATGGCTGTAATAACCGGTGGTGTGTTTCCCGGACCCGCTACGAAGATGTCGCCTTTTTTCTTGCAGCCACCGGGGCTGAATAACATGCATGATGTCATAAACAGCCCGAAAACTAGCCAATGAATCTTTCGCATTTCACATGCCTCCCAAAAAGTTGTTGTTAGTCTCCGGATGATACTATTTCCAGATTTTCCGGGTCAGAATCACCCGCGACCGCTGCGGTTAACCGAAAACCTGTCTTTTCCTTTGCGCTCGCCGTCGAAGAGGACGGCGGCAACTGCGCGTATTGCCGAATACATTAACAATCGCGCTCCTGCCTCAAGCTGTGTCTCCTTTGCAGTAAATAGGAACGTGAGAAAACGGTGTACCGTTTTGTAGGAATTATTATAGATCTTGCCCCTGCAGAACCGACAATATTAGCCGTTCAGCGTTTGCGTGTCAATGAAAGAATGCAAATATATGAAAATTTTCTTCTGAGATAAGAATGATTACTAATTGCCCATCAGGTAAACTAAAGAGTGGTTCACGGCCGACGTTGAATTTATGCCGGTTTTTTGGAACTTAAGGGCGGGAAATTGGTTAATAAATAGTATAAAATGCGGGGAATTTCTATCGCGATATTCAGTTTCACATTCTATTTGCCGTTGTCTTGGAAAGCTGAGTAAGAAGGCAAACCGTGCGCTTACACGCCTCCTTTTTACTTGACTTGGAGGTTCCTCTTGGTAAACTAGTTATTTTGGTGCAGGGAAACACAGGAATGGCCCGCCGAAAGCGAAAGTTCAAGTATGACTACACCCCGATAATCGGCGATTCCAAGTCGATGCGCGAAGTATTTGAGTTAATGGACAAGGTCATCGAGACGGACCTCTCGGTCCTTATCCAGGGCGAATCCGGTACTGGCAAGGAGCTCATCGCCAAGGCGATCCACAAAAACTCCCACCGAAAAGACAAGCCGTTCATATCCGAGAACTGCGGCGCAGTGCCTGAAACTCTGCTCGAGTCCGAGCTTTTCGGTTACGAGCGCGGCGCGTTCACGGGCGCGCAGAAATCGAAGGAAGGTTTATTCGAGCTGGCCCACGGCGGCTCGATATTTCTCGATGAAATCGGGAACATGTCGGTCGGCATGCAGCAGCGGCTTCTGCGCGTGCTCGCGGAGGGCGAGATCAGGCGTGTCGGCGGAAAAAGCATTACAAAGATCGACGTTCGCGTGATTGCGGCGTCCAACGCCAACCTTCGCGAGATGGTCCGCAAGAAGGAGTTTCGCGAAGACCTTTTCTACCGCCTGAACGTTATCGTGGTCAACCTGCCGCCTCTGAGAAAACGCAAGGGAGATATCGAGACTCTGCTGAGGCATTTTCTCAAGCTGGCCGCGCGCCGCCTCGGGCGTGAGGAGGGCTCTTTCAGCATAGACGACGAAGCCATAACGGTAATGAAAAAGTTTCCCTGGCCCGGCAACGTGCGCGAGCTCGAAAACGCGGTTTACCGCATGGTTGCGCTGTGCGGCGACAGGATAACCATCGAATCACTCGGCGATAAATTCGAGCCTTATGTACAGAAGCTTAAGAAAACCAAGGACGTGACGCGCACGTCTCTTGAAGACATGCTTGCCGATACAGAGCGCCGCGAAATCAAGAAAGCCCTGAACGAGGCGGATCATAACTCGGCCGAAGCGGCAAAGATTCTGGGGATCTCCAAGGGCTCGCTCGAGGAGCGGATGGACCGGCTCGGGATGATGGTGTAGAAGAAGTACCGAGTACCGAGTACCGAGTACCAAGTACCAAGTGCCAAGTACCGAGTACCAAGTACCGAGTACCGAGTACCCCAGCACTCCAGCACACCAGCACTTCATTAAATATAAACCCGACCGGCCCGAAGGCTGGTCGGGTTTTCTGTTTGCTGTGGCTCTATCGGCGCGTTTCCTGAGCGTTTACATTCTTTCCCCGCGCTTGGGAGCAAGGAACTCTTCAAAAACGTCGATCATTATGATGCCGTTCTTGTTCATGTGATAGAAGAACGGCTTGCCGGCGTTGTTCAGCACCTGTTCGAGGACGCCCTTTGCGCTGACGTTTTTCAGGTTGAGCTTGATCTTCACGCCAAGCTCGCCTGCAAGGCGCGTCGCCTCACCGGTCAGCACTATATTCAGGCCCGTGAGCTTGCCGAGCTCCTTCGCCGCGGCCTCGAGCGTAAGGCCCTCGAAACTGGGGTCGAGCTTGGTCTTCAGGGCCGCGCGGGCTTTCTTTATTTCCTCGGGCGCGTCCGCCACTTTCTGAGGCTCGGTCTCGGGCGGCTTGGGATAACCCTCCGCCTTCAGCATCTTTTTCTTTTTCGATTTGAAATCCATTCCGAGCTCTACAAGTATCTGATTCTTGATCTTCACTTCCAGAGCATTGGCGTAGAAAACCGTGCGCCACTCCTGCATGACGGGGCGCCCGCCCGTGAACGAGCCGACCTCGGAAGTGTCGATGTCGTACATCACGCGGACCTCGGGCTCGTAGTAGTCGGGCGCAATCTTGTAGATCTTGACAAAGATCCTGCCGCGGGTGGCGTCGCAGAAGCGGGTGTCCATCGGCATTATGGCGTCGATTTCGCCCAACGTTCTGCTTTCGCGAATGATAAAGGCGTACTCCGTGACAGCATTCTTCGCCGCGTTGAAAACGCTCAGTTTGTTACTCATCTGCTTGAGCTCTGGTACGTAATTGCCGTAAGTACAACCCAGCGTGAACGCGGACGCGACCACGCAAATGAGGAAAAGTGAACCGATGCGCATTAGGCACCTCCTGCTATGAGAATAAACCTCGGCTTGACATTACTCCCAGCTTTAAAAGCGGCACGCCGCCGCTTCGTATTCTATTCTTCCTCCATGGCTTCTATTTCGACATAGACGCCGTTGTTTTCCGATGCCGCGTTTGCAAGGAACCGCCGCCCCTTCTCGTCGACGCCGAACCCGAACGCATCGATGCGGACTTCGTCCACGTTGCATTTCCTGATGCGCGCGAGGTGCAGCTTCGATCTGTCGCCCGGAGAAGCGTCCCCGTTGAGGATGTTCGGCCAGCCGTCGGACAGCAATATGACGTGCTTGTTCGAGCCCGTCATCAAGGCCTCTATGACCGCCCCGCTTGTATCAGTCTGCTCGCCGTGGCGGATTGTGCCGATGAACTTGAAGGCCGCGTCCTTCTCCACGGGTGTCGCCTTTGTGAGCGTTCTTTTCCACTTCTGATTGTACTGGGAAAAGAAAATTATGTTGAAACTGGTTTCCTCGTCCAGGGCGGCGACTGCGCGCTTCAGCTCGACCTTGGCCCTGTCGAGCTTCGTGCCGCGGACGAGGGCGCCGTCGAGATCGTGAAACGGTTTGGACGACTCGAGTATCATGCTCGCCGAGCGGTCGACCACGAAAATCACCGAGTTGCCGTTAATGCCGAGCGGTTCGCCGAAAAACTCCGGCGAGCCGCTGTTCGGCACGACGGGCTTGCCTTTGCCGCCGATGCCATGGACCGAAGGCGGCGCTGAAAGCTCCCTGCACCAGTCGGTAAAGGAGTGCGACTTGGGGCGGGGGAGGTTTTCATACTTGACCCTCGGGTCGGTTTCCGGGTTCGGTTTTAATTTTTCCTCATTTTCCGACCTGCGCTTCGGCCCGGTGAAGCCCATGGTTTCGGGTCGCTCCGGCGTGATTTCACCGATCTGTTTCTCTTCCAGCGGGTCGGGTTTTTCCTTCTCAGCGTCCGCAGCCTGCGGATGTTCTTTTTCATTTTCGGCGGACTCCGCGTCCTTGCGATGCGGGGAGGGCATGAAGTCGGACGGGTCCATCTCGCTGGGGAGCTTCTGCATGCTCTTGGAAAGCTCGGAATAAAAGCCGGAGTGTTCGTCGTCCTTTTGAGCGCCCATCTCCTCGTTTTCCTTGGAGTCTTTTGCGCCGTTTTTCAGAAGCTCGGCAAGCTCCCGCTCGAGGGCAGCGCGGTCGATGTCGGGTTTTTCGGTCTGCAGCCCGATCTGCTCGGACTTCTGCTCCTGGTTGAGCTTCATGATTATCCGTTTTGATGTCGCCGGTCTCGGGGGCGCGGTTATCAGGCGGATCGCCAATACCGAAAGGACCGTAATGTGAAGCGCGATGGATATGCCGAGGATGATTCCGAAAAAGGTTCGCAGCAGCCTCGTGCGGGGGTGCCGCTTGGAGATATACTCGAGCCGTTTCTCCCCGAGCAGGCTGTAGAGTCCCTTTTGCGCAGGCGTAGGCGTGCGGTATGTCGAAGGCTTGCGGGCATCTGCTCCCGTATCAGGGGCAGACCGTTTATAAGGCCCAGCAGACAAAACTTACTCCGCGGATGAGTCTCCGGCCCGAGATCCGGAAAGACAGACTCACCCTCCAGGTATCGGCATAATACTACCTCTCGGCTTCCACCTGTAATTATATACTACGATCCGGGAAATGCAAGCGATATGCGGGAGAAGATAAGGGATAAGGGATAAGGGATACGGGATAAGGGATAAGGGAAGAGGGAAATCAGTTGACTTGTATTACGCAGGCTGTATACTTGGCTTATTGTCGTAAGAAGTGTTGTTTGCGGGGAGTGGGCGATATGGGTGAAGAGCGGAAAGACAGGGACGAGGAGCCGGGTGAGAGCCTGGGGGGCGAGGAAAAACGCATTTCGCACCTCTTCCCGGGTTTGAGGAAGCTGCCGTCAAAAAATCGGCCCCCGCGAGAAGAAGAAACCGCGGAGGGGAAGGTTTCCGAAAAAGAAACCATGAAGAAGGAATCCGCGGCGGAGAAACAGAAGAAGCCGTTAATCTCTCATGACGAAAAGTACACCGCCAAGGGGCATACGATAAGGCGAAGGCTCACTATCTCGCTTCCGTCGATTCATTATGAGGGCAATCTGTCGATGAGGTATACCTGTACGTGCAAGGTGCCGCACGAGCTCGAGCTTACGCTCGAAAAAAGCATAGAGAGGAAGTTGTTCTGCGACGTGTGCGGCCGCAGGTATTTGCTCAAGATCGATATCGAAATATCCGGGCAGGATTAGCGATTTCGGATTGCTGATTTCGGATTGCAGATTTCTTTAATCCGCAATCCGCAATCCGAAATCCGCAATTGAGGAGTCACGGTCCTATGAAACGTTTCCTTGCCGCATTTCTGGTTCTGGCTTTTACGTGTGTGATGTTTGCCGGGTGCGCGCCCGAAATAGCCTATGACCGGATTCTGACTGACGCGCAGAATGAGTTTCATAGAAGGAAACAGGGCCTCAAGGTGCACGAGGCCGAAGTCAAGAATTATTTTCATGAAACGCCGACGATTATTAAAGCCCAGGTTGAAATAATCGGCGACCGCCCGCTCGGCAGTTTTGCGCCGCGCGCCCAAGCCGGGAATATGGGCAGATATTTTTACACGCTCAATTACAAGAAAATGAAAAGCGGCTGGGAACTCATCAGGGTAAAAGAGGGTTCATTAACCGACTGACTTTTGGAGATGGCAAAATGCGCGTGTGGCCGCTTTGCTCTTTTCTTGTCGCTGCCCTTGCCGTCGGATGCACGTCCGGAGTATCCCATAAGCGGATTCTGAAGGACGCCGAGAATGAGTTTTATAAGGTGCAATGCGGCCTGCAGATACACGACTCTAAGGTGGAGAGTTATCTACTGAAATCACCGAAAACTGTTTCGGCCGAGGTCGTAATAATCAGTGATCGGCCGCTCGGAAGCTCTGTTCCACGCGCCGGGAATAAAAACCTGGGTAAGTATTATTATACGCTTAACTACAAGAAGCTGAAAAGCGGCTGGGAACTCATCAGGGTAAAGGAAGGTTCATTAACCGACTGACATTGGAGATACCGATATGCGTACATGGCTGCTGTCTGCCGTTCTTCTCGCTATCCTTGTGTCCGGCTGCGCGACAGGCCCGGATTACGGCATGATCAGGAAGGACGCGGAGAAGGAGTTCCGCGATTTCGACGAAGCATCGCGCATCAGGGAGATAACGATCCGCGATATCCTGTATCCTGCCGGCGGGCGGCTTGCGCTGGCCGATGTCCTGGTCCAGGCCGAACGGGTCGACGTAGAACTGGCAAATGAGGAATCCCGCTTCATCAAGAAGGGAATTCAGATAAAATACCACCGCAAGGGTGCAAAATGGGTCCGCTGCACCGAGGACCTGTGGGAAGAAGTCCTGTCCGAATTTCCGCAGAGCCGCTACAAGATGCAGGATTAACGGAACAAGGGAATAAGGGAAGAAGGGAATAAGGGAATAAGGAAACAAGGAAACAAGTAAATAAAATCAAACAAGAAAAAACCATTGCCGTAGGCAATGGTTTTTTACTTGTTCCCTTGTTACCCTGTTTCCTTGTTTTCTTTTTTCTTGAATGATTCACGCCGGGGTGATATAAAAACCCGCATGGACGATAAGGATGAAAAGCTCGAGCAGGCGGAAGAGCCTGCTGAAGAGCAGGAGGAAGAGCACTCTGAAGCGCCCGAGCCCGAATACCCGCGGGAGATCGAAGACCTTCGGCGGCTTTGCCGGTACCTCCAGAACGAGATCGACTATCTGAACCGGAAGGTGAATTCCCTGCAGCGGGTGTATGCCGATATTTTCGCCGAGCTTTTCATAACGGACAGGTCTTTCAGGAATTCGCTTATCGAGGCGGGCACGCTTCTGGGCATGGACATCGAAAGGTTCCTCGAGGAGAACCAGTACCGGTATTCGAAGGCCGAAGTTCGCGAAAAAGTGCTCGAGGGCCTGAAGAGCACTATCGACCAGAAATTCAAAAACTATTTCAAGACACAGCAATGAACGAACAGCAACCGGCGCCGGAACCGTATCCCTTTCTACTGAAGCTCGTCATCGCGTTTTTTGCGGTGGACGCGGTTCTGAAGTGCGTTATTCTCTTCTGGGTGCCGGAGTTCCGGTACGGCGCCATGGCTTTTTTCCTGGGCGCCCACCATTTCGCCGAGCATCCTGAAATCGAGAAGCTCCTGGTCCCAACGCTGTTTCAGCAGGGCATCTACTTTTCAATGCTGGTTATCGTCGTCTTCGACATGATGCTTGTCGTGCAGCTTTTCCTGCGCTCGTCGGCCGGCCGGACGTGGGCGCTGATATTTTCGGCAGGCGCCGCGCTCTGGGCCGGGTACCTCATCTGCTTCGATCCCGTCACGTGGATCGGGCGCGGCGACATTGGCCGCATGACCGTTTTCGCGTTCCTCGCGATTTACGTCCTCATCTTCATCTACCTGCTCCGCCCCCGCCTGAAAGAAATTTTCACGAATTGAAAATTCGGTTAATCGGTTAATCGGTTGATCGGTTGTCCGGTTGAATTTAATGTTGTATTACTTGAATCCGGACTTCTCTATCTTTCTAAACGCCTCCTCCAGCGTGTCGTGGCGAGCCGGAGGGAACTATCTGCGAATGGCCTTTAGAAGCTGTATTTTTTCCCGTTCGTACTGCCTGCGTTCAATATTTTTGGGGTCTTTTGGAATGTTCTTCACCTTTTCGTACATCTCGAGGCATTCCAGAGCTTTTCGGTATTGCCCGAGTTGAGCATACATGATTTTCATGTTTTTCCAGGCTTCGAAGTAACCCGGGTTCAAGCGTAGAGCCTCTTTCATGTGATCAAAACACTCCTTGAGAAGTGCCTTGTGCCCGGCAACCTGCAACCCTCTTTCAGGATCATGAGATTTTTCCAGTTCCGCAATCAGAATTTTGTATTGCTCACGATACTTCTCGGGCCACCTGGTAACATCTGTCTTCGGTTTTATTCCAGCCTGCCCTTTAAGATTTCGCAATTCGTTTTCAATTCCCGCTTTCTTAAGGTAATTGATATGGAATAGAGCAGCTGCATAGCCGTTTTGAAAATATTCGCTGTCGGGGCGTAACCTGACTGCTTTCCCGAGTTCCTGTAACGCGAGTTCGCACAGGCGAACGGTTCTCAGGAAAACGCCGCGATTGTAATGGAAAAACGGTCTTTGCTTCCCGGAAACTATGCCGGGTATTTTTTTTGAGATTTCGCGCTCGAGCTTCCCGGGAGTAAGCTCCTTTTCCTTGACGATATCGAGAAGTTTCTTTTTTTCTTTCTCATTGAGTTCAAGCATTTCGACATTCCGGCGGATAAAGACGCTTGCCGTCTCGTCAAAGTATACAAGGGCCCACTTCGATTCCGGGTGGGCAGCTAATACAGGCTTGCCGGCTTTCGTATATCTCGACACTTTATATAACGGGTAGAGACGTGCCGGAAGATAACTTATATTGTCCAGGGAGTGTTTTATAAAAACAAAGGCCAACTTGAGCTCGTCGAAGTTCTGTTCGAATCTTTTCGACCTGGGCATGTACGGGTTCTCACGCGCGAACGGGATCGTCTGAAGTGTTTTGCGGCGCGCTACGACTTTACATTGCGGGCCATCAACGAAAATGCCTTTTGCATTTTCCGGAATTTGAATCTGCTCGAATAATATGGAATCGTAATCACGTTTTATCGGATGTCTTTCGAGATATTCGTCGTCATCCCCCCCGCCTGAATAGGTGTAAACGAAATAACCTGCGATCACTGCTCCGATAAGCAATAATAAACAGACTGCAAGTATAAGTATCTGTCTGCGCTGCATTGTTATATTCCCGATCAATTATGGAAGACAGAATCGATGGCGGACCGCTCAAGGCGAAAAGCATGCGTTATTAATACTGATAATATCAGTAACAGTTTTTATTGGCAAGATTAATCAGAAACAGGGCCCGGCCACGCCTGAAAGAGATTTTCAAGAATTGAATCTTCAGTTATTCAGTTGTTCGGTTATTCGGTTATATTTATTAAGACACGCGGCACAAGCGGCGCCGCTAAATATTATATTCTTATTTCATTCTTCAGCCTTCATATTTCATACTTTGTCCAGCCCTTTTTTCGTTGCCGAGTGCCGTTTCGCATGGTATTATAATATTAGAAGGGCTGCAACCCTGACTGGAGTATCGTATGTGTCGCGACTGTGAATACCGCTCAAAATGCCATGTAATCTGTCCGCCGGTCGAGGAGATTCTCCCGTCGATGGAGCAGGGCCGCATCGACCCCGAGGACCTGCCGCGGATATTTCAGGGCCGCATCATAACCAAGGCTATTCTCGACAACGTACACGTCCTCACCGAGCTGCAGCAGAAGGTCGTCCAGCTCTATTATCGCGAAGAGCACCTCCAACGGGAAATCGCCGGGAAGCTCGGCATCACCCAGCAGGCCGTAAACGACCACCTCCGCCGCATCCGCGACAAGATCGGCAAACACCTCAAGCTTCCGGAAAGCTGCCCCATTATCGCCGTCCCGGCCGTGAACTAGTTTTCAGAGCAAAAAAACAAGGCGGCACTTTTCAGTGCCGCCTCTTTATTTAATATCAGCGATAAAGTTTTACGGCTGGTATTCGTACGCGCCGATGTCTACGGTGTTACTGCTTCCTCCGTTAACTATTCTGGGATTGCCCGCAATGTCGAGCGGCAGTATCGCATAAATGTTGTTTCCCGCGTCGATGCATTGCGAACCGAAATTCAGTTCCAGTGTGCCCGGCACGTAATTCGGGCCGACATGAATGCAGTTGTCCGTATAATCCAGTGTTGATGAACCGTTCCAGTGGCCTGTCGTGTTGTCGTAGTCGCAGTAGCTCATGATCATGCTCATTCCCCCACCGTTCATATGAACCTGATCGGCACCCGTTCCTCCGACGTTGTTCCAGATTATGCAGTTGTTGGCATAGAACGCGGTACCGTCGCTGAAATAGAGGCCGCCGCCGTCTGTGGACGCGTAATTGTTGTCAATCGTGCAGTTCACGGCGTTGCAAACCCCGGCCGAGGTATAGATACCGCCGCCTTCGTCCGCGATATTGTTAGCAATCACGCAGCCTTCCCACCTCGGGCTGGAACTATTTACATAGAACGCGCCTCCAAGTGAAACTTGGGTCAACGCCACCCCCCTGTTGTACGAAAAAGTGCAGCTGTTGAATACCGGATACGAGTTATCCAGGTATACACCGGCAGCATACGGGAAGGAAGTCGGGCAGGTCGAATTATTAAGAAATACGGGGCAGTCGGTGACGATTGCGTTGCATAATGTCATATAAATGCCGCCGCCATACGCGTTGTTATTCTGGCTGAAGGCCAGGTTCCTGGAAATACGGCCTGATGTAATCGTTGGAAACGAACCGGTCAGATAGATTCCGCCGCCGTAGGCCTGGTTGTTCGTGTTGTATGCGCGGTTGAAATCAATTACGCAATTGGTAATGGATGCGTTGCAGTTGGAGCCGTAAATCCCGCCGCCGTAGGCGCGATAATCACCCGCGAATGCGACGTTGGCCACAATCGCACTGTTGGTCAGTTGGGGATTCGAGTCTTCACAATAGAATCCGCCACCACGGACCGCCCAGTCCATCGGCGTATAGGCGTTGTTGAAAGAGATTTCGCACGTCTCGACCGTTAGTGAAGAACCGCCGACGTATATTCCGCCTCCGTAAGGTTCCCCCAATCCGCTTGCCCGATTGCCTGATACTATGCTCCTGTTGATAGAGACATCCAACCCGGCAGAGATATATATACCGCCGCCTAACACACTGTAAAATCCGGCACCCGGGGTATTAGCCTGGTTGATTGAGATATAGCAGGCGTTGAATGTAACAACCGAGCCGGCGCCCGTACAGTAAACACCCCCGCCGGAAGCTGTTCCAGAGGGGTTTGACAGGATGTTGCTGGTTATCCTGCAGTTGTCGAAATCTGCCGTCGGGCAGTTCATGATATAAACACCGCCTGCCTGGGCTCCTTCTGCAGTGTTGTTGTCGATAACGCAGTTCTGCATCGTAAAGTTTGCGGTCCTTGCACTCATTCCGCCCGTTTCCATGGCGCTGAAGTTATGAGAAATCGTGCAGTTGATAACGGAAATATCACCAGTACTGCTGCCATGAAATTCCGCGCCCCCGATTCTTTCAAAGGCCTGGTTGTAGGTTATCGTGCAGTTTTCGACAAGAGCGTAATTCGTCGCGGTAAGGTATATACCCCCCATGGGCCCGGTACAGACATTATTCGTAAACCTGCAATTCGTAATCGAGTGGTTACCGCCGTATATATATGCACCGCTTCCAAACTGCTGGTTGTCGCAGAAGTTATTGGTGATTGCACAGTTATCCATGGTGACGTTGCCGTCGTCGCACCAGAGGCCCGCGCCGTTGTCGTCGCCTGAATAGTTATTGTCGATGACGCAGTCGGTCATGGTTAATCCGCCGGTAAGGCCGCAATATATTCCTGCGCCTCCGCCGGTGGTAGTATCGCAGAACGATACCGTGCAGTTGGACAAGTTAATAGTTCCGTTGGAAAAAGCGCTTATTCCACCGCCGTTGACTTCGGCCCGGTTGTAACTCAGGGTGCAGTTGGTCATGGAGGTGCTTGAGCTGTCCATCAGGCTGATTCCCCCGCCCTCGTTGACGGTGCATTCGTTGTTTGTTATAGTGCAGTTCACGATGGTCGAGGTGGTGGATTCATGCCCGATTCCGCCTCCGTATTGAGCGGCCGTATTGTTGTCTATCAGACAGTTGCTGACCGTCACGGTAGAACCGTCCAGATACATGCCTCCGCCGCTGTCAGCCGAGTTGTTTTTGATAGTGCAGTCATTGATGTTGGGACTTGAACCTGTGCAGTAAATGCTGCCCCCGCTTCCGCCTGCCTGGTTGTTGTCGAAAGTGCAGTCCGTTACGGTCGGATTGCTTCCCCCGATGCAGTATAATCCGCCGCCGTTGGTGGCGCAGACGTTGTGACGCATAAGGCAGTTCATTATCGTGGGGCTTGAGGCGCTTTCACAATGTATGGCTCCGCCGCCGCCGGTCCCTGCGTCGCCGTACTGCATGGTGAAGCCGTCTACGATCGTATCGCTCGTTTCCCCGTCGCCGAAGTAGAAAACCCAGTCATTGTACTGTGCGTCGATAATGCAGGCCGCCGAGCCGTTTTCCGCTTTCAGGTAGACGGATTTTCCATTAAACCAGAGCGCAGACTCGAGATATGTGCCGTCTGCAACCAGGACAAGGTCTCCGTCCACGGCGTTATCGAGTCCTTCCTGTATTGTTTTAAGGGCGGTGCCCCAGGTCAGTCCGTCGCCGGATGCGCCGACGCTGCCGTCGACGTACCACGTGTTGCCCGCCACGAAGATGTAATTCTGCAGGGTCAGGCTGCTGTTGGCGGAGCCCGGCCGTCCGACCGTAAGGCTTACCGAGTACCGGCCGGGCGTGTTGTACAGGTAACTCGGGTCCTGAACGGTCGAATCGACCGTTCCGTTGCAGTCGAAGTCCCATTCCCAGAATGCCGGATCTCCGGTGGAAAGGTCGGTGAAGCTGACGTTCATCGGTATCTTACCCATTGTCGGGCCGGCGGTGAAGGCAGCCGTCGGCGCGACGCCGACGTTGATGTAGTCGACCTTGACCTCGTTGTCCGACCCGCCCGGGCCGGTTACGGTCAGCGTTACTGTGTATAAACCCGTACCCGGATAAGTCCACTGCGGGTTGGGGTCGGTAGAGTCGATCGAGCCGTTGCCGTTAAGGTCCCACGCGTGCGTGGCTATTATCCCGGTTGAATTGTCGGAGAACTGTACCGTGTGAGGCGCAGTACCGACCGTCATGTCCGCGGTGAATTCGGCGACGGGCGCGTCGTTGGAAGGTACCCAGAAAAAGGGCGTCTTCTTTTTCTTGCTGCAGCCTCCGAACACGACGGCGATTGAAATAATAATCACTGCCGTAACGAAGCTTTTTTTGAAAACCATTTATGTCTCCCGCGCGATTGATGGAATATAGTTGCAAGTTGCAGGTAAAAGATATACTCGGATTCAAGGGCTGCGATTATAGTACGGCTGAATACTCTTGTCTAATAAAATTGTCCGCATCATTCACAATCACATACTGCCGGGTGCTTAAGGCCGTGCAGCACGGCTTCTGGAAAAAATTATAGAAAGACCGCTACATTTGCGATTCACTTGATTTATACATATATATAGGGTAAGATATTGTCCGCTTCCGGAGGACGTATGGCAAAAATGCTGCCGATTCTCTTCGCGCTCATGGTCATCGCCGGCGCCGTCGGCGCCCTCGTCGTCGGGATGTTCCACGAGGCCGAGACGCTGAATTTCGATTTTGAAAACCCCGACCTTTCCGCATCGACGACGTGGATGCTCGTCGACGAGCTCCTCGATTCCCCGCCCGGCATGAACGCGGCGGGGAATTCCTCCATGATGTCCGAGGCCATGACGGCCGCGCTCAAAAAGGAAGTCCTGACCACCGGCAACGAGAGCGAGTTCGAGGACGGCGGGTCAGGCCTGGCAGGCGGGCCCGGGTTCAGCGCGCCGCCGTCGGTTACGGAATACAAGAACGCGTTCGAAGCGCTTCTGAACGACCCCAACCTGCCCGAGTTCCTGAAAAACATGAGCGTGGAGGAGCGCGCGGAATTTCTGAAGTTCTTCAGTAAATCCGTCAGGAAAGAAGTGGAAAAGGCAAGGAAGCGCGCGGAAAGGAAAGAACTCGAGCGGAAGCGTAAAATGGCGATCAGGAGAGTCTCGCGCAGGATGAAATTCTCCAAGTACGATATGGACTATATCCGCCGGCAGGAACAGCTGTGCTGGAAACGAATCAAGGAACTGACGCAGATCGCGAAGGAGAACAAGACGCGCAGAAGAGACCTTTACAGGGAGGTCAGGGAAGTCAGGAAACAGTACCGAGGCGACATGGACGAGAACCTCGGCGATAAGCGCTACTCCCGCTACCTCGACCAGGTCCACCGGCAGGTCGACCCGACCTACGCCAACCGGGCCGATATCGAGGGATTGAAGAAAAAAGTGAACGGTATGCAGAAATCAATGAACTCGCTCAGGAAGCAGATGAACTCGGCTCTGAAAAGAAGGAAGAGAAACCCCAAACCCCGCCCCCCGCAGCCGTAGCCAAAATCTGATGTTTCAGTTGGGAAAGAACAAGGAAACAGGAGAATAATCAATATGTTAGCGGCGCCGCTTGCGGCGCGTTGAAATTGTAGGGGAAAGGCATGCGCGTGTTCCTTGCCCCTGCATACTGTTCATTATTTTATAATAAAGAACATTGTTGAATGAGAACGGATTTGCGCGTAAAATCCTGCCAGATGGCCATTGATTTATCCAGCATTACCGATGACGAGCTTGCCCGCCTCTGCCGGCACGGGGAGGGGCGCGCCTTCCGCGAGTTGTACGAGCGCTACAGACAGCCGGTGATAAACTTCGCATACCGGATGCTCGGCGACCGCGACGGCGCGGGCGACATCCTCCAGGAAACTTTTCAGTACTTCTTCCGCAAGCTCCCCGGCTACCGGGCCGAGGGCAGGCTCAGGAACCTGCTGTTCCGCGTCGCGCGGAACCTCTGCCTGAACAGGCTGAAAAAATTCCGCGGCCTCAGGACCGTTCCGCTTGACGAAGCCCTTGCCGTCAGCGGCACGACCGGCGAAAGTATAATCGCTTCGCTGGAAACGAAGGAGCTGCAGGAAAAGGCGGCCGAGGCGCTGAAAAAAATCCCGGAGATTTATTCCGAGGTTATCGTGCTCCGGATTCTGAACGGAATGTCTTACCGGGATATCGCCGCAGTCGTCGACTGCCCCGAGGGGACGGTGAAGTCGCGCCTGCACAACGGCCTCGAGCTCTTGCGAAAAGAACTTGGGCGCCAGGGAATTAAATGAACAAAATCGGCGGCGGATTGCTTATAGTATGGAAGGAAGGATCGAGCGATGAGTGAGAACGGACCGGAAATGAACTGCGGCGCGATAACGAACGACGTCCTCGCCGACTACAACGACGGCGCGCTCGACGCCGCCGTGCGCGCGAAAGTGGAGGCCCATCTCGCCGCCTGCGGCGCGTGCCGCGCCCGCGCAGAGGAAATCGGCCTCATTACCGGCGCGCTCGAGGGGAATCCCGACCTCGCGGACGATGTCCCGATCTCCGGGACATTTGATGAAGCCGTGTTTGAAACGGTCGAGGACGTGATAAGGGAAAGACGCCCTGCGCCGCCTTCCCGTGCGAACGTGCGCTGGCTCGTCCCCGCGGCCGCATGCCTCGTGGTGGGCATTGTAATCGGAATAACTTTCTACTCGACCCGTTCCGGTTACAAGCCCGCTTACGCGCCCCCATCCGTGGAATATGCTATGGCCAAACGCGAGTACAAGGCTTCAAGCCCGAAACCGAAGGCGGACGCCTTCGCGGACGCGAGAATGAAAGAACCGCAAGCGCCGCCGAGGCTGAAAAGCAGTAGGCCTTGGCAGGAAAACGAGGAGCTGAAAGAAAAGCTGGCCGCGGCCAATGAGAAAATACTCGAGCTCGCCTCGGAGGTCGAGACGCTGAAAATTGATTTAACGAATGAGAAATTCAGGGCCGATAAAGTTTCTCGTGCCCTGAAAATTAAGGACGAAGATGTCGGGAAAATAAGAACGGCTTTAGCCGATATCAAGAAAGAGTTTGACGAGCAGAAGCTTCAGATCGACGTTTTGCTGAAAGAAAACGAGATAATGCTGGAGATCGCCGAGGGCATCAAGGGCGAGCTCGAGAAAAGCAATGAAGAAGTCGCGCGGCTGAAAAAGGACTTCGATTCGACAAAAACCTCGCTCGCGAAACTGGAAAAGGAAAACGCGGACCTGAAAAAAGCGCTGATAATCGCGGGCGACTTCAACGGCGACGGAAAAGCCGACGTCTCCGACGCCATGGCGATATGCCGCCGCCTGCTCGAGGGTAAAACTATCGAGCGCACCGACGAGGGCGACGCGAACGACGACGGCGTGGTCGACGTCGGCGACGCGCTTACGATAATCAACCGGTCCCTTTCCGGGGAGAGATAAAATGAAGAAAGCCGTACTCGTTCTTATTGTGTCACTTATTTGCAGCGGCTGCGCGGTTGGAAAACGGGGCCCGAGCGCAGTGTTTGAAGACGAAGGATCAATGACGAAAGCCGCGAAGAGAGCCGAAGGAGAATTTAATATCGCACCGCCGGGCATCGACGTCTGGATAGAAAACGCGAAAGGCAAGCTCGGCGCATACCATCTCGAGGTCCACTACAACCGCGCGGTTGTTGCGGTAGAAAAAATAATCCACGTCGAAGGCAGCAGGTTCGCGGGCCCGCCTATCGCGGACGCGAAGACCTTCTCCTCCGGCCTGACCGGCATCGTCGGCCTCCAGCCCGGCAGCGGCGGCCTCTTCGGACCCGTCCTGGTCGCGCGTGTGTGTTTCAGGCCGGTGGCCCCGGGGACGAGCCGCGTCAGCGTCTCGATAAAGAGCCTCTACGATCCCGACAGCAAGCCCGTCACCGGCACGATCAAGCTCTCAAACGACGAGGTAAAAGTCACCCCTCTGCTTCCGTGATTTCAGAGGAAGTACCAAGTACCAAGTACCAAGTACCAAGTACCGAGTACCGAGTACCGAGTAACGAGTAACGAGTAACGAGTAACGAGTAACGAGCTTAACTAAGTTCTTTCTCGAAACTCGAAACTCGAAACTTCCAAAAGACTGCTCCTCGCGGTGACAAAAAGCTCCCATCTTTTCAGTAGCATAAAATTTCCCCATTTTCCAGTGAACGTCTCCCCGTTTCGGTTGCTTATAGGATTGAAAGGCCGAAACAGAAAGGAGGCTGATATGAGACTGTTAACAGCAGGAGTGATTGTCGGTTTTGTTATTGCAGGAGCGATAATTATTACGATCGGGTGCAGCACGTACGAAAAGTCAGAAAACTACGCGTCCATGCCCAACCGTGTCGAACATGAAAAAATGGTGGGCACCTGTGCGAGCGTAGACTTGCGCAAATTCTCGAGATCGTGCAAGGTTTCGCGTGGTCCGGTGATGAGCTGCGCCAAGAAGGCCAAGGCGGACATGTCTGTCCAGTTTCCCCACGGCGGCACGGCGAACCCGAACGGCGAGCCGGCCTCGGGGATGTTCTTCGAGACCTACGGCGTCAACCCGTTCATCGACGCGGACGAGGACCATCTCTCCACCTTCGCGATAGACGTGGACACGGCCGCGTACGCCGTCGCGCGCAGGTATCTGAATGGCGGCCACCTGCCCCCGAAAAACGCGGTGCGCACGGAAGAGTTCGTCAACTACTTCAAGTATTATTACAGGCCGCCGGTCGAGTACCCGTTTGCGATCCACGTCGAGGGTGCGCCGTCGAAGTTCGGGAAAAAAGGCATCCACAAACTGCTCAAGATCGGAATCAAGGGAAAGGACATCGGCAAGGAAGAACGCAAGGACGCGGTCCTGACCTTCGTTATCGACGTTTCCGGCTCGATGAACACGGGAAACCGCCTCGGGCTCGTGAAACAGTCGCTCCGTTTGCTCGTGGACCGGATGCGCGACGGCGACCGCATCGGCATCGTCGTCTACGGCACGAACGCCCGCACCGTCACGAAGCCGCTCCCCATGGGGTACAGGGAAGCGCTCCTCGCAACGATAGACAGGCTCCGCGCCGAGGGCTCGACCAACGCGGAGCAGGGCCTCATGTACGGCTACAAGATGGCGAGGAAGTTTTTCCGCAAAGGCTGCATTAACCGCATAATCCTCTGCTCCGACGGCGTCGCCAACAACGGCGCGACCCGCGCCGAGACGATACTGAAAAGGGTGAAGGAGTACGCCCGGGGAGGTATCTACCTCAGCGCAATCGGCTTCGGCATGAGCAACTACAACGACGTTCTCATGGAGAAGCTCGCCGACAGGGGCAACGGCAACTACGCATACGTCGACACGCTCGACGAGGCGAAGCGCGTCTTCGTCGAGAACCTTACCGGCACGCTCCAGGTCATCGCGAAGGACGTAAAAATACAGGTCGATTTCAATCCCGAGGTTGTCCGCAGCTACCGGCTGCTCGGCTACGAGAACCGCGACGTCGCCGACAGGGACTTCCGCAACGACCAGGTCGACGGCGGTGAGGTCGGCGCCGGGCACATGGTCACCGCGCTCTACGAGCTGAAAATGCACAACGGCGCGGAAGGGAAGATCGGGACCGTGCACGTCAGATATAAAGACCCGGACAACAACGACGCGGTGTCGGAAGTGAAAAGAAGCATCGATTCCTCGGCTTTCGCGGCGACCTTCGAGGAGGCGAGCCAGAGCTTCCGCCTGGCCGCGGCCGCGGCCGAGTTTTCCGAAATCCTCCGCGAAAGTTACTGGGCGAAAGGCTCGGACCTGGGCGCGGTGCTTGCGCTCGCGAAATCGGTCGCGCCCGAGTTCGACAACGACAAGGACGTCCTCGAATTCGTAGAGCTTGTCGCCAATGCGAAAAAATTGAAAGGTGCAAAGATTGAATTGCCGGATAATGACGATATAGCCGAAAATGAATAGAGGTTTATTCAAATTGTCAGCAGCCGCGCTTGCGCGGCATTGAAGGGGCGGGTCTTTGAAGCGCCCCTATCTTTTTCTATTCTTCCCGGAATTCCCTGTTACGCAATCATAAAAACAGGCTGATAATAATACCGACGCCCACCAGCGTGACCAGGCATATCAGCACGCCGACAAGTGTGCCGTAGTAGACGATAAGCGGCAGTGCAAGCCCGAGTTTCAGCAGCCTGCGCATGCTTGCGCGGTGGAGCGATACCGTAAACAGCCAGTAGGAAGCCGAGGCGGCCGCTACCCCCAGGAGGTAGTTCATTATTACGGAGCAGACGATTATGAGCTCAACGTCCATGTCGAGGAATTTGTGAAAGAAGACCAGGACAATTATTACCGGCGGGTACATCAACATTATCGTGATAACGGTAATCCCGAGCGCCCTTGCCGTGGTGAGGTCGTACATCCTTTTCAGGAAAACGACCGGGTGGTAGACGCTGAAGTATAAGGTAAGACCGCCTGCGATTATCGTTGCGATGTAAAAGGTAATTTCGATAGATTTTGCGCTGGCGCCGAAAAACACAGCCATATCGTATTCCTGCAGCCTGATTCTGAAATATCACGGGAAATGATATCCGTTTTCACCGGGCCATGCGACGATTAATTCCCCGCCCGATTAAATGCGGAGCATATTCGACCAGCCATAATCTGAAAAATATTGAAATTGCTTTTAGTGTAAGATATAATATTTACTATCAATATATTGTAACAGACTGATTGAAAGGTTGTCTTATGCTTACTGCAAGAAACTTGTTAACTTTTACGCTGATTGTTCTGACACTCACATTCCTGGCCAGCTGCAGATCAAAAAAGAAGAGTAAGTTTTACTTTCCACCAAGCACGGGAACCGGAACCGATACCAGTACAAGTACAGGTACAGGTACGGGTACGGATACGGGTACGGGAACAGATACAGGTACAGGTACCGGCACCGGAACAGGCACCGGCACCGTCCCATCTGCCGATTGGTACGTTGACGGAAACGTCTCATCCTCCGGTGACGGCACGTCATGGGCGACCGCTTTCAAGACTATTCAGGAAGCAATCGACAACACATCCAACGGGCAGACCGTTCTCGTTGCAGATGGAACTTATACGGGACTCGGCAATACTGATCTCGATTTTAAGGGTAAGGAGATAGAACTGCACTCCGATGGCGGGGCCGGAGCGTGTATAATCGATTGCGAAAATTCGAGCCGTGGATTCTACTTCTACACCGGCGAAACTTCTCTGGCTCTGGTCAGTGGTTTTACCGTCCGCAATGGCTATTCCGCAGACAACGGCGGCGGAATATATCTCGGCAATGCGTCCTGTCCGACAATTGCTTACTGCACGATAGAAACCTGCCGTGCAAGCAACGGCGGTGGAATCTATTCCCGGCAGAACTCGAACGCTTCCATTATTTTCTGCACCGTAACAAATAATATTGCGGTCTATAGTGGAACTTACAGCATCGGCGGGGGAATTGCCAGCGCCGGTTCCGCGCTTACGCTCGAAAACTCCACGATTACCCTCAACGAGGTTCAAGTGACCGGTGCAGGAGCAACAATAGCATACGGGGGCGGGTTGTGCTTCGAAGCGGGCTCCGCCGGTACTGTCCGCGGCTGCGTCGTGAATAACAATAAGGGCAACCCTTCGGAAAACGGTTATACCATCGGTGGAGGGATATGCGTTATAACCTCCAGCACCGAGATCAGCAACTGCACTATCAGCTATAACGAAGCCATGTCGGCGACCATGCAGGCGAACTACGGCGGAGGAATAAGCTACCGGGACAACGCCAACCCGAGGATAACAGGCTGCAGAATAGAGTACAACAGGGTATATGCAACGGGAATAGTTATCGCCCATTGGGGTTATTCATCAGTCGGCGGAGGCGTGTATTTGAGAACGGCGAGCCCAACCTTCGAGGCATGCGTAATCAACAACAACATGTGCAACCAGGGTGGCGGCGTTTTCGTAAACAACAACTCAGACCCCCGATTCATAAATTGCGAAATCGCGAATAACAGGGCGGACTGTAACGGCGGGGGTGTATTCTGCTACATGAATTCCTACCCCATATTCATAAACTGCGTTTTGGCAAACAATACGACCAACAACTCGGGCGTGGGTGGAGGCGGTGCACTCTATTGCGAGCAGACTCCCGATGCCAGATTTAGGAACACAATTATATGGGGGAACATCAACCACGGTGGAGATGGTGATCAGGTTTATTGTTATGACCCGTCTCCTGTAAACCTTTATCACTGCGATTACGATAATTCGGCTGGACACTGGAGCGGAGACCACGCGCCTGTGCTGGATGCATTCTGCATCAACCTCGATCCGCTTTTTGAACTGGGTACTTTTCAACTTTCCGCGACTTCGCCTTGCATGGATATCGGGAACAACACCTATATTGATGATACCGGAGTTACGGTAGACCTGCTCGGCCTGCCGCGCAAACAGGACGGGCCGATGCCGCCGGACGGCTCCGATATCGTCGACATCGGCGCATACGAATACCAACCGTAGGAAGTTTAAATCAGCAGGTCGCGGCAGTTTCCCACCGCGACCCGCTTACTGATGCAATCAACTCGAAACTATGCAGCTCTTTTCAGCCTCCCGGATTCTGTTACGCGATACCTCGTCCGCGTCTGCGATTTGCCGGGCTTGTCGCCCGGGAGGATTGCCGTTCCCCTGAGGGCGAGTTTCACGCCCTCGTCCCGAAGGAAGTTGAATTTTATCCATGTCGCCTCGTGCACGATGCTGCCGAGGAACTTCGAAAGCACGAGGCCCGCGCTTATCATGTCTTCCCGCGGTATTTCCCTTGCCACGTAGAGGGTGAGTTCTGTGAGATGTCTCGGGCTGCCGCCAACCTGCCCGAGGACGTCGACTACTTTTTTGGCGATGACCGCCGCCTGCCCCCTGATGTCCTCGACCGGCACTTCGGCGTCGTTTTCGCATGCGGCCTCGCCGGTTATCTCGTCGAGGAAAATGTACCGCCCGACCCGGATTGCGGGCGCGGTTTCACGCCATGCCTGACGGGCGCCTCCGGGGGTGAGAGGCTGCTTGAACGGTTTCAGCTTTATAATCGACATGGTTCGGTCTCCTATGCTGCCTTGCGGATTTCAGCCGCCGGCTCGCACGCGGCTTCGGGCACTTTTGCCGTGGCTTCGAACTGGATGAGCTCGTTCTTCGGGCCGGGAAAACGCTCGAGCCTCCAGTCGGCTTCGTCGACCTTGTTTCCAAGGAAATCAAACAGGATGCGGTAAGCGCCCGAGAGGGCGGAGATGTCTTCTTTGGGGCGAACGCGGATGATGATATCTTTAAGACATTCGGGCTGAATACCGGCTCTTTTACAGATATCTTCGAGTTTTTCGGTTATAACCGCGGCCTGCTGCTTGAGCGTCGGCGGTACGTGAGGCCGGCCGGGTTTTGGAATCGTGAGTCCGTTAAGTCGGTCGATGTAGACCGAGCGGCCCATCCGCGTAACCGGAGGCCACCCGAACCGCGCGGCGGTCTGCGGATCGACTCCCCGCGGGTGAAACACCGCTCTGGGTGCCAGAGATAACATGTTTTTTCCCTTTCCTGGCGATTGTGGCTTTCTCTGGGGGTTTCTAAGGCAAGGGCCGAGCAGGAGTTATACCGGGCGGGTCGGTCGTGAGCGCTCACGGATGAGCGCTCCCCCCTCTCTCGACCGCGCGCATCCGGAGACACTGTAAGAACCTGTCTCCTTTGCGCAAATACAGTTTATAAGAACTCCTGATAACTTTGTGTACATTCAAGTGACAATAAGATGAAGATGTAAGATTTTTCAAGAAAAAGGATTAGGAGAATCGAAAGTACTGAGTACCGTGTACCGAGCTATGAAATGCAGGTCTGAGTCCTAATTATTCAAATAGGGATTAAATATGTTTAGCATAGCATTGCTTCTTACTTCATTAATTGGTGCACAAAAAACACCTCCTCCATAACGGGCCTCTATCCTCGGGTCCGCGCCGTTAGCTAACAGCAGTTTAGCTGCCTCAAGATTGTTTTCACGTACTGCAATATGAAGAGGCGCCCCAACGGAATGCATAGTTCCCCATCACCCGTTGCCGTAAAGTATAAATGCATTTGAGTTGACTTCAGCACCTTTGGCAATAAGAAGTTCAACAGCCGTAATATAATCATGCATTACGGCGAGATGCAATGGTGTGAATTCTTTAAGGTTTATCTGGCTGGAATTCTTCTGATATTCTTCCATGAGTAGTATTGCGATATTCCGCTTGTCTATTTCAACGTTAACGTTTTTCCAATACTCAATGATGAAATCCGCTTCCTTCATACCACCATTGCATATCATTGCCAACTCTTTTTTTCCTGCTTTGCCGAGCAGGATAAGACCGTCAACGCCAGCGCATTTTTCTTTTCTGTCTTTGGAGTGGAAAAGCGTGGCGTACCGCAGAATATTAAGAGGTTTCCAGAGAATCATGCCCGTAATTAAAAGCATGAAAAAAATGCAGACCCCGATCCCGAGTTTAAGGGGAAGATTCTTCATGCCATATATTTAAGTCTAGTATGGAAGAACTACTGCGGTTCGGATAGGACTATAAATATTGTAAATGAAATACAAAGAAATGCAAACGGCAATTAAATGGTGGGGTGCGATTTTCGATTTGCGATTTTTCAATCGTCAATCGAAGAAACGCGTCGAGCAGACCACACCGGCCACGCTCGCCCGCTAAACGAAGAAGCGGCGAGTAAACTCGCCGGCTAATTATATTTATTTTCTTTCCTTGTTCCCTTAAAAAATACGACGGCGCAATGCATAGCATTACTGCCGTCGTATTTAGTTGGCTGAACTGCGGCCGGTTACTGCATTTACGGCTGCATTCTCGGCACGCGAGGTGGCATCGCCTGCTTGGTAATTCGCTTGACGCCGGTGGCCTGGTAGCCACGCTCGCCTTTTTTCAGTTCGAATTCCACTTCATCGCCGGATTCCAGCGTGCGAAAGCCTTCTCCTTCGATGTTTGAGTAGTGGACGAAGATGTCCTCGTCCACACTCGGCGTCTGAATAAAACCCCAGCCTTCCTTCACTTTGAAGAATTTTACGGTCCCCGTTTCCATTTCTTCGACTCCTTTCCGCAAGGCATGTTGCACAACTAATGAACAGGGGAGGAATCGAATACACCGTCTCCCTTCCTTTGGTGTATTACTTCCGCGCCGGCTTCATAGCAGCCTTTCGGCTCAGCTTCACGCGCCCCGTGTCGTCAATATTTATGACCTTGACAGTTACCTCGTCTCCAACCCTGGCAACTGTAGACATGTCTTTTATATAGCTGGTGTCCCACTCGGAAACGTGGCAAAGCCCGTCTT
>SOJX01000022.1 GCA_004376375.1 Planctomycetota bacterium
GAACCAAAGAACCAAAGAACCAAAGAACCAAAGAACCAAAGAACCAAAGAACCAAGGAACCAATGAACCAAAGAACTAAAGGAGAATCATAATGCGCGCATTTATTATTTTAGTTTCGGCGATTGCCGTCCTGGTTTTTATCTCCGCGGCCTTTTGCGGCGAAGGAAAGCTTCACGTCGAGTGCGACGTGAAGGCCGACGTCAAGATCGGCGACAAAAAAATCGGCGAAACCAATACGACTATCGACAACGTCCCGTCCGGGAAAGTGAAAATCACCGTCGTGGCCAAGGGCTTCGAAGCGGTCGAAAAGGAAATCGTGATAAAGGAAAACACGGTCAACAGGCTGAAAGTGGAGCTACTGGAAGAGGAGGAGATGCTGAAAGTCGAATTCGTCACGAACCCGGCGGGCGCCACGGTCTGGGTCGACGGGAAAGCGCATCCCGAAAAAACCCCCTGCACGATAGAGGTCAAGCCCCGCGAGCACGAATTCGTCATCACGAAAAAGGGTTATGAAAAAATCGTCCTGAAAGACGACGAGGTGGAGTACGACGGGACCGTCAAGCAGAACCTCAAGAAGAGGGACACCAAGGACCTGACGAGGAAAGGGACCTACCGGATCGACTTCGACGCCGCCGAGGAACTCCCCAAGTGGCTCAATCTCAACGTTTCCGGCGGCGGCTCGGGCAGCTTCGTCTGCGGGTATTACGTTCTCGATATGCCAAAGGATAAAGCGTCGGCCGTTCTGAGCTTTCTCCCGAAAAAGAAATTCAAGTGGACGAAACCGTTCAATATTAAAATCAGGTTCAAATACATACCGCCCGGGAAACCGTACAACCTCGGCATACTCCGCCTCGACCAGGCGTCGAAGTACCTCAAGTCGTTAAAATCCGAAAACAACAGGCGCGGCTCGTTCCGCTGGCTGATTCACGATGGTGGAGGCTCGGGTGACGGGCGCTACGCCATCTCACCAGGCGCGACCCCGTACGCGGTCCAGCCCGGCGGCAAGTGGGACGGGAAACCGCAGGCGAGTTTTAATATGGCGGTGATGGGGTCGCTCAACGTGGACAAGACCTACAAAGAGCGCATGACCCTCGAAATATCCTCCACCGGTAAGGATATTTCCTTCACCCAGTACGACGCGGCGGAGAAACCCGTCATCAGGTTCGGCCCGCTCCCGCTCGAAAGCATGAGGAAGTTCGCGCGCAAGAAATACTTCCTCTCCTTCGGCGACCTGAACACCGGTATGACCGCCGGCAAAGTCGAGATAGAATATATCGAGGTGAAGACGAAGAAATAAGAAAAAGGAAATAAGGGAACAAGGGAACAGGGAAACAAGTAAATAATTTGTAGGGGCGAGGCGTTGCCTCGCCCGATAATCGGGCGACCCACCGGGTCGCCCCTACAAATGGCGGCGCAGCCGCGTAAGATAACATGGAAAAAGAACTGCCGGACAATTCGCCGGAGCTTGTAAAAGTTGAGACCTTCGAACAGGCTCTGGAGGCGAATATCGCCAGGTCTGTGCTCGAAAGCCACGGCATCCCGTCGGTTGTCGCGGATGAGCATGTAAGGTCCGTATTCTGGTCCGACCCTTACCTTTTCGGCGGTGTCGATCTTCTCGTCAGGGAATCCGATGCGGAGCGCGCGGCGGAAATCCTGAAGGAGATAAAACCGCTGCCGTACGTCGAAGACACGGAAGATGCGTTCTACTTTGAAGAACCGGACCCGGACGCGGTGGAAGACGCCGCGTCCGAATCGGTCTGGAAAGTGGAGTTTAATTACCAGGACATGATTCTGCTTTCTATTCTTGCCTTACTAATCGCCCTGCTGACGATATACTGGTAAGTTAATTGATAATTGCAAATTGAGAATTGACAATTGAAAATTGTAAATTGATAATTTCTTCAATTCACAATTCTCAATATTCAATTGTCAATACACAATCCGCAATTGAAGTGACTTTATTTTATTATTGCAAACCCTTATCCCGTTTGATATAAAGTATAGTTTCGGGGAAACAGGGTCGGTGTATGTCTATCTTTAATGCACCGGCCGATAGAGGGTGTATCTATACTCCGGGACTGCAGCCGGTTGCGCGGGCGGCCGGCCCGGATAGGTTAGGAGTCAGGAAGCCATGAAAGCGAAAATTCATCCCAAGTACGTCGAGTGCACCGTGACGTGCGGCTGCGGCGAGACGTTCAAGACCCGCTCGACCAGGTCGAAGCTCAACGTCGAGATCTGTTCCAAGTGCCACCCGTTCTACACCGGCAAGCAGAAGTTCGTCGACACGGCCGGACGCGTCGAGAAGTTCCAGAAGAAGTTCAAATGGGACGATGGCAAGGCCGAGGAGGCCATGAAGCAGAAGAAGGCCAAGAAGCCGAAAGCGCCGAAACCCGAGCCGCTTATGCGCCCAAAGAAGGAAAAGAAGAAAAAGGTAAAGAAGGGCGCGGCAGGCAAGAAGCAGGAAAAGAAAAAGGCTGCCGAAAAAGCTGAAAAACCGGCTGAGACCAAACCGGAAGCAAAGGCCGAGAAACCGGCTGAGAAGCCCGCGAAGGCGAAGCCTGAAACAAAGCCTGAAACGAAACCTGAGACGAAGCCCGAAGCGAAGCCCGAAGAGAAGAAAGACGGCGGCTCAGCACCGGTGTCCGATAAGTTCTAACGTTAGCCGCGCCGCTTGCGGCGCGTGTTTTCGATTGCGGATTTAGAATTGAAAATTGAGAATTGAAAATTGAATATTGAGTATTGCGAATTGAAAGAATTTTCAATTTTCAATTTTCAATTTGCAATTAACAATTAAATGACTCAGGACTGATTTGTCATGCGTGAAAGCGTGGAGAAAAAACTTGAAGAAATCGAGGCGCGCTGCGCCGCGCTCGAGAAAGAAATGTCTGATCCGGAGGTTATCTCGAATCAGGCCCGGTACCGTATTGCCGTAAAGGAGCACGGCTCGCTTGCCAAAATGGTGGGGATGTTCCGCAGTTTCAAGTCGCTCCAGACCGGCATCAGGGAAGCGGAAGAAATAATAGAAAATGAAACCGACAAAGAGTTCGTCGAGCTTGCCCGCGATGAGCTTTCGGAAAAAACCGCGGCCGCCCAGAAACTGGAAGAGGAATTGCTCGGACTGCTCGTTACCCGGAGCGAGGACTCGGCGCGCAACGCCATCGTCGAGATCCGCGCCGGCACCGGCGGCGACGAGGCCGCGCTTTTCGCAGGCGATATCTTCCGCATGTATTCCCGCTATGCGGAAAAAAAGGGATGGAAAATCGAAATCCTCGACTCCAACCCGACCGACCTCGGCGGCTTCAAGGAAGTCGTCTTCAACGTATCGGGAGACGACGTGTTCGATATCATGAAGCACGAGTCCGGCGGGCACCGCGTCCAGCGCGTACCGAGAACCGAGGCCCAGGGCCGCATCCACACCAGCGCCATTACCGTTGCCGTGATGCCCGAGGCCGAGGAGGTGGACGTAAAAATTGCCGAGAGCGACCTGAAGATCGACCGCATCCGCGGAGGCGGACCCGGCGGCCAGAGCGTCAACAAGACTTCGTCGACGATCCGCGTGACCCATATTCCATCGGGCATCGTCGTCCGAAACCAGGACGAAAAGAGCCAGCACAAGAACCTCGCCAAGGCGATGAAGATCCTGCGCTCGAAACTGCTCGAAAAGGAGCGAAGCGAAAAAAAGGCGGAGCGCGACGCCGAAAGGAAATCGAAAATCGGTTCCGGCGACAGGTCGCAGAAGATCCGCACCTACAACTTCCCGGAGAACCGGGTGACCGACCACCGGATAAATCTCAAGCTCTATACGCTTGACAAAGTGCTGCAGGGCGAGCTCGATGAAATCGTCGAAAAACTCGCCCAGCACGAACGCGAGGAAAAACTTAAAGAATTATGAATGATGAATGATGAATTATGAAAAGGAAGCAAGAAGGAAACAAGGAAACAAGGGAACAAGGGAACAAGGGAACAAGGGAACAAGGTAACAAGAAAATAAAATAATATTCTTTGTTTAGCGGGCGAGCTTGCTCGCCGCGTTCTTGGAATTATAAATGAGGAATCATGAATGACCGAATGACCGAAAGACCAAACGACCGAGAGACCGGAGCATGACCGAGGGGGGTAGAATCAACGCGGCAGAGGAAACCTGGACCATACGCAAGGTCCTGGAATGGACAACGGCGTTCTTTGAAAAAAACGGGATAGATTCACCCCGGCTCGACGCCGAGGTCCTGCTCGCGCACTCGCTGGGCGTGGAGCGCATAAAGCTCTACATGGAAATCGACAGGCCGCTCGCCGAGGCCGAGCGCGCGCCGCTGCGCGCCCTTGTGAAAAGGCGGGCCGCGCGCGAGCCGGCCGCGTACCTTGTCGGCGAAAAAGAGTTCTACTCCCTGGCCTTCGAGGTTAACGAAAACGTGCTTGTGCCGCGACCCGACACCGAGTTCCTCGTCGACGCGGTCCTCGACCGGACCGGGCGGGGCGACGCGTTCACGTTCGTCGACGTCGGCACAGGTTCCGGCTGTATCGCCGCCGCGATTGCCGTGAACCGCCCGAAGGCAAGCGGCCTCGCCGTCGACGTGAACCCCGGGGCCGTCGAGGTGGCAAAGCGCAATTTCGAGCGGCACGGGCTGGCGAACCGGGTGAAGGCCGTATGCGGAAACCTGCTCGAGCCGGCTATAGCTCATTTCGGCGGGCGGAAGATTGACGCGGTGGTTTCCAACCCGCCGTACGTCACCGAAGAGGAGTTTGAAAAACTCGAGCCCGAAATCCGCGACCACGAGCCGCGCTCCGCGTTGCTGGACATTGCCGAGGACGGGCTGGGAAGTTTCCGGGCCATCGCCGACGCGGCCGCGGATTTGCTCTCGCCGGGCGCTTTGTTCGTCTGCGAGCTCGGCGCCGGCCAGTACGGCTCGGCTGCGGAATTTCTTGCGTCCGGCCCCTGGACGGATGTCTCGGCGGTGCGGGACTACGGCGGCGTGGACAGGGTAATCGTCGCGGGGAGGAAATAGCTTGGGCGACAGGCTGATAATCGAAGGCGGTCGGCCGCTTTCAGGCGAGGTCGAAATCAGCGGCGCGAAAAACGCCGCGCTTCCGATCCTTTTCGCGTGCCTGCTCGTCGACGGGAAGACCGTCCTGTACAACGTGCCCGAGCTTCGCGACATCTCCTCGACGCGGCACATTCTGCGCAAGCTCGGCTGCGGGTTCGAGCGCCGCGCCGACGGCGCGATCGAGGTCGAGGTCGTCGACGCGAAGCGCTACACCGCGCCCTACGAGCTCGTCAGCACGATGCGCGCATCGGTCTGGACGATGGGCCCGCTTCTCGCGCACCGCGGCCGGGCGAAGGTGTCGAAGCCGGGCGGGTGCGTTATCGGCGCAAGGCCCATCGATCTCCACCTGCGCGGGCTCAAAGCGCTCGGCGCGGATATCGAGGAGACGCACGGCTATATCGACCTCTCCGCGAAAAAGCTGCGCGGCGCCGAAATATACCTCGGCGGACCGTTCGGCTCGTCGGTCGGCGCGACGGCGAACACCCTCATGGCGGCCACGCTCGCCGAAGGCACGACCGTTATCGAGCACGCCGCATGCGAGCCCGAAATCGCCGACCTCGCAAACTTCCTCGCCGCCATGGGCGCGAAGATTGAGGGCATCGGCACGCCGAGGCTCGTTATCGACGGGGTCGACAGGCTCCTCGGCACGGAGTATACCGTCATCCCGGACCGCATCGAGACGGGTACGTACCTCATCGCCGGCGCGATGTCCGGCGACGGGATTACGTTGAAAAACACGGCGCCCGACCACCTCCGCGCCGTTATTGCGATAATGCAGCAGACGGGCGCCCTCATCGACGAGGAGCCCGGCGGCACGATGCGCGTCTCGCCGCCGCCCGGACCGCCGCAATCGGTCGACGTCGCGACGCTGCCGTATCCCGGCTTCCCGACCGACATGCAGGCGCAGTTCATGGCCTACATGGCGACCGCGGACGGGATGAGCGTGATAACCGAAAAAATCTATCCCGACCGGTTCATGCACATAATGGAACTGAACCGGCTCGGCGCGAAAATAAGGAAGGAAGGCAACTCGGCAATTATCGAGGGACGCGCGAAGTATTCCGGCGCAGAGGTGATGGCAAGCGACCTGCGCGCCTCCGCCGCCCTCGTACTCGCGGGAATCGCGGGCGAAGGGAAGACGATTGTTAATCGGATTTACCATCTTGAACGAGGCTACGAGCGTCTTGCGGAAAAGCTGACTTCGCTCGGCGCGAAGATTACGCGCGATTGAGAGAAGGTTTGTAGGTTCGTAGGTCCGTAGGTTTGTAGGAGGGAATATTTTGAGAATATACACGGAACTGAAGGTGTGGCAGAAAAGCCATAAACTTGTTCTTGAAGTATTCCGGGTGACGTCAAAGTTCCCGAAAGAGGAGAAGTATGGCCTGACGAGTCAGATGCGTCGAGCCGCGTTTTCTATCCCAGCTAATATAGCTGAAGGTTGCGCCAAAGAGGGTGATAAGGATTTCGCGCGTTTCTTACGGATTTCGCTTGGCTCTGCAAATGAGCTTGAATATTTTTTCCTGCTTACACGCGACCTGCACATGCTTGATTCTGAAACGTATGGAAAGCTGGCGGAACAGATAACCGAAATCAGAAAGATGCTGGTTTCGTTTATCGTAAGTCTTAGGAAAAAGTAGGTGTGCAGGTTTGAAGGTTTGTAGGTTTGTAGGTTCCTAGGTTCGTAGGTTCTTTCTTACCTACACACCTACAAACCTGGGAACCTACGAACCTTTAAGCGGGGAAACCGAAACATATGTTTGAGACATTAACAGAATCACTCTCCAACATCTTCCGCAACCTGCGCGGAAAGGGGACGATCTCTGAAAAGAACATCCACGAGGTCATGCGCGAAGTGCGCACGGCCCTGCTCGAGGCCGATGTCTCGCACAAGGTCCTCAAGACGTTCCTCAAGGACGTTACCGAAAAGGCGATCGGACAGGAAGTAATCAAGTCCATCCGCCCGGACCAGCAGATTATCCAGATCGTGCACGAAGAGCTGGTCCACCTCATGGGCGAGACGGACACGAAGATAAACCTGAACCAGAAGCGCCCGACCGTGATAATGATGGCCGGCCTGCAGGGTTCGGGCAAGACGACGACCTGCGGAAAACTCGCGAGGTTCCTTAACAAAAGACAGGGGATGAGCCCGCTGCTGGTCGCCGCAGACGTGCAGCGCCCGGCCGCCATCGACCAGCTCCAGATTATCGGCAAGGAGCTCGGCTACCCGGTTTATTCCGAGGACGGCGGCAGGCCGCAGAAGATATGCAGGCGTTCAATCGCGTACGCGGAGGAGCACGGTAATAACGTTATCATCTTCGACACCGCGGGCCGGCTCCACATCGACGAGCCGCTCATGCAGGAGTTGCGCGATATCGTCCGGCTCACGGCCCCGGACGAGATCTTCCTCGTCTGCGACGCCATGCTCGGCCAGGACGCGGTAAACTCGGCCAGTGAGTTCAACAAGCAGCTCGAGATAAGCGGCATCGTGTTCACGAAACTCGACGGCGACGCGCGCGGCGGCGCCGTGATGTCTATCCGCGCGATAACCGGCAAGCCGGTCAAGTTCGTGGGCGTCGGCGAAAAGCTCGACAAGATCGAGGAGTTCCGCCCGGCGGGGATGGCCGACCGCATCCTCGGAATGGGCGACGTCGTCCAGCTCGTCGACCAGGCGCGGGACGTCATCGACGAGGAAGATGCGCTCGAAATGCAGGAAAAGCTGATCTCGGAGTCCTTCACCTTCGAGGACTTCCTGAAGCAGCTCGGCATGGTCGAGAAGATGGGCGGACTCAAAAGCATTCTGAAATACATCCCGGGCGCGGGCTCCATGATGAAAGACATGGACTTCGACGAGGGCGAGATAAAGCGCATCCGCGGAATGATACACGCGATGACGCCCGATGAGCGCAGGAATCCCGAAATAATCGACGGCTCCCGCCGCAAGCGGATTGCAAACGGCTCGGCCACGTCGGTGCAGGATATAAACGATCTTCTCAAGCAGTACCGCGAGATGAAGGGCATGGTCCGCAAGATGAAGGAAGGCGGCATGTTCGGCAAGCTCAAGGGGATGATGGGCGCCGAAGGCGGCGTGCCCGGCCTCGGCCCCAGCGAGTCCGAGCGCGAGCGCAAACGCAAGCAGAGAGAGAAACGCAAAAAGGAAAAGAAACGGAAAAAGAAACAGAAGCGGCGCAAGAAGTAGGGGCGCGGGATAAGGTAACAAGGGAACAAGGGAACAAGGAAACAAGGAAATAAGGAAATAAGGAAATAAGGGAACAAGAGAATAAGGGAATAAGTATAAAGAATATTTTTACTTATTTACTTATCAACTTGTCTACTTCAAGAGAACCAGGAGGAAAAATGTCAGTTCGTATCCGGCTCAAAAGAATGGGGCGGACAAACCGGCCGTTTTATCGGATCGAGGTTTTCGATTCCCGCAAGAAGCGCGACGGGATAAGCATCGAGAACGTGGGCCATTACGACCCGTACGTCGCCGACGACGAGAAGAAAGTCACGATCCGCACGGAACGGATGAAGCACTGGCTCGACCAGGGCGCGGAGGTCTCGCGGACCGTCCGCGAGTTCCTGCTCGCCAGAGGGATGATCGAGCCGTCGAAAGGCCGCCCGAAGAAAACGGAAAAAGAGCGCGAGAAAAAGAAGAAGCGGCGCAAAATCACCGGGCGCTGCAAGTCGAAAAGGCGTCTCAAAGGCCTCGCCGCAAAAGAAAAGGCCAAAAACCGGCCAAAGGCGCCCCGGCCGAAACCGGAAGTCGAAGAGACGCCCGAGGAAAAGAAATAAAAAATGTAGGGGCACAGCGCGCGCGCAAGGTCTGCCCCTACATATGCGCGAAGCTCCTTGCAACCGACGAACCGACGAACCGGTGAACCGGAGAACCGAAGATGCGCATCGACGTGCTCACGCTTTTTCCGAACGTGTTCGAGGGCTTTCTCGGGGAAAGCATGATAAGGATCGCCCGGGAGAAGGGCGCGCTCGACGTGCGCCTGCACGACATCCGCGACTGGGCGACCGACAACCACAGGTCGGTCGACGACAAGCCCTACGGCGGCGGGCACGGAATGGTGCTCAAGGTCGACGTCGTCGTCCCCGCGGTCGAGGCCGTACTCGAGGAATGCGGTAAAGAAAACCGGCGCGTAAGGACGATAATGATGACACCGCAGGGAAGGCCGATGAGCCAGGCGCTTGCGAGGGAATTATCGGAGGAAAAGAACCTCGTCCTCCTCTGCGGGCATTACGAGGGGTTCGACGAGCGCATTCGCGAGCTGCTCGAGCCGGAGGAGATTTCCATCGGCGATTTCGTCACTTCCGGCGGCGAGGCGCCCGCGATGTGCCTTATCGACGCCGTGGCCCGCCTGCTCGACGGCGTGCTCGGGGAGCCGGAATGCGCGAAGTTTGAGAGCTTTTCCGAAGAGCTTGACGGAATGCTCGAGTACCCCCAGTACACGCGGCCGCCCGTCTACAGGGACGTTGCAGTACCCGAAGTACTGACCTCGGGCAACCACGCCGAAATCGAGAAGTGGCGCCGCGAAATGAGCATGAAAAACACCGGGCGCAAACGCTCGGATCTCTTGAAGCATACGCTGGAGTTTACGGGAGACGAGGAAGAATAAGGTTCGAAGGTTCGCAGGTTCGAAGGTTCGCAGGTTCGAACTTTTGAACTTTCGAACTTTCGAACCTTCAAACCCAATCTGGGAGGAAGAATAATGCAACCGCTGGAAAACCTGGAATCGTCGGCGCTGAAACGCCGCTACGGCAAGGAAGATGATTCCAAAGAAAAAGATGAAGAGATTCCGGTTCCCGAATTCAACGTCGGGGATACGGTCGACGTCCATATCCGAATCAGGGAAGGCGAGCGCGAGCGGGTGCAGGTCTTCACGGGCACCGTTATCTCGCGCCGGGGACGGGGTAAGAAGCTGTCCGACTCCTTTACCGTGAGGCGCATCGTGCAGGGAGAAGGCGTCGAGCGCGTCTTTCCGCTGCACTCGCCGAACGTGCTCAAGGTTGTCGTCAGGCGCGAAGGGATCGTGCGCAGGTCCAAGCTGTACTACCTCCGCGACCGCGTCGGCAAGGGCACGCGCATAAAGGGTAGGGAGCAGGTCCGCGGCGGTAAGCGCGCGCAGGCTTCCAAAGCCGGAGCTGCGGCCAGGAAAGCGCCGCCCGCGCCCGAAGCCGAAGAGCCTGACGGTGCCGGCGAGTGACGATGGACCGCAGAGAACTCGGGGCGCGCGCCGAAGACGCCGCCGTCGATTTCCTGAAACGAAAGGGGATGCGCATCCTCGGCCGTAATCTCAGAACGCGACGGGGAGAAATCGACTGCATCGCTCTTGATAAGAAGACGCTCGTTTTCGTCGAGGTCAAGGCGCAGACCGGCGCCGGGGGCACGTATCCGGAAGAAAAGGTTACTACGGCAAAACAACGCAGGCTCGCAAGGCTTGCGCTTGAGTATATGAGAAAAAACAGGGTTACGGATACACACGTTCGCTTCGATGTAGTGGCGGTTACATACGGCGAAGGTGAGCCGGAGATATATCATATCCCGAACGCCTTCGACGCGGATATAGATATATAGGTGTCAGGTTTCAGGTTTTAGGTGTCAGGATTTTATTACTTACCTGAAACCTAAAACCTGACACCTGAAACCTGATTTTCTGGGTAAAAGATGAAACCAGGCTTTTTCCCGACACTGATTCTGCTATTGCTCATCCTGGCGCTCGGCGCCGGATGCCATCAGCGCAATAACCACCCTCCGCGCGTTTCCGTTCCCATCCCGGTCGACGGCTCGGGCAACATAACGGTTCGTTACGCCCTGCTCGAGGACCAGAACAAGCAGCTTGCCGCGGTCCGGATCGAGTATTCCATTGACGGCGGCCTTACCTGGTGGCCCGCGACCGAAGCCGTCGGCACGCTTGCGACGCCGGTCGTCACGGGAGACGGGGACAGCCAGTTTACCGACTGGCGCTTCTCCGGAATCCGGCCCGGCTTCAACCTCGAAAAGGAGAACCGCCTCTACGTTACGCTTTCCGACAGTGCCGGCAACCGTTCCATTACCCTTTACAGGGACGAGTCGCGCACGATCTCCGTCGCCGAAGGCTGGATAAACGGCAACGGCACCGCAGCCTTTTCGGGCACGCAGATTTCCGGAAGCGTCGAGCTAAACTATGTCCAGGATGACGCCGACATCGCCCTCGAATTTGCCGTCTCGGACGGCACCATTCTGCTGACAACGTCCAAGTTCGGTGTCGAGCACATTTTTGTATGGGATTCCCTGCGCGACCTCGGATTTGTTATAAAAACAGGCGTGGTTCTCCGCATTACGGCGAGCGACGGAGACAAGGGCACGGCCGTGGTTTCGATGCCGTTTACGGTCAACAACTCCCTTTCCACCGCGCCCGACGTTTCCAATATCACCCTGCACGGCACCGGCGGCAATATCGTCGTGGCGTATCTCCTCTCCGATGCCGAATCGAACCCGTCCGACGTCACCGTGCAGTACGCGACGGATAACGCCACGTATCTGACCGCGACCGAGGCGACGCAGGCGGGCGGCGACGGTAAAAAGAGGCTGAAAACCGAGCCGGCCGGCGTCATGCATTACTTTGTCTGGGATTCGCGCAAGGACCTTGGCGAAGTGCGAAATGAGAGCGTGACGGTCCGCCTCCGCCCGGCCGACGGCGGCCTGGGAGGCCCCGACTGCACGAGCTCCGTTTTCACCGTCGAAAACAGGATCGGGGAATTCCAGGACGCGACCCTTACGAACATGCCGTTTTTCACAGGCGGGTCCTACAAGTGCGCCCCGGGCGACTTCGACAACGACGGCGACGTCGACGTCTTCGTCGGCAACAACGGCGAAAACATGCTCTATGTAAACGACGGCTCGGCTTTTTTTACCCTCCAGCGGATGTGGGTGCGCCAGTCGACCTCGGACGTGGTGGTCGGCGACTTCACGAACGACGGCCTTCCCGACGTCTTCTGCTGCAACAAGGAAGAGAACACGCTCTACGTCAACGGACCCGCCGGGACACTGATGGCAATCGTCGTCGGGCCGCCTTTGCCCACGTTCGCGGGCGCCGCGATCGACGTGCAGAACGACGGAATCCTCGACATAGTTACCGCAAACCAGGCGGGCATCGCCGTTCAGCTCGGTTACGGCGACGGGACGTTCTGGCACCAGCTGCTCCAGGGTCTCGGATACGGGCTCGCTGCGGCCGATTTCAACACCGACGGCATCGACGATTTCTTCATCGCGACCGACGGCAAGAACGGAGGCTACATCCACGACGGCTCGTTCCACTGGTACAGCTTCCGGGGGAACCTGCCCGGCGTTTACGACCTTTCGTTCGGCGCCGCGGCCGATGATTTCGACAACGACGGCGACCCCGACATCTATGTCGCAAACAAGGGCCATAACGTTTACCTCGAGAACCGGGGCGGAAACGGACTTTTCCCCGGCAAATTCGCGTACCAGCCGTATGCGTCGAAGGAGGCCATGCTCTCGGCCGACGTTACGATGCTCGACATCGAAGGCGACGGCGATAAGGACCTTTTCGTGGCGAACGACCTCGGCACGAACGAGCTCCTGATAAACGTCGACGGCCGGTTCTTCAACGCTTCTCCGGTCAACCTGATCGATTTCGGCGCGCGGAGCTACGGGGCGTGCGCGGCGGATTTCAACGGCGACGGCGAAGACGACATCTTCGTGGTCAACAACGGCCAGAATCAACTTTATCTCGGTGTAGCGAAGTAACTTTTGCGCGATAACGCCGCTTAATGTGTTTTATGCAATACGTCAATCTTTCATCGCAATCAGCTATCAGGTTTTAGGTGTCAGGTTTTAGGTTTTAGGTGTCAGGTTTTAGGTTTTAGGTGTCAGGTTTTAGGTTTTAGGTGTCAGGTTTTAGATTTTCCTTGGTACTTGGTACTCGTTACTCGTTACTCGTTACTCGTTACTCGTTACTCGTTACTCGTTACTTGTTACTCGTTACTCGATACTCGTTACTCGATACTCGTTACTCGTTACTCGATACTCGATACTCGATACTCGGTACTTCTTCTAATGCTCGACGCAATCGCAAAACTCCTGCTCCATCTTGGCGACGCCGTTATCGTCGTCGACGGAGAGGGCAGGGTCCCCGCGCTCGTGCCCGAGCCGCTCGATATCCTCGGCGCACCGCCCGTCCTGCGCGGGCAGCCCCTTCCGGAGCATATAGCCGCGCGCGTGCCGCTCGAACCGCTTCTCTCGGGCGCGCGCGAGTTCAACCGCTTCCCCCTGGCGCACGGCGAGCGCCGCTTCGAAATCGACGCGATCGCGCTGGACGCGCCGGAAGCTTCCAGGGCCGTTTTCCTCCTCGTGCACGACGTGACCGAAAAAATCTCGGACGAGCGCAAGCTTATCGCGCAGGAAAAAATGGCGGCAGTCGGACTCCTGGCCGCGGGGGTCGCCCACGAGTTCAACAACATACTCGGCGCCATCTACGGCTACGCGCAGATGGCCAAACGCGACGAGAGTTTCAGGGAAAAGCTCATCGACGTTGTAAGCCGGGAGGCGGCAACCGCCCGGACAATAACGGGGAACCTTCTCTCTTTCTCGCGCTTCAAGCCCTACGAGCAGACCTCGGGCAAGATTACCGAGGTAATAGACTCCGTGATAACCCTTGTCGGGCTCGAGCTGTCGCGAAATAACATACAGGTTACGCGCGACTTTAAAGACGTGCCCGAGACGCTTCTGAGCCGGGGCGGCATGGAGCAGGTTTTCCTGAACCTTATCCTCAACGCCCAGCAGGGCATCCGCAGGAACGGCACCATAACCGTTTCGGTCGACAGCGACGGCAACGACATCGTGGTGTGCCTTTCGGATACCGGCCGCGGAATCGCGCCCGAGCACATCGGCCGCGTTTTCACGCCGTTCTTTACGACGAAGAACGTCGGGAAAGAAGAACACGGCGAACAGGCCACCGGACTCGGACTCTCGGTCAGCTATAATATCATCAAGGACCATGCGGGAGACATTACGGTCGAGAGCGTTCCCGGAAAGGGAACCGCTTTCACCATCCGCCTGCCCGTACGCAAAGAGCGCAGAAAAAAGAAAGTAAAGGTCAGCACGGAGCGCCGCGCGTCCGAGCTCACACGCGACCCGGCGCGGATTCTCGTCGTCGACGACGAGGTGCATATCCGCGAGTTTTTCGTACAGCTCCTCGCCTCGCACGAGGTCAGCACGGCCGGCACCGGCGGCGAGGCGCTTTTGGCGCTCGGGAGAGAAAACTTCGACGCCTGCATCCTCGACCTTATGCTCGGAAGCGAGGTCGACGGGATCGACGTCTTCCGCACCATACGGGACAGTTATCCGAATTGCCAGGTCTTCCTGATGACCGGTTACCCGGTAACGCCCGAGATGCAGAGTGAACTCGAAAGCGCGGACGGCCTTATCGCGAAACCGTTCGACCTCGTGGCGGTCGAAAGCCTGATAGCCACGATTGCAAGGCCGGATTTGGGTTAGAAGGTTGGAAGGTTCGAAAGTTCAAAAGTTCGAACCTGCGAACTTTCGAACTTGTGAACTTTTGAACCAGATAATAGAAGCCGGTAATGGAAATGGATGCGCCTGATAAAAAAGAAGGGAATCCCGATTCGGACGCCGCCGAGCCGCGGCGGGAGTCGGGGCGGCACCGTCTTTTCACCGTCGTCCCGGAGCGCGATTACGTCGCCTACATGGAGAACGTCGTCGAGAGCCTCCGTCTCCCCGTCTTTGCCATCGACCACGCGGGGGTCGTGACGGTCTGGAACCGCGCAATGGAGAGAATTTTTTCACCCAAGGACAAAGCGCTCGGATGCCCGCTGAAAGACGCGCTGCCCCAGATGGCCGAGGAGCAGGAAGGCATCGTCTGGACCGACGTGCTGGTGTCGAACGTTATCGCGGAAGGGAGGGACGTCGAGGCGCGGCGTTTCGAGCTAACGACGACGGACGGACCGCGCCCGTTCAATATTCTCGCTTCACCCATCCGCAGCCCGGGCGGGCAGCTTCTCGGCTCCGTTGTCAGCCTGCGCGAGGTTGCCCGCGAAGTCGCGATGGAGGAGGACCTGCTGCTTACCGCCAGGACGACGAGCCTTGCGTCGCTTGCCGCGTCGCTCGCGCACGAAATCCGCAACCCCCTGAACGCGATCTCGATGAACATGCAGCTCCTGCGCGAGGCGATCGCGGGGAAGCAGGAAGATTCCGAGGCCACGCGGGGGACGGTGGACCTGGTTCTTGCCGAAGTCAGCCGGCTCGACAAACTGCTCAAGGACTTTCTGGGCTTCGCAAAACCGTCGCCGACGCGGCTCTCTATCGGCAGCCTGAACGAGACGGTCCGGGAAACGCTCGACCTCCTGCGCGAGCCGGCCCGGAAGAAGTCGATCGACCTTGTCGTGGAGTTCGGCGACCTGCCCGACGTGCTTCACGACACGGACCAGATACGGCAGGTTGTCTTCAATCTATTGTTGAATTCCTTCGAGGCCGTCTCCGAAGGCGGGCGCGTCGAGCTCGTCACCGAGCGCCGCGGCGACTGGGTTCGCATCCGCATCACCGATAACGGGCCCGGCATGGATGAGAAGGACGCCGAGCGGATGTTCGAGCTCTTCTACACGACGAAGGAAAAGGGGTCCGGCCTCGGGCTCGCAATCGCGCGAAGGCTCGTGGAAGCGCACCACGGGCGGATAAGCTACGAACCCGCCGAAGGCGGCGCCTTTTTCAGCGTATATCTGCCGTTAAAGATAGTTTCACGTTGATACAGGGTTGTCATTGCGGAGAGGAATTATTACAGGTTATAGGTTTCAGGTTTCAGGAATATATTATTAATATTTTGATTTCTGAAACCTGAAACCTGAAACCTGAAACCTGTTTTTTTACGAGACCGACATGCGGCAGGTACTTATAGTAGAAGACGAAGCCCGCGCCCGGGAGGCGCTGGAAAAAACGCTCGGCAAAAAATACAAGGTCTTCGTCGCGGGCGACGGGGCGGAAGGCCTCGAAATAGCGGAGCGCGAAGACATCGACCTCGTCCTTTCCGACATCCGCATGCCGAAGATGGATGGGATGGAGTTCCTCGAAAAACTGAAAGCGTCGAAGCCCGACGTCGAAATCGTGATGATTACCGCCTATGGCACCATAGAGACCGCGGTTACCGCGATGAAGCAGGGCGCCTACGACTTCTTGACGAAACCGCTCAACATCGACCACGTCCGCGTGGTTGTGAAAAAAGCGCTCGAAAAACGGGGCCTCGTGCGCGAGAACCTGCGGCTCCAGGCCGAGCTCGCCGGGCACCGCGGAATCGGAAACATGGTCGGCCGCTCCGCGCCCATGAAGGAGGTCGCCGACCTTATCAGCCGCGTCGCGCCCACCAAGGCGACCGTGCTCATCACGGGCGAGTCCGGGACGGGCAAGGAACTCGTCGCCGACGCGATTCACGCCATCAGCCCGAGGGCGAAGAAGCCGCTCGTCAAGGTCAACTGCGCCTCCCTTGCGGAAGCGCTTCTCGAAAGTGAGCTGTTCGGGCACATGAAAGGCGCGTTTACCGGCGCGATTGCGGACAAGAAGGGCCGCTTCGAAGTCGCCGACGGCGGCACCGTTTTCCTCGACGAGATAGGCGACATCAGCCCGTCAGTCCAGATACGGCTGCTGCGCGTGCTGCAGGACAAATCTTTCGAGCGCGTCGGCGGCAACAAGACGATCAGCGTCGACGTGCGGATAGTCTCGGCCACCAACCAGGACATCAAGGCGAAAATCGAATCGGGCGAGTTCCGCGAAGACCTGTACTACCGCCTGCACGTCGTTACGATTCCACTGCCGCCGCTGCGTGAGCGCTCGGGCGACGTGCCGCTCCTCGCCGAGTTTTTCAGAAAAAAGTTCGCCGAGGAAAACGACAAGAAGGTCGAGAGCATCCACCCCAAGGCGATGGCGATGCTCGATGATTACTCCTGGCCCGGCAATGTCCGCGAGCTCGAGCACGTTATCGAAAGCGCGCTCGTCCTGTCGCGGTCGAATACGATAACGCCCGACCTCCTGCCGCCCGGGATCCAGAAGGCGACGAGGAAGACCGCGGCAATCGACATCCCCGTCGGCTCGAGCCTCGCAGACGCCGAAAAAATCCTGATAAAAGAAACCCTCTCCTACACCGGCGGCAACAAAACCAAAGCCGCAAAACTCCTCGGCATCGGCACGCGGACCCTCTACCGCAAACTGGAGGCATACGGAATTTCCAAGTAGAAGAAGTACCGAGTACCGGGTACCGAGTACCATGCACCGAGCACCAAGGTGGCGCTTGCGGAGCGTGTTTCGGGATACGGGATAAAGAAAAATATATTTAGCCGCCGCGCTTGCGCGTCGGTACGACATAATCCGAATATGTGAAAAAAATCTTCCGCCTTCCGTTTCCACGCTGTATAATGTATTGGGACAGTTCGGAGATAACAATTCTCGCGGGTTCCGAAAGGAGTGAATAATATGGCTCAAGTTTACAAGGTGCCGCTTGTTTTGACCCCTCAGCCTGAAGGAGGGTTTACAGTTACATGCCCCGTGCTTCCCGAGTTGGTGACCGAAGGAGACAGCCCGGAAGAGGTCATGGAAAATGTCCGGGACGCACTCGAAGCAACTCTGGAGACATATAAAGACCTGGACAAACCGTTGCCTGCAAACCTGCGCCAAGACCCCCGCGCCGACGCGATCTGGTTTGAGTACCTTGTGACCGGACGATGAAGTATCGGGAAGCGGCCAGGAAACTTAAGCGGTTGGGATGCCGCGAGTTGCCTCGGCGCGGCAGGGGGTCGCATCGCAAGTGGCATAACCCCGCAACCGATCGCGCAGCGGTTTTGCCGGACTGGGGCGCCAGGGATTTGAAGTTGGGGACAATCCACGCAGTTGTGCGCCAGCTTGGAATTGACTGGCAGGAATTCGAGCAAAGCTGAAGTGAAGACAAAAATTTATTATTCGTGAGTTTCCGGGAACAGACTATCGCAGGGGCGAGGCCGCGCCTCGCCGACGCCGAAAAAATCCTGATAAAAGAAACCCTCTCCTACACCGGCGGCAACAAAACCAAAGCCGCAAAACTCCTCGGCATCGGCACCCGTACGCTTTACCGAAAACTGGAAGAATACGGACTGCCTAAATAGCTTTTGGCGTTATCAAAGTTTTATAAAAGGATTTATAATCCATGGCCGAAAAAGACGTTCCCGCACTGGCGCTGATATGGGTGTGGCTGCTGCTCGTGGTTCTCCTGAGCGGCGGTATTTTCCTGCTGCTGGCCGCCCTGGGCGTTATTTCTGTGAAAGAGGCGACCACGGGAGCGCTGTTTACCTATGTTTTCAGAATCGTTCTTATCACGGGCGTTGCTGTCGTTTTCCCGCTCGTGGCGTATAAAGTATTGAAGTTCAGGAAGTTAGACAGAGAGGCCGACAGGAAGAGATACAAGGAATTGCTTGAAAAGAAGGACCGGGAAGCGCAGGAAAAGGAATCACAGAATTCACATTAAATTCTGAAAAAAATCGATTTATAGCCCCAAATCCCCCTTGACAGTTTGTGCAATCGGTGATAACCTGTTAGCGCGTAAGAAGTTCTACGCCTCATAAGGCTCTTTGGAGGAAATGCCTCGGCGGCGGTATGTGCCGGGGGACGCGCTGGTGAAATGTCCGTTCTGCAAGAAGGAAGAAGAAGTCAAGGTGCTGGATTCGAGGAGCGCCTCTGACGGATTCGCCATAAGGCGGCGCCGGCTCTGCACGAAGTGCAACCGGCGGTGGACCACTTACGAGCGCGCGGAAAATCCTCACATCAAGGTCGTGAAGAAAAACGACAGCCGGGAGGCGTTCGAAAGCAAAAAGATTCACGACGGCCTCCAGAAAGCTCTACAGAAAAGGCCGGTTTCGACTCAGGTCATCGAGGACATAACCGAGAGGATCGAGCGCCGCATTTACGACAACTTCGAGAGCGAAGTGCCGACTTCGGCAATCGGCGAATATATAATGGACGAGCTCAAAAAGGTCGACCGCGTCGCATATGTGAGGTTCGCCTCGGTCTACCGCGAGTTCGAGGACGTGTCCGAGTTCGTTGACGCCGCCCAGGAATCTATCCCGGATTCGGAAGACAATAATTCCGAATAACGGATGTTCCTGATGCATATGATGCATACGTAGTGCCCGGTGGTGTAATTGGTAACACACCAGACTCTGGTTCTGGTATCCAAGGTTCGAGTCCTTGCCGGGCAACTCTTTCCGCGCATTATATTGGTGGGGCAGACATTCCTGTCTGCCGATGATAATGCGCGATAAGCCGGTTTACCGGCTGCCTTCTATGAGAGGGGGAATTATGTCGGACAACAGAGATGTTGGCGTTTCACCGTCCGAAACGGTGAGCGGGACGCCTGAGAATGTACACGGCCTGGACCGGCTTGTCGTCGATTCGCTTCGCCGCGGAAGGTCCGAGCCGTACTCGCGCCGCCGCGTCGTCGAGACGTTTGAAAAAGAATGCGGCCTCGACCACGTCGTCGCCGACGCGTTCACGAACGCGGTGGAGGCTGCGCTTGCCGAGCGCGGGGAGCCGCGCATAACCTCGAGCGAGCTTCGCAGCCTCATGGCCGCAGAGCTTCGCGCCCGCGGTTTCGGGACCGCGCGCCGCAACCTCCAGGTTCACGGCCTTTCCAGGCGCAGGCTCGAGGAATATGCCCGAATCAATTCCAGCGCATCGATGCCTGTCTATTTCGCGCGCGCAACCGCCGCCGACGTCCTGCATTCATACGCGCTCGGCGTGGTGTATTCGCCCGAGATTGCCGAGGCACACCTTGACGGTATAATCCACATCGAAGGCCTCAGGACACCTTCGCGGAATATCGCGGGGGTTTATGCGATCGAGCCTGTGAAAAAATTCGGCATCGGCTATGCCCCGCCGGCGCGCGACGCCCGCGAGCTCGGCGCGCATGTCGCCGCATTCCTGAGCAACGTGTCCGAAATGTATTCCGGCCCGATTGGGCAGGCCTTCCTGAACGTCCTCTTTGCGCCGTTCGTCGCCGGCATGGATTATTCCGGCATGAGGCGCGAGGCCGAGGCGCTTGTCTTCAACGTCTCGAGGACCGATCTCGCCCGCCGCGGGAAAGTGGTCCTCGACCTCCACGCGGGCATTCCGCACTGCCTGCGCGACGTGACCGCCCTCGGACCGAACGGAATGCCGATGGGCAAGACCTACTCCGATTACAGCTCCGAGTCGCGCGAGTTCGCATGGGTGCTCCTGGACGTGCTGCGCGACGTCTTCAAGGCGGGCGACCCCGCCCTGCCGAAGGCTGTCCTGCATCTGAGCGCGTCCGGGTTCTCGAACCCGGCCGAGCACGATTTCGTGCGGTTCGCCTGCACGGTCGCCGCACAGGTCGGATTGCCCGAGTTCCGTTTCGACCGGACGGAGGTGAGCTTCCTTCCCTGCGGGAGCGTGGACGGCTCCGCTCCCCTCGACCTCGAGCGTTTCCGCATGACCGTCGCCGGCTCCGTTGTCCTCAACCTGCCGCAGGCCGCGTACCGCGCCGGCGGAAATATCGAGAAGTTCTGGTTCGAACTCGACCGCGCGGCCGACCTCGCCTCGCACGCCCACGTGGAAAAGCTCGCGACCATGCGTGCCGAGACGCTCCGCGGCTCCGGGAAGGTTTCGAGGGAATTCGCCATAGCCGTCACCGGCCTCAACGAATGCGTGCTGCACCTGACGGGCAGCGAGCTGCACGAGGCCGAGGACGCACACGCAGCCGGCCTGCGCATACTCGCGTTCATCGAAATCAAGTGCCGCGACCTCTCGGAGAAGTCCGGCCTCAGCTTCAAGCTTGCCGAGGGCGCGACCGATGCGACCCGCAGGTTCGCGGAGATAGACCACAAGCGCTTCTCCGAGGCCGCACGGTACGTAAGGGGCGATAAAGTGAGGGGCGCGTTTTTCTACACCTCCGGCGCAGGGCTCCGCGCGGACGCGCCCGTCGACGTCCTCAGGCGGATACGCGTCGAATCGACTTTCCACCGCGTGCTGCCGATGCGCACCGTCGTCGCCCTGAGCGAAGAGGAAACCGGGACCGCAATCGACGGCGTTTTCCGGGTGCTGGAAAAGACTTTCAAGCGCACGGAGGCGCGGCACATCGCAATCAGGACCGATGCGTCAATCTGCCGGACCTGCGGCGGTTATTACCCCGCCCTCGGAACCTGCAGCACCTGCGGCGCCGACTCGGGCCGGAAAACGAAGGGCGCGCGAAAAGATAAACGGGCCGGGAAACCGAAGATGTACCAGCCGTCGCTGTTTCCCGAGCCGCGGGAGTAGCGATTGCAGGTTTATTTGAGAGGATCGTTAATCGCGAATGTTCAGACAAGGAGAAAAGGGGACAAGGAGACAAGGTGAAAAAGATAAATATAAAAGGTATTCGCCTTGTCGCCTTGTCTCCTTGTCACCGTGTCTGGGCTCTTGGGTGTTGCTGCGTTATATCGGAGAATCGTGGAGATGTCATCCATAGCTCCGGGTAGGGAATAAGATGCTGCCGCCGATAAAAGGTTTTATCAAGCATTCGCTTATCGACTGGGAGGGGAGGATAGCATGCATCCTCTTCCTTCCCGGCTGCAACTTCCGCTGCAGCTATTGCCACAGCCCGCACCTCGTCCCCGAAGGTTCGGGTCTCGAGACGATTCCCTGGGAAACGGTGGCCGAGTTCCTCGACTCGCGCGAGAGGTGGATCGACGGCGTCGTGGTCTCGGGCGGCGAGCCCTTCCTGCACGATAACCTCGAGGACCTGCTCATAGACCTGAAGGCCCGCGGCCTCGCCGTGAAGATAGATACGAACGGAAGCTTCCCCGTGCGCCTGAAAAACGCGGTCGAAAAGAAGCTCGTCGACTTCGTGGCCTGCGACGTGAAGGCGCCGTTCAACAAGAAATACGAGGACCTGACGGGCGCGTCCAACGTTATCGATAACGTCCTCGATTCCGTCCGCTACCTCCTGACGGAGCCCGTGCCCTACGAGTTCAGGACGACCGTCTGCAGCGCGGTTCTTTCGGAAGACGACGTGCTCGAGATAGCCGAGTTCATCCGCGGCGCAGGGCGGTACGTGCTCCAGGTGATGCGCTCCACAATTTGTCTTGACCCCGTGCTGGAGGGTATGAGAAGCTATACGCGGACAGACCTGGAGCGGCTCGCCAGAAAGGTCGCTCCTCTCGTAGGGGAGGTCTTTGTCCGCGGAAAAGAGGAGCATGTGGAAGACCCACAGCGCAGTCTCTTCTGAAGAAGGGAACAAGGAAATAAGGGAATAAGGGAACAAGGCAACAAGGGAACAAGGGAACAAGGAAACAAGGGAATATGTTAGCGGCCGCGCTTGCGCGGCGTTGATAACGGGATATGGGATAAGGGATACGGAACAAGGAATTAGTATCTTGCGCGAAGCGATGTACTACGAAAAACTCGAAGGCGGCAAGGTCGAATGCCGGCTCTGCCCGCACTTCTGCAAGATAAAGGACGGCAAGACCGGCACCTGCCGCCAGCGCAAAAATGAAGGCGGCACCCTTTATTCTCTCAATTACGCGAGGGTAACGAGCCCGTCGATGGACCCGATCGAGAAAAAACCGCTGTACCACTTTTATCCCGGCTCGTGGATTCTCTCGCTCGGGACAACAGGCTGCAACTTCCGGTGCGACTTCTGCCAGAACTTCGAGAGCAGCCAGGGTAACGCTTACACCAGCGAGCTTCAGCCGGCCGACGCCGTCGAAACGGCGAAGGAAAACGGCTCGCCCGGTATTTCGTACACCTACAACGAGCCGACGATATGGTTCGAGTTCGTATTGGAAACTTCGAAACTTGCGCACGAGGCCGGGCTCACCAACGTGCTCGTCACGAACGGTTACATCAATCCCGAGCCGCAGGCCGAGCTCCTGCCGTACGTGGACGGGGTTAACCAGGACATCAAATCCATCCGCGAGGATTTCTACAAGGAGCGATCCGGCGGGAAAGTGGGGCCCGTGCTCCAGGCTGCGAAACGATACAAGGAATCGACGCTGCTTGAGGTCACGAACCTCATCATCCCGGGCTACAACGATTCGGAGGAAGACGTAACCGACCTCCGCGACTGGATCGCCGGCAACCTCGGTACGGATACGCCGGTGCATATATCCGCCTATTTCCCGCGCTACAGGCTGAAGGCGAAACCGACCGGGAAAAAGACGATGGAGCGCGCATACGACATAATGAAACAGCGGATGAAGTACGTTTACGTCGGAAACATCATAACCGCCGACGGCGCAAACACGTTTTGCGCCTCGTGCGGGGCCGAACTGGTCCTGCGCCACGGATACGGGATAAAAGTTACGGGCCTCGACGGAAATAAATGCAGCGCCTGCGGCGCACTGAATAACATTCTGAATTGAATTGCCGCGAAAGTTCAGACACGGAGACAAGGGGACAAGGGAATAAGGAAACAAGAGAATAAGGGAATAAGGGAATAAGTATAAAGAATATTTTTACTTATTTACTTATCAACTTATTTCCTTATCCACTTCTTTGTTTAGCGGGCGAGCTTGCTCGCCGCGTCTTAACAACTGAGAAACTGTAGAACCGAAGAACCGAGGAACCAGGGAACCGAAGAACCGAAGAACCGAACAACCGAACAACTGAAGAACCGACGAACCGGAGAACCGAAGTAATGAAACTGAAGAAACTGGAACTTTACGGCTTCAAGTCGTTCGCCGACAAGACAACGGTCGAGTTCCACGACGGCGTGACCGGCGTCGTGGGCCCGAACGGCTGCGGGAAGTCGAACATCGTGGACGCATTCAAGTGGATTCTCGGCGAGCAGTCCGCCAAGTCGCTGCGCGGGACCGAGATGCTCGACGTGATCTTCAACGGCACGCGCGAGCGAAAGGCGCTCGGCTACGCCGAGGCTTCGCTTGTATTCACCGGCGTGCGCGATACCCTGGTCTGTGACCGCGATGAAGTAAAGATCAGCCGGAGGCTCTGGCGCTCCGGCGAATCCGAATACATGATCGATGGAAAGAACTGCCGCCTCAAGGACATCCGCGAACTCTTCATGGATACCGGTATCGGCAAGGAAGCCTACTCCGTTATCGAGCAGGGAAAAATCGACGCCCTGCTCAACGCCAATTCGAAGGAACGCCGCTCCGTTTTCGAGGAAGCCGCCGGCATTACCCGATACAAGGTGAAAAAGAAACAGGCCGAGCGTACCCTCGAGCGCGTCGATAACCGCCTCGAGGTGCTCCGCGTGAAAATCGAGACCCTCGAGACCCAGGTGCGCAGCCTCCGCATCCAGGCGGGGCGCGCGCGAAAACACATGGAATATACCGAGGCCATTTCGTCGCTCCAGACCGAGGAAGCGCTTCACAATTACCACGCTTTTACGAACAAGATCGGGGTGCTCAAAAAGAAAATATCCCGGGTGCAGGAAAAGCGGCGCAGCCTCGAGGCCGAGTACGAAAGGCTCGAGGCCGCGGTTATTGAAAAACAGACGATGTTTATCGATATCGGTGAAAAGCTGCGCGCGACCGATGCCGACGTTCAGGAGCAGGAGTCGGCGCTCCGCGTTTCCGCCGAGCGCAGGAGAATCGCCCGCGACCGCATAGACGAGATTGACCGCGAGCTCGAGCGGATTACGGAAATGGTGGGCGAGCTGAACCGCCAGAAGCGCGAGCTCGAGGCCGACCTGGCCCTCGCCGAGCGCGACCTGGCCGGCCACGGCGACCGCGTCGGCGCGTGCAGGGACGCGCTCACGGCCGCCCGCAGGGAATACGCGGAAACGAGCGCCGCCCTCAGGAGCGCGCTCGACCGGCTCGAAATGAAAAAGGCGGAGCATCTCGCGCTCCTGGATTCCCGCGCCGCGTCGCAGAACAGGCTGATGGGCCTTAACGTCGAGAAGCGCGGCCTTACCGTAAGAAAAGAGCGTTGCGACCGCAGGCGGGAGGAGCTCGAGGCGAAGCTCACGGCAGTCGCGATGCAGCGAATGGAAGTTGAAGATAAAAAG
>SOJX01000056.1 GCA_004376375.1 Planctomycetota bacterium
GAGCATAAAATCATATCGAAGGCTTCCTGCACCACCAACTGCCTTGCACCGATCGCGAAGGTGCTGAACGATAATTTCGGCATCGTGAACGGCCTGATGACCACGATACACGCCTACACCAACGACCAGCGGCTGCTTGATTTTCCGCATAAGGACCTTCGCCGCGCGCGCGCCGCGGCGGTGAACATGATTCCGACGACCACCGGTGCTGCAAGGGCCGTCGGGTCCGTTATCCCGGAGCTGGATGGAAAGCTCAACGGCATGGCCATACGCGTTCCGACGCCCGACGCTTCGCTGGTCGACCTCGTCGTAAACCTTGAAAAGGGGACCACGGTCGAGGCGGTAAACAACGCGATGCGCGAAGCGGCCGAAGGGCCGATGAAGGGCGTCCTGGAATACACCGAAGACCCGATAGTCTCCGGCGACGTCATCGCCAACCCGCACTCTGCGATTTTTGACGCTCCGTCCACCATGGCCCTGGGCGGCAACTTCGTCAAGGTCCTTTCCTGGTACGACAACGAGTGGGGTTACTCGAGCCGCGTATGCGACGTGATAAAGCTCGCACACAGCCTGTAACGGCGGGATAGGAACCCTATGAGCTTCGATAAGAAAACCATCGACGATATCGACATCGCGGGCAAGCGCGTTCTCGTCAGGGTCGATTTTAACGTGCCGCTTGCGCCCGACGGCACGGTCACGGACACGCTTCGGATGAACGCTGCTCTTCCCACGATCAGGAAGATAATAGACTCGGGCGCAAAATGCATCATCATAAGCCATCTCGGCCGTCCGAAAGGCAGGACGGATGTAAAATATTCGCTTGCGCCCGTCGCAAAGAAGCTGGCCGAGCTCCTTGACATGGAGATTACGTACGTGGGCGAGTGCGTCGGCCGCGAGGTGGAGGCCGAGGTCGAGAAGATTGCGCCCGGCAGCGTGATGGTTCTCGAAAACCTCCGGTTCCACCCGGAGGAGAAAAAGGCCGACGAAAACTTCGCGATGGAGCTGGCCGAGCTCGCCGACGTCTACATCAACGACGCGTTCGGCACCGCGCACCGCGCGCATGCCTCGACCACGGTTATCGCCAGGTATTTGCCCTCCGCCGCGGGCTATCTCATAAAAAAGGAGCTCGAGTTTTTCGGGAAAGCGCTGAGCGACCCGGTCCGCCCGTTCGTCGCGATACTCGGAGGCGCGAAAGTTTCCGACAAGCTTGCGCTGATCGAGAACCTGCTTGATAAAGTCGATGCGCTCATAGTCGGCGGCGGCATGGCTTACACTTTCCTCCTCGCCCAGGGGCATCCGGTCGGCAGCTCGCTGCTCGAGCCCGACCTGATCGAGAAGGCCCTGGAAATAATTGCAGCCTTCAAAGAGAAGGGGAAGGACTTCCTCTTGCCGGTCGACCTTGTCCTGGCGGAGGAGATCGCCGACGACGCGAAGACCGAGATTACCGATCTGCCGGAAGTGCCCGACGGGATGATGGGGCTCGATATCGGACCGAAGACCATACAGCTGTTTTCGGAAAAAATAAAATCGGCCAAGACCATCGTATGGAACGGACCGATGGGCGTGTTTGAGAAAGAACCGTTCGCCGTTGGAACGCGGTCGCTTTGCAGAGCGCTTGCCGACCTGGATTCGGTCAAGGATGCGGTTACGATAATCGGGGGAGGGGATACCGCGGCCGCCGTAAGGCAATTCGGATATGCGGAGAAGATGTCCCATATTTCCACGGGCGGCGGCGCAAGCCTGAAACTGCTCGAAGGCAAGGAATTGCCCGGCATCGCAGCCTTACCCGACAGGGAATTATGAATTGGAATACGCATGAAGCTTGAAATATCACCGTCGATTTTATCCGCCGACTTTGCGCATCTCGCGGACGAGATTGCCGACGTGCTGCGTTTCGGCGTGGAGCGGTTTCATCTCGACGTCATGGACGGGCATTTCGTCCCGAACCTGACGATAGGCCCGGACGTGATAAGCGCGGTGAGGAAATGCACCGACCGGGTGCTCGAAACGCACCTGATGATTATCGACCCGCTCAAGTTCGGTCCGATTTTCGCCGAGGCCGGCTCCGACGTGGTGCAGTTCCATATCGAAGTCGCTCCGGACCCGCGGCCCGTGATGGACGCGATTCGGGCGAAAGGCGCGAAGGCGGGCCTTGTCGTCAACCCGCCCACGGATATAGAGACCGTGCTGCCGTTCATAAAGGAGATAGACCACCTTCTCGTTATGAGCGTGAACCCGGGTTTCAGCGGGCAGAAGTTCATACCGGACGCGGTGGAGAAAGTCCGCAGGGCGCGTGAGGCCGCCGGTCCGGACCTGGATATAGAAGTCGACGGAGGTATCAACGCGGAAACGGCCGTTCCCTGCATAGAGGCCGGTGCGAACGTCCTCGTTGCGGGGAGCTTTATCTACGGCGCAAAGGACCGCGGAGTTCCGATCGCTGCTCTGCGTAACGCAGCCGTGCATTCGAAATAATTTGTAGGGGCGGGTCTCAGACCCGCCCCTACGATAAATATTGAGGGGGAGGTCCCATGGTGTGGAAACGAATCAAGAAGTTCGCGTTCAGCCGCAAGAAAAGCGTCCCGGAAGGCCTGTGGATGCGATGCCCGGGCTGCGAGAAAATGGTATACAAGAAGATGGTGGAAGAAGGGCAGATGGTCTGTCCGGAATGCAACTTCCATTTCGAGATCGGCGCCCGGGAGCGGGTCAGCCTTATCGTCGACGAGGGCAAGTTTGAAGAGCTTTTTTCCGATTTGGAATCGGTCGACCCTCTCCATTTTTCCGGCAAGAAGGCGTATAAAGATCGCCTCAGCGTTGCGCAGGAGGTTACGGGCCTGAAGGAAGCGTGCATCATCGGCCGCGGCGAAATCGAAGGCAAGCCGGTCGTCTTCGGCGTTACGGATTCGAAGTTCATGCGCGGCTCGATGGGCTCCGTGGTGGGCGAGAAAATTACGCGCGGCATAGAGACCGCGGTACAGGATGACCGCCCGTTCGTTTTCGTCTCCGGCTCGGGCGGCGGTGCGCGCATGGACGAGGGAATGTTTTCGCTCATCCAGATGGCGAAGACGTCGGCCGCGCTCGCGCGCCTGCACGAGACGGGGCTGGTCTATATTACCGTTCTCACCCACCCGACGATGGGCGGCGCGATGGCGAGCTTCGCCGCGCTCGGCGACCTGCTTATCGCCGAGCCCGGCGCACACATCGGGTTTGCCGGTCCGAGAGTAATAAAGGAAACGGTCGGCAAAGACCTTCCCGCGGGTTTCCAGAAATCCGAGTTCCTTCTTGAGCACGGACTTATCGACATGATTGTAAACAGGCCGGAGCTCAAGGCCACTATCGCCCGCCTCCTGGATTATCTGCAGAAACAGCCGGACGAGAGCGCATAGGCCCCGTTGCCTGCCGATTGGGAAGGTTGTAAAGTTGTCGAATTGGTAGTGCAGACATTCTTGTCTGCACATTAAGAATGCAGGGGCACGAAACAAGCGCGCGCCGTGCCCCTATGGCGAATGCACGGACGGAGGATTATCTAAATGGTGAATGGTGACATGATGGAAATCAGATGGCACGGCCGCGGGGGACAGGGCGCGAAGACCGCCGCCACCCTTGTCGCGTCCGTCGCCGTGCACGAGGATAAATTCGCGCAGGGCTTCCCCGAGTACGGTCCCGAGCGTGCGGGCGCGCCGATAAGGGGATACACCCGCATAAGCGACGGGCAGATTCACCAGCATTCGCCGATCGACCATCCCGACGTCGTCGTCGTGCTCGACGAGACCCTGCTCGAGATCGCGAACGTTACGGACGGGCTCGGCGAGGACGGCGTGCTTATCGTGAATTCGGACCAGTCGCCGGAGGAAATCAGGAAGCGCGTGAAACTCGAGGGCGGCAAAGTCTACACCGTCGACGCGACCAAGATAGCCGTGGAAACGATCGGGCGGCCAATACCCAACACGCCCATGATGGCCGCGGTATCGAAAGTCACCGGCGTCGTGACGCGCAAGGGAATCGAGGAAAGCCTTCGCGAAAAGCTCGGGCACAAGTTCGGAACGGCAATCGTCGAAGGCAACATCGCCGCCGTCGCCCGCGCATTTGAAGAGACCCGCGGAGAGTAGGAGATAAACCATGAATGACGAGGACAGGCTTCTTCCGTGGCATGAGCAGTCGACGGCCGGGCTTATTCCCGAGGCCGGGAACGCCCGTAAATACGAAACAGGCGGATGGAGGACTTACCTGCCAATCAGGGACGGCGAGAAATGCGTCCAGTGCCTGAGGTGTTATTTCGTCTGCCCCGATTCGTCCGTTCTTATGAGTGACGAAGGAAAAGTGCTGGTTGAATTCGATCTGAGGTACTGCAAGGGCTGCGGCATCTGCGCGAGTGAGTGCCCGCCCAAGGCGCAGGCGATCAAAATGCTCTATGAGGCCGACCTCGAGAAGGGAGGTGAGTAATGGGTGAGCGCACCATACTCACCGGAAACGACGCCGCAGCGCTTGCCTTCATGCACGTCAATCCCGACGTGGCGGCCGTGTTTCCGATTACGCCGCAGACCGAGCTGATGCACCAGTTTACGCAGTACGTCGCGGACGGCGAGGTCGATACCGAGCTTATTCCCGTGGAGAGCGAGCACTCGGCGATGAGCGCCGCGCTTGCTTCCGCCCTTTCCGGCGCAAGGACGATAACGGCTTCCAGTTCGGCCGGGCTGGCGCTGATGTGGGAGATGCTCTACGTCACCGCGTCCAGCCGCGCGCCGGTCGTGATGGTCGACGTCAACCGCGCGTTGTCCGCGCCAATAAATATCCACTGCGACCACTCCGACTCCATGGGCGCGCGCGACGCAGGATGGATTCAGATATTTTCCGAAAACACGCAGGAGAGCTACGACAACGCGATACAGGCCTTCCGCATCGCCGAGCACTCGGACGTCCAGCTCCCCGTGATGGTCACCCTCGACGGGTTCATCCTTTCGCACACGATGGAAGTCCTCGAGATCCTCGACCGCGAGACCGTGCAGAAGTTCGTCGGCGAGTACAACATCACGACGAAACTCCTGGATTTCGACAACCCGGTAACCATGGGGCCGCTCGCGCTGACGCCGCACTATTTCGAGTGCAAGCGCCAGCAGATCGAGGCGATGGAAAACGCCCGCAAGGTAATCCTGGATATCGGCAAAGAGTACGGCAGGATTTCCGGCCGGTCCTACGGGTACTTCGAGGAATACAAACTCGACGATGCCGAGGTCGGCGTGATGGTTCTCGGTTCCACGGCAGGTACGGCGAAAGTGGCCGTAGACCTTGCCCGCGACAAGGGGATAAAAGCGGGACTGCTCAAGCTGCGCGTCTTCCGTCCGTTCCCGGGGAATGAAATCGTGGAGGCGATAAAACACCTCAAGGCGCTTGCGGTCATGGACCGCTCGGCCAGCTTCGGCCTCACCGGCGGACCCGTATTCAACGAGGTCAGGTCCGCCTCGTACGGCGCGGGGATAGATACGCTTATTTCAAGCGTGATTTACGGCCTCGGCGGGCGCGACACCTACCCGGAACAGATCGCCGATCTGCTGGACAAAGTCAGGGCCGACGCCGACGCGGGAAAAGTCCGGGACGTGCAGCGGTTTGTGGGACTGAGAGAATAATAATGTAGGGGCAAGGCATGCGCGTGCTCTTTGCCCCTACCACAGGAGATACACCATGGGAATCAAGATAAAAGACGCGGCGAAAGCTAAACAGGTGCTCACCGGCGGCCACCGCGCGTGCGCCGGATGCGCGTGCGCGGTTGCCCTCAGGCAGGCGACGATTGGCGCGAGCGCGGCAGGGTACGACTTGGTCTGCACGTTTGCAACCGGGTGCATGGAAGTCTCGACGACGATTTATCCGTACTCTGCATGGAACTGCTCGTACCTCCACACCGCGTTCGAGAACTCGGCCGCGAGCTGCTCCGGCATCGAGACCGCGTACCGTGCGCTCAAGAAGCAGGGGAAGATCGACCCGGACCGCAAGGTCGGTTTTATTGCGTGGGGTGGTGACGGCGGCACGTACGATATCGGTTTCCAGTCGCTTTCCGGGGCGATGGAGCGCGGGCACAACATGCTTTATATATGCTACAACAACGAAGCGTATATGAACACGGGCATCCAGCGCTCGAGCGCGACGCCGCGCGGCGCCCAGACCAATACGACGCCCGTCGGCGAAGTCAAAAAGGGCAAGGACCAGCAGTCGAAAGACCTCGTCCAGATAATGGTCGCGCACAACATTCCGTACGTCGCGCAGGCGTCGGTCCACAACTACCGCGACTTCATGAACAAGGTCGTCAAGGGCCTCGACACGGAAGGACCCGCGTTCATCACCGTGCTCGCCTCCTGCAACCGCGGCTGGCGGATAAAGATGGAAGACTCGATTTCGATACTGAAGAAGGCGGCTGACTCCTGCTTCTGGCCGCTCTTCGAGGTCGAGTACGGCAAGTACAAGATCAACTACAAGCCGAAGGAAAAGCTCGACCTCGTGGAATACATCAAGCCGCAGGGCCGGTTCAAGCACCTCCTCGCGCCCGAGAACGAGCACATCCTCGCCGAGTTCCAGGCCGAGGTCGACCGCCGCTGGAAACGTTTGCAGATGCTCGAGAACATGACGAAGGAACTCTAAGAAGTACCGAGTACCAAGTACCAAGTACCAAGTACCGAGTACCGGGCAGGGACGCCGCAGGTGGCGCGGCTAACAAAAATATGAAACCCCGTTGCTGAAAGCGGGGTTTATTTTTTTGCCCGGGAAGTAATTAGAGAATTCAAGAATAAATTCTTCTGTTCCGAAGCGTATATACTTATGATAGATGTACCGGCGGCGGAAAAACTATCAACAGGTTATAAACAGCCGCGGGATTGACAGCGTTATTTTTATCGTTATAATCTGTCCAATTTGTACTGACACGGGCGCATTGATGTAGGGGCACGGCGTGCCGTGCCCCTACATATGCGCGAAGCTCATTATAACCGAAGAACCGAAGAACCGAAGAACCGAAGAACCGAAGAACCGAAGAACCGAA
>SOJX01000115.1 GCA_004376375.1 Planctomycetota bacterium
CCTTTGAAATACCTGTCGGCATCGAAGGCGATATCGGACAGCAGGATCGCGGTGCCCGGTTTGTCGGCCCGTGTTTCGGGAACTGCAAGAGCGAGCTCTCCGCCGGCGGTAAACACATGACCAGCGTAGAAAATAATCACGGATTCATTTTTTTTCGCAGCCGAAAAGGTTTTTTGGAGCCCGGACTGAAAGTCCGTTATCGTAACCTTCTTTTCCAACCGGACGATGCGATTCTTCAAGTCCGGAGGCAAGCCCGCCAGGAGAAGCCCGCATACGTCATCCACTACTTGTTTCGCCTGAGGGTTTTTTCCCAGATGCTGAAACTCGGCCGCACCTGTGACCATGACCAGCCGATCCCGCAGAGGAGGAGGCGCAAAGCTCACAATCCGATTGCGTTTCAGCGGTTTTCCTTTTCCCGGAGTCAGAACGACCTTGATACTGTTTTTGCCCGGCCGTAGAGTTATTGGATATGCGAATGACTCGTTGCCGAGAATAAATTTCTTTGACCCTACTCGTTCCCCGTTCAGTTCAACGTCAAGTACCGCGCCCGCGGCGTTCTGCACCTCTCCTTTGAGATGCGTTCCTGCCGTCAATAGTTGCGCATTGTCCCCGGGTGACGTCAGGGTCAGCTCAGGCGGCTGTACAGGCATTTTCTCGGGCCCGACGCCTGGCTCGACCGGCGGTTTGGTGACGGGTTCGACAGGCGGCTCAACCGCGGGCGGCGCAAGTGCGGCAATGATCTTCGGCGCATGGGTTGCGAGCCAGTCTTTCAGTGTATCGGCGAGGGCCTGTTCGTAGTTTTCGCTGGTATCAAGAAAGGCAAACGGAGATCTTTCGGCCGAGAGTTCGCCGAGAGATGTTTCTTCCTCACCGCGAGTCACCATGACGTTTACTGCAAGGCGGGTCTTTATATTCGACCAGAACCCGACCGATGCGTCGCATGTCTTCACGGAACAGACCACGCTGTTTTTCGCATCTTTGGATTCTTTACCGCCGGCATTGACAAGCTCCCTGACCACGTGCTGCCTGATCCAGTCTGCGACGTCGTCGGACGTTACTACCTCCCTGAAAGACCATCCGGTACTGCCAATCGATCTGGAATTACCATTCCTTGCATCTTTAACGAGGATATTAAAGGTTGTTTCATTAAGTTTGCCGGAAGATGCCTGTAAGCAAGGCACGGTTTTAAGTCGGACTTCCTTTGAAGCGAAAGCGCACCCGCACGTCAGGGAGGCTGCCATGATAGATAAGAGTAGCATCGCCACACGCGGCATTAGTCCACCTCTCTCACAACTCGGAAACCTACCCGATTCGACCTTACCTGGGGCGGGATAGGACTCTCGGAATCACTTTTTACTCTTTCAAGGCTGGTGAGCCATGATCCTCCGCGCGCATAGTATGCCGAATCGGACCGGCACCATTCCGCGGCATTCCCGATGATATCATAACAACCCACAGCGCTTTTGCCCTCAGGGAACTTTCCTACGGTCACAGTACCTTCACTTTGAGCGTTTCTCAGGTTTGCAGGTGTTTTTTCCGTCTCTGGTCCCCAGGGCCAAACGGAGCTATCCGATCCTGCGGCTGCGCACTCCCACTCAGCCACAGTGGGAAGCCGGTGTCGTTTGCCTGAAGCTTCCGAAAGCCAGGCACAGAAAGCCTCAGCTTCATGATAGGAAACCCCGATAACCGGTTTTTCGTGCATTCTGAATTGCTCGTCTTTCCAGAAACGCGGTGCAGTGACACTGTTTTCCTCTTTCCACGTCCAGCCTTCCTCGGACCAGTATTTCCTTTCACCGTAGCCGCCGGCTTCGATGAATTCGCCATACATGAGGTTGGTGACTTCGTATGCGCCAATTGCAAAGGCGGATACTTCGACAACTCCCTTCTTCAGTTTAACTTTTCCTGCCGGAATACTGATCAGGGTCTCCAGCCTGGACCTGTCAGCGAGGCCGGCTACCCGCTTATCACCGGGACGCAGCCGGACAAGCTCGGCAATAAAGGTATTTGCTATTTGCAGGTCGTGACGCGCAAGCGCGCTGCGTGCATCCTCGAGAAGCTTTTCAAATCGCTCGGTTTCTTTATTTTTTTCTTCTTCAGCCTTCAGGTTCCTGATTTCCCGGACCGCGGCGATACACTTTTCCTTATCTTCTTCGCTCAGCGCAAACCGAACAGCCAGATTCCATGCTTCAATCGCACTGTCCCAGCACGAGGTCGCGATAAACTGCCTGGCTTTTCCCGTCTCCTGCGCATAGCGCGCCTGCATTCTATCTTCCAGACTGCCTATTGCGGGATTCAGGTATTCGCGTACCCTGGTTTCTTCAAGTCTGGCCCGGGTTATTTGCAGGAGTTTGTGCGCACCGGGCAAATCGCCTGATTTTTCCAGTTTCCGAGCCTCTGCCATAGCCCCGTGAACCATTCGCCACTGAGGTTCCAGTTCTGCAATTCTTTCCTCGGTTCGGCGTACGGTTTCGACAGTTTCCTGATTTTCAGAAGCCCCAAAAGTCCCACGAATCCGCTTCATCACCGCTGCCGCGCTGTCGAAAAGCCCGGCCTCGAGTGCATCCTCCGCTTTAATTGCCATTGCAGCTACTTCAGCAGACCGGTCCGGCGGGGGAACGGCGGCAGGTTTCGGCTTGTCGGAATCCGATTGATCCGGCAAAACAAAGAGTACTGCAAAAATAACTATAAGAAATACAAGTGTAAAAAGGCCGATACCAAGAAATGCCAGCCGTTTTTTCTTCCCAGCCTTCGCTGCATGCATATATGCGCTGACCGGGCCTACGTCGGTTCGGAACTCGGGCGGAGTTTCAACCCTGGGCCTTGGAGGCCCGGTGGTCGGGGTTGGAGTCGGAGTGGGAGCAGCATCCGAAATTATGGGGAGACGCTTGGAGTCGGACCGTTGGAGCAAATCAGAAACAATGTACTCATCCGGGTGCTCCGACTGAAGTTTTACGAAAGCGTCCATCACGGCCTGCCAGTCTTCAAAGCGATCATCCGGGTTTTTGGCAAGCATCCGTTCGAGTACCGGCCAGACGCTCTCGGGCACTTTGGGATTTCTTTCATGCACCGGTTTTGGAATCTCGCTTATCTGCAGCATCATAAGGCCGTGCGGTGCTTCGGCATAGAACGCCGGCCGGCCAGCCAGCATTGCATAGAGGGTCATTCCGAGCGAATAGATGTCGCTGCGATTGTCCGTCGGTTCGCCCTTGCATTGTTCAGGGCTCATGAAAGAGGGAGTACCCATTATCTGACGTTCAGCCGTGAGGCTGCCTTTGGATTCAGCGGTGTTTTTGACCAGCCCGAAGTCCATGACTTTCACAATTGCATTTTCGTCAATCATTATGTTTTCGGGCTTGATGTCACGATGAATGATGCTTTTGGCCGCAGCCGCTTTCAGCGCCTGGGCGGCCTGATATGCAATCGCCAGCGCATCGCCGGGAGCAATCGTCCGCTTCATACTGATAATCTCGGAGAGCGTGGCTCCCTTAATATGCTCCATGATAAAGTAGTAAAGCGATCCGTGGGAGCCGCGGTCGTGTATTGCCACGATGTTCGGGTGGTGGAGTGAAGCCACGATTTCCGATTCTTTCAGAAAGCGTGCAATATATGCGGCGTTCTTCGCCAGGCGCCGAGGGAGAATTTTGACGGCGACTGACCGCATAAGCGAAACCTGCGTCCCGCGGTAAACAGCGCACATGCCGCCTTCCCCGATCCTGGATTCAATAAGACATCCGCCGATAACCTGACCCAGCAGAGGATCGTCGACTTCTTCCGAAGGGGGGACCGATTCTGAATCATCTTTGATTCTTTCAGTGGGAGAGTCCTGCCATGTATCTTGCTTGGCTTCTTGTGAAGGAGAATCCGACTTCGAACCGTCTTTTATTTCTTCAGTGGGAGACACCAGCCTTGTATCTTCCTGGGTTTCTTTTGAAGGAGAATCAGACCCGGGATCGTCCGCTGACATTATGCGTGTTTCGTCTTTAGTCATGTCATGACCGCACTGCCTGCAGTAGAGAGTATCTCCCGGATTCTCCAGGCCGCAATGCTGACAGGTAATTGCCATCAAACGCCCCACAGGCCGCGATTATTGAGCAGACCGATCATGGTCAATGTTATCTTAAAAGCCAACAACCGTCAGGATGCTTAACTATGTATATAAAAAATCCCCGGCATGCTGACAGATTCCCGTACTTATTATACTCTAAATTCTTCCATGAAGTCAAGAGCCGCATGCAATTCCTGCAATAGACTACAATCCCACCGTCAAGGAGTTGCCAGATAACGATTTTGTTTTTTACAAGTCCATGCGAGGGAGGTGGTTACCGCGGCAGCCAATTGGCTTTTCCGGCAGAATATCGAAGGTTCAAGTTCTTTCAGTTACTCGAATTTTTCCTGTCTGGTGACGGTTTCGCGGTTTTGCACCACGATGAGCCGTCCCGTACTCTAGCATATGATTCGTCATCGCCAAGCCCGGGATACGTGACCTTGTCCAGAAGATACAATTCCCTGCCGTTCCTGCGCAGAAGATATAGAGTCTCACCTTTGCTGCTGAGCTGAAAACTCGTGTGAAATCTACCACTGTCATCAGACGGGCCGTCAGCCCAGAGAAGAAGGTATCCCTTGGGCGGGATTTTCAGATCCGGCGGCAGCATCCAGATGTGCAGAAGCGAAGAATCATCAGTCAGGCACAGTCCCCTGGTCGACACTTCTCTGTCCGTAATGTTGTGGAGTTCTATCCAGTCGCCGTATTCACCTCTGTCATTGCGGACAGTTTTCCTGTTGGTAGCCATCAGTTCGTTTATGACAACCGGCGATTCAAGCGTAGTGTCGGGTATCAAACGTAATTTCCTTTCCGGCGCTGTTAAAGGATACGTTTTAGTGATACCGTTTTTCGTACGGGCTACTACATAGTAACTGGCCACAACTCCGCGGGGCAGAGAAATGTCGCCCCTGTATGCGCCCCTTGAGTCCGGCACTTTCTCCAACTTGATGCAGAAATACTCTCTCCCTGCCTTCACAATCGCGCTGACACTGCACTCGCCTGCCGCACCAAGGACAACTGCACTGATAATATATTTACTATCATCATGCTCCGCGGATACACCGTAAATATGGTGGTCTGATATGTTCTTTGCCGGATTGCGCTTATCCGGTGTCGGTTTCAGGAAGTAGCCCCACTTATCTCCCGCGCTCGACGCCCTGCCGTAGGAGATATCGCGGTTCTGGCTGCCGTAGAAGACAATATCGTGGACTGTCATCCTTTCACCGCGTATTTCAAACAGCCCTATCTCGCCGCCATCGCTGGAAAGCCTGAAATTTGCAGAAGGAGCGCCGTCATGCCGCTCGCCGTCAGCGTGAATTACCAGATGCCCGTCCGGCTTGAGTAAAAGTTCTCCCGGGAAACGCCACATCCTGTAATTATGCAGATTTTTCGTGAGGTAGAACCTGTCGAGCCTGACCGCTTTCTTTGATCGGTTGTGTATCTCAATCCACTTTCCCCGCGGCTCAGAATTTTCTGTCGAGGGCTGCGGGTATGCGAGAAATTCACTGACAACAAGCGCTGATTTTTCAGGATGTTTTCTTTCGGCTTTGTTGATAAACGCGCGCCTGCGCTGGGCCCAGGCTTTCAGGACTTCTGTGCTTTGCAGGAACGGCCCGTTGTCGGTTGACGGGAACTTGTGCCAGTCGGCGCACACGTCTCTCTTTATGGAAGCGTGGTTGTTCTCGATCATGTCCTTTATCCTGCCCGGAGAAAGAAGCTCGCCGCACATCTGCCGCAACCGCTTGAAGTATCGCTCCCTGAATTGAGGCAGATAAAAAAGCCTGGTTTGAATCGTATGCCAGTAAGGATTCCCGGGGGGAACGCAGAAGACACTGTTCGGTAATATGCTGCCCTCCCCCTCGAGATGCAGTTCTCTTCTGAATCCCCGTATTCCCAGATTGCCGTTGTTGTTGTCCCAGGTGAGAAGTTCCCATAGTCCGGTTTTCGGCGAGCGGTACATGAAATAATCGCCTGCCTCGATTTCAGTGCGCTCAAGCAATGCAAGAACGCAGAGATAGTCCAGTACCTGCTCCATGTTAAAGTATTTTTCAACAAACCCGTCAAACTCTCCATTGGTCGCCCGGTTCAGAAACTCAACGAATGCGATCGCGGCTTCCCTGTCGCGGGCTGCGGCCGTGCGGGCACGGAAACTCTCAATATAAGAGCGCGGCTTCTGCAACTGCTGGAAGTTGCGGGAACGGTACAGCAGACCGTCCGTGCTTCGTCCCGTCCTCTTCAGAAAGGCTTCATCTATTTCTTCTATCTCAACATAGACGCCATTAAATCTGCCGTTTATACGCAGGTGTATATATTTCGCCTGCGATGCAGCCGCTCTGGTGACGTTTATCAGATCGAGCGACAGCTTCTCCTGTTGCAGGGTTGCGTCGCCCAGTTGCGCTTTCAGGTTTATGCATTGCCTGCCGTCGAAGGTTGACTTTTTGGGAAAGACGATCTTAAACCCTTTCTTCGCAAGCCATCTGGTTGATGCGCCCCTGAGACGGAACTTCACCTCATATCGCTTTCCTTTATGGGCAAAGACCGCGGGCACGGAAACGCGGGCGGCGGGGTTTATCATTAATTTACGCAGTTTGTTTTTTTCAACCGTCAGTTCGTAAACAGGTAATTTCGTTTTATTAAGTGGCCTTGCAGACGCTGTTTTTGACGGTTTACCCCTGTTGCCGAAAACATCTTCAGCAACGATTCTGTATCGATAATTCGTGTCCGGCGAAACACCTCTGTCAACATACATCCTTACAGGCAACGGGTCGGCGTTCAACTTTTCGAACCTGCCGTTGCCTTTTGCCCGCTCGATAAAATAGCCTGCAATGTCGTCTTCGTCAGTCGCATTCCAGATAATAATGTTTTCGCCGAAGCCCGCGATAGCTTTTACGCCCGGAGTGGGAACAGGGGGCGTCCTGTCGGGCTTGCGCCGCTTGATTTCGATCAGGGAAACCATCGTACCGAACTCGCCGCCGCCCTCGAACTTCAATGTCAGGACACCGCCGCTGTGCCTGGTGTAAAAACGGCTTGTGCAGGCACGGTCAAGCCCGGCAACTGCGAATACGTCAAGGTCTTTAATCAGAACTTTCCCACCCACCGAAACGGAAAATTCACGCATTCCGGCACAATGAGCACGTCGCTCGAGGAAGCCGAGAGTGATGACATAACCGCCTGACGAAAGGTTGAACTTATATGCTTTCACGCCTTCACGGCGTCTGCGGTACACATCGGGGATATGCGTTCCTTCCGCATACCACGGGAAGAAATCCCACCTCGGCCTGCCGCCGACGTGGCCGTACCGCGCTCCGTCATGCCATTTCTGATCATACGAAAAAGATCGTCCGCTTAGCTCGCGGCGTTCCTCGGCCTCCCTGTCACCGCGTTCACGACCGCAGTCAATACGAATGGATACACCGGCAGCGAAAAGAGGCGTGCCAATTGACAGCCAGAAAATAATCGTTGCCAGTATCCGCAACAAAAGATTTCGAGGGACGCCATATCGAAACATGCTCGCTCCTTTGATGACCAAAGCCGTTCGACCATGCTGCATTTTGCAGATAACATCCTGCAGGGCCTGAATATTCCTTATAACTAATAAAACGAAGAAGCAAATGTTTTATTACATAAAAACCGGGATTCCGATGGTAATACTGCTGGAATGTGCTGCCAGGTGCAATAGAGGCATTATCGCTAAACCGATTAATCACCTTGAACTTCAATATAACGGGTTATAGAATATCCGGGTCTGCATTTTCCCGAGAAGCTGATGCGAGGACGCAAGATGTTCAAACCGGGACCGGATTCCAACGAATACTTTCCTGTTTTGCCCGCAATTATCTGCACTTCCCTGGTCCGGCGTTTCGGTCAAGGCAGGAAATCCGATTGCGCCCTTGCGCGGGTTTGATAACTTGGAGAACGACCGTGGCAATGGGAATGCTTATCGACTATGTGAAATGCGAGGGGTGTGAAGCCTGCCTGGAAGCCTGCATAGAACAGAACGACCTGCCCGAAGAGACCGAACTTCAGGGCCTTTCGACTGACAGATTCACAACCCTGACGGAACTCGAAGATCAGTACGTCCGCAAGCTCTGCATGCACTGCATCGACCCCGCCTGCGCATCAGCCTGCCCGTCGGCCGCGATGAAGAAAAGAAAAGACGGGCCCGTAGTCTACGATGCTTCCATCTGCCTCGGATGCAGGTACTGCATGGTCGCCTGCCCGTTCGATATCCCCAAATTTGAATGGGGCAGCAACAATCCCGCTGTCAGCAAATGCATAATGTGCTGGTCCAGGCTGGATGAAGGCAAGCCGACCGCATGCGCGGAGGCGTGCGAATACGAGGCCACCGTCTTCGGCGAGCGGGAGGAGCTTCTCGAGCTTGCAAAGAAGCGCATGAAAGAATCACCTGAAGAATACCATCCCCGCATATTCGGTGAAAAAGAAGCAGGCGGGACATCGGTCCTGCTGCTCACGAAGCCGGATTATCCATTCGGCAAACTGGGTTTCCCCGACAACCTGCCGCGGCACACTCTGCCGTCTCTTACGTTGAGCATCCTGCGCAAACTGCCCGGCATCGTTTTAGTCACAGCCGCGGGTCTCACGGGATTGTACTGGTTCTTCAAGAGACGCGACAAAGTGCTGGCGCTCGAAGAAAAAGAGCGACGCAAACCTCTTTCCGATAAATCCATATGTGAGACGCATGGAGGCGATAAAAGAAAAAAAACGCTGAGGGAACGTATTACGATCTGGCGGGTAATCCTGGGGATTATCGTCCTTACGGGTCTCGTGTTTACGGTATTCCGTTTCTGGAAAGGCCTGGGCGCCACAACCAACCTTACCGACAGGACGCCGTGGGGGCTATGGGTCGGCCTGGATGTCTTTTCCGGCGTCGGACTCGCTGCCGGAGGTTTCACGATCGCCTGCATCGTATATATATTCAATATCAAGTCTCTAAAGCCGGTCACCCGGCCGGCGATTCTTACGGCGTTCATAGGCTACATACTGGTTATAGCCGGACTTCTGTTTGACATGGGCCGCCCTTACAATATCTGGCGCCCGATATTCCACTGGAATCTCCATTCAGTACTTTTTGAGGTCGCCCTTTGCGTGGTACTTTACAGCGTTGTCCTGTTCCTCGAGTTCCTGCCCTCGGTTTTCGAGAAGTTCGGCTGGGAAAGGCTGTTGAAGATTCACAGGTTCTTCCTGATTCCGCTCGTTATCACGGGCGTGCTTCTCTCGGTATTGCACCAGTCTTCCCTTGGCTCGATGTTCGTGATATTCCCGGAAAAGATGCACGGGCTATGGTACTCGATGCTGCAGCCGGTGCTTTTTTTCATATCCTGCGTCGCAGCCGGACTGACAATGGTGATTATCGAAAGTTACCTTTCGCACCGGTTCCTGCATCGCTCCCTGCATACAGGTATACTGAACAAGCTTGCCGTCGCGGCTGCGGCAATCATCGGCCTCTACGCGGCCGTAAGGTTTGCAGACCTGATTTACCGCGGCGCCCTGGGGCTGGCATTTACGCCGGGTTACGAAATGGCCTGTTTCTGGGGTGAAATAATACTTGGTATAACAGTACCAATGGTCCTCCTCGGAAGCAGGTTGCGCTTCTCGCGTGTCTGGATGTTCGTGGGGGCACTGTCGTACGTTCTCGGATTCATCCTCCATCGAATGGATACTGCGATAACAAGCCTGCGCCGCGCAACCGGCGAAGCATATTTTCCCTCGTTTATGGAAATCATGATCTCAATCTTTCTGATCGCACTCGGCTTTATCGCGTTCAGGCTGATAAGCGCCTGTTTCCCGGTATTCCCGAAAGAGGGAGAAGGAGAAGAGCGGGTTAACTAACGCGAGCCGCAGGGAAGTACAACCCTGCGGCCCGCCTGATACGGGATACCGGGAATTGGGGAGAGAATTACCCGTTACATTTGGGGAATCCCGTTTTCCTGATTCTATTCGATAAGATACAGGTGGCCGTCCTGTATCGAACCGGCGTAGAGCCTGCCGTTGTATACTGCAAGACCGGCCGTCGCATCCTGGTTCCAGCCGCCACCGACGGCTTCCAGGTACCAGAAAACTGATTGACCGCCCACCTGAGGCGCGTCGATTATCTTCGTAAAGTTCTCCCCGTTATCGGTTGATTCAAGCAACCCGTCAACCGCCAGGGCGTATATCTTTCCACCGTACTCGCAGTAATCCCAGACAAGGTACTCAAACCCCTGCGGCACCTTAACTTCCGTACCGTCATAACGCAGCGGATATCCCTTGCCGTCGCTGAAAGAGCCGCCTCCGGCGTAAAGTACGCCGTTGATTACCCGCCAGCGCCACGCGTAATAGCTTGTACTGATGGGGCTCGAGACGTTCTGCATGGTTGAAGCGGAAAGTGCGGTATGGCCGGTGCTTTCCAGGCTCAGAAACACGATATCGTTATACTTGGCAAAATACTTGTGCCGGCCGTTACCCCTCGGCCCGATAACGGAAAACGACCCTCCCCCATCGCTTGACGACCAGAGCGCCCCGCCGCCCGGAGCGCCGTCCTGGCCTGAAAGGTAGATTTTATCGTTTATTTTTATCAGGTCGAACAGGTGCGCGCCCGTGGCGACCGTCGTCGTGTTCCAGTTCCCCCCGGAGCTGTCTGAAATATAGACGAAACCGGGTGTCAGCCCGTTAGGGTCGCCGTCCGCAACGTACAGCTTGCCGTCAATTATGCGGATGCGCGGCAGGCCCTGAGACGAGCCTTTGCTCAGTGACACGCTGAAAGTCGACCCATCGTATGTGGTAATCGCGCAGCCGAACGAGCCCAGAGGATCGACCGCGGTGGCAATATAAAGCTTACCGTTGAATTCAACCATGTCGTTGACTGCTTCGCCGTTATGGATGACTCCCAGGTCGGTAAACTTTGTCAGGTTTGACGGTGGGATAGTGCCAGTGCCTGTTCCCGAGCCTGTGCCCGTGCCTGTGCCTGAGCCAGTATTCGTTCCGGTATTCGTCGGCGGCAGCGTTACTACGTTGGGACCATCACTCCCGCCGCTTGAACATGAGTTGCTTGAGACGGTAAGGGCAAAAGCGCAAATGACTGTAATCAGGAAGCGAGTCAAGTCCTTATTGCTTTTTCGATACATGAGTTTTTCCTTAAGGTTCAAGGCTCTATCTCCACAAAGCTGTTCTTTGCGCCATTAGATTGCCCTGCTATTGCTGCCTTTACAATAGCCTGAAAGCAGGATAATCGCGGCGCATGCGAGTAGGGGGAGATAAATCCTTTTCATGTTTATTGTATTGTCACCGTGCATGACGGATGATTGCCCGGATCGCCACCGGTGTACGACCAGCCCGGATAAGCCTTGGTTATGTAATTCTCCCAGCACGGATTGGAAGACATGCAATTCCCCGAGTGGCAATATACCACCGGATTGGGGCCGCCATGATTGGCTGAGGCCATTGCACAGACGCTGCAGCTATATTCCTCCGGACCTCTCTTGTATTCGCCATGGCAGAATTCGTGCAGAAAACAATTCAGGTAAAACCGGCCTCCGAGATATATCCTGTAACCCCTCGGGCTGCCTGGCAGAGGCGACTCGCATGCGCCCGCAGCCCCGCCGAATACCGAGTCGCTGTCGAGGTTTTTGAAAACGATTTCAGCGTCGGTGCTCCCGCTGGTAAGCGTCTGGTTCCTGAGGTAGCCCTGACCCTCCGTAGACTTCCATATGCCGGCTGCCGGGCCGCCGGACGCGCCACCGTCGGAAACGCCTGCGTTCGCTATTCTATCCGCCATTGCCTCGAGCCATGCCTGGTCCGCCTGGGGTTCTGTTGCCCACCGGAGGTCAATACCTTCCGCGCCGCCTATATTGCCGCCGGTGCCTGTACTTGTGCTGGTACCTGTTCCCGTACCTGTTCCAATCCCTGTGCCGCCGGATGGCACCGGATTATTTCTGCTGGATTTTTTAGAGTTTCCACAACCGGTGATTGTAAGAGCGAACATGAGCAAAGATGCAAATATCAGAAACCTTCCGGGCATGTTCATCCTCCCCGTGGTTGTGTTCTTTTATTTACAATTGACTTTGCAGTTCCATTAGTAATCAGTTCTCAATCGTAATGTTTATGTCGGGCGGGTTGCCCGGGTCTGCGCCGGTATGGGTCCAGCCCGAAAAGCTCGGCAGTATGCAATTGTCCCAGCACTTGCCGTTGGCGATGCAGTCGTTTGTGTCGCAGAAATGCCTGTTGAGCCTGCCGGGCGCGTTGTTGGCCATGTTGCAGATGCTGCAACTGTATTCCTCGAGGTGAACGCCCAGCGCGAAGTGGCCCCACTCGTGGAGGAAAACGTGTTCCAGGGGGTCGCCGGAATCAACTTCCAGGTGGCTGCCGGGATATGACGTCCCGCACCCGTAACCCTTCGGCATGAATATTATTTTTTCATCAGTCCGACTCACGCCGGAGCGGAGAATCAAGTCGCCCAGCATGCCCTGACCTTCCGTCGATTTGTACAGGCCGATGTTGCAGGTTTTCAGGTGATCGGCATACGCCTCCATGCCGGCGGCGGTTTGTTTGGCCTGGACAAGCGCATTGGCATTCCAGACTTTGTCCGCCGCTGCGCCGGTGCCTCCGCCGCCCGTGCCGGTTCCGGTACCGTTGCCGCCCGTGCCCGTGCCTGTACCTGTTCCGCTGCCGGTACCTCCGCCGCCGCCTGCTCCGCCGCCGCTTCGACTGCTCTTATGGCTTCCTCCACAGGAGGTGAAAAGAACGGAGCCCACAAAAACGAGGGCAAGAATAATCATTGCAGAGGTGAGCTTTTTCATTTGGTATCTCCTCCTGTTATTTCCTTTTGATGAAATTAGCAGTCCACCAGTGACCGGTAGCATAGCCCACGCCTATGTCGGTATAGGCGGCTGAAAGGATGGGAGCCGCGTGGCCGGGGGAACCCATCCACCAGCCGATTACCGTCGTCGGGCCCTGCCCCCAGGCGATGTCTTCGCCGGGTATCCCTTCGTACGGGACGCCCGCATTTGTGAGCCGGCTGTTGACGTCGCCGTCCACTCCCGAATGGAAAAGATCCTGCTCCGCCTGCATGACTTCGCTGTGAGCGCGCGCCACCGCTCTCACGTCGTCGGCGTGTATGAGAGGCTCGAGCCCGCGGCTGGTTCGCTCAGCATTAATCAGGTCGCAGAGTTCCTGCTCCATTGCCAGGACTTCGCTGGACGCCGTACCGCCGCCTCCCGTACCACTTCCTGTACCGCTGCCTGTACCGCTTCCGGTACCACCGGTTCCGCTGCCAGTACCTGTTCCACTGCCGGTGGTATTGCCGCCTCCGCCTCCGACGGGAGCGGATGAACCGCTGCGGCCTGACTTGTGACTGCTGCCGCAGCTGGGCGCAGCCAGAACCAGAGCAAGAACCGCAGTGACGACGAGCAGGATTCTGATATGTTTCATTCCCTTTCCCTCCGAAAGGAGCCCCGATTTCTCATGATGCAGTCCGCGTAATAGATGCCAGTTCTTCATCACTAACGCCCCGAACCGGCGGAACAACACTCACGTTCAGATCTCCGTTCTGGCCGCGGATCCAGTCGAAAACCCCGATGCCCAGGGAATCGACCGAAGTGGTTTCCCTGAGATCAATCAGGATATCTTTCCTTCCCCAATCGACGGCCGTCTTCAGGAGCTCGAGCCCTTCTCTGGCCGCGTGGCCGGTGAGCTTTCCTGAAATCCGCAGCCGAAACCTGCCGTCGTCCGTAAAAGCGATTGAGAATGACGTTCTCATTACACGACCTCCTGTTCGATTTTTACTGCCGTGTCTTTCCGACGAACCACGCCAATGCAGCCTGCAGCTGTTCGAAGCTTCCGTGCTGATTGCAGCCCGGTCCTGCATACGGCGAAGGATCGTCCAGACGGTATCCGGCGTCGCGCATGCGCTGTATGATAGGGTCGGTCGCGGCGGCGGGTTGCCCGCCCGGTCCGATCTGCCCCCACGGCGCGAAGCCGAGCTCGGCCGCGGTCTTGGGCGCCTGCCAGCTCGACATCGGTTGCTCGACGTCGTTGGCCCAGTACGCGGCGAAATATGACTGCCTCTGCATTGAGAGGTCTCTCGCACCACCGGTCCCGGCCGATTCGCCGAGAAGGTAAGTGCGGTCGTTGTCGATGTTGTATTTTTCGCGGCACTGATCAAGGGCTGCGGCTCCGTCGCCGCCGCTGTCGCCCGACATGTACTGGCGCCCGTCAAAAACGACGGCCATGATGCTTGAAGAAAGCATCCCATTAAGGTTTGACGCCATCGCAGACGAACCTTCCGTACCGCTGTAAACGATGAGGAGGGGAGTCGGCCCGCCCGATGCCGCGCTCGCGTTAACAAGGATGAAGTCTCCGCTGGCGCCGCCGCCTGAGCCGTTTGATGATTCGCCGAAGGGCGGCTCGCCTGTCCCGCTCGTACCGCCGCCGCCATTGCCGCCTGTGCCCGTGCCTGTGCCGCCCGTGCCGCTGCCTGTTCCGGTGCCGCCGCCGCTTCCTCCACCGCTGCTGCTTGATTTGCCGCCGCCGCTGCCGCAGCCGGGCATGGCAAACATCAGTGCAATGGTAACGGCGATAGCGATAAGAAGAATGCGATGCTTCATTTTATTTCCTCCGGTTTCAGTTATTATTCTCCGTAGAGAAAGACCCACCAGATATCGTTGTCACCAGTGTCGGCTTTACCAATCCCGAGTTTCGTTTTGTGGTTGTAAGGCGCGGTCCCCGTCTGGTAGTGGAGCGCCATCCGAGCGGTGCCGTTGTTAGTTTTCCACCATGCATATTGCGCGGTGTCGGGGCTGCAGAATCCGCTGGCCATGTATTTCGGGGCGTCGAGCCCTTCAAGCCACATCGGTTCGCCTCCTATCGGGCTTTGATGCTTGAACCTTCTGCCCACGGGAGAACCGCCGTCCCTGAGCCGTTCGGCCTCGCCCTGCGCTTCCTTTGCAAGCTCACTGTCCCATGTGAAGGTGATGCTCCAGGTGTAAGGCTGCGACTCGGGAAGGTTTTCACCTTCCCACGGATAGCCATCGAAACCTCCGTGCGGCGCGGTTCCGTGGCCACCTGTGCCGGCGTAAATTTCTCTCTTATAATTAAGATAGTCGAACATGTCTTTTACGGTAAATATTTTGTTTCCGGCGTCGTTCCCCGTATCGCCTCCGTTAATGCTGCCGTCGCCGCTTCCGGTGGAACCGCCGCCGCCTGTCGTTCCGCCGCCGGTTGTGTTGCCTCCTCCGGTGCTGCCTGTAGCAGTACCGGTTACTACTTTGTTGCCCGACTTGTTGCTGCTGCAGGCGGGAGTGAAACACGTAAGAGCGATGATGATTCCGATTGAAATGAGGAGATATCCAAGTCTCATTTTATTTCCTCCGGTTTAGTTATCGTTTACCGTAATCTGTGCAGCCGGGCAGCTTCCGCTCGGGGCGGAGTAATCACCCTCGATATGATTCATCCCGGGATGGTTACTCATGACCCCGGCCCAGCAGGGCTCGAAACTGTACTGGGTACTGTGATTAGTCGAGTCGCAATACTGACGCGTGCCGCCTATCGCCATTACGCAGGCATTGCAGTTGTATTCCTCCCCCACGCTCATCATGCTGGGGTTATTGCCCGCGAGGAAATGTTCTTTGTGGCCATGCTCATGACCGAAAGTAACCCTGTCTACGAGCCCACCGCACACGATATAAATGCCGCCACTACCCGATCCAGTCGTATAGGCATAAGATCCGCCGCCGAGCGTGCTGGCTTCAACCCTGTCGACCGGGGTACGGATATCTCCGTCATTGGCGTTATCTCGTAAAGTCACGCTCTGGATATACTGCTGACCGTGCCCCATCGAAAAGAGCGATTCATTGAGCCTGTCGATGTTCGATTTCATCGCTTCGAGCTGCGCACTTGTGGCGTCACCGTCGACCGTCCACGTGTAATTGAACGACAGCACGATACCGGCAGGAGGCTGGCCACCTCCATTACCTCCGCCTGTACCGGTGCCGGTGCCCGTGCCTCCGGTGCCGCCGCCACTGCCACCGCCTGAAGATCGCGAACCACCGTTTCCGCCGCCGCAGTTTGTCAGGAAAACTGCCATTGACAGAACCAAGATAAAAAGCACTATCTGCTTCATACCTGCTCCCTTCGTTTTGATGTTTGTGCTTCGCAGTGTCATAGTGACTAACATATATAGCAATAGATATGCCGCAGGCGGGATAAATCACAGGGCGAGTATAACCTCTTGACTTCAAAGGAATAACAATAAAGTTACTCAAGGCGGATAAGAAACATTGCAGCCGATAATTGTAGGCAATAGCCTACACCGTAGGGAAAAGACTACAGCGGTGAGTATGGCGTTTATTTACGTTTAATGCCAAGCCGTTTGCAGCGGTTATAAAACCACGCACGGTCCATCCCGAGACGTCTGGCGGTTTTTGAATAGTTGTAGTCAGAATCTTTTAACGCCTTAACGAACAGTTCTTTTTCAAATCGGTTTCTGGCTTCTTCCAAGGTCTCGTCGGCCAGCAGCACGGTAAAACCGGCCTGTTCTTCCGCCACTGCGGCCGTAATACAACTCGAATTAATCGTATCGCCCTGGGCAAGGGCCATGGCCTGTCGCAGCCGGTTTTCCAGTTCGCGGACGTTGCCGGGCCAGTCTTCGGCAACAAGCATTTCCTTTGCCTTGGCAGAAACTTTTTTCCTGGATGTTTTCATCTCTCCGGCTATCAATTTCAGAAAATGCTCGACAAGGAGAGGGATATCTTCGCGGCGTTCGCGGAGAAGAGGCAGATCGATACGCACAACGTCGAGCCTGTAGAAAAGGTCTTCGCGGAAAAGCTTCTGCTCCACAAGCTGCTCCAACGGCGTGTTCGTCGAGCATACAAACCGGATATCAACCGGGACCGGTTGCGCCGAGCCTACGCGCCGGACTTCGTGCTCTTCGATAACCCGCAGGAGTTTTACCTGCATCTCGAGCGGCATCGAGCCGATCTCATCCAGAAAGAGCATACCGCCGTCCGCCGTTTCTATAAGACCGGGCTTGTCAGAACTTGCCCCCGTAAAGGCCCCCTCGACGTGACCGAAAAGCTCGCTTTCAAGCAGCGACTCCGTCACGGCGCCGCAGTTTATCGTTACAAACGGACCGTCTTTGCGACTGCTGTTGTAATGGAGCGCTTTGGCGACAAGTTCTTTGCCCGTACCCGTTTCGCCGTAGATGCAGACAGTCAGGTCCGTATCGGTAATCGAATCGAGAATGCGGAACAGCTCGCGCATGGGCTTTGAGCGCCCGACGATATTCGAGTAGGAATACCGGGTGCGTACTTCCTCTTCCAGGGAGCGCAGTTTACTGTTCAGTTGTTTCTGCTCTACGGCGTTTATTATGATCGGAGCGATGCGCTGCACGAATTCTTCGATGAGGAAAAGATCGGCTTCCGTGAAAATGTTTACCGGCGAAGTCGAATCCAGATAAACCACGCCAATGGCCCGCTCTCCCCTGATAATCGGGACACAGAGGACCGAGTGCAATCCGAGGTCGGTAACGCTTTTTGCACTGCGTAAAGATTCGTCTGCGGCGATATCCGCGACAAGCCGCGGCTTGCCAGTGCTTATCACTTCCTTAACCAGAGTGTGGCTGGTCTGATACTCAGGCGACGTGATTTCCTCGTTCAAGATATCGCGCGCGGCCAGATGCTTCATCTTGCCTTTTTCATCAATCAGGATAACAAAGCCCCGGCCCGCGCCGGTGACGTCAAGCGCGGTCCCGAGGGCCAGGTTCAGAATTTTATCCACGTCAAGCTCTGCCTCGATCAGTCTGCTCACCATGCCGAGAAGCACAAGCCCGTCGCGCACCAGGTTCCGCCTGCCCATGCCTGTTATTTCAAGTAACTCCTGTTTTGCCGGTGATTCCGCCGAAACAGGTTTTTGAAACTTCAATTCCATTGATTGTACTTCTTCTTTGAGAGAGTCGAGCATGCTGTAGAACGGAAAAGCACGCAGGCCCTTCCTGTCATATTCCTCCGGGAGCGCGGCGGCAATCTTGTCAAACACCTCCTCCGCTTCTCCGACATACTCCCGGGCATGGGCAACGTCAAGCGCAGCAACGGCACACTCGGCGGACAGGACCGCCGCCTCGAAAACGAGCAGGACATTTCCGATTTGCCGCACCTGCCGTAAGGCTTTTTCCGCCTGCTCCACAGCTTCCGTGACTCTTTCTAAATGAAGCTCGTACTTTGACTTGAAAAGGGCAACCTGTACTTTCCTTTCCGCACTCAACGGTTCTTTTTCCAGTTGCGCGACCAGCTTTAAAGCCGTATCCCTTTCGCCTTTCAAGAAAAGAGCTTTTGCTTTCGTTATGGTAATTCGCTTCAGGCGGGCGCCTTTAAAACCCAGCTTTTCGGCACGTTTCAGCTCCTGCAAAGCCTCGTCTGCCTCGCGCTTCAGAATCAGGAACGTCGCAGAAAGAGCGAGCACATCGACCAGGCCCCCTGAAGCGGACTCGGGCAGGAGTGAACGAGCCGTGGAAAGTTCCCGCTTGGCCGCATCAAGGTCACCGCACAGGAATGCCGTCAGATGCGCCCGGTCGGTAAAGACCCCTGCTTCAGAAGCCCTGGCTTCTATCTGCCGTGCAAGCTTTAGCGCGTCGCCCAGGTCGGCAAGAGCGGTTTCAGTTATGCCAAGTACTGCATTTACATTTGCCCGGGAGCGCAGGGCTTCAATACGAAAGAAATTATCCGGGATATTCTTACTTGCTTCAATGGCTTCCTCAAAAGACGTTAAAGCTTCCCGTATCCGCCCCATTCCGTAATGATCATTTCCAATATTCAGGAGCGCGACGGCATAATTGGAGGGATCTCCGGTAACCTGCCCCATCCGTTTTACCCGCGTATGTGCATCCAGGGCCTTTTCAAACTCACCCCTGTCACTGAAGATGTTACCGATATTGAGCCGCACACCGGCCGCTTCGTTCAGATTTCCGGCCTTTTCATGGTGCTGAAATGCAAGCTGAAGATACTCAAGCGCTTTTTCCGTCTCCCCTTTCATTTTCAGAATAATACCCAGCAGGTTGTAAAAGATCCCCGAATAATACCTGGCCGACTTGCGTTTAAGTGCAGCACGTGTGCGCCGGAGAGCTTCATCCAATTGCCCGCTGCGATAATCAATACGCCCGAGAGTGTAATCAATGAAGTTAAGCTGCCTGAAATCGCGGTTGGCGGAGGCCTTTTCACGTGCTTCATGAAGGAAGTTCCGTGCTTTTTCCAGGTCTCCATTGTGCTCGGCAAGCTGTGCGGATGCATACAGCGCCGCCGCCCGGAGGTACTCGAATTTCTTCCCGGCCGAGCGTTTCATCACTTCTTTTACAAACTGCTCAGCTTCAGCAGGTTCCCCGAAATACAAATGCGTGTCAACATACTTCGAGACAAAAAGTTTTGCGTATTCAGGATACCGCCAGATCGAGTCCCGCCTGGCGCGCTTTATGTATTCCAGTATTTTATTCGTTCTTCCGAGTCGTGCATTGAGTACTACCAGTACTATTACCGTTCGGAACCACTCTTCCGTGTCGGGAGGCAAACGCCTTAGAAGCGCTTCATGAACAAGGAGCGGAGTTGATACCGAAGCGGTTATTTCGACACTCTCGCCCGCTTTCTTCAGTAGCGGCAGAAGCTCGTCATTCTCGATGTCGGCCATATCCGCGTGCAGGGCGCGGTCCACGATATCAGCCTTGATTTTCTTCAGGTGAGAATAAATCCGTCCGTGCGCAGCTTTGCGGAGTTCGGGTGCAGTCGCCTTCAAAACAACCTCGGCCATGCGTCCGCTGCTGAAGGAATAGTTGCCGTCTTCATCAACAGAAAGCAATCGTCGTGATATAAGTCCCGCAATCTCAGAAGCGCACGTATCACCCGGCAGGCCGGCTGCCGTGTTCAACAAATCAAAATCTCCCGGCCGACCCAGGCATGCAAGAGTTTGAATAACGGCAAGCTCACTGTCTGAAAGACGCTCTATTCGCTGTTTAAGCGATTCTGCACCGGCGGCAGGAAGCTGAACCTCGGGTAATGAAGTACTCGTTCGCCATTTACCCAGCTCATAAAAAAGATGACCCGTCTCATAGAGTTGCTGAACAGCCTGCTCGATAACGAGAGGGCAGCCGTCCGCCACCTCATGTACTGCATGCGTCAACTGCTCGGGCGGCTCTGAACCCCCCAGCATAAGTGAAAGCAGTTTCTGTTCAGCTTCACCGGAAAGCGGTGAAAGAGCCATTTGTTCGGCAAGCCCGTTCGCCGACAGGCTGGTAATAAGAGCGGTCACCGGCTCTGCAGACTCAGCTTCCGTGTTGCAGGCGCCGAGAACGAGCAAGGCAAGGCGCTCATTTTCCTGCTGTCTGAGCCAGAGGACCCGGGCCAGGTGCTTGAGAAACGCAAGAGTATCTTCGTCGGCCTGGTCCGTATCGTCAATCGATATCAGTATCGGTTGCTCTTTTGCGGCTTCAATAAACAAAAGCACTGTCTCGTGAATAATTCTACCCTGTGAGTCAGTCTCCGCATCCTGCGTTTTGCCTTTCAGCGCGTCCATGGCCGCGGTATACTTTTCCATTACTTTTTTTGGAAGCACCGCGGCGACGCCCCGGACTGCATCGGGAAAAAGACCGGATTGTCGATCCTGCAAAGGCGCGCACCGGCTGCGGATCAGCATAACACCGTTCAATTGCGCGTAATACCCCGCCTCCCGAAGCAGGCGGGTCTTTCCGACACCCGTTTCTGCCGTAATAAAGCAGAGCAGCGTATATGCGGAGTCTTTCCCCAACGAATCAATGAGCGAGCGAAGGTGCCTGAGTTCTTTTTCCCGTCCGACAAAACCGCCCCCCAGCAGATAGGCCATCGCCGTTTCAGATGTCTCCTCTTCAAGCGGAATATCAACGGCCTGAGAGAGAGCACGGTTGACTTCGTTGGCGGTATAGTAACGCAGGCCGGGATCACGCTCGAGAAGCCTGAGAACTACTCGTTCCAGTTCAACCGGTATTTTCTTGTCGAATTCCCGCAGCGGTTCAGGCTCCGACGTCGCCTGCATCTTCAGAATTTCAAGCACTGAATCATTTTCAAACGGATGCCTGCCGACAAGCGCTTTGTAAAAAACGACGCCAAGCGAATAAAGATCCGAGCGTGGATCACCAAGCTCACCGCGGACGGCCTCGGGAGCCGCATAGCCGATTGTGCCCCTCATTGCACCCGTTATCGGCACTTCCGTCGTGGCAAGGCCGAAGTCTATCAGCTTTGCAATACCGTCAAGGTCTACCAGAATGTTGCTGGGCTTCACGTCGTAGTGAATTATGCCGCGTGAGTGAATGTGCTGGAGAGCGCGTAAAACATGTGCAAACTGCCGGGATTTATCTTTGAAATCAAGCTCCCTGCAGGCTTCGACAATACTCGAACCCTCGATGAATTCGGATGTGTAGAACCAGCGATTGGATTTCTCGTCGAACCCGAAATCATAAACACGCGCGATATTGGGATGTCTGAGTTTGGCCAGAATCGAAAATTCGTGACGCAAAAGCTCGAGGTGTTGCACCTCCGGCACATCAAGCAGCTTCAGCGCAAGCGGTTCATTTTCCCGGAGCTTGTCTTTTACAAGATAAACCTTGCCGGCCGCCCCTTCACCGAGCAGTTTCTCAACTCCATAGCGATTGGCAATCATCCTGGCCACGACAGGCCTCTTACATTTCCGGCTGAAAGAACCACTCGCAACATAAATACAACCGAACAACGAATAATGCAAGTCAAATCGTTCGAGTTTAATCAAAAGGAAGGCATGCTATGTGCGGATATATATAATCGGCAGGCAGGATGGGTAAAATAAAACCTTATTCGGATTGGGAAGCGCAGAAAGGGCAGAGAGTTTTAGTGCATTGTCTCCCGTCATCATGACACGTAACGGCGCCGTTCAATCCTGTTCGCTGAGGTTTTGCCCAGCGAGATATACTCGAGCTCGTCCTCGCTTACCCCCCTTACGGGCAGAAGCACATCGAAATCAAGGTTCCCGTTCTGGCTTCGAATCCAGTCGAAAATCCCTATTCCAAGGGAATCAAGGGAAGTGGTTTCTCTCAGGTCTAACAGTATTTCCCGCTTCCCCTCCGCCACGACCATTTGCAGAAGTTCAAGCCCTTCCCTTGCAGCATGACCGGTGAGCTTACCCGAGACCCCTATCTGAAGTCGGCCGTCATCCCTGAAAGTTATTGAGAACGCGGTTCTCATCGGTAAACCTCCTGATCCGCTTTTGCTGCTACTGCCGGGATTTTCCCGGGAAGAACGTAAGTGAGGCCCGAAACTGGGTCTGGTCACCGTGAGAGTTTGCGCCGGGGCCACTGTAGGGTGCATCAGCCGGAAGCCTGTAACCTGCATCCCTCATGCCGTCAACGATGATTTTCGCAGCAGTATGTTGCCCGCCCGGCCCGGCGTTACCCCACGGCTCAAAGCCAATCTCGGCAGCAGTTTTCTGGGGCGTCGCCGAAGCATTGACATCGTTTGCCCAGTAAGCGGCGAAATATTCCTGCCTGATAGCGAAACCAAGTTCCAGCGCGGCAGAAGTGCCGGCCGATTCACCGAGCAGGCACATGCGGTCGTTGTCAATGTTGTATTTTGCGCGGACCTCATCAATCACGTCCGCACCGGCCTGGCCGTTGCCTCTGTAGGTCACGCCGTCAAGGACCGCAGCGATGAACTTGTTAAGCCCGCTGATAACTGTCATGTAATTCCTGATGTTACTGGTCATCTGGCCTGCGCCCTCGGTACCGCTGTAAACAATAAGGAATTCGTTGGGAGTGCCCTCGTTGTATGAACTCGGCACTATCAGATTGCAGGTCACCCCGCTTGGCGTAGTCAGGGTTGAGCCCGAGCTGCCGCCTGTCCCATTTGAAGATTCACCGAACGGCAATGTGGGGCTTCCTCCGCCACCGTTGCCGCCGCCGGTGCCGCCGCCGCCAGTGCCGGTGCCGCCGCCGCCGGTACCTCCGCCGCCACCGGATGAGGAACTGCGGTTCGACTTGCTGCCGCCCCCGCATCCATCTACAAAGAGCACAAGGCTGAAAATCATCACGATAGCTAAAAGGGTGATTTTTCTGTTGGACATGGTTATCTTTCTCCTGTAATTATTTTGCTTAGTCGCTAGTCCGCTGGTTCGCTGGTTTCTTCCCCGTACACTTGAGTATGCTTTTTACTCTGCGTACCACAGAACCCACCAGGTGTGGCCTTCGCCTGCATCAACCGCGCCGATACCAATTTTAGTGATGACCGGACCGTCTCCACCGGCATCATGGTAATGTATCGCCAGGCGGGCGGTTCCCCAGTTCTTGGACATGGGCGGGCCTTCTTTACCCATAGAAGTAGAATCCAATTCCTTGCAGGCGATTATGTAATTTGCAGTGTCGACACCATCCAGGTACAAACCGCTTCTCTGCTCGCCTTTGGGAGTGCCGCCGGCGTTGATTCTCTCGGCTTCGGCCTGCGCCTTGGCCTCAAGACCACTATCTCTTTGAAAAGTAATCGGCCAGGTCTGGTTGGTGTGCTGTTCGCCTCTCCATGGGAAACCTTTATAGCGGTCGTGGTAGCCGTAACCTCCGACGCCGCCGTACATCTGGCGCCACCCGTTCATCGTGCTGTATATGTCGTCGAGTGATGTGAAGCATGAAAGGCTGCCAATGCTCGCAGTCCCGCTGCCGCCGCCGGTGCCGCCGGTCCCGGTGCCGGTGCCGGTTCCGCCACCGCCGCCGCCGCCTGAGCCTCCGCCACTGCTAGCAGAGCGGCCTGAAGACTTATGGCCACCGCCACAGCCTGGGAAAAGAAGTATAACGCTAAGGCACGCAAGGAGTAAGAAAAGGGTTTGCAGTTGTTTCATTTTTGCCTCCGAGTTTTTGTATTTCATTGATTCTGCACATTATATATACAATATGCATGCCATAAGAGCGAGATTCAGGCCTGAAGATGTAACTGCTTGTATGATAGTTAGTTACACCTGGGAAGCCAGGAAGGCAGCAATCTGGCTTTGATTGGGAGAGGACCAAATACGCCCTTTTGGCGTTTTGTGCCCTTTTCCTTTTGACTGCAAAGCTTTCTCATGTTATATTGAAACAGTCGGTTGTCCTGTTTTTCAGTTGTTCGGCCAGTCGGTTTTGGGAAGAAAAGCATAATGAGTTGGGCCAGTGAAATGTAAAAGTTCTGTCACGTTTTGCGGAAAATTGCGACTTTTTTCGGCGACTTAACCCCGTTCAAACCCCGGTGTCGGTCAAGTAACCGGGGTGATGGGCCCCCAATCGGGGGTGAATGAGGGGGTAATCGGAAGCTTGAAATCGCGGCGAATTCATGCGGCACGGGATGTGCTGGGTATGTAAATTTTACATTGCGGAAGGCGGCGGGTTAAGAGGGGACGTGGTTTTTTGGGGGGAAATTCTGTCGGACCCGTCGGGCGAATGAGTCGTGGGTCGTGCGTCGTGAGTCATTTCGATTGAGTATTGCCGATTTACGATTTTCGAATT
>SOJX01000050.1 GCA_004376375.1 Planctomycetota bacterium
CGAGGTGAAAAGAAGATTCAGTAAAAGTCTGCCTCCCCCGTGTTTTACGCCCCCAATCCAGCCTACACCGGAGCAGAAAATGAAAACGGCGCCGAAGCCGATTATGCTTATAAGATTATTGATGCCGGTCATTCCGAGCAGCTTGTCGGTAGTCGGGCCTTTGGCATCATACTCCCGAAGAACCAGGTAGGTGGCGGCGGGGGCGGTCGCAATCGCAACCATGCCGAGCAGAAGACCGGCCGCAATGCCGAGGCCGAGCGTCATACCGGGAACAGCCAACGCGACAACCGCGCAACCGATGGCCGTAAAAAGAAAAGACAGCCCTGTTTCCCATCGACTGAGGCGCAGAAGCGAGTGCCAGATTGCTTTCAGCCGCCTGCGGTCAAAGACTTCACCGATAGTGAAAAGAATCAGGCCGAGCGCAAGCTCGTTGACAATCTCAAGCGACTTAACGGACGCCGCGGCACCTTCCGCCCCGTAGCTCCATTTCCCGACCTGCTTGAGGCACATCCCCGCGATGAGGTAACCGATAATTCTAGGGAAGTGCACCCACTTTGCGATGTAGCCGCCGGCCAGGGCGGCAAGGAGCATTACTGCGAGAATCAGTCCCGTGTCCTGGAGCAACTTATAGCCCCTCCGGACATAAGGCAGGTTTTACAAGCGGCATTATAGGCAGCATTTAGGAATGATTTTAGCATGCAAACCTTGAAAGTAAAGTCTATTCTTCCGGTTCGCCCCAGGCGCCGCCGCCGGGGGTTTCGAGAACCAGGCGGTCGCCGGGGCCGACCTCGCAACCGTCAACCGCGCCGAGCTCCTGAATCTCGCCCGACGCGCGGATTACCTTTTGACTTCCCGGCTCGCCGGATTCACCGCCCTCGAGGCCGCGCGGTCCGCATTTTCTGTTCTGGCTCAGGATGGAAAGCGACGCGTTTTCAAGAAACCTGATTTCCCGCACCACTCCGTCACCGCCGCGGTGACGTCCCCCTCCCCCCGAACCGCGGCGCACGGCAAACCGCTCCACGCGAACTGGGTAACGGTGCTCGATAACTTCCGGGTCGGTGATGCGCGTGTTGGTCATGTGGGTGTGCACCGCGTCGGCGCCTTTGAAGCCGGGCCCCGCGCCCGCGCCGCCGCAGACCGTTTCGTAATAGCTGAATCTGTCGTTTCCGAAAAGCACGTTGTTCATCGTGCCCTGGCTGCACGCACAGACGCCAAGCGCCTTCAGCAAAGTATCCACAATCCGCTGGCTTGTCTCCACGTTTCCGCCGACGATCGCAGGCGATTCCGACGGGTCGCCTGAAAAATCGGGATTCAACATCCCACGCGGTATTTTCAACTCGACAGCACGCATCAGGCCTTCATTCAACGGCATCGGCTCCCCGACGAGCAGGCGCAGCACGTAAAGCACAACGCTGTGAACGACCGCCGTCGTCGCGTTCAGGTTCCCGGATTGAACGTCGGACGTTCCGGCAAAATCAATTATCGCTCTTCCGCCCGCAAGCTCGACTCGAACGCAAAGTTTCGAGCCGTCGTCAAGCGTCTCCGCCGCTTCGTAACTGCCTTTCTCAAACCGCTCGAGCGCTTTTCTTATCCGTCTTTCCGCCTGTGCCTTCAGGGCAGACATGTAATGCGTGACGATGTTCCCGCCGTAAGCATTCACCATCGCCAGCAGAGCGCCTGCGCCGCGGTGATTGGCGGCGACGGCCGCGCTCAGGTCTGCAATATTTTCCTCGACAGCGCGCGAAGGATTAGGACCGCCGGAAAGGAGTTTACGCATTTCGTCCAGGCGCGCATCACTCTGCCTGACGAGATAAGTCGGCGGTATGACCACCCCCTCTTCCGCAAGCGTCTTCGCGTCAGGCGGCATAGAGCCGGGGCGCGTACCGCCGATCTCCGCGTGGTGGGCGCGGTTGGCAACGTAGCCCATCAGGCGGGGCGGGTCCTTACCGGCAAAGACCGGCGTCACCACCGTAACGTCAGGCAGGTGCGAACCGCCGAAGGTCGGGTGGTTGGTCGCCACCACGTCGCCGGGTTGCATTGATAAAGTTTTCGCCAGTTCTCTCACGCATAACCCGAGTGCGCCCAGGTGGACGGGAATGTGGGGCGCGTTTACGACAAGCTCGCCGCCCCGGTCCAGCAGCGCGCAGGAAAAATCGAGCCGCTCCTTGACGTTTGTCGATATCGCGGTCCGGCGCAACATCTCGCCCATCTCATTCGCGATGGCGACGAACCGGTTGGAAAAAAGCTCGAGTTGTACCGCTTCGGGGCGGGGATCTTTTGTATTACTCATCCGCATCCTCCCGCCCACGTGAGAGGACAAGCGCGTGTGTCGAATCAACCACGGCCTGCCAGTTTTTCTCGATAACGGTGGCGCTGTGTTTCTCAAAAACAAATGCCGGCCCGTTGATGCAGGCGCCCGGAATCAGATCACCCCGCTCGAACACGGGTATTTCAGTCCGGTTGCCATCAACCAGCGCTTTACGCTTTGACTTCACTTCGGACGGGAAACTCTCAACATCTTTTTTCTCTATCGCGATTTCCTCCGACCGCGATGAAGCCACCACACGCAACGATTCCAGCTCGACTTCTCTGCCCTCGGGCCGGTAACCGAAAACAGCCTCATATTTTCCAGCGAAAGCCTCCATCAGCGGAACTTTTTCATTAAACTCTATCGCAAGGAACGAATCCTGACCGGTAAAACGCAGGTTGACAATTTTCCGCCTTATTTCAATTTCGTCGTGCTGAACGCCCTCACCTTCAACGGCAGCGGCAGCCTGCAACGCAAGCTCCTCAAGCATTTCGCCGACCTTTTCTTCAAACTCCAGGAGCGGCTTCAACACCTGGCGCTGCGCAAAGCGCTCGATAACGGCATGGCCGAGGCCGAGCGCGCTCAGGAGCCCGGCGTCCGGCGGCACGATAATAGTTTTAATACCCAAGAGCCCGGCCACCGCGCAGGCGTGCTGGCCGCCTGCACCACCGAACGCGACCAGCGCGTAATCCGCCGGGTCGTAACCGCGCCTGACAGAAATCCGCCGGATTGCGTCCGCCATCCGCTCGTTTGCTATCTGGAGAAAGCCTTCAAGCAGCGATTCTTTTTCCGCCTTCTCTCCGGTTTGCCGCGCAAGCGCATCGGTGATTTCTTCAAGCGCTTTTTCAGCCTTGCCGATTACTATCGGAATTTCGAACCGCTCCGGGTCGAGGCGTCCCAGAAGCAGGTTCACGTCGGTTAGCGTAAGCGGTCCGCCCGCGCCGTAACAGGCGGGACCGGGAAACGCGCCCGCGCTTTCGGGACCGACCTTGAGGCAGCCCTGCTCGAAGCTGCAGATTGACCCGCCGCCCGCCGCGACGCTTTCAATGCTGAGCGCGGGCGCGACAAGGTTTGCGTCGCCGACCTTGTGTTCGAAAACATATTCGTAATCGCCGTCGAAGCGGGCGACGTCGGTACTCGTGCCGCCCATGTCGAAGGCGATAACGTACTCGAACCCGGAGCGCTTCCCGGAAAACGCCGCCCCCACGACGCCGCCGGCCGGGCCCGAGAGAAGGCTTTCCTTTGCGTTGAACCGGTCGGCGCCGACCAGCCCGCCCGCGCTTGTCATGACGTGCAGGGCGCCTTCGCAGAGCGACTCTGAAACGCCGCCGAGATAGGCTTCGATTACCCGGGAAAGATATGCATTCACGACAGCCGTCTCGGCGCGGGGGAGAATTTTTATAAGCGGCGAAAGTCCGGACGAGCAGGAAACGTGGTTGAAACCAATCCGCGTAAGACACTCAGCAACCTTTTTCTCATGCACCGGATTCCGGTAACTGTGCATAAGCGCGACCGCGGCGGTTCTACACCCACTCTGGAGCAATCTTTCAGCTTCTGTTTCAAGAGATTTAATATCCAGAGCTCCAGCAACCGACCCGTCCGCGGCAAGCCGCTCGTCCACCTCAACGGCCTCGCGGTAAAGCGGCTCAGGTTTCCCGATATCAAGCGCGAAAAGGTCCGGGCGCTGCTGGTTCCCGATTATGAGAAGGTCTTTGAAGCCGCGTGTGATAAAAAGCGCGACCCGCGCGCCTTTTCTTTCCAGCAAGGCGTTGGTGCCGCGGGTAGTTGCGAGCCGCATCGCCATCGCGGGCAAGGACTTTCCTCTCGGCGTACGGGTGACAAGCCGCGCGGCGAGGATTGGAGCTTCCTCGGGAAATCTTATTTCGAAGTTATCCCCGGCCAGGATTCCACCCGGGAGCGGTTGGGCAAATTCAATGATTAATTCATCAGCTTTGAAATCTGCTACACTTATTTCGGGCAGTTCTTTATCGAGCAGCCTGAACGTGCAGCCTGAGAAAAAACCGTCCGGAACTTGCCAGGCCGCTTGAATGCGTATTTTTTTTGAATCTATTATTTCGCCGATACGCCCGCGAAGCGCGCTGCTTGAAAGGACTTTAGCGCGGTGGAGGCTCCCCTCCGGGTCGAGGGCAAGGCAATCGGTAAACGTGCCGCCGGTATCGACCCATACTTTCCAGATTTCAGTTGGTTCTTTCACGCCACTCACGCTGCATTCCGGCTAGTATCCCTCTTCCAGGTCGACTACGTTCAGAGGTTTGCCCTCGGCTATCGAGTTGACAATCCTCGCCATGTCTTTCATTCTTTCAGTCTCACGCCCGATGGCGTGGCTGGCGCGGTGCGGGCTGAAGACGACGTTGTCGAACTGCGCAAGCGGGTGCTTCGAGGGAAAAGTATCCGAGCGCGCCTCCACGCTCCGCGGATAGACCCACCATGTGTCGATCCCCGCGCCGCCGACTTTCCCGGACTTCAGACCTTCATAAAAAGCGTCCTCGTCAATAACGTTGCCGCGTCCGACGTTCACGATATGCACGCCGTCTTTCATCAATTTAAATTCTTCAGTGCCGAGAAAACAGCGTGTGCCCTCGGTGCCCGGCAGCGACAAGATAATGAAATCCGCTTCCGGGAGAAGCGAAGGCAAATCCTTCCGCGTTCCCACAAAATCGAGCTCCGCCGCCCCGCCGGTGGTGCGCTTAACAGCTTTTACAACCATCTCAAACGCTTTGCCCATCTTCGCCAGGGCTTTTCCTATGGCGCCATAGCCGATTAACAGCAAGGTCTTCCCTGCAAGCGACCAACCGCCCCGGTGCTCGTAACGCGGCGACCAGTCGCCCTCCCGCATTTTATCATGAATCGGGCAGATCAGTTTCGCGGACGCAAGAAGGAGCGCCCACGCGTGCTCGGCAACGTACTGCGCGTTGAAGTGCGAGTTCAGGATAGTCACGTGCGGGAAATCGGGCAGTACTTCCATATCCTGCGGCGGTATGCCGGTGAAGGGGATTATCATATACGTGCAGTTTACGGCCTTTTCCCAGAACTCACGCGGGATGCGCGCGCCGATGACCGCGTCGAACTCATCCGCATGCTCGACGGCTTCGTCCCTTTTGTCGTAAGGGATAAAACATACTTCAACTCCCTCATCAAGCAGGCTGCGAAGCAGTTCCTGTTCCTTTTTGGCCGAGTCGGTAATGTAGGCAACCTTCACGATGCCTGTTCCTGTGAGAAGTAGACTAGAATTGCGGGAGCTTCCAGGTATCGCCTTTCTTTACGATCTTAAACGGCGACGGCCGCGACCGCGCCACGTGCGTAAAGAAGACAAGCGCAGTATTATCATCGGCATATTCCGTCTCAACGTATCTGATTTCGCGGATGTATTCTACCGCCTTATCATAACTCGCTTCTTCTCCCTTGATAAAATCCTCGAGCGATATTTTCTTCTTGAACTCTTCCGTGCACATCTCGTAAATTGACTTGAATTCCTTTTTCACAAACAGATCGAGCGCTCTTTCGAAGACAGCACGCGGGCTTTTCTGGAATTTGAGAGGACTATCAATTTCGCCTTCGACCACCACCTTTCCACGCTTCCGGTTGGGAGTCGGCGCGGCCGGAAAAGTCTTTTTATGAATCTCGAGCAGGCGGGCCAGCTCCTCAATCGGTGTCTTGTGGTCGTCAACACGAATATCCATCCAGCGGTCGTTAAAGCCTGCGTAGCCGCCGTTTTTCCTGACGACGTAAAGCGCTGCGGACTGCTTTCCGCGCGAATCGCCGCCCGCGGCCTGGCCGGCACGAAGAGCTGCGACAAGCCTGTCCGGGAGCGGGCCTTTCGTGTTTTCAAACGCGTTCCCCATGGCCTTCACCACTTCCTCGCCCGTCAGGATATTTCCCTGGCAGCAGTAGTGTTTGCCGACCACGTGGCCTTTCCAGTCGTTGGCTTTCTTGCCGGTAAAGGAGGCTGCGTTTCCCTTCGCATCGACGATACCAAGCTGCCTGTACTCTCTGCCGGGGTCGGCGTCGGTCAGTTTCCTGACAACCTTTTTCGCCGACATACCGGACTCGAGCAGCTTCAGACCTTCGGGCCCGTAACGCGTATTTCCCGCAGCCTGGGTCGCGATCGCGCCCACACCCGCCTTCGCCCACGGCACGACCGCACCTACCCCGAAAAACTTGCTCTGTACCGCGATGCCGAGATCGCCGGTGTCCGGATCATAGGCGACAATGGAGAATGTCGCAACGGGCGGTTCCATGTAAGGCGTCGCCGCGTTCTCCTCGACGCCAGCCCCGGCGCAACCGCCGAGAAATATCCCGCACGCTGTAAAAATGACAATTGCAATAATTATTTTTTTCATTTTCCATCCCTTTTATAAAAGCCGGATACACGGTTTATCGTCCAGCATTCTTACCATTATACGGTCCGGTTGTAAAGGATAACCGGCTTTGAAACTTATGAAACTTGACTTGGCCGCCCCCCGCCTATAAAATATACACATATCTTTTCAACCGCTCTTCTGGAAATTACACCGGAGGCATAATGCGCCGAGTCTGTATCTTCCTCATGGTTCTTGTCATCTTCACGGGATGCAGCAAAAAGAAAAAGAAGAAAGACAAGTTCATATTCCTGCCGCCTGCAAACCCGAACGTCCTGTACTCGATAACCCTTACCGAATCCCTTAACGACGCCAACACCGTGACCGATTCGACGGGCGCGCTGCCCGCGCCAACCATTACTGTTTTTTCCGCGCCGGGCAACAAGGTCGATTTCAAGCTCACGCCCGACACCCAGATAATCTCGGTCACCAAACCACTTCGTTACAGGGCGATGGGCGCAGCGAAAATCTCCGACGGCCAGCTGTTTACCGACTTCACCAAAAAGCTGAAGCTGGACCCCGCCGACGCGGATGCCCAATCCAAGATTACGGTCGAGGTTGGTTTTGACAAGAACCTGAACTGGAAGCTCGACGACGGCGAAGTCGAGAGGCGCGTCGCCGCCAAATTCATTGGCGGCGGACCCGGCGCCGGCATGGTGGACATCGACGCCGACACCGACCAGAGCGGCGCAATCGAAGGCTCCGGCATCGAGGAAGCGCTGGAAGAAACACCGCCCGGCCTGATAATTCTTCCCAATATTAACGACGATGACGCAATAAGCTCGGCGTCACTGTCGCCTGACTCTTCGAATTCAGTTATAGACGACGGCGGAGACACGGACGACATAACTCAGCTTATCGTCAGACAGATTTCCGACCTCGACGTCGGCGACGAAGTGGCAGTCCGCGTCCCGAACGCGGACGTATCGAACATCCGCATTTTCCCCACCATCGGGATCGGCTGCACGGCGATTATTGATTCAACGCACGGCTCTTCGGTTACGGTCGACGGTACGCCATACAAGGAATCTGTGCTGGACTCGGACGCGATCCGCGCCGGCGACGTGATTCTGGGAATCGAGGGAATCAACTCCGCCATGAACGCATCCGTGGAAGTCGCAATCAGAAACGCGTCCTCGCTTGAGGAGTACGACAACGATACCATTATCGTTTGCGTAGCACCCATCATCATGCTTTCAAACATCGAGCCTGCCGTGCGAACATTCGTTACCAACACGGATTCCGCATTTGCCACAGCGGTATCAAACGCGGTTACGGCCGCAATGGGTTATCCGGCAACAAGTGTACTTGCTTCAAGCGACGTATGGGTCCAGGACGAATTCCAGGCCATGTACGCGGTGACTCCGGCGTCAACGATGCCGATGATTCAGGACACCGCCCGCGACAGGCCTCTCGATCCCTACGGTGAAGAGATCTGCTATACATTTGATTATGCGCACCTGACCTACGGCACTTCACCCAGTGCACCGGATTTCGGCGGCAATATGGAAATCTCTCCGCCCGTGCCCGGTTACCCGGGAGGGGTGATTTATACTTCCACCGCTCTTTCCACGACGATGAAGAACTTTTACATTTCACAGTACGCGCAAACGCTTTCAAACGGTCAGATTATACAGCTTAATGCCAACTGGCTGGCCGTAGGCCACGTTGATGAATTCTTCAGTTTTATCCCGGTTCCTACCACGGGGGACACAACCGATTTCCGCCTGCTGGTCACTTCCCCGGCAATTTCAAAGGCGCTCCTTGAAGACCTTGCCGCAAGCGGGAACGGCTCGGCGCCCGTATTCAGCGGCAAACCCGGTGCCACGACCGTTTCCGCTCTCCTGGCCAGCGGTGCTTTGTGGTCTTTTAACAGGTCGTGCCAGGCATACTGCGACACCGGCCGCGACCTGATGGTTTCATCGCTCGGCCTTACCGACTGCATAACGAAACCGATCGCCGACGGAGGAAACACCGGTTCCGGCGCGCTCTCCCGGGCGCTAATGTGCTGGCCCTACCATACGGCCGCGACGACGATTCAATGGCGCCTGACGTTTACCTCGAGCACGGCCTTCGACCTTCAATACAACGCGGGCCTGGGTTGGTTCGGCGACGGCTCCGGCAGCCGCTCGACCGACTTTCTTTCCAGTTCAAAGATAATCGTCATACCGACCGACTACTGGTCCGGCACGCCCCAGGCGGGAGACAGGTTCACATTCACAACTACGAAGAACAGCCAGATCATCGACCTTCCGGTATGGTTCGAAGACTATGGTGGCATGGGTGTCGCCGTCGCTCATGTCCCCGATATTATCAACCTGCAGGTCGTAAACGCGCACCTGCTGGTGTCGAAGCCATTCGGCCCGCTGGTTTCAAGCGTTGACCGGATTGAAAAATTCATGAGCGATGCGCTGGCACATACCGGCTGCGTAATTGACTATATCGACAACTGGGCATATTATCACGCATACATTGGTGAAATCCACTGCGGTACCGAAGTGATTCGCACACCCCGCGCCGAGTTCAAATGGTGGGAACCGTAAGAATTGCGGATTGGGAATTGAGGATTGAGAACCGAAGAACCTAAGAACTGAGGAACCGAAGAACCATGAAACATATATCGCTTCCCGTAATTCTCCTGGCCCTGCTTTTCGCGTCGCAAGCCCGGGCGGGTGAAGTAAACCCAAACGACGCGGCGATGAAAGCGGCAATAGGAAAGCTCGGGAAAAGTATTTTCCTCGTCGATAAAACGGAAGCTGCCGCGGGCGAACTCGTCTCGCTGGGCCAGAATGCGCTGCCATATCTTCTGAAAAAGCTGGATTCGGCGTCGGAAATCGAAGCCGCGCTCGCAGCTTCCGCCATTGGAAAACTCGGCGACAAGAGCACGTTTGAGAAGCTGAAAAAGGTCTTGACCGAAAGCGATTCGGTAGCCGTGCGGCTGTTTTCGGTCCGCGCATTAGCGGAGCTCGGCGATGCCCGCGCGGTGCCGGTTCTTATTAAACGGCTCGACGACGAAAAATCCAAACGCGTCTACCGGTTTGTCTGCCACGCCCTCGGCGACCTGAAGTCCGATGATGCCGTGACTCCATTATCAAAAGCCCTGGATTCCGGGGAAGACGCAGCCGCGACCGCGCTTGGAAAAATTGGAAACAAGGCCGCCCTCCCCGCGCTCGGGCGCGCGCTCAAGGCTAAATCAGAATGGATTTCACTTGTGTCAGCAAGGGCTATCGCAACATTTCAAACACAGGAAGCGCATGACATGCTTATCGCCGCCGTGCGCGGCGAGAACTGGAACGCGGCAAGAAGCGCGTCAATCGTACTTGGAGAAAAGAAAGACAGGACGGCGATTGAGGCGATCTCAAGCGCTGTCAGGAAATCCAGCTCCATCGACGTCCGCGTCGCAGCCGTCCAGGCGCTCGGGAAAATCGCATATCCGGCGGGCGAAGCCGCGATACTGGCCGCGCTCGAGAAAGATAAATCCGCAAAAGTACGTGCGATGGCCGCGTGGTCCCTCGGCGAACTCGGACTTTCAAACAGTATCGAGAATCTGGTCAGCGCTCTTTCCGACGGAAGTCCGATGGTGCGTGAAGCCGCCCGCGTCGCACTTGCAGGAAAGTTTCCGACTTCATCAGTTTCCGCACTGACGGAAGCTTACAAGTCGGACGATACTGCTACCCGCCTTGAAGTCACTCGCACACTTGCCCAAATCGCGACCCGGGAAGCGAAAAAAGCTCTCGAGCCTGCGCTTAAAGACACGGATCCTGCAATCCGCAAGATTGCGGAGAACGCTTTAAGTACAAAAGAATCCAAATAGGTCTGCAGGGGCGCAGCATGCGCAGCATGCTGCGCCGTTGACAATACACCTTATCACCTGTCACTTACCACTTATCACCATCACTAATATCTTGCATAATCCGCACGATCAGGTAGAATCATCCTGTTTCTGTAACCGTCTGAACGGGGGTTTGCATAAGGGGAGAATCCTATGAATTGGTTTTTCAGAGCAATTATCGTGCTGGCATCGGCCGGCCTGATTGTCGGCTGCACCGGTGAAAAAGAAGCCACAATCACAATACTTATCTCGCCCGACCATATAAAAGGATGGAAAGCCATAGGTGAAGCGTTTTCAAAAAAATACCCGAACCTCAAGGTTAACTTCGAAGCCCCCTCCTCGTCGACGGACGACCGCCAGACCAAGTACACCACCTGCTTCTTGGCCGAGGACGCCGCCTACGACCTCGTCTACATGGATATCATCTGGGTGCCGAAGTTCGCGTCGAAAGGATGGCTCGAACCGCTTGACGACAAGTTTCCAGAGTCCGCGCGCGCCGATTTCCTGCCCGGCGATATCGAGGGCTCTATCTACAAGGGGAAAATCTACCGCGTCCCAATGCAGTCCGACGCCGGCATGCTTTACTTCCGAAAAGACCTTCTCGAAAAGGCCAAACTGAAGCCGCCGCAAACTTTTTCGGAGCTTATGCGCGCCTGCACCAAGCTGCAGAAAAAGCCGGACCTCTACGGCTACGTCTTCCAGGGCAAGCAGTACGAAGGGCTTGTCTGCAACTTCCTCGAGATACTCTGGGGCTACGGCGGAGATGTTTTCGACTCAGACGGAAAACTCGTCATCAACTCGCCGGAAGCGGTGAAGGCCCTCGGGTGGCTGGTCGACGCCGTCCGCAATTATCAGGTCTGCCCAATGGGCGTCACAACCTACAACGAGGAAGAATGCCACCGCACGTTTCAGGAAGGGCACGCGGTCTTCATGCGCAATTGGCCGTACGCGTGGAGCATGACCCAGCAGGAAGGCTCGCCTGTAAAAGGCAAGGTCGGTATCGTGCCGATGGTTCATGCAGCGGGCAAGAAGAGCGCGGCAACTCTCGGCGGCTGGGGAATCGGGATTTCAAAATTCAGCAATAATAAAAAGGAGGCGTGGAAGTTTATCGAGTTCGCCACCAGCGCACCCATCCAGAAACTCCTTCACGAACGGGAAGGCCTTATCCCTACGCGCAAATCACTTTTCAAAGACAAGGACATCCTTGAAAAAAGCCCGCACTACGGAAAACTGTATAAAGTTCTTCTCGGGGCAAGGCCGCGGCCGGTCCACGAGCGCTATACCGAAATCTCCGACATAATGCAGAAACACCTGAGCGCGTCACTTATCGGCGATGAAACACCAAGGCAGGCTGCCAGGTTAATGGCCGTGGAAATAGAAGTGGCTCTTGGACAGAAATAACGGGGTTAAATGGATTCGGTCTTAAAGCGATATCTATTCCTGATCCCGGTAGCTATCCTCCTCGGCCTGATCGTGTTTTATCCCGTGCTCAGGTGCGCCGGGCTGAGCTTCACCACCCACGATGGACTCGGGTTCGGCAACTATGCCAGAGCCTTCGGCGACGCTCGCCTCGCCGCAACCCTATGGAATACGACCGTCTTCACCGTCTTTTCCCTTGTACTTGAAATCATACTCGGCCTCGCCCTCGCTTTATGCATCAACGTTTCATTCCGGGGAAGGGGAATCGTCCGCGCCATCGTACTGATTCCGTGGGCGCTGCCGCCCGCGGTCATGGCGCTCGGGTGGACGTGGATTTTCAACGACGTCTACGGGGTCGCAAGCGATATCCTTTACAGGACCGGCCTCGCGTCGGAGAAAATCGCGTGGCTCGCAACGCCGGGAAAGGCGATGCTCTCGCTTGTTATCGCGGACGTCTGGAAAACGACGCCGTTTGTCGCCATTATCCTTCTTGCGGGACTTCAATCCATTCCGAAAAGCCTTTACGAGGCCGCGGCCATCGACGGCGCAGGACCGGTCAGGCGGTTTTTCATGATTACGCTTCCTCTGCTGCGGCCGCACCTGCTGCTGGCCGTCCTGTTCCGCGGCATCCAGGCCTTCGGCGTCTTCGACCTTATCTGGGTCATGACCCGCGGCGGGCCGGCAGGCTCAACTGAGACGATTTCACTTTACATTTACAGGATAATCTACGGTTATCTGAATCCCGGGTACGCGGCTGCCCTTACGATCATCGCGTTTCTTATTCTGCTTGCAGTCGCGGTCATAATCTCGATCCTGAACAGGCGTCAGCATGAACTCGCATAAGAAGACGACAAACCGTATCCTGCTTATCGTCCTCGTGGCGCTGATAATCTCGTACAGCCTCGCACCATTTCTCTGGCAGGTGCTTACCTCGATAAAACCTGAGAAAGAAGTAATCTCTATTCCGCCGACGTATCTGCCGACGAAGGTTTCTTTCGAAAACTACAAAAAGGTCTTCATGGAAAAACCTTTCGGATGGTGGATATTCAACAGCGTTCTTGTCGCGATGGGCGCAACCCTGCTCGCACTCGCCGCGGGCGCGCCCGCCGCCTACGCCCTTGCACGGTTAAGGCTCAGAGGCACCGGTGTAATACTGAAGCTGATACTCGTCGGCGCGCTCTTCCCGCAGATAGTATATCTGCTTCCGCTTTTTGAAATGGTCAGCGCCCTTGGGCTCATGAACAACCCGCTGGCACTCATAATACCGTACGCTGCGCTGAACGTCCCGTTCGTGGTCTGGATACTGTATTCGTTTTTCCGCCAGGTGCCCGGCGACCTGGAGGACGCGGCGCTTGTCGACGGCTTCTCCCGCACCGGCATCCTCGTAAAGATAATTCTCCCGGTGTCGGCCCCCGCGCTGGCGACGACGGCAATCCTCGTATTTATCTTCGCGTGGAACGAATTTCTTTTCGCATTCGCGTTCATGTCGCGGAAGCTCGCGTATACGGTGCCAGTGGGAATCGCAACACTCAGCGGCGGTTCCCCATACGTAATACCCTGGGGCCAGATCGCGGCGGCGATAGTTATCACGACCATGCCGGTCGTCATCATCATACTCGCTCTCCAGAGGCGCATCGTGCAGGGGTTGACCGCGGGCTCCGTAAAAGGATAATTGTGGCAAGGCTTGAAATAAAAAACCTGACCAGGACCTTCGGCAGCGACGTCAAAGCCGTCGATGGAGTCTCGCTTGCAGTTGAAGAGGGCGAATTCCTGACGCTGCTTGGACCGTCCGGTTGCGGGAAGACCACGCTGCTCCGCCTTATCGCCGGGCTTGAGACGCCCGAGGCCGGCGCCGTGCAAATCGACGGGGCAGACGTGACCGGAATAAACCCGGCCGGGCGCGACGTCGCGATGGTGTTTCAGAACTACGCGCTCTATCCGCACATGAGGGTTTACGACAACATTGCCGTCAGCCTGAAACTCCGTAAGCTCGGCAGGAAAGAGATCGAACAAAAGGTCGCGCATGCGGCCGAAATGCTGGGCATCGAAGACCTGCTTCAGAGACTGCCTAAAGAACTGAGCGGAGGTCAGCGGCAGCGCGTCGCGCTCGCCAGGGCGCTCGTCCGCAAGCCGAAACTTTTTCTGCTCGACGAACCGCTCTCCAATCTTGACGCCGTCCTCCGCGAGAAAACGCGCGCAGAACTGAAAATGCTTTTCGCACGCATCGGCGGAACGGTTATCTACGTCACGCACGACCAGGCGGAAGCGATATCGATGTCAAGCCGGGTCGCCGTGATGCGCGACGGGCGCATTCAGCAGGTCGGAACTCCCGAAAAAATCTATTTCTCCCCTGCAAACAGTTTTGTTGCGGGCTTTGTCGGCAGTCCTTCAATCTCGTTCATCGACTCGGAAATTGCAAACGGACGATTGATTTTCGGGCAATTTTCGGTTATGATTGAGGGTTACAGGGGCGTTCAATCCGACAGAGTAGTAGCGGGAGTCCGCCCTGAAGACGTGACTCTTTCGGGCGAACCGGAAGCGGCAGCCGCCGAGGCAACCGTCATCCTGGTCGAGCCCTTCGGCTCATTTTCCGTGGCCACGATTGAGCATGAAGGCATCAGGCTGAAAGCGACCGTCAAGCCCCAAGCCGTAAAGGACGGCAGTATAGTTTTTTTCAGAATTGCTCCTGAGAAAATACATCTTTTCGATCCCGCAACCGGACGGGTGCTTGAGAAGAGATTGGATGAAGATTAAAAAACATTGAAGGAGAGGATTTAAGACCGTGGACGTTGTAAGCGAAGAAATCATAGACCCAAGGCCGTTTCTTATCCGCGACTGCGCGCTTGTTGCACTCGCCACCGGCGTAAGCGTGCAGACCCTGCGCGAGTTCAGGGAAAGCCTGAGGACGATCCACCCGGGAAGCATCTACCACCATTTCTGGGGCAGGCTGCTGCAGCCGCAGTTCGACGAGCCGGAATACAACAACGACTTTGCATCCTGGGTACACCGTGCGCTGCACGACAAGGCCCTCGCCGAGCGGCTCAGCGCAATCAACCCCACGGGATTCAACGGTATAGAGGAACTCCGCCAGGAACTGATTGAGACCATTGAAATGCGCCTTGATGAAAGCGAAATGTTCCACTGGGCGCGGGCGGACCAGAGCTTTCACTTTATCCGCTCGCAAATCGTCGTCCTTGACACCGGCAACAGCATTCAGGAGCCGGACGAGCTTATGCCGCTTTTGCCGAAGATGTCGCCCGGGACGATATTCTACCACTTCATCGACGCCAGGCGCAGAACGCCGGACAGCAAGGACGACTTCAGTGCATGGCTCGCCGGATACGGCGATAAATACGCCGACCTGCTGGACGGTCTTTCGAACATCGACCCGTATTTCTCCTCGCTGAAGGAGATCCGCCGAATGCTTGCGGTAACTTTCTCGACCTACTTCCCGGAGGGCAGCGTTGAGCAGCATTCTTGACGAATACGCGGCAGTTTCAGAAAACGGGGTTGTCGACCAGCTCAAACAGCTCGCGGCCCCGGTCCACGACCTGAAGGTCGTACACGTCAATTCAACCCGGGAGGGCGGCGGCGTCGCCGAGATACTACACAAGCTCATCCCGCTCATGCGCGCGCTCGGCCTGAAGGCGCAGTGGGAAGTAATCAAGGGCGGGCCGGACTTCTACCAGTGCACGAAAGGCTTCCACAACGGCCTCCAGGGTAACCCGGTCGGCCTTTCGGACAAACTGCTGGACGTTTACGAAAAGACAAACGCACAAAACGCGGAGGAGTTCCGCCAGGTACTCGAAGAGGCCGACATAGTTTTCATCCACGACCCGCAGCCCGCGGCGATGATAGAGTTCTGTCCGAACCGCAAGGGCGTCTGGATCTGGCGATGCCATATCGACGCGAGCAGACCGTACCGGCCGGTGTGGAAATACCTGAGAAAGTGGGTAGTGCAGTACGACGCTTCGATATTTTCGCTCCCCGCCTTCGCCCAGCGGCTGCCGCACCTCCAGTACATGATACCGCCGAGCATAGACCCGCTGAGCGACAAGAACATCCCGCTCCCCAAAAGAGAAATCAACGCAGTCACCAGAGAATTCAATCTTGACCCGAACATTCCTTTGATATTGCAGGTATCGAGGTTCGACCGGTTCAAAGACCCGCTCGGCGTCATCGAAGCGTACAGGCTGGCGCGGAAATTCGCGCCGATGCAGCTCGCCCTCGTCGGCGGCACCGCCTCCGACGACCCTGAAGGCGAAATGGTGATAAGGGAAGTGCACACCGCCGCGCAGGGCGACCCGAACATTCATATTCTGCTTCTCCCGCCCGACTCGCACAGAAAGATTAACGCGCTCCAGCGTGCGGCAGACATCGTCATGCAGAAATCAATCAAGGAAGGATTCGGGCTTACCGTCGCGGAGGCCATGTGGAAGAAAAAGCCGGTAATAGGCGGGGACACCGGCGGCATACGGTTACAGGTGATAAACCATTATACCGGTTTTCTCGTCCGAACGCCCGAGGGGGCGGCGCTCCGGATCCGCTACCTGCTGCATAACCGCCACCGCCTCGAAGAAATGGGAGAACGCGCGCATCGATTGGTCAAGGAAAACTTCCTTCTCACACGGCACCTCAGAGAACACCTCACCCTGATGCTGAGCCTTCTCAGCGGCGAGGAAGAACGGATCGAAGTCGGCGTGCAGACAAAATGGAAAAAGAATCAGAGCTGAAAAAATTCTGGGGCGAGCTCGCAGGGGCAAAAAAGCGCGTGCTGATGCTGGATTATGACGGCACGCTCTCGCCGTTTCGAAAAGAGCGCGACAAGGCCCTGCCTTATCCCGGCGTCCGCGAAATCCTGGACGAAATCCTTGAAACCGCCTGCTCCAGACTGGTCATTATAAGCGGGCGCTGGACGAAAGATATTATCCCGCTGCTCGGGCTGAAAAGCCTGCCGGAAATCTGGGGTTCACACGGACTGGAACGAAAGTTCCCGGACGGCCGTGCAAAAATCGTCGACCTGGACAGGCGCGTGCGCGAAGCGCTCACTGGGGCATACGATCTGGCGGTAGGAGAAGGATTTGAGGAGAGACTCGAGCGCAAACCCGGGGCGCTCGCGCTTCACTGGCGCGGCCTGGACCCGGAGCAGATCGACGACATCAGGGGTTGGGCGGTCGACGCCTGGTCGGCTTTCACAACCGGCGCCGACACTGCATTATACAAATTCGACGGCGGCATTGAACTGCGCTCGAAGAATAAGAACAAAGGCGACGCCGTAAGCACTATTCTCGCCGAGGAAGGCGAGGACTGCTGCGCGGCATACCTCGGCGACGATCAGACCGATGAAGACGCCTTTCACAGCCTGAAAGGAAAAGGACTAAGCGTTCTGGTCCGAGAAGAGTTTCGCGATACTGAAGCCGACATCTGGTTACGCCCGCCTGACGAGCTTCTTGAATTCCTGGGCAAGTGGTACCGCGTCTGCACGGGAAAAGCCTGGCCCGTCTGACGCGCAGGAAAGTGAGAAGTCACCTATGGAAAAACCGGAAATGCGCCTGATTGCAGTCTCAAACCGGCTGCCCATAGTGCTGACGAGGGAGGATGAAAAACTGACCGTCCGCCCGGGCACGGGAGGGCTGGTCACGGCGCTCGCGCCGGTGCTTAAGAACCGCGGCGGTACATGGATCGGCTGGCCCGGCGCGGCCGAGGTTTCGGGCATTGATGAAACGCTGAAATCGGCTTCAAAAAACGTGGGTTACGATCTCCGACCGGTCACCCTCACGGAAGAGGAAGTTAAAGGGTATTACCTCGGTTTCTCCAACGAAATCATCTGGCCGCTGTTTCACGGCTTTGAAACACGCTGCAATTTCGATCCGGAGTACTGGCGCTGCTACCGCGACGTGAACCGCAAATTCGCGAAAGCCGTCGCGGAAAACAGCCGGGAATCTGACTATATCTGGGTACATGACTACCACCTCATGAATATCGCGCACGAGCTGAAGTCGATGAAGGTTGCCAGACATACCGGCTTCTTCCTGCACATCCCGTTCCCCCCGGCCGATATGTTCATGAAACTTCCCTGGCGCGCCGAAATTCTGCACGGGCTGCTCCAGTTCGACCTTGTCGGCTTTCAGACCCTGCGTGACAGGCGGAACTTTATCCAGTGCCTGCGGAACCTCAAATACCCGGAGCTGAAAATCAGCGGAAGAGGAACCGTGCTGAAGGCCATCCTGCCAAACAGAGAAGTCAGAATCGGAAGTTTTCCGATAAGCATCGATTTCAACGGTTTCTCCCGGCGCGCCGAAAGCCGCGACGTATCCGAGCGCGGCTGGTACTTCCACGAGGCAATACCGGACCAGCAGATAATCCTCGGCATAGACCGCCTGGACTACACCAAGGGGATTCTGGAGCGGCTTGAAGCCATCAGGATAACACTGAGAAAAAACAGGGAAATGCACGGCAACGTTACGTTCGTGCAGGTCATTGTCCCGAGCCGCGAAGAACTGCCCGAGTATCAGAATCTTAAAGCCCGGATCGAGCAGGCGGTGACCGAAATCAACGGGGAATTCACCTATCCCGGATGGGTCCCGATTCATCACTTCTACCGCCAACTGGAGCACGACGAACTCATCGCATATTACCGCGCGGCCGAGATTGCACTGGTTATGCCGCTCCGGGACGGGATGAACCTGGTCGCAAAGGAATATTGCGCCTGCAGTCTTGAAGGAAAAGGAGTCCTTATCCTGAGCGAGTTTGCCGGCGCAGCCGCGGAGCTGCAAAAGGGCGCTCTCCTCGTCAACCCGTACGACGTGAAAAGCGTGGTAGACACGATATGCATGGCACTTGACATGCCGCCGGAGGAAAGGCGCTCGAGAATGAAAAGGCTGCGCAGCATTATCCGCAAGCGCGACATATTCTGGTGGGTGGATTCCATCCTGCAGACGGCCTTCGCCAAACGACTGGAAGATTTCCCGCAGGCGGAAGAATACGTTCCCGAAATCAGCCTGAAAGAAGAGTGTTAACGGTTAGTGGTAACAAATATACGACAAACAACCTGCAACTGACGACCTATTACTAACCACTAATAAAATCACTTGACTTGCATATCACTCCCAAAGTACAATCAAAACATTACATTTACGGGTGCAGGCAAAAGGAAAGTGTATGCGTTTGCATCCGAATAAACCTGTTCCGGATAACCGGGATGGTTTTCCCGGATTGCGCGCTGAACTGACACTGCGAGGAACATTACATGGCCACGACCTGTCAGCGTTGCGGCAAAGCTCATGACACCGGTGCCCGCTACTGCACGCAATGCGGGTACGATATGAGCACCGGCCTGACGCTTCAAACCCCGGTCCCATCGGCACCAACACCGACCCCGTCCGAGACACCTTCGGGCCCAAGCGTACCTACCGTTACTATGGCACCTCCGCCGCAGGCGAAAGACCCCCTCATCGGTGAAGAGGTCGGGGGATGCATTATTGAAAAGAAAATAGGCCAGGGCGGAATGGGCTCGGTTTACCTGGGAGTGCAGTCCTCACTTGACAGGCCCGTGGCGATAAAAATTCTGCCGTCGGACCTTGCCCAGAACTCCGCTTATATCACCCGATTCCTGCGCGAATCAAAAATCGTCGCTTCGATTCGCCACCCGAACATCGTCTCGGTCTACGACCGGGGCCGGCACGGCGAAGTCTACTTTTTCATAATGGAATTCATTCAGGGCCGCACCATCGGGCAACTGCTTCGGGAACACGGGACCATCGGGGTCGGAGACGCGCTCGAAGTAACGCGCCAGTCCGCGTTCGCACTCGGCGCAGCCGCTGAAAAAAACATAATTCACAGGGACATCAAGCCTGACAACATCATGATCGACGAAGGCGGTATCGTAAAGGTTACCGATTTCGGCCTGGTTAAAAACACAGCCGACACGACGGGCGGCGTAACAGCGACCCACCAGGTCATGGGTACGCCCGCCTTCATGAGTCCGGAGCAATGCAAGGGCGACCCCGCCGATAATCGCAGCGACATATATTCACTCGGCATGACCCTTTATGCCATGCTCACGGGCAAGCCGGCTTTCAGAGCCGAGACGACTCATGGCCTGCTGATGAAACAGATTACCGAACTCCCGGCGCCCGCCCACGAGGTAAACACCAACGTTCATGAATCCGCATGGCCCGTGCTAAAGAGCATGATTGAAAAGAACGTCAATGACCGACTCCAGGACTGGCCGGCGGTAATCGAAGCCCTCGATAACCTCAGAGACTCCCTCCCGGAAACCTACGCCCTGTCCGGCCTGCTGCAGAGGTCTTCCGCAACCGGGATGAAGGGGATAGCCGGCGCACAGCGCACGCCATTGCCCACGCCGATGCAGACGCCAATGCCGACTCCGACGGAAAGCCCGCGTACCTTTGACATAGAAAAACCCGGGTCTTCCCCGTCGGCCCTTCAGCAACCAAGCGGAGTACAACCTGCCCGCGGCGGCGGGCTGGGGATCGCCCTCGGCATCGGTATTGGAGCAATCGCGGTCATCGTAGCGGTCGTGCTGGTGCTCTATCTTGTGAAAGACTCCGGCAAAAAAGAACCAGAATCCGGAACGGGGACGGGAACGATAGCCGCCACCACAGGCGGGGGCACTGTCAGAGAAACGCACACCGGGGCAAGCGTAACTCCGGCCGGTACCGGGCCCGACAAGTCGGCTGAGGTAAACAGCCTGCTTGCGGAAATCTCAAGCAACCTGGAGAGCGGAGACCTTGCATCCGCAAAAGAAAAAATGAATCAGTTGCGCAGAACGTTCGGCAAGAAAAAACACCCGCGAGTCATGGCAGCACTTCAGAAAGCGGAACAGGTATACGGGAAGTCGGAGCCGTTATGGAGCAGGTTCCATAAGGCGCGCGTAGAAGCGCAACAGATGGAGCGGTCTGGAAGGCTTATAGATGCCGAAAACACTCTCAAAAAAGTCCTGAAAGACATTAACGACCGAAAGGTGCGCGACTCTATCATCAAAATGCTTGCATTAATCGCCGATAAAAAGCCCCAACAATTCAAGCTGAAATGTGAGGCTGCCAGAAAGCTAGAAAAAGAAAAGCGCTGGGATGAAGCCACTGCGGCATGGAAAGAGGCCAGAAGGTACGCTAGCCGCTCCCATGCAGATAATAGCCTTTGCGATAAATCAATTTCTGCAATAAGAACAATGAAAGCAACCGAGGACAAGAATAAATCTGAAGCCGAGAGATACAGGACGCTTCTTGAGGAAACCAAAAAGGCCTACCGGCGCCGCGATATCGAAAAAGCCGCGAAAAACATCGCCGAGCTTAACAAGCTCAAGCCGGGCAACAAGGAAGTCGCCGGTCTTGCCGATAAAGTCAATCTCGAGACAATGGTTTCAGTCAAAGGAGGCGCCATCAGCGTCGGCAAAATAAAGCTCACCGTGCCCGCGTTCAAAATCGGCGTTTACGAAGTGACCAACCGGCAGTACCGCGAATTCATCAACGCCGGCGGCTATTCCACCGGGGAGTACTGGTCGAGGATCGGGTGGCAGTGGAAGATGCGAAACGGTTTCACCAGGCCGGGGTTCTGGTATGATTCGAAATTCAACGGCGACAGACAGCCGGTGGTCGGCGTTTCGTGGTACGAGGCCCAGGCCTACTGCAAATGGCTGTCGAAGGCTTCAGGAAAGAAATACAGGCTCCCCACTTTCGGCGAATGGTGGCGGGCCGCCGCCGGCCCGAAAGGCGCAACGTGGCCATGGGGAAGCTCTGACAAAAACCCGCCCGCAAACCTCCGCGATTCGGCGTCACGCAGCACCGCCGTTGTGGGGAAATACCCGAAAGGCAACAGCGCCGTCGGGTGCCGGGATATAGTCGGAAACGCTGCGGAATGGTGCAGCCGCGGCTTGAGACACTATGCCTGCGGCGGTTCCTGGATGACTTTTCTCGAGGACGTATCATTGGATTCTCTAAGACCGATCAGGTCAACAATGCGGTTGAACCAGCTTGGTTTCCGTTGTGTCCGGGAGGACTAGTAATGCGTTACCTAACCGTGACTTTCATATCCGTATTCGCAATGGTTGCTACCGGTTGCGCTTTCGCGTCGAAAGACGTCAGGCTCAATCCGATAAGCGCCACCCAGCCCGGCTCGCAAAAGCTCGCCGGAGTGGACTTTTCCATTTCAGTCAAGGACTCGCGCAAGAGCGCGCCCGGTGTCGTAGGGTCGACGGGCTGGTCTTTCGGCGACGTTCGAACCAGTGATAACGTGTCAAAGTGGGTCCAGGACGCAATCACCTCGGAAATCGAAAACGCCGGCGGGCGCAGGGCGGACAGCGGGGCCATGAAAGTCTCCTGCTCGGTAAATACGCTTGAGGCTTCCATGGGGTTTCTTTCATTAATTAATTCCAAGCTTGCCATCGACGTCACGGTGGCGAATGGAAATGCCAGGAAGGCGCTCGGCGAGCTGTCCGTCGAGCACTCCCCGTTCGTTTTCTTCGACTCAAACGCGGCTTACGAAGAAACGATTTCAGAAACCTTGAAATTATGGCTCGAGCGGCACGGTCCAAAAATTATCACGGTTCTCGGCTCCTTACCGAAAGAACCGGTCAAACCGACGAAAACGGTGGAGCCGACCACCGAGCCGGAACAACCGATACAACCGGTCAAACCGCGGCTGCCCGACCTGACGGTCACCTCCCCGAAATCGGGTACGAAATCCAGCTCCTCGTCGATAATCGTCGCCGGGCAGGCGGAAAACGCCGCAGGCGGCGAGATTGTTATACTGGTCAACGGTGAGAGAAAAGGTTCCATTTACCTGATCACCTCACACGAGCCGTTCTCAATGCCGGTAAAGCTCTTCGCCGGCGAGAACACTCTGAAGCTCAGCCTCAAACCCGTTAGAGGCAAATCTGTAACGCGTGAACTGAAGGCGACTTTTGTTCCGTCGAAGCTGAGCGGCAGACAGGTGCTGACTATCGGCGTATCAAACTTCAACAAGCTGGGAGCAAGCGCAGGCGCCGACAAGGCGGCCTCAAACGTCAATACGGTCTTCAAAGCAGGAATCAAACAGGAATCCGGGAAGCAGACGGTAAATATCAGCTCCGGCATTACAGTTCGCAAAGTGCTGTCCGAAATGAAACGCACCTTCGGCGCTGCAAAAAAAGATGAATCGGTAATCATCTACTATTGCGGAATGGTAACTACCAGCAACGACCAGCTTGCGCTGGCCGCCCCGGAGACAGACCCGCAAAATCCCGCGACGGCCGTCATGTTCACCGACATCGTCCTGGCGGCCGAACGCTACTTCCAGGGAAAGAGAATACTCATCATCGCCCAGGGCGCGGCCGGAAAATCCCTCAGCAACCTGCCCGAGCCGAGCCTTATCGGCGAATCGCTTTCGCTCCTTGTATTCGCGCCGTCGAAAGGGGACGTTGCCGCGGCATACGACGGGCTGAGCAGTAAAGCCGACAGGAACCGCGACGGCTACGTCACGGTTTCCGAATTGCGCTCCTACCTCAACACAAAAGGAAACGCCTCACTGTACGGCACCATCCAATCATATTTCCATTTTACATTAATAAAACTGCCGGCAATGTCGGGGCGCCGGGGTGCGGCGCCCGGGGCTCGCCAACGGCTCGCCCCTACACGCGCCGCAAGCGGCGCGGCCCACAATTCGGGAGAAGTGAAATGCCCCGTCATCTGGTTACCCTTGGATTGCTGACATGTATCATATCATCGGGCTGCGGCCTGTCGGCCGGAGATACGGCGCTCGGCCTCGGCGTCGCAGGCGGCGCAGCCGCCGCTAGCGGCGGCGGCGGCGACAAAGGACACGGTGACGGTGGACCTCTCCCTCTGCCGAAGCCGTCCAATCCTTCTCCTTTCGACGGCGAGACCGGGGTTTCCACGACCCCGACGCTTACCTGGTACGCGCCGGGCGCCGACCATTTCAGTTTCTTCCTGACGAAGTTCCAGCCGCCCGACGGCTACGTCGGCGAGTTAACGACCACCTCTTATACCCCTGCCTTGCCGCTGGACGCGGATACGAGCTATTACTGGCGGGTGGATGCCCACTCGGATACAGTCGGGGTCGGCAGCGGTATCGGAGACGTGTGGAGTTTCCGCACGGCACCCCCGCCCGGCTCGCTAGTCTGGGCGAAAAGCGCGGGCGGCGAAAACGATGACAGAGGCAACAGCATTTCCGCGCTTTCCGACGGCACGGCGTTTGTGACGGGGTGGTTTAATACGAGCGCCACCTTCGGCGCGGG
>SOJX01000028.1 GCA_004376375.1 Planctomycetota bacterium
GAAGAACCGAAGAACCGAAGAACCGAAGAACCGAAGAACTGAAGAACCGAAGAACCGAAGAACTGAAGAACCGAAAAACTTAAGATGGGCAAGAAATACCGGGTAGATCTCAGAAAACTCTGGCGGCTCGCGCGCTACATCTTCAACTACAAGAGCGTGCTTGCGTTCATGTTTTTCTGCATGCTGGTTTTCTCCATAACACATTTCACCAGGGCATATCTCGCTAAGTTCCTCGTTGACGACGTTATCGTGCGTGCGGGAAGTGAAACAGCCGATGCCGAAAAGCGGAAAACGGATGCTGCCGCGGGGAAGGCTGCGCCCGCCGGGCCGGATCTGATCGAAAAAGCTGAAAAAGGTTTTGAAGAAAGACTCAGCACATATTTCGCGGGAATGAGCATCATGAAGGTCGTGCTTGTTCTTGTGATTGTAATTATGATACTTGGTGTAATCGCATCGGTGATGCATTTTGGAAAAGTATACCTGGGCCGCTTTTTGATGTTCAGGGTAATCGTGGATATCAGGACTCAGGTCGCGGAACATCTTCTGGGCCTGTCTCTTGATTACCACGGCGAGGTCCGCAAGGGCGTGTTGTTATCGAAAATGACGAACGACCTTGCCGCGACACAGAAGGCCGTTCAATTTACTCTCGAAGACGTTTTCCAGCAGCCGATAACTTTCGTGGTTGGTCTTGCGGCCGCATTCTATGTATCATGGTTCCTGGCCCTGTGTATCTTTTTTATTCTTCCGGTACTGATTTATGTGCTTGTGTATTTCGGGCGCAAGATAATGCGCCATTCCGCCAAGTCCCTCGAGACGTTCGGCGACATCACCGACCTCATGACGCAGATGTTTCTCGGCATCAGGGTTGTGAAATCCTACCGCATGGAAAAGTACAAGGTTGACGAATTCCGCCGTGCGAACGAAACATTCATGCGTCGCGTGCTTCGCATGGTCGCGCAAAAGGCGCTCTCCCGCGGCATAACAGAGCTTCTTTACAACGTCGGCAGCGCTCTTATAATGCTTTTGGGATGCTACATGTTCATCGTATTGAAAACTATAACGCCCGGCGACCTGATTGCGTTCGTCGGCATCATCGCGACGATGTACAGGCCGATAAAGAGCCTTTCGCACAGCTACGGAGAGCTTGCCGCGTCGCTTGCGGGGGCGGAAAGACTGTTCGGGCTCGTGAACCTGGAACCGACCGTCAAGGACGCGCCCGACGCGAAGCCTCTCGAAGGGATCAAGCACGGCATAGTTTTCAAAGACGTCAGCTTCCGCTACGTATCCGACGGCGATTACGTGCTGAAGGATCTGAACCTGAAGGCCGGGGTAGGCAAGGTTTATGCGATTGTCGGGCGCACAGGCGCGGGCAAATCCACGCTGCTCGACCTCGTGCCGAGGTTTTACGACACCGTCGAAGGGAGCATCGAATTTGACGGCGTTGACGTCAGGAAGTTCACGCTGGCCTCCCTTCTGGACCACATCGCCATAGTATCGCAGGACCCGTTTCTGTTCAACGCCTCGATTGCCGATAACATCCGATGCGGCGTCGAAAGGATAACGGACGAGGATGTCCGCGCCGCCGCCGAGGCCGCGCACGTTATGGAGTTTGCAAAGGAAAAACCGGGCGTCCTGGATTACGGCGTCGGCGAGTTCGGGAACAACCTCTCGGGCGGAGAGAAGCAGCGCGTAACCATTGCCCGCGCGCTCGCAAAGGATGCGGAAATCCTTATCCTCGATGAGGCGACGAGCTCGCTTGACTCGGAAACGCAGAAGGTCGTACAGGACGCGCTTGAACGACTCATGAAGGGGAGGACCACCTTCGTTATCGCGCACAGGTTGTCCACCATCGAGCGCGCCGACAAAATCTTTGTTATTGAAAACGGATCACTGGTTGAAGAAGGCACGCACGCTGAGCTGCTGGATAAGGGCGGGGTATATGCCACGCTCTACGGCGAAGAGCTGGCGACCGGGCAGTAGAAAAAGGCTTGAGGCTTGAGGCCTGAGGCTTGCGAATTTTCGACTTGCGATTTTCGATTGTCGATTTCTTTATAACCGAAGAACTGAAGAACCGAATAACCGAATAACTGAAGGAATTCGAAATGAGCAGCCGCACCGCGGAAATCCTCGAGAAATTTTCCGGCTGTACCATCGGCGTCATCGGCGACATGATTGCCGACGTATACGTCTACGGCCGGCCCGAGCGCCTGTCGCGGGAGGCGCCGGTCGTTATTATTCAGTGGGAATCGGAGGAAACGGTACCTGGGGGCGCCGCGAACACGATGGCCAACCTTCTTGCGTTGGGTGCCACCGTATATCCCGTATCCGTCGTAGGTGACGATCCGGCCGGCAGAGACCTGATGGGTGCGTTCGGGAGTATGGGCCGGTTCCATACCGAAGGTGTTATTGTCCGCAAAGATTATAACACTATTATGAAAACACGCGTGTTTGCAGGCGACGTCCATACCGCCAAGCAGCAGGTTGTCCGCGTCGACCGCGGACGTCCCGGCGTATCAAAAGAGGCGTGGGACAAGATCCGGGCTTATATCCGCGTTGCTGATGAAGAAGTTGACGCGTGGGTGGTCGCCGATTACGGCTACGGCCTGCTGGGAAACCTCGCGCGCATGGACCTGGGTGAAATCGCGAAGAAGAAACCGGTCGTCGTCGATTCACGCCACCATCTCGGCGCCTACGGCGGCGTAACAATCGCAACTCCAAACGAAACCGAGGCGGCTGCGCTTTCGGGGATGCCTGTGCTGCCGTTTCTCGACGACAAAACGGTGGGCGATGCCGCCGGCGCGCTGGTTACGAAATTAAACCTTCAGGCAGCGCTTATTACACGCGGGAACAAGGGTATGGTCCTGGCCGAGCGGGGAATTGCAGAGCCTTTCTTTATTCCAATTTCCGGATCGGATGATATAGTCGATGTGTCCGGCGCCGGAGACACGGTCTCGTCCACGATTGCACTCGCCCTTGCGGCGGGGGCGAACTTCCGCGAGGCAGCCGCGCTTGCCAATTTTGCCGCCGGGGTGGTCGTAATGAAAAGCGGCACCGCGCCGTGCCACTATGATGAACTTGTCGATGTAACCGGCGCGGGCGGTAAGGAGTAGACGGCATGGGAAAAATCATCCGCGACCACGAAGAACTCAGGCGCGCCCTCGACGCGGAGAAGGCGAATGGGAGGACCGTCGTCTTCACGAACGGCGGCTTCGATCTCATGCACGTCGGCCATACGCGCGCCCTGGTCGACTGCAAGAATCACGGCGACGTGCTCGTCGTGGCCGTAAACTCCGACGAATCCGTCCGCGGCTACAAGGACCCCAGGCTGCCGATAGTGCCCGAGGATGAGCGGATGGAGGTCCTTGCCGCAATCGACTCAGTCGATTACGTTACCCTTTTTTCAGACCTTACCGTCGACGGTTTGCTTGATTTTCTCCGTCCGGACGTTCATGCGAAGGGGACGGATTATACTGAGGAAACCGTTCCCGAGCGCGACACGGTCCTCGCCTACGGCGGTAAAATAGCCATCGTCGGCGACCCGAAGGACCATTCGTCAACCGACATTATCGGCACGATTGCGGATAGATTTGGAAAAAGTTAGCCGAATCGCGGGAAATGGACGTATTATCCGAACAAGATGCAGGCGCGCATGAGTTCACCTTCGGTGAAAAGGTGAGGATATATCTCAAACTTGCCCGCCGCAACGTTTTTTACCTTCTCGGCTGGCCGTTTGCGCACGCATTCATGCGCTTCCCCCCGTGGTGGGGCATCTACATTGTCGCCGTCGTCACCAGTGTAATCTCACGGTTCATCAGCCGCGAAATCCGCCGCGCGCACGAGCATCTGAAACTCGCCTTCGGCGACAAACTCTCCCTCCGCGACCGGTCGGACATTATCCGCAAGATGTTCTGGAACCTGGGGCAGAACCTGGGCGAGTTCCTCATCATGCCGCAGTACGGGCGGGAGTACATGCTCAAGCACGTCGACGGCGAGAACTACCAGGATATCGTGCGCGGCATCGAGCGCCAGGGCAAGGGCGGCGTGATGGTGACCGCGCACCTGGGCAACTGGGAACTGCTGGGCGCGTATTCCGCCCTTTTCGTCGAAACCCACGTTGTCGCCCGCAAGGTTTATTTTGAGAAATACGACCGTGCAATTATCGCCCAGCGCGCAAAAATGGGTGTAATAACTCATTACCAGGACGGCCCTCCCAGGGAGATTATAAAAGTCCTGAAAAGGGGGCGTCTTGTCGGCATTCTGCCCGACCAGGACGTTGAAACGGTTAACGGCGTTTTTGTGAACTTTTTCGGCCGGCTCGCCTACACGCCGAGCGCGCCCGTGGCGCTCGCGCTTTTGACCGAGTCGCCGCTCTTCTGCGTTTTTTCGTATCGCAAAAAGAACGGCCACCACGGTGTCGTCGTCGAGGGCCCGCTCGACCTGCCGGACACGAGTGACCGCGAGGCGGATATCCTCAACGGCACGCAGATGTGGACCGACGTGCTTGAAAAATACATCCGCCGTTTCCCCGACCAGTGGCCGTGGTTCCACCGGCGCTGGCGGACGAGGCCCGAGGACAATCCGCCTTTGAAGGGCCGCAACCCGAACGGCGAAAATAATAAACGCAAACGCGACACCGAAAGAGAATCGGTCAGGCAAAACGTTTGAGGTGATGAAATGTCGATGCACTTCCTGTTCGTTCACATCGCGCCCCACCCGTGGATGAAGACCTACACCGGGTACCTCGAGGGAATCGGGATTCTTGCGGCGACGCTGCGCCGCCGCGGGCATGAGCCGTCCCTTCTTGTCCTCCATGAATTCGACCGGGAAAAAATCAAGAAGGCGATGAAAAAGCACAAGCCCGACATGGCCGGCCTGTCGATAACAAGCTCACAGATGCCGCTTGCGAGGAAAACCTCCGACGCGCTCGCGAACGGGCATGGCCTGCCGCTCGTGGCCGGAGGCGCGCACCCCACGCTCATGCCGGAGGAGGTGCTCGAACTTCCCGGAATGGTCGGTGTTTTCCGCGGCGAATGCGACCATGTTTTCGCCGACTGGGTTGACGAATTTTCAGCAGGTAAGACGGCAAGAGGCGTTCAGAACTTCAGTTACCTCGAGGCAGGCTCCGTTGTAAACAATCCCGTCGGTTTTCCCGAGGATCTCAGTGCGCTTCCGATTCCCGACCGCGCGATTTTCCCCATGCGTGAGATGATCAGCTTCAACGCCGATCTCGTGGGCGCGGAGTTCGTCGCTTCCCGCGGCTGCCCTTATTCCTGCGCTTACTGCAACAACCCAATTTTCAACGAGCTTCGAGGCGGCGTGCACCACCGCCGCAAAAGCGTGGAGCGGATGCTCGAGGAGATAGAAGCGGTTCTCTCGGAGTACCCGGAGGCGCGCTGCCTTGGTTTCAACGACGACATTTTCACCTGTGACCGCGACTGGGTGATGCAATTCTGCGGGGAGTACCCGGGGCGCGTAGACCGGCCATGGTGGTCCAATACCCAGGTGGCTCACCTTGACGACGAGCTCGTTGGCGCCATGGCGGAGGCGGGTTGCACGCGCCTCCACATGGGCGTGGAGACCGGCTCCGAAAAGCTCAGGCGCGACGAGCTCAACAAGCAGATATCGAACAAACAGATTGAAGAGGCCTTTGAGATGGTCCATTCTCACAACATGAAGCCCGTAGCGTTCATGATGCTCGGCATTCCCGGCGAGACTGAGGAGACGCTTCGCGAGTCGGTCGAGTTTTTGAGGAAGCTTCGTCCTTTCTGGACGGTTGTTTCGCTGTTCTCACCTTTCCCGGGAACGGCCCTCGGCGACCGGGCCAGAGCGGAAGGCCTTTGCGATGATGATTTGCCTGAGGATTATTACCATCTGCGGCCGTTGAAGCTGCGGGGCGTGGAAGAGGAAGCGCTTCTCTGGTATTACAACAATTTTAACGACCTCGTGCGGCACAGGCGGGGAATATTACCGTAACGGGAATAAGGAAATAAGGAAATAAGGAAATAAGGGAACAAGGGAATAAGGAAACTAATTAAATAAAACAATATGACGTTTGACGTTCGACGTTCGACGTTCGACGCTTAACGCTACCCGCCTTCAGGTCTCTTCTTCTTTTTCTTCTTGGGTTTCTTTTTCCTGGTTTTGTCTTCTTCTTCTGCATCTTTGCCTGGCAGTAGAAACGGGGTGGGGGAGAGGTCGGCCCGGGGCGCTTTGGAAAAGAAGAACAGGTAGATAAAGGCGGCGGCGCACGCCAGAAAAGTGAAGACAGACACTGTCTGCGATATGGTAAGTCCCCAGAGGTAACCGAGCGGCACGTCGCCCCGGCAGAACTCGAGGGTGAACCTGATAATCGAATACACTCCGCCGAAGAGGAGAAGGGTCTCCCCGTTGTGGCGCCGCCGCTTGAAATACGCCATCAGGAACAGCCAGAGCCAGACGGCGAAAAGGAATGAAAGCGGCTGCGTCGGCAGGATACGGTACGACCATTTATCGCCCGCGCTCAGCGGCTTGAACCACGGGTCGTAGCCGTTTTCTTTGGGGTCCATCTTGTTTCGGACAAGGTCGTACTCGGGTGATGTAATCTTTTTTTCTTTAAACAGCATATGGTCTCTTGGAAAACGCGAGCCAAGCTCCGCGTCGGAGAGCTTGTGCGCGGTATCGGCGAGGTACAGGCTTTCGGGATACGTGACGGCGATGGCGCCGCTGTTTTCAATTGTTTTCCCGCAGCCGAGCTGGATTGTCTTGTTCCCGGGATTTTTTTTGTAATAAGGAGCGGTATGCTGGTTCCACGCGTGGGAGCCTCTGGGGAAGGAAAACGCGCAGTAGTTTTCCTGTGCCACCTTTCCCCAGCAGCAGCCGTTGAGGAAGCAGCCTACCCGCCCGAACGCAAGTCCGAGGGCGAGGAACGGCGCGATGAGGTCGGCCAGGTGCCATATTTTGAATTCGCCGGTACTGCGTGAGCGCAGCCAGAGGAAAAGCCATGCGAAAAAGGCAGCCCCCAATAGGCCGCCGTAGTAGACGAGCCCGCCCGACCATATTTTAAAGATTTCAAGGCTGTAAAAACTGTGTTCGTATGTTTTCGAGTCGAGGTAGTCCGGGTTGTCAGAGAGCCACATCAGCCGCCCGGCAAAGAGGCCCAGGAAGAGCGTGAATATTACTCCGATGACAATTGTGTGCCATTTCAGGTTGTGAAGGATTGAAAGCAGCCCGACGTATCGTCGCGCGTGAAAGAGCACCGCACCTATGAGCAGGCCGAGCAGGATTCCGACCGGCGAGAGATTGGCGTCGAAAAAATTGAAGAGCCTTCCCGTTCCCGGGAACTTGTACCAGAACTGCAGGACAAAAAACAGCCGCGCACCAAGGATGCCGAAAATGACGGTGACGATGCCGAGGTCGAGTACGTGGTTCGGGTCGATTCCCTCTTTCTGCGAGCGCCGAAATGCAAGAAGTATTGCAAACAGGAACCCGAGCATGATGCAGGTCCCGTACGCGTAGATGGGTATCTTCCAGATGTAGAATAGTATCTGGCGCAATGGCTCTTGCCCTCTAGGTTGATTTCAAAGGCTGTACGTTATCACTCATTTGGGATTTTGTCAAGACGGTTTAGCTGTCCCGGGAAAAATCAATTCGGAATAAGGATAAGAACTATTATGGTTACAACCCATCCGATTACGGCGATGAGGAGGGGCGGGTCGGTTAAGAGCACCCTCGCGGGCGAGCCGCCGCCTTCCTTGAGGTGGACCAGGTACAGGTATCTGAAGATGCCGTAGAGGACGAACGGCACGGTCAGGAGCAGGCTCTGGAAGCCGTGCCATACCGGCGTGCCAAGGTCTTTTGCCACTTCGGCGTCGCGGGTATAGAGGATATACGAAATAAGCGTCGCGGCTGTTACGATTCCTATTACCTGGTCGAGGAAATACGGGCTGTATTCGGTCAGGATTTTTCGGTGGTCTTGGGCGCCGTTGCCCAGCAGGACGAGTTCGCGGCGCCTTTTCGAAAAACCGAGAAAGAGCGCAAGCAGGAACGTGCATATTATAAGCCACGGACTGATTACCGGCACGGGGGTTAGCGCGACCGCGCCCCCGATTACGCGCAGCAGAAATCCCGTTGCGATTGTGATAACATCTACCAGGACGACGTGTTTAAGAACTGCGGAGTAAGCAAGGTTCAGCAGGAAATAGATGAGCAGAACAGCCGCGAAAACGGGGGTAATTAAATACGAGCCGGCAAACGCGACGGCCGCAACGACCAGCGCCAGCACCAGTGCGATCAGCCTCCCCAGTTTTCCGGAAGCGATGGGGCGGTCCTTTTTCGTCGGGTGGTTGCGGTCGGCCGCGTAATCGCGCAGGTCGTTGAATATGTAGATGACTCCCGAGACGGCGCAGAAGGCGATGTATGCGAGAAAGACGTCAAGAATGGAGTCCCAGGCGATGGTTCTTGCCCCGTCGGCGCCTTCGACGAAACGTTTGGCAAAGATAAGCGCCGCGAAGACGAAACCGTTCTTCATGAGGAACTGTTGCGGCCTCATGGCACGTATGAACAGTATGATAGTTTTCATTTCAGGCTTTCCTTGCCAGAGCGATAAGCGTGCGGCCGTAGCAGACGGCTGTTGACCTCAGGTGTCTCCGGATCTCGCGGTTTCGTTCGCGCTGACCGGGATCAGTTTCCTTACGCATTGTCCACCATGCTGCGACCGCGGCCAGAGGCCACAGTGAGAACAGCCAAAGCGCACTTCTACGGATTTTATCGGTTATTACGCGTTCAATCTTGAAGTTCGCTCTTGTCATCTCGTATCGCAGGGAATAGTACGGAAGCGTCCGCCTGTGCCCGTGGTGGCGGTTATCCCCGTTCTCGTTCAGCGGACGGGTAAAGAGTGATGGAAAACCGGAAAAAAGGAAACGCAGCCGGCTTGAGAAATTTAATACATTCGGAGTCGTGACGATGAGCCGGCCGCCGCTTTTCAGTAACCTGTGCGCCTCTCGGAGAAAGTGCGAGACGTTTTCGAGGTGCTCGACAACTTCGACGGCGCACACGGCGTCGAACGTTTCGTCCCTGAATGGAAGCGGCTTGTCCAGGTCCGCCTCCACGCATTCGACGTTTTCCACGACGAAGCGCGATGGATCGTAATCGCACGCGGTAACGTCAAAGCCGTCTTTTTTGAGTGCAATCGAGAGCGGGCCCTCGCCTGCGCCGGCGTCGAGAATTTTCGCGTTTTTCTCAAGCGATGCGCACAGGCCCCGGACTGCCGAAAGCGTTTTCGGATGGCACCAGAGCCGCGGCTGCACAGTCCCGGTTTCCCGTGCGGAAGTTCTATTCAACTGCCGCCTCCATGACTATTTCGCGGTAAAGCTCCAGATGCGCGATAGCGGATTTAAACCACGAAAACTCCTTGACGCGTTCTGCGCCGAGCTCGATGAGCTCTTCGCGGCGCGTTTCATCCGTCAGCATGGCGCGGAGGCCTTCCGCAATCGAATCTGTATCTTCCGGGTCGACCAGCACCGCCGCCTCGCCGGCTACTTCCGGGATGCTTGTCCGGTTTGCGGCGACGACTGCCGTCCGGCAGGCGAACGCTTCGAGGATGGGTATTCCGAAGCCTTCGGAAAGCGACGGCAGTACAAGCGCCGTCGCTCCACCGTAAAGCGGCGGCAGCGCCGGCGCCGGCACGTAGCCCGGCATTAAAATCCGGTCGTAGTAGGCGGACATGCGCGCGGCAAGGTCGACGTCTTCCGCGCCGTGGCTGCGCTTGCCGACGAGCAGCAGGGCAAGGTCGGGGAAATCTCCGGCGATTTTCGTGAACGCGTCGATAAGGCGGACAACGTTTTTCCTCACGCCGAGCGAGCCGACGAAAAGGATATACTTTTCCGGCAGCTTATACTTCTCCCGGACGAAATCTATGACTTCCTTGTGCTGCGGTTTGTATTCCTCGCTCACGCCGTGGGGAATGACCACTATTTTATATCCCGCGTCCGGGTAATGTTCCGTGAAAGCTTTTGCAACGTATTCGCTGGGCGCGATAATCGCCTTTGCCCGCGAGGCCGAGCCTTCGTAGTATTTCTGTTTTTTTGCCCTGAATCGGCTTTTCGAATATTTTTCCTGCTCTTCCTGGAAGAGGTCGTGCATGGTGATGACCTGCGGCACGTCGAGGCGTGCGGCGCGGGCGTCGGTGCCGTGGAAAAGGTCCAGCGTACGGGGGAAGACGAGGTGCAGCCCCTCGACGAGGATTTTTTCGCCGAAATTGGGCGCAGGCGGTTTCAGGAACGAGCCGCGGCGGGGGAGCCGTGATACGCGCGTGCAGAGGACGTATTCGTTTTCAGTATCGATCTGCGCCAGCGCCTTCACCAGCTCGCTGATGTAGGTGGCGACTCCTGTTCCCTCGGCTGCGGCCGCTGCGCTTGCGTCGATTGCTATTTTCATTCGGCTTTTCCGTCGTTTTTTATGACAGACAGCGTGATGCGTATTTCCCTTGCAGGGAAAATCCACGCGAACCGCCGCTCGTACCGTCGTGGTTTCAGTTTGTAAATAATTTTCCCCGGAACATCGAACAGGCTCGAGCCGAAAGTAAGGTTGCGCTTTACGAGGCGAAACCGGGTGTTCTTGTCCGAGTACCGCTCGTCCCCGCAGAACACGTCGAACGACTTGAGCGAGAGATAATGCCGGTGCGTCGGGTCGCGGTACGCGTTCAGACATGAAAAATGCGGCACCCTGATGAAGACTTCCGCGCCGGGTTTCGCCACGCGGTGGATTTCGGCCATTACCGCCGGGATGTCGGTCAGGTGTTCGATTACGTGGCTGCACACTATTCGGTCGAAAGAATTGTCCGGGAGCGGCCACGGAAATACGTTCACATCGTGCACGACGTCAACGCCCGGCAGTTCGCGCCGGTCGATACCGGTCGCGCCTTCGGTCTTGTGTTCACCGCATCCCAGGTCGAGAATCCGCATTTTATTTTCTTCCGTCATTCGGCCGGCTGCATATAAAAAGAAAGCAGTATGCATACCTGCGCGGGAAAATCTTTTTCCACGCCTTGAACTTGTCGTAGCGCGTGACTTTTCCGATACTCAAGCCTTCGCCCTCGAGCAGGCGGCGCCATTCCTTCTCGGATGCGAACCGCTCAACGGCCTGGTTGTGCGTCGGCAGTTCGCCGCGGGTTATAAAGCGCCAGATATCGCCCGAGTACATGCTGTTCGGAACAAGGACGAGCACCGTGCCGTCCGGCTTCGCCACGCGCGCCATTTCGCGAGCGCCGGCGGGCATGTTCAGAAAATGTTCGAGGTTGCCGATGTTGGCAACGACGTCGAACGCCGAATCGGGAAACGGAAGCCTTTCCGCGTCCGCTCCGACGACGACCGGCCCCGCAATGCTCCGGGCGGTTTTTACCGCTACAATCGAAATATCGCATCCTGTAACGCCGAAGCCGCGCCCGTATGCCTCGCGCAGAAGATAACCGCCTCCACACCCGATGTCAAGCAGCGTCCTGTTCGAGCCCTCGGCAAGACCGGCTTCATCCAGCACCCAGCGGTAAAACCTGTCCGATTCCCTGACCATGCGCGGGGCGTGGCGCGCGTCGTAGTATTCGCGAAGCGCCGTCGGGCTGGATACTGCCGGGTCCAGGCGTTCAAGCATGTCGGAATTTGCCAGTCACAACGCGGTATACGTTGTCAATCGAAGCAACATTGCCTTCGGGTGAATTGAAATTGCAGATGCGTTTGCGCGCCTCTTTACCGAGGCGCTTTGCACGTTCCGGTTTGAGGTAAAGCGAGTGAATCATCCTGGCAAGCGCCGCCGGCGACTTGTCGACGATGTAGCCGGTTTTTCCATGCTCGATGAGGTCGTCGGCCATTCCGGCCCTCAACGCGATGACCGGCTTTTCCATCGCCATTGCCTGCCTTGCCGCGCGGCACGTTTCGTCGCTCCCGGGGGCGAGCTGGATGAACACGTCCGCGGTCTTGAGCGCGCGGATGTAATCGTCGCCGGTCCGGTATCCCGCATAATATATGTAGTCTGCAAGGTTGAGCCGTTGTGCGGGCTCGACGACGATTTTCTCGAAGTGCGTTCCACGGCCCACGATTACGCAGCACAGCCGCTCTTCTGCGTCGCCTTGAATAAGCGAGTTGAGTGCGTCGAAAAGGACGTCGAACCGGCGCCTGTACTGGATGCGGGAGGCGACCAGGAGGACGAAGTCATCCGGCTCGAGTTTCAGATCCTCGCGCAAATCTCCGTCGACGCGGTCCGGCGCGAAGCGCTTGAGGTCGACGGCGGGCGGTATGACTGAAATCATCGAGGACGGAAGGGCGAACCTGTCGGAAGTCCGGCGCGCCGCCTTGACGCCGGGCAGGATGAGGTGGTCGGTCACCCTTGAAAAGAGGTACCGGTTGCGTATGGTGTTGGGCGGGCCGGTCGCCTCGTAAAGCGAGCGGACGACGGGCACGTGCGGCTCCGAGCGTCGGGCCGCAACGCCGCCTACGAAATGGTCGTTGCCGAGATGCGTGTGGACGATATCGGGCGGGTTGGTTCCGAGGTAGCGGATAAGCGCGCGCACGTCGGCGAGGTTCTTCCTTACCGAATGGAAATGCTTCGTGAGGTGAAAGTCGGTGACGACCTGAAGCCCTTTCTTTTGGGCCGCCTTGAGAACTGTCGATATTTTTTCGCCGCTGCCGGGGCAGGCAAAGGTGACTTCGTGGCCCATTGCGGCCTGCGTGTGCGCAAGAAGGATTGCGAGCTCGGCCGGCCCGGTCAGCTTATGGTTTGCGAAGAGATGGAGTATTTTCATGGTGACTTCCGTTTTCCCGCCTTTTCGATTTGCCTTCGCCATCTTTCAACGCGGCGGCTCGAACCGCGTATTATTTCCTCAAGCATCGCGCTACGCTCGACCCGTTTTTCACCGCGCAGGTAGCGGAGAAAGAAACGGGCGCGAAGGCCGTCGCCGATGCAATAGGGGATGCCGGCGTTCAACTGCATCAGGTTTTTTATTATGCGTCTCGTCGATGGAGGTTTAAATCGCACGTCGGCAAGATCGACGAACAGGAAACGCCAGGTCGAGCCTTCTTCCGTGACCAGGATATTTTTTGCCTTGAGGTCGGGGTGATAGACGCCGGCATCGTGCATGTGCCGGATCTCGTCGGCAAGTGCGCGTATAAACTTGCGCTGCCGCTTGAGGTCGTCCCTTTTCCCCGAAAACCGGTTGGCGACGAAAAGGCGGTGTACTACATTATTAAGCTGTTCGCCGTTTTCAATGAATTCGGTGACAAGAAGGTCAAAGTCACCGCCTTCGATGCAGGCCTTCACTTCCGGCGCAGATATACCACGTACGGAAAAACCATGCCCTGCGCGGTATTCGCGCCGTGCGCGGGGACCGATGAAGAGCGCACGCAGGGATTGGGCTAACGTCGGTTTTGAAAATTCCTTAACGAAAAAAATCTGTTCTTTTCCTTCGAGCGTGACTCTGACCGCCTTTGAGCGGGCGCCCGCCGATTCTGAAAGCACGGTAACGTTTTCGCTTTTGCCGTTTCGTGCTTCAGTTATCTTATCGAGCGCTTCGGGATGAAGATCGCGCCGGCGGTAGACTCGCCGCCGGTTGGAGTTTTCGATTATAAACTTCGAGCTGTTTACGAGGCAGCGCGCGGTGCGGGAGCGAAACCTGCGGCTGCGCGCGCTCTCGATTGCGTCCTGAAGTTTTGCGGCGAAAGAGAATTCGAGGTGCGCAGCCTTCATATATGCTCCGGAGAAAGATCCGAAGCCGCGCATCCCGACAGCCATTTCAAGATAACCGGCGAGGGCGGCCAAGGCTCTTGCTCTTGCATGCTCGGGCATTACCGGGTCGAACCTGAGCGAGTGGAGGTCGATGAGTACGAACCGCTCTTGTCCTTCACCGGGACGTATGAGGATGTTGCCGGGCTGGAGGTCACGGTGGTCTGCCCCGGACTGGTGGATTCCGGCTATCCATTTTCCGAGGTCAGAGCAGAGCGCCAGAAGTTCCTGTTCATTTTTACCGGCGATTATGTCGGGCAGCAGTTTGGCGCCCGTCACTTCCTCCACGGCAAGGTAACGACGGACCGGTTCGCCTTTGCGCTGGACTTGACCCAGCGCAATAGCCCTGGGCGCGGGGAGGGCGTAATGCTCGAAGCGGAGCAGGTTGTTGAACTCCCGCTCGGCGCGTGAAGGGCGCAGCAGATCGAGCAGCCGCTCACGCATGTTGCGCTGCCGGTGGCACTTCAGGTACAGGCCGGGCCGGTCGTCAGTCTGTGGAAGGTGCAGCACCGTCCGTGACATGGAGGTTTTTACGACGTTTACGCCGTCGCCGGGGAGTTTATCCAGCCTCAGCAGCACGTCGCGCTCGAAAGGCTCGAGAAGTTTCACGTCGACGAGCCATTGCTCGTTTTCTTTTTTCATTATCGTAAAGCGGGAGCGGATAATGCTTTTCAAACCGCACCCCCGCTTTCGATTTCGGATTTCTGATTTCGGATTGCGGATTTCAAATTATCCGTTTCGGATGATTTTCCGTTCTGCTCCCAGAGTTTTGCGTATTTTGCGAACACGCCGACTGCTGAAAAAGTGCTGAGTATCAGACCGGGCACGCCGTCGAGATAACCACCTTCGAGCACGTACTGGCGGAAAAACCTGGCGGCGGGTTTGGCCAGCATTTTCAGCCGCGTCGGTTTCACGCCGGCGCCGGCAAGGTCCTGCGCGGCCCAGGTCGTGTACCTGGACATTTTTTCGAAAGACTGCGAGAGCGTGCGATACGGGTAATGTATCAGCGGCTCTTTCAGCCTGCCCGCCGTTCCATTAAGTTGGACTTCGGCATGGACCGCCTTGTTTTCGTAGCGGCCCCGGGAAGTGCGGAAAAGGCGGAGCACCCGGTCGCGCTGCCAGCCGCAATGGCGGATGCGCCTGCCGAGGAAATGGTTTACGCGCCTGATGTGGTAGCCGTCATGGCGGGGAGAGGCGAGGGTCGAAAGAATTTCTTCGCGCAGGCCGGGCGTGACTCTTTCGTCCGAATCGACGATAAGGACCCATTCGGTGTCGATTTTATCCAGCGCCCAGTTTTTCTGCGCCGCCGAATTGACGTACTCGTGCCGGACGATGTTGTCCGTGAACTCCCCGGCGATGTCGAGGGTCCTGTCGGTTGAAAAAGAATCGACGATGAAAATTTTCGGCGCCCACGAGACGCTTTCGAGGCATTCGCGGATGTTTTCTTCCTCGTTGAAGGTCGGGATGAGGACGGTGAGGTCAGGTTCCATAACCGCCTCCCGTCTTTTCCCAGCGTTTGCGGTGGGGCGCTACGTGCGACTCGTATTCTTCCGCAAATGCTTCGAAGCCGACGCCGAGGGTTTGGCTTCCGCCTTCATATTCGGAAAAGAGTTCTTCGCATGGGAAGTTCGCTTCCGCGGCTTCCCGGCCGAGAAACTTTTCAACCGAGCGCAGCAGGCGGAAAAGATTTTCCCTGCGCGCGGGAGCGGGGAGCGTTCCGCGGTCTTTGGCCGCGTCGAAGTCGATAATGTAACACTTGTCCTTTGAAAAGAGGATGTTTTTCAGGTGCAGGTCTGCGTGAAATATTCCCGCGTCGTGCAGTTTGCGGACCTGCCGCGCTATCGGCGCGACGGACAGGGCGAGTACGGCGAGCCCGTTGTTTCCTTTCGCCAGGGCAAGCATGTCCGTCGCGTCCGGGATTTCGAGTGAAAGATTATCAGCCTTGTAGAACGGCCCGGATTTCTGTATCACTACGCCGAGGGGTTTGGGCGCATTGACCCCGGCCGCGATTGCTTTGGCTGTAACCGCAAGTTCGTCGACGAACCTCTGCGGTTTGCTGAAGCGGTCGCCGGTGAGTTTTCTGAGCGCGCCGCCGTGGGCGTAATGGCGGACAACCATGCGCCGGCCGTCGCCGAGCGGGATGCTGTGGGCGGTCATTCGCCCCTCGAACCGCCAGACGTCCGATCTCCCGAGAAGTAATTCAACATGCCCCACACCGAGCGACAGCAGATTATCGGCCTCGTCCTCGGCGAGGATGCAGACGGTTTTCCTGACGTCGTGCCTCTGAAATCCGGCGGGTACAGACAATTTCATCGCACACCCTTCCCCTGTAATACGTGGATTCTAACACGGTTTTACGGTAACCGTCAAGCGAAAGTGGAATTGCTTTAGGGAAATGTAAAAACACAATATACTCATTATTTAACATATTATTACATTGATTTTATCTTTTACTCCTGTGTATATTTATTGAAGCTTCGGCAGTTGGGATAAACTTTCTCATTTAATTTAGAGTTCTTTATCATCTGTACAGGAGGTTTCAGATATGAAATCAATCAACCTTCCCCGGGCTTTATCCTTGTTTGCCCTCGTTGCTTCCTTGTTCTTGCTGTTCTCGGCTTCGGGTGTGGATGTGGCGAAAAGTGATGGATCGAAGGGCAAGTCGAAAAGTCTAAAACTTGCCGGCAGTTACAAGGCAAAGAAAACGTGCGGCGCGGTCAGAGTATTTATTGCCGGCAAGAAGGCCTACCTGATTTGTAATGAGAAAGGGCTTGTGCTTCTGAATATTTCGAACCTGAAAAAACCCAGGGAGGAATCTTCGCTCCTGATACCGAATCCGGATATTCAGGGGTCACACTACCGCTTTCAGGGGCTCTGCCATAACAAGTCATATATTTACGCTTCCGACGATAAAGAGAATTTCTGGGTGATAAAGGTTGCCAAGAAAAAGCTCGTCCTCACCGGGAAGGTCAAGGCCCCTGAGACGGGCGGCGTTGTTATGAGGTTTACCGACGGCTGGATACATTTTGGTAATTCCCGGGTTTATATTGATTCTGATAACGGGGTGAAGATATTTGACGTGAAATCCGCGAAGAAGCCCCGTCTTATAAAAGAAATCAAGATTGAAAAACTGTCGAGCTTCAAATTGAGCGGCAGATGGTTGATTGCCGTGACCGACAAGGGGCTTTCCGTTTATAATGTTTCAAGCGCGAGTGGTGCAAAAGAAATCACGTTTCTCGAAAGGAAGCCGAACGGCTACTGTATTCAAAAGAATTTGCTGTATCTGGTCAGGTTTGTCAGGGATCGCAAAAACCTGATAATCTACAACCTGTCAAAAATTACTGCTAAGAAATCGAAAGGCGAATGCAAACTCGAGGCCGGCTCTGTGTACGGGCCCTATGTGAGCGGAGATTATGCGTACATATATTTCTGGAAGAGAGAAAAAGACGAGAGGAAGCTTTACCTTCAGTGCATTGACGTTTCAGATCCTGCAAAACCGGAGCCAAAGGGGAAAATTGAAGTCGAAAGCGAATTTGATTCGATTCTGGCCCGGGATTCGTTCGTTATCGCCGGCACCAAAGATAAGAAGCTGTACGTGATAGATTTTACTGATAAGGAAAACCCAAAAACGATTTACAGTGTTTCACTTCCCTACAGCGATAAGGAAAAGATGACTCTCGACATCGACGGCAAATACATATACACCTGGAACAACAACGACCAGATTCGTGTTTACATGATTCCGAGTGAAATGAAGAAGAAGAAGAAAAAGTAACCAGATTCTTCCCCCGGGGGCAAGAAGTAATTGCGCTATGCAAAGTACGATTCATGTCCCCGTGCACCGCGAAAGCGCGTCTGCTGACTACCGTTGTATCCTAAGATTTTCGTAGTTGAAATTATACGTACCCGTGCGCCCCGTTGCCTGGAATCCGACGAAGTAATCGCCGTTGGGCACGGGCAGGTTTTCGAGAGTAATACTGCCGGCGCCTACCGTGATGTCCGATGTGCCGAGTATGGAATAAAAGCCCCAGCTGTACTCTCCGATTTCATAAATGGTGATATACGGCTCCAGCCTGTCGCCGGGTTGGAGGTTATAATTTACATACTCCCAAATATCCCAGTCGAAATAGAGGCATTCGACGATCTGACTAGTACTGCCGTCAAACGTGATGTCTGCCCGGTCGAGGTAGCCTCCGTTGGCAAAATAGACGTCGGCCGACCCTGTGTAGAGCGTCGCGCCCGTATCGGGGTCTTCATATTCGTCGAGCCCCATATTCACGGTGTTGCTGCCGTTTGAAAGGAGAAGGGCCGTCCCGTCCCAGTCCTCGGAGAGATCGTTATCTTCGAGCTCCCATATGTTCAGTTCGCGTCCACCCGGCATCAGAATTGTATTTTTCTGTTTCTTGTAAAAGATAACTTCGACTTCCTCCCAAGGCGGGTCGATAAATTCCGACCCTGTAACCATAAAACCGACCTCGGAAGGTGAAAAGGCGTCAAGCATGCCCGTGCAGGTGATGGTCTGCGAATCGTTGTCCAGCAGTCCGCTTGACAGGGCCACGTCGTGTATGCTGACTTCATCCTGGTAGGTCTCGGCGATGGCGGCAAAGGCGGGCGCAAGGGTCGACCAGCCGGTTTCGACGCCGAAAGTAAGGCCCGAGTACTCGGCCAGGTCCTCGTAGTATGCGTTTACTTCGTCGGGCATGAAAATCGACATCCCGGTCGTGTAGGTCATAAGGTTGTTTTTGCGGCTGTAGACGACGGCCTCGTCCACCGCGGCCCTGAGCGCGGATGCATTTGCAGCCGTCAAAGGGTCTGAGGCGAGGAATGAAAAAATATCTGCAAAGTCCCCGAGGTCAATATAGCCCGTGTAATAGCCGTATCCGTACAGGTCCTGATAGCGCAGGGCTGCGTAAGCCGCCTGGTAAATGTCCATCCACTGGCCGACCGGGTTTGGGCCCAGCGACTGAACGAATTGACCGAAGGCGTCCTTGAGGTTGCCCATCTTTGAAAAGTCGGTTACGCTGTGGCCGACCGGGGCAAAAATCATACTGGCGGGGAGGAGCAGCTCGCAGTTTTCCACGTAGCTGTCGCATATCATTTCCCCGAGCTTCCGGGGGCCCATGAGGGCGCGTCCCGCCAGTTGGCCGAGGAGAGTTTCGTAGTTCATCATCCCGCCCCAGGCTACTTCAGCGGAACCGGTAAAGTACCGCGCGTATGGCGCCAGTTCACAGCAGACCTCGATCGCGCTCATGGAGCACATATCGCAGTAAAGAAGGTCGAACCGGTCGAGCGCAGCCGCGGCCAGCCCGTCTTCAATCCCTTGCGCCATGTCAGTCAGGTTTATAAACGTTAGTGTAGTATCGGTTGCGGACGGGTTATAATTGTAGAGCCCGCCGTGCCAGCCGGCTCCGTGGTCCCAGAGCACCAGGCAGTATCGCTCGGCCGGGTAAGAGGTGACGCCCCACTCGATGAAATCGCGCAGAGTATCGGGCGAGCCCATATTCACCTCTCCCAGGTCGCTGATCTCCTGCGAGTTTATAGTCGTATCCCAGATGTCATGTGTGATGTAGTAGCGCTTGGCGGTCGTATGAGGCCAGTACGTGCCATAAGGGTCGACCTGGACCACGATGTTGACGTTTTCGGTAGAGCCGGTTCTCTCCATGCTGTCGACGTCCTGCAATGCCAGCCCGTCAAGGTCGTTGTCGGCGGCCATGTAAACCATCACTGTCCACTTCTTGCCCGCTGCCACGTTGTTTACCGGGAAAGTATTTGTCTGGCCCTGCAGTTCGCCGAGAGTGTCTTCATAGATACTCAGGCGGATAATAACGGAATGATTGCCGGCGTCCAGATCGTATCCCGAATCCCACACGAACGCGTACTCTTCACCGTTTGCGGAGGCTCCCATCCGGTCGAGACTGTCGCCTCCCGCCTGCGTTGCATTCTGATAGTCGAGCCCGCCGCTGTTTGAGAAATCGACAACGGCCCGGTATTCCAGGTCCGGTTCGCCGTACAGTGTGAAGGTAATGGGGACATCACCGGATTGGGCGCCATCGAGTGTGTCTATGATAACGCGCCATTCAACCGGACCTTCAGGTTCGGGCTCGTTGCCGGGCAGAAACACAAGCGGTCTTTTCTTTTTTTCGCATCCGCCGCCCAGAAGTAAGGGGAGGCATGCAAAAAATAATACGGCTATACAGTAGATATTTGTATAACGTGAGAGACTCATGGGTACAACCTTTCTTCGGCCGGGTCGTAACGGAACTACGATAAGATTTACAGAGTCAGCTTGATGGCGTTTCGGACTTAAATAATCTCACGTGGTTAAAATGCAGGAATTGATACGGTGGAGGAATGCGCTTCGATCAGTAATTTAGCACAATTGCGTTTTCGAGTCAAGTAATATTTACGCCAAAAAACAACGGTTTTTGGGCAGGTCTCTTGGCCAATTGGTCTTTTATTTATTGACTAGATGACCGAATGACCAGAGGACCAGGCGACCGTGTATAAAAGGCGCGGAGGGCGGGCTTTCGCCCAACCCTCCGCTCATCAAACGGTGAACCTGTAAGCCGGATTCTGTGCCGCGCTTCCGCGCGGCGGCGGCCATTAATCTTGTCGGCGCGTCGCCGCGCCGCTCTTTGCGGCCTACCCGCAGGTCGAGTGCGCCGGGCCGGCGCTCCCTGCTTATTTGGCCTTGCTCCGGGCGGGGTTTGCCGTGCCGCCCGTGTCACCACGGGCGCGGTGCGCTCTTACCGCACCGTTTCACCCTTGCCTGTGCCCGCCGAAGCGGGTCATCGGCGGTCTGTTCTCTGTGGCACTTTCCCTCGGGTCGCCCCGGGTTGGCGTTACCAACCGCCCAGCCCTGTGGAGTCCGGACTTTCCTCACTAAGGGCATCCGAAGATGCCCGTAGCGCGGCCGCCCGGTTCACCGGGAAATTAGTCGTTAGTCGTTAGTATTATATAGGAAAGTACATTGATATGCAATAATCCCTGACGGAAAAACACCAATTTATAATACACGCGCTGCAAACGGCGCAGCTAACAACTAACAGTATTTAGCGGCTTCTTCTTCTGACAGTATCAGGATGCGCTGGCAGGTCTGACAGATAACGACGTCGTTGCAGGCCAGCAGTTCGTTCAGGGTCTGCGCGCGAACTCCCATGCCGCACCCGAGGCAGATATTGCCCTCAACCTCCGCGATTGCGGTGTCGCCCGTGTGTTTGAGAATACGCTGATACTGTTTCACGATGTCGGAGTCGATGCTTTCAAGAAGATCGGCGCAGGCCTTTTCCTCAGCCTCGAGTTGCCGGGTGGCTTTCTCGTATTCTCCGTCCACCTCCTCTGAGAAAGCGATGAAATCCTCTTCAGCCTTTAAGACCTGGTTGCTCGTTTCATTGATTTCCGCGAGTTGCTTGTCGACCTGCTCCATCCCCATCAGGATGCTGGTTTCGAGCGTGGATTTTTTTTCGTTGAGGAGCGCGATCTGGTGGTTGAAGGCGGCCATCTCGGGGTTGGATTTGGCCAGGTTGCGCTGTATCAGGAGCTTGTTTATACGCTCCTCGAAGTCTTTGAGGTCGAGGTCGCTCGAGTCGCTTGCCTTCTGTTTTTCCTTCAGGGACTCTTCCTGCTCAATGAACTTTTCCTTGAGGTTTTCGATAATCAACTCGCGGTCGCGCTTTTTCTTGGGGATTTCTTCCCTGATGGCCCTGAGTTCCTGAAGCGCAAGGTCCTTTTTGCTGAGTTCCCGCAGAATATTGGGGTCAAGTTTCATTGGCTGCCTCGCTCTCCCGCTTGATGTATTTTATCGAGTGGGTAGCCCTGCCGCGCCGGGCAGGGCCGGCGCAAGCAGCGCACCCGGACCTGCTACCGATTCGGCAGCGTCTCCAGAAATCCCTCCAGCATCCGGCTTCGTACCGGGTGCTGGAGCTTGCGGACCGCTTTGGCCTCGATCTGGCGGACGCGCTCGCGGGTGACCTTGAAGATGCGGCCGACCTCCTCGAGCGTGTACGTGTACCCGTCGCCTATGCCGTAGCGGAGCTTGATAATCTCTTTTTCGCGGAACGTCAGCGTCTCGAGCACGGCCTCGAGCTTGTCCTTGAGCATCTCGTGGCTTGCCGCGTGGACGGGGCTCTCGGCCGACTCGTCCTCGATGAAGTCGCCGAAGAACCCGTCGTCGGATTCGCCGATGGGGCGGTCGAGCGAAATCGGGTGCTTGGCGATTTTCATCACGCGGCGGGTCTCGTCCGCGGAGATTCCGACTTCGGTCGCGATTTCCTCGACCGTGGGCTCGCGCCCCATTTTCTGCACGAGGCGCTTTGAGACGTTCCTGAGTTTCGACATCGTCTCTATCATATGGACCGGTATGCGTATTGTCCGGGCCTGGTCGGCGATGGAGCGGGTTATCGCCTGGCGTATCCACCAGGTGGCGTATGTCGAGAACTTGTAACCGCGGCGGTATTCGTATTTCTCAACAGCCTTCAAGAGGCCGGTGTTGCCTTCCTGGATGAGGTCGAGGAAGGACAGGCCGCGGTTGCGGTATTTCTTTGCGATTGAGACGACAAGGCGCAGGTTGCCGCTCGAGAGCTTGCGCTTTGCCTGCTCGTATTCGCCGTAGCGCTCCTCGATGACGCCGATTCTGCGCCTCAGGCGCTCCGGCTGTTCCATAGTCATGAATTCGTAGTCTTTGAGCTGCCTCGTCATCTCGCGGCGTTTTTTCTCGTTGCCCTTGCCCTTGAGGCGCTCGAGCCTGGAAAACGACTCGTGAACCTCGTCCGAGATGGCCCTGAGGCGGTCCTTCATGGGGCGGATTTTTTTCGTCTGAAGGTTCAGTTCCTCGACGAGGATGGCCGCTTTCTTCCGCCTGTTCTTGATGCGTTTTGCAAGGCGGGCCTTCTCGGTCTTGGAGGTTTTTTTCAGGATCATCTTGCGGTAGTTTTTGCGGTTCGCCTCGAGGATTTTCTTCAGGGTTTCGAGGTTTTCGGGCAGGCGGTTCGATATTTCTATTTTGCCGACGTCTTCGGCAGAGCTTATCCGCAGCGTCCTGTCGAAGGCGAGCTCTCCTTCCTTGACGTCCTCGAGTATCTGTATTGCCTCTTCAAGGCAGTATTCGTTTTCCAGCACTTTCTTTCTGAAGCGCTTGCGGGTGAGCTCGATTTTCTTTGCGAGCATCAGCTCTTCCTCGCGCGTGAGGAGCGGGATTTCGCCCATCTGGGTGAGGTACATTCTTACGGGGTCGTCAATTTTTTCCGAGGGGAGGCTGGCCCCAATGGCTGCGGTCTTTGCCGGTGCTTTTGCAGCGGTTTTTTTCGCGACCTTCGCGGCTTTTTTCGCAGGTTTATCCTTGTCGGTCTGAAGGTCGGTTTCGTCGACGAGATCGATGTCCTGTTCTTCAAGAGCGCTCAATATGGCGTCGATTTTATGCTGCGACGAGGCATCGTCGGGGACAATGCGGTTAATCTCGTCGTAGGTTACATAGCCGCGCTTCTTGCCCTGCGCGAGCAGTTGTTTGATTTCCTCGTCTGTCTTTTCCGTTTTTTCCATTCGGACGGCACTCCCGGTCCCTAATCAGGTTCGTAGGTGGGTAGGTAATTAGGTGGGTAGGTAAGAAAGAACCTACAAACCTGCAAACCTGCAAACCTGCAAACCTGCAAACCTGCAAACCTGCAAACCTGCAAACCT